>CACNRW010000006.1 GCA_902622875.1 uncultured SAR116 cluster alpha proteobacterium
TAAAATAAAACCATTATTACAATCTGACAATTGAATCCTTTTTTTAATCATAGCAATTATTATATCATCTGAGACCAAATCACCCCTATCCATTATAGATTTAGCATTTTTACCTAATTCAGTTTCAGATTGAACCTCGTCTCTTAGCATATCGCCTGTAGAGATTTGGACTATATTGAATTTATCAATTAGCATCTTAGCTTGTGTACCTTTGCCTGCCCCTGGAGGCCCAAATAATATTAATTTCATCTACCTTCTACTACCTCTTAACTTTGATTTTTTTATTAATCCTGAATATCGGTGAGCAATTAAATGTGATTGAGCCTGAGAAACTGTATCCATAGAAACAGTTACAACGATTAACAAACTAGTACCACCAAGATAAAAGGGAATTGAGTATTTTGATATTAGAATTTCTGGTAAAATACAAACCGCAGCTAAATATGTAGCGCCGATTGCTGTCAATCTTGTTAACACAAAATCTAAATAATCAGCCGTAGGAGGACCTGGTCTTATTCCTGGTACATAACCTCCATTCCTTTTTAAGTTATCTGCAGTTTCATCAGGATTAAAAACTATAGCTGTATAAAAGAATGCAAAAAATACAATTAAGCTTATGTATAATGCTAAATATAAAGGTTGACCTCTTCCAAAATACGAGTTCAACGTTAAGATCCATTCTGAGCTATTATTATCCAAACCAGAAAAAGAAGATAATGACGTTGGCAGTAGCAAAAGAGCCGATGCGAAAATGGGAGGAATAACACCTGGAACGTTAATTTTTAATGGCAAGTGAGAGGAATCACCTGCAAACATTTTATTACCCATTTGTCTTTTTGGATATTGTACAATTATTTTTCTTTGCGAACGCTCTATAAATACAATAAAAACTATTACTGTTATAGCAAGCACTAATATTGCGATAATTAAAAATGTAGATATTGAACCAGTTCTACCTTGTTCTAAAATTTGTGCTATAGCTCTTGGTAATTCTGCAACTATACCAGAAAAAATAATTAGAGAAACACCATTACCTATACCTCTTGAAGTAATTTGCTCTCCCAACCAAAGTAAAAGCATTACAGATCCAACCAAAGTAACTACAGTAGTTACTTTAAAAAAAGCACCCGGATTATTAACTAATGAGCCAGACACGCCTGTTGTACTTTCTAGAGCAACTGCAAATCCATAAGCTTGAACAGTTGCAAGTAAAACAGTAAGATATCTAGTATATTGATTAATCGTTTTTCTTCCTGATTCCCCTTCTTTCTTTAATTGAGACATCTGTGGAGATATGGAAGTCATTAACTGCATTATTATTGAAGCGGATATGTATGGAAGTATTGTTAGAGCAAATATTGTCATACGACCTAAAGCACCACCTGAAAACATGTTGAACATTCCAAGAACACCATTATTTGCGTTATTAACAATCTCTGATAAAGCTACAGCATTTATACCAGGAACAGGTATATACGTTCCTAATCTGTATACGATTAAAGCAACAAGTGTAAATATAATTCTTTGACGCAGTTCTGTAGCCTGTCCTAGTACCCCAAACATACTTTCATTAGCCATTAATTTAGACTCCAGATTTCTTAGGAGATTTAATAACTGGTTTCAGGTTTTCAATAATACTAATTGAACCGCCTACTTTTTCCACATTATCTTTTGCTGAAGTAGAAGCAGCAGAAACTTCAATACTAATTTTAGTTTTAATTTCACCTTTAGCCAAAAGTTTAATTCTGGACTTTAAACTTTTTACAATACCCAAATCTAACAAAGTTTGAGAATTTATAATTTTTTTGGGATCAATTTTTTTTTCATTAATTAGGTTTTCAATTCTACTAAAATTTAATACAATAAATGGAATTCTATTTATGTTTGTAAATCCTCTTTTCGGTAATCTTCTATGAATAGGCATCTGGCCACCTTCAAAACCTTTAATAGATACTCCAGATCTTGCCTTTTGACCTTTATGTCCTCTTCCTGAAGTTTTTCCTGTTCCAGAACCTATACCTCTACCTAATCTTTTTCTATTTCTTGTAGCATTTTTGTTATCTTTAATTTCACATAAATTCATAATTTTCCCCTAATCTAGTTCAATTTTATTCTTCAGTTAACTTCAACCAGATGCTTAACTTTATTAATCATACCCCTAATTGAAGGTGTATCACTTAAAATTTTACTTCTACCAATTTTATTTAAACCAAGGCCTATTAATGTTTTTTTCTGGTCTGATTGTCTTCCAATTGGACTTTTTATTTGAGTAACAACTATTTTTTTCTTATCTGACATTAGAATACCTAACTAGCTTTAGAATTTTTATTAGTATCTGATTTTGGGTGGTTTCCAAAAATTTCGGCTACTTTTCTGCTTCTTTTATTAGCAATGTTTCTTGGGGAATACATAGAATTGAAAGCATCAAATGTTGCTTTTATCATATTATGAGGATTTGAAGTTCCAATTGATTTTGCAACAACATCTTGAACTCCAAGCGTTTCAAATACAGCTCGCATAGGACCACCCGCAATTATGCCAGTTCCAGATGGAGCTGTTCTTAAAACAACTCTTCCTGCACCGTAATGACCTTTCATATCATGATGCAAAGTTCTACCTTCCTTCATTGGGACCTTAACCATATTTTTTTTTGCATCGTCAGTAGCTTTTTTTATAGCTTCGGGTACTTCCTTAGCTTTGCCGGTACCAAAGCCAACTTTACCTCTTTGATCACCTACGACTACTAGCGCAGCAAATCCAAAACGTCTTCCACCTTTAACAACTTTGGCCACACGATTTATACCAACCAACTTATCTACTAGGTCACTATCATCTTTATAATTTTTTTTATCCTGTTTATCAATTCTCGCCATTACAACCCCCTAAAATATTAATCCACCTTCTCTAGCCGCCTCAGCTAAGTTTTTTACTCTGCCATGATAAACATATCCACCTCTATCAAAAACAACGTTCTTTATACCTTTTGTAAGAGCTTTTTCAGCTATCAGTTTACCAACAACTGCTGCAACTTCTTTATTTCCACAGTTTTTAAATTGTTTTTTTACATTAGTTTCAAGGCTTGAAGCTGATGTAATAGTAATACCTTCGTTGTCATCAATTATTTGTCCATAAATATGTTTACTTGACCTAAAAACAGATAACCTTAATTTGCCATGCGACTTAGCTTTCAAGGCCTTTCTATTTCTATTTTTTCTTCTATTATGCAGAGACATAGATTTATTCATAATTACCCCTATTTTTTCTTACCTTCTTTACGTAAAATAAATTCATTAGCATACCTTATTCCTTTACCCTTAAACGGTTCAGGGGGCCTTTTTGATCTTATCATTGCTGCAAATTCGCCAAGTTTTTGTTTGTCAGCACTAGAAATTGTAAATTTTGTATTTCCATCCATTTTTACCAAAATGCCTTCAGGTACTTCAATCTCAACAGGGTGACTGAGGCCTAAGCTAAGAGACAACTTTTTACCTTGCAATGTAGCTCTATAACCAACTCCTAAAATTTCCATTTCTTTTGTAAAACCATCACTAACACCTGAAACAGCATTGTAGATAAGAGCCCTAGTTGTACCCCAAATCGCATTACTTCTCACATCTTTACTTTTTGGTTCAACTGATATTATATTATCTTTTATTGTAACATTTATAGTTTCACTTACTGGTGCTGTTAATTCACCTTTTGAGCCCTTTGCCCAAAATTTATTCCCTTCATGCTTAACTTCAATACCATCCGGAATTTTTATTATGGCCTGACCAATTCTAGACATCTAACTATACTCCTAAAATACTTGGCAAAGAACTTCACCACCGACGTGAGCGGCTCTTGCTTCATTATCACTCATGACACCTCTGGGAGTTGATAATATTGATATTCCAAGACCATTATATGTTCTTGGTAAATCGCTTATACCCGAGTAAACTCTTCTACCAGGGGTTGATACTCTTTTAATTTCACTTATAACAGGCTTACCTTCATAATATTTTAATTCTATTTTAAACTCATGAATTCCAGGCCTTTTTTCAAATTTAGAAAAATTACGAATATAGCCTTCTCTTTTTAAAACATCTAAAACATTTGCTCTAAACCTAGACGCAGGAGTTTCTACAACTGTTTTATTAGCTGATTGACCGTTTCTAATTCTAGTTAACATATCTCCAAGCGTATCACTCATTGACATAATTAATACCTTTCTACCAACTTGATTTGACCATACCTGGTATTTGTCCAGATAAAGCTAATTCTCTTAATGCAATACGTGACATTTTAACTTTTCTATAATAGCCACGAGGTCTGCCTGTAATTAGGCATCTGTTTCTCAACCTAATTTTTGCTCCATTTCTGGGCATTTCAGATAATTTAAGTTGAGCTTCAAAACGCTCTTCAATTGGAAGAGATCTATTACTACAAATTGCTTTTAATCTATCTCTTCGTGATTTATTTTTTTTGACTTGTATTTCTTTATTCAAGTTTTTTTGGATAGCACTTTTTTTTGCCATCTATATCTCCTTGTAAATTATTGTGAATTAAATGGAAAATCAAATCCGTTTAGCAACTCTTTTCCTTCATCATCTGACCTAGCTGTAGTAACAAAAATTATATCCATTCCTCTAACTGAATCAACGTTATCATATTCAATTTCAGGAAAAACAAATTGTTCCTTTAAGCCAAGAGCGTAATTACCATTACCATCAAAACTCTTAGGATTAACCCCTCTAAAATCTCTGACTCTAGGTAACGCTATATTAACAAACCTATCCACGAACTCATACATTTTATTTTTTCTCAGTGTTACTTTCACTCCAATAGGCATACCTTCTCTTAATTTAAAGCTCGCATTGGCTTTTTTTGATTTAGTTACTATAGGCCTTTGACCACTTATTGCAGTTATTTCCTTAACAGCAATTTCAATTTTTTTACTATCTTTTACTGCTTCGCCAACACCCATATTAATTATAACCTTTTCAAGTTTTGGTATTTCTAAATCATTTTTATAATTAAATTTTTCTTTTAATATATTGGTTATTTCTTTTTTGTATTTTTCATGCAAGCGGACAGTCATTTAAATCTCCATTTTACTTATCTAATAAAGAGCCTGATACAACAGACATTCTTTTCTTAACACCATCTTTGAACTCATATCTTACTCTTGTTGGTTTACCGTTATCTGGATCAACGTGCGAAACATTTGAAATATGGACTGAGGCCTCTATTTCTTCAATTTTACCTGGGCTTTCTTGTGTTGCTTTTCTGTGTCTTTTAATAATATTAACCCCTTGAACAACAACTCTATCCTTGTCTTTAGAAATAGACAAAACGTTACCTGATTTACCTTTATCCTTACCAGCAATTACAATAACTGCGTCACCTTTTTTAATTTTAAATTTTTTATTCATTATAAAACCTCAGGAGCTAGAGATACTATTTTCATAAATTTCCTGCTGCGTAATTCTCGCGTAACAGGACCAAAGATTCTTGTGCCTATTGGCTCATTACTTTTATTTACTAAAACAGCAGCATTTTTGTCAAATCTAATACAAGTACCATCATTTCTTCTAACTTCTTTCGAAGTTCTAACTATCACGGCTCTATGAACGTCGCCTTTTTTTACACGACCTCTTGGAATAGCTTCTTTAATTGAAACTACTATAACATCCCCAACAGCAGCAGAGGTGCGTCCAGATCCACCCAACACTTTAATACATTGAACTCTTCTTGCACCAGAGTTATCCGCCACTTCGAGATTACTTTGCATTTGTATCATATTATATCTCCAAGAAACATTCTAACTAGTAAATAACTTCAAAACGTTTATTTTTTGAAATAGGAGTGCATTCTCTAATACTTACTACATCTCCAATATTATATTTATTTTTACTATCATGCGCAGAGAATTTTTTAGATTTTGTGACAAATTTTTTGTACATTGGATGCATAATTTTTCTCTCAACTATAACAGTTATAGTTTTATCTGATTTATTACTTGTAACTTTACCTGTTAAAATTCTTTTTGGCATATAATTACTCCTCAAACCTTGGTTGATACAACATTGTTCAATATTGTTTTTATACAGGCTATTTCTTTTCTAATTTGCTTGAATCTGGCAGGATTTTCATTTTGACCGTTTGAAACTTGAAAGCGAAGATTAAATTGTTCTTTTCTTAACAATTTTATTTGCTCTTTAAGTTCATCACCTGTTTTAACTCTTAAATTTTTGGGCTTGTACTTTGCCATTTATACCTCTTTTTTTATTCACCTAATCTTTTTACAACCTTAGTATCCATAGGAAGTTTTGCCGCTGCTAAATTTAAAGCTTCCTTCGCAGCAATTTCTGAAACACCGTCAAGTTCAAACATGATTCTACCAGGCTTAACCCTACAAATCCAAAAATCAGGTGAACCTTTACCTTTACCCATTCTAACTTCGGCAGGCTTACTTGAAACTGGAACATCTGGAAATATCCTAATCCATACCCTCCCAGCTCTCCTTAAATGTCTTGTTATTGCTCTTCTAGCAGCTTCTATTTGTCTAGCTGTGACCCTTTCAGGCGCAACAGCTTTTAAACCAAATGATCCAAAATTAAGCTTAGTTCCACCTTTGGCTAAGCCATGAATCCTGCCTTTATGAGCTTTTCTAAACTTTGTTCTTTTAGGCTGTAACATTTTTACCCCTGATCCATAGATTTAATATTTGAACCTTTTACCGCACCTTGCATTCTTTTATCTTGAGCCATTGGATCATGTTCCATTACCTCACCTTTGAAAATCCATACTTTTATTCCAGTCGCGCCATAAGTCGTTAATGCAGTAGCTTCACCATAATCAACATCTGCCCTTAGGGTATGTAAAGGAACTCTACCTTCTCTATACCATTCAGTTCTGGCAATCTCGGCACCTCCAAGCCTACCTGCACAATTTATTCTAACTCCTTCAGCACCAAGTCTGATTGCGCTCTGAACAGCTCTTTTCATTGCTCTTCTAAAGGCAACTCTTCTTTCAAGTTGTTGAGCAATGCCGTCAGCAACTAATTTGGCATCAATTTCTGGTTTTCTTATTTCTATTATATTAAGACTAACTTCTGAACCAATTTGCTTACTTAATGTGTTTTTTAGAGTTTCAATATCTTGACCTTTTTTACCAATAACTAAACCTGGTCTTCCCGCATATATAGAGATATTCGCTCTTCCAGCAGGTCTTTCAATAACAATTTTACTAACTGCAGCAGCTTTAAGCTTTTCAAACAAATATTTCCTAAGATTTATATCTTGATGAAGCAAGTCTGCATAAGATTTTCCACCAAACCACCTAGAGTCCCAAGTACGGTTAATACCTAATCTAAATCCGATTGGTTGTGTTTTTTGACCCATATTATTTTCCTTCCTGCTCGGACAATAAAATTGTTAGATGAGAGAAAGGTTTGATGATTTTAGCCCCACGACCTCTTGCTCGAGCATGAAAACGTTTCATAACCAATCCTTTGCCAACAAAAGCTTCTTTTACAATAAGTTTATCTATATCTAGTGAATGATTATTTTCTGCGTTGGCTATAGCAGATCTAAGTGCCTTTTCCACATCGTTAGATATTCTTCGTTTAGAAAATTGTAAAATAGAGATAGCCTTAGAAGCGCTTTGCTTTCTAATCATTTGAGCAACAAGGTTAAGTTTTTGCGGACTGATTCGAATATTTTTTAACACAACTTTGGCCTCGTTGTCTAATTCTCTTCTTTTATTTTTCTCTTTCCCCATCTTTTCCTCTATCGCTTTGACTTTTTGTCTGCGGTATGACCATAGTATGTCCTTGTAGGAGAAAATTCTCCTAATTTATGCCCTACCATGGTTTCAGTTATTGTTACAGGTATAAACTTTTTACCGTTATGAACACCAAATGTGAGCCCAACGAATTGAGGCATGACAGTAGATCTTCTAGACCAAGTTTTTATTACGTCATTTCTACCAGACTCTCTTGCTAAGTCAGCTTTTTTTAGTAAATAACCGTCCACAAAGGGACCTTTCCATATAGATCTAGACATTGATTTAACCTTACGCTTTTCTTCTTCTAATTATTAATTTATCGGTTCTTTTATTATTTCTTGTTCTATATCCTTTTGTAGGCTTCCCCCATGGTGTAACTGGGTGCCTACCACCTGACGTTCTACCTTCACCTCCACCGTGAGGATGATCAACTGGATTCATGGCAACACCTCTTACAGAAGGTCTTTTTCCAAGCCACCTATTCCTACCAGCTTTTCCTAAATTGGTATTTTGATTATCAGGATTTGATACAGCTCCGATTGCGCAGAGGCAAGAGGAAAGTACAAATCTGACTTCACCAGATACTAATCGCAAAATAGAATAAGACAAATCTTTTCCTATTAGTTGTACATAAGATCCCGCTGAACGAGCAAGTTGCCCTCCTTTACCAGGTTTAAGTTCAACATTATGAATGATAGTACCAACTGGGACGGATGAAAGTGGCATACAATTTCCCGGCTTGATATCAGCCTTGTTAGACGAAACAATCTTATCACCTACATTTAGTCTTTGAGGAGCTATTATATATCTTAGTTCATTGTCTTCATATCTTATTAGTGCAATGTATGCCGAGCGATTAGGATCATATTCTATACGTTCAACCAATCCATTTATATCAAACTTATTTCTTTTAAAATCTATTATTCTGTAACGTCTTTTGTGTCCACCGCCTCTTTGCCACATTGTAATTTTACCAGAGTGGTTTCTTCCTCCATGTTTACTAAGACCTTCAGTTAGTCTTTTCTCAGGTTTGCCTTTGTACAAGTTAGATTTGTCTACAAGAACCAATCCTCTTTGTCCAGGTGTGTTTGGTTTATATTGTTTTAATGCCATTTTATATCCCCACTGACAGATCTATCGTATTACCGGGGGCAAGAGTTATTATAGCTTTTTTGGTATTTACCCTTCGCCCTAAAATTCCCTTAAATCTTTTTACCTTTCCTTTGAGTAAAATGGTGTTAACAGACTTAACTTTAACTGAAAAAATTTTTTCAATTGATAATTTTATATCAAACTTGTTTGCAGAAAGTGGAACTGAAAATACCATTTTATTAAACTCTGACATTTGAGTAGCTTTTTCTGTAATCAAAGGATTTAAAACAACCTGATAAGCTTTATTAAAACTAATTACATTATTATTTTTTTTTCTAGGCCTTACACTCACGACAAACGCTCCTCAACAAATTTTAGTGCATCATCAATTATTATTAGATTATCTTTTTTTACAATATCGTAGACGTTAATACCTTCATATGATAGCACATCTAAATATTTAATATTATTTGCAGCTTTTACAAAATTTGTATCAACCTGACTTCCTGAAATAACAAGTGTTTTACCGACCCCCATGTTATCTAATTTTTTCTTGAGAGTAGAAGTCTTTCCATCACATTTTGAACTATCTAAAATAATAAGTTTTCCAAGTTTGACTTTATCAGATAAGGCAGATTTTAAACCTAATTTTCTTACCTTTTTATTTAATCTATGACAATGAGAATGAACAACAGGGCCATGAGCCATTCCACCACCTCTAAACTGGGAAACAGCAGCAGAACCGTGTCTGGCCTTACCAGTACCCTTTTGTTTATACATTTTAGCTGTAGTCATTTTGATTTCGCTTCGTGTTTTAACTGAGTGATTACCTAATCGCCTTTTAGCTAATTGCCATCTTATAACTCTAGCCATTATGTCAGGCCTAGGAGATATTCCAAAAATATTATCGTCAAGCGTAATTTCTTTACCTGACTTATTATTTAAATTCAAAGATTTAATCTTCAACTTTGGCTCCTTTGTTTTCTGATATTTTACCACTATCATCTTCAGAAACTGGTATTGTTGTATCTTTGATATCTTCAGTATTTTCAGATATTCTTAGGCCAGCAGGAAATGGAACATCCTTAGGACGATTATATTTAACGGCGTCGGATAAAGTTACAATACCATTTTTGGACCCTGGAACTGAACCTTCTACCAAAATCAAATTATCGTTTTCGAGAAGTTTTACAATTTTAAGATTT
Source organism: uncultured SAR116 cluster alpha proteobacterium (assembly GCA_902622875.1). GTDB lineage: Bacteria > Pseudomonadota > Alphaproteobacteria > Puniceispirillales > Marisalimonadaceae > Marisalimonas. The sequence goes on from CACNRW010000006.1 coordinate 10,068, forward strand.
TGAGTTGTAACTCTAACATTACCATATTGCCCTGCCATTTTTTTTCCTTTCCAGGTTCTACCTGGATCTTGGCTATTTCCGGTTGAACCATGAGCCCTATGACTAATAGACACTCCATGCGTAGCTTGCATACCTCCAAAATTATGACGTTTCATTGAACCAGCAAAACCTTTGCCTTGGGAGATTCCTACTACATCTATTCTTTGACCAGGAATAAAATGGTTAGTGCCAATTTTATCACCAATATTTAATAAAGCTTCTTCACTAACTCTAAATTCTACGATTTTTTCTTTAGGTTCAGATTTAGCTTTCGCAAAAAAACCTTTTAAAGGCTTATTCATATTCTTTAATTTTTTATTGTTGAAGCCTAATTGAACCGCAATGTAACCGTCTTTTTCCATTGATCTTATTGCTAGAACTTCAACATCCTCAAGTCTCAAAACAGTTACAGGAACATGCTCACCTTTATCATTAAAAATTCTCGACATTCCTAATTTTCTAGCTATCACACCACAACGCATAATTTTATCCTTTAAATCTTAATTTCTACATCAACACCAGATGCCAAATCTAATTTCATAAGAGCATCAACAGTTTGAGGCGTGGGTTCAATTATATCTAATACACGCTTATGGGTTCTCATTTCAAATTGCTCCCGACTCTTCTTGTCAACGTGGGGTCCTCTTAGGACTGTAAATCTGTTAAGAGACGTAGGCAATGGTATTGGTCCTCGAATTTTGGCGCCAGTCCTTCTCGCAGTATTGACTATTTCAGAAGTAGATTGATCTAATATTCTATGATCAAAAGCCTTTAATCTAATTCTAATATTTTGATTATCCATTGAATCCTCACTGAATTAACTACTAATTATTATCTATCAAGACTGAATACTCGAAACAACACCAGCGCCAACTGTTCTTCCACCTTCTCTTATCGCAAATCTAAGACCTTCATCCATTGCAATTGGTGCAATTAACTCTACGGTTATTGCTATATTATCCCCCGGCATAACCATTTCTGTTCCGGATGGAAGTTCTACAGCTCCTGTTACGTCAGTAGTCCTAAAATAAAATTGTGGACGATAGTTACTAAAAAAAGGTGTGTGCCTTCCACCTTCGTCTTTAGTTAATATATAGGCTTCACCTTTAAATTTTGAATAAGGCTTAATTGAACCAGGTGCAGATAAAACTTGACCTCTTTCAACTTCTTCTCTTTTTGTTCCTCTTAAAAGAACACCTACGTTGTCACCAGCCTCACCGGAATCTAATAACTTACGAAACATTTCAACACCAGTACATGTTGTCTTAGTTGTTTCTTTTATGCCAACAATCTCTATTTCTTCACCAACTTTCACAACACCTCTTTCAACACGACCTGTTACAACTGTCCCTCTTCCAGATATAGAAAAAACATCTTCAATAGGCATCAAAAAAGGCTTGTCTTTATCTCGAGCCGGTTGAGGAATATAAGTATCAACAGCATTCATTAATTCTGTAATCGAATTCAAACCAATAGCTTCATCACGATTTTCTAAAGCAGCTAGTGCACTTCCTTTTATAATAGGAATGTCATCACCAGGAAAATCATAACTACTTAAGAGCTCACGAATTTCTAATTCTACTAATTCTAACAATTCTTCATCATCAACTTGATCAACTTTATTCATGTAAACCACTAATGAAGGAACACCAACCTGGCGTGCTAGAAGTATATGCTCTTTTGTTTGAGGCATAGGACCATCGGCAGCATTGACGACTAAAATTGCTCCATCCATTTGAGCGGCGCCAGTGATCATGTTTTTAACGTAGTCAGCATGGCCAGGACAGTCAACATGAGCATAATGACGGTTTTCAGTAGAATACTCAACATGAGCAGTAGATATCGTTATACCTCTTTCTCTTTCTTCAGGAGCTTTGTCAATTTGGTCGTAAGCAGAAAAGTCAGCACGACCAGCATCAGCCATAACTTTAGTAATTGCTGCAGTTAATGTAGTTTTACCATGATCAACATGACCTATTGTACCTATGTTTACGTGTGGTTTACTACGATCAAATTTTTCTTTAGACATCTTGTATGACCTTTCTTTAAAATTTGTTGTTTAGGCTAACTTAGCTTTAACCTCATCTGCAACAGCTTGTGGAACTTGATCATAATGATCAAAGATCATTGTGTATTGAGCTCTACCTTGACTCATAGATCTTAGATTGTTTACATAACCAAACATATTAGCTAATGGAACCATAGCATTGATAACTTGGGCATTACCCCTAGCATCCATTCCGTTAACCTGACCCCTTCGACTATTTAAGTCACCTATTATATCACCCATGTATTCTTCTGGAGTAACACATTCAACTTTCATTATAGGCTCAAGCAATACTGGTGCAGCCTTGGCCATCCCTTCTCTAAAAGCTGCTCTAGCTGCAATCTCAAAAGCCATAACCGATGAATCAACATCATGGTAAGCACCATCATGAAGATTAACTTTGAAGTCAATTGCTGGAAATCCAGCAATTATACCGGCATCTTTAGCTTGAGTTAAACCTTTTTCTACGCCGGGAATGTACTCAGTTGGAATGTTACCACCTTTTATTGAATTCATAAATTCAAAGTCTTTATCAGGATTTGGAGAAAATGTCATTTTCACTCGAGCAAATTGACCAGAACCTCCAGATTGTTTTTTGTGAGTATAATCAACTTCAATTTCTTTTGTAATAGTTTCTCTATAAGCTACTTGTGGGGCACCAATATTTGCCTCAACCTTAAATTCACGTTTAAGACGATCAATCAGAATATCAAGATGAAGCTCACCCATACCTTTCATAATAGTTTGTCCAGATTCAATATCTGTAGAAACCTGAAAAGATGGATCTTCAGCAGCTAATCTTGCAAGCCCTGTAGACATTTTTTCTTGGTCATTTTTAGACTTAGGTTCAACTGCGATTTCTATTACTGGATTAGGGAATGACATGGTTTCAAGGACTACAGATTTTATAGGATCACATAAAGTATCTCCAGTAGTTGTCTCTTTCATCCCAGCTAATGCTACAATATCACCAGCAAATGCCTCATCTATTTCTTCTCTATTATTAGAATGCATCATCATCATTCTTCCGACACGCTCTTTTTTACCTTTAGTAGAATTAAGAAGTGAATCTCCTTTTTTTATAGAGCCTGAGTATATTCTTAAAAAAGTTAAAGAACCAACAAATGGATCATTCATAATTTTAAAGGCAAGACCAGAGAAAGGTTCTTTATCACTAGCTTTTCTCTCTATATCGCGTGTTTCAGTAACATCACCTGGCAAAAAACCAAGGTAAGCTGGAACGTCAAGAGGGTCAGGAAGGTAATCAATGACAGAATTTAACATTGTTTGAACACCTTTATTTTTAAAAGCAGAACCACATAAGATAGGCACAAAATCCATTGCAAGGACACCTTTCCTAATGAGCTTTCTTAGAGAAATTTCGTCAGGCTCTTCACCTTCTAGATATCTTTCCATCCAACCGTCGTCTTGCTCAACCGCCAATTCAATGAGATCTGCCCGCATTGACGTAGCCTTATCTAATAAATCATTTCTTATGTCACGTATTGTCCACGAAGCACCTAAATCTTCTGAGTCCCAAACCCACTCCTTCATAGAGACTAAATCCACAAGACCAGCAAAATCATTTTCTGCACCAATAGGTAAATTAATAGGAATCGGAGTGGCTCCCGTTCTATCTTTTACCATATCTACACACTTAAAAAAATCGGCACCAATCTTGTCCATTTTATTAACGAACACTATCCGAGGAACTTTATATCTGTCAGCTTGCCTCCATACTGTTTCAGTTTGGGGCTCAATACCGGCATTCGCATCTAATACTACAACAGCACCGTCAAGTACTGCTAATGATCTTTCAACTTCTATAGTAAAATCAACATGACCTGGTGTATCTATAATATTAAACCTAAATTTAGCATCTTCCTCCGAAGATCCATAATGTTTATCAAAACTTTTACCGTCTTCTGTTCTTGTCCAAAAACATGTGGTTGCAGCAGAAGTTATCGTAATGCCACGTTCTTGCTCTTGCTCCATCCAATCCATTGTAGCATTTCCATCATGAACTTCACCGATCTTATGAGACCTACCAGTATAATATAATACACGTTCAGATGTTGTAGTTTTACCAGCATCAATATGAGCAATAATGCCAAAATTTCTATATCTATTTAAATTATATCCGCGCGCCATTTTAAATCCTGTAATAACCTACCAACGATAATGAGAAAAAGCTTTGTTTGCCTCAGCCATTTTATGAGTATCTTCTCTTTTTTTGACAGATGCACCCCTATTTGATGAAGCATCCATTAACTCACCGCTAAGTCTTTCTGTCATCGAGTTTTCCGATCTGTTTCTACTACTATTAATTAGCCATCTGATTGCAAGTGCTAAAGCTCTTTCTGATCGTACTTCAACAGGAACTTGATATGTAGCACCACCAACGCGTCTAGATCTAACTTCAAGTTGAGGCTGAACATTTTCTAAAGCCTCATGAAAAATTTTAACAGGCTCAGCACCAACTTTCTTTTCAATGGCTTCAAACGCCCCATACACAATTTTTTCGGCAATAGACTTTTTCCCATCAAACATCAAACATGAGGTAAATTTTGATACAATTTTATCATTAAACTTAGGGTCAGGCATAACTTGTCTCTTGACAGCTTTTCTTCGTCTTGACATTTAAAATTCCTTTTTATTTTGGTCGTTTAGCACCGTATTTTGATCTTCTCTGGCGTCTATCAGTGACACCTTGAGTGTCCAAAGTTCCTCTTATTACATGATATCTTACGCCAGGTAAATCTTTAACCCTGCCACCCCTAATCATTACAACTGAATGCTCTTGTAAATTATGTCCTTCACCTGGTATGTATGATGTAACTTCAAATCCGTTAGTAAGTCTAATTCTAGCAACTTTTCTGAGAGCTGAATTTGGTTTTTTTGGAGTGGTTGTGTAAACACGAGTGCATACACCTCTTTTTTGAGGACAAGATTGCATTGCAGGTACTTTGGTCTTATTAACTGGTCTACTTCGACCATGCCTTATCAGTTGGTTAATGGTAGGCATTAAGTAATCCTTCAAAAAAATTTAGCTGAGATCAGCATAATTAAAGTAAATAAAAAGCTAGCGTCTAATTAAAAAATTACAACCAGGACTTAATATTGGCGGAATTATATTATTAACTAACTAAATGGTCAAGGACAAAATACATAGTGTTATTAAATCAATAAATTTAATTTCCTTCGATACCGTCTATCAAAACAGGATCTTGTTTTGTCATATTTTCCAAAATTTGTTTATCCCTTTGACTTGCTGTCATTCTAAGTTTATTGACAACAGAACCTGTGCCAGCAGGGACTAAGCGCCCAACAATAACATTTTCTTTTAATCCGAAAAGAGGATCTGACTTACCTGATACAGCAGCCTCAGTTAAAACACGAGTAGTTTCCTGAAAAGATGCAGCTGAAATGAAACTTTCTGTTTGCAAACTAGCTTTAGTTATACCCAATAAAACTGAGACACCCTTTGCAGGCTCAAACCCCTCCTTAACAGCTTTTTCATTAGCTAGCTTGTACTCTAATCTATTTACATGCTCTCCATTAAGAAATGTAGTTCCACCATGTTCTGTTATTTCAATTTTTTGTAACATTTGTCTTACTATAACTTCAATATGTTTATCATTAATTTTTACACCCTGTAATCTATATACATCTTGAACCTCTTTAACTAAGTAATCGGCTAAAGCTTCTACACCGAGTATATTAAGTATATCGTGTGGAACTGGGCTTCCATCAATTATCATATCACCTTTTCTGATAAAGTCACCTTCTTGAACGGCTAATAGTTTTCCTTTCGGAACCATGTATTCAAAGGCATCTATCTCAGAATCTTGCGGAACAACTCTGATCCTCCTCTTAGCTTTATAGTCTGCTCCAAATTCAACTACGCCGTCACTTTCCGAAATAATTGCAAAATCTTTTGGTTTTCTCGCTTCAAATAACTCAGCAACTCTTGGTAATCCACCTGTAATATCTCTGGTCTTAGAGCTTTCTCTTGGAATACGAGCTAATACTGCTCCAGCTTTGACTTCACTTCCATTTTCAACGCTTAAAATTGCATTCATAGACATAAAATACCTTGCCTCTAATCCATTAGGTAAATTAATAACATCTCCATTTGCATCCCTTAAAGTTATTCTCGGCCGTAAATTTGATCCGCCAGATTGTTGTTTCCAATCCATTACAACTTTACTTCCAATGCCAGTAGATTCATCAATTATCTCTTTCATAGAAATTCCCTCTACAAGATCAACATAATGAGCAGTTCCTTCTTTTTCTGTAATAATTGGGATTGTATATGGATCCCATTCAACTAAAGTTTGTCCGGATTTTACTATTGATCCATCCTTTCTCAACAATTTAGCTCCATATTGAAGACGATATCTAGCTTTTTCTCTTCCTTCATCATCCAAAATAATCATTTCTGATGAACGAGAAAGAACAATCTCGCTACCATCTTCTGTTGTTACCAAAGATGTGTTGTCCAATCTTATTTTGCCATCAAATGGTGCTTCAATTTTAGATTGTTCTGCTCCTCGTTGAGCGGCGCCTCCAATATGAAAAGTTCTCATAGTCAACTGAGTGCCAGGTTCCCCAATTGATTGAGCTGCAATAACACCAACAGCTTCTCCAATATTAACCGTTGTACCTCTAGCCAAATCTCTTCCATAACAAGCAGCACAGATACCCGGTTGTGTTTCGCAAGTTAATGCAGACCTAACTTTGACTTGATCAACACCAGCCTTTTCAATCTTTTCTAAGTCCTCCTCAGTAATAATCACCCCTTTATTCAAAATAACATTATTATTTTTTACATTCACAATATCAGAAGCAGCAGTTCTGCCTAAAATCCTTTCTGCGAGAGGTTCTATTATGTCTCCACCCTCAATTACAGCCCTCATTACAAATCCATTTTCAGTTCCACAATCTTCTTCAGTTACAATACAATCTTGCGCAACATCAACTAATCTTCTTGTTAAATACCCAGAATTAGCAGTTTTCAAAGCAGTATCAGCAAGTCCTTTTCTCGCACCATGAGTAGAATTAAAATATTCAAGAACATTTAAACCATCCTTAAAAGAGGATTTAATAGGTGTTTCTATAATCTCTCCTGAAGGTTTAGCCATTAAACCTCTCATACCGGCTAATTGTTTTATTTGGGCTGCAGACCCTCTGGCTCCAGAATGAGCCATCATCCAAACTGAATTGACAGGCTCTCCAACTTTTATTGTTGAAATATTCTTCATCATTTCAGCTGCAACCTCATCAGAGCATTTAGACCAAACATCAACTACTTTGTTATATTTTTCACCTTGAGTAATCAATCCGTCTTGATACTGTTGTTCAAAGTCTTTAACTTGTTTTTCTGCTTGCAACATTAATTCAGCTTTAGCTTTTGGAGTTTCAAGATCAGATATACCAAAGGATATTCCAGATGTACAAGCATGTTTGAAACCCATTGCCATAAGTTGATCGCAAAAAATAACAGTATCTTTTTGGCCACAATGTCTGTACACATAATCAATAACATTTGTGACTTCTTTTTTTGTCATCAACTTGTTAATGGTATTAAAATCCACTGATTTATGTTTTGGAAGCAAGGTTGATAGTTTAGCTCTTCCTGGAGTTGTTTCAATGATTTTAACAATGTTATTACCTTCATTATCATAAGTATTAACCCTAACTCTTACTTTTGAATGAAGATCTACTTGATAATTATCTAAAGCCATTAAAACTTCTGCGGTAGAGGAAAAAATCATTCCCTCACCTTTTTTAGAATCACTCATCATGGATAAGTAATATAACCCTAAAATTATATCTTGCGAAGGTACGATTATAGGTTTTCCACTTGAGGGAGATAATATATTATTAGTAGACATCATCAAAACTCTTGCTTCAAGTTGAGCTTCTAGTGACAAAGGAACGTGAACAGCCATCTGGTCGCCATCAAAATCAGCGTTGAAAGCTGTACAAACTAAGGGATGTAAGTTAATTGCTTTACCTTCAATTAAAACTGGTTCAAATGCTTGTATACCTAGTCTATGCAAGGTTGGTGCTCTGTTGAGCATTACAGGGTGCTCTCTTATAACTTCTTCTAAGATGTCCCAAACTTCAGGCCTTTCTTTTTCAACCATTCTTTTTGCAGCTTTTACAGTGCTAGCTAGACCATAAAGTTCTAATCTAGAATATATAAAAGGTTTAAATAACTCTAAAGCCATTTTTTTGGGAAGACCACATTGATGCAACTTTAATTCAGGACCAACGACTATTACTGATCTACCAGAATAATCAACTCGTTTTCCAAGCAAGTTCTGTCTAAATCTTCCTTGTTTACCCTTTAACATGTCTGATAAGGATTTTAATGGCCTTTTATTAACTCCTGTTATAACCCTGCCTCTTCTTCCGTTATCAAATAAAGCATCAACTGATTCTTGCAGCATTCGCTTTTCATTGCGAATAATAATATCGGGTGCTCTGAGTTCTATAAGTCTTTTAAGACGGTTGTTTCTATTTATAACCCTTCTGTATAAGTCATTTAGATCAGACGTTGCAAATCTTCCACCGTCGAGTGGCACTAATGGACGAAGTTCTGGAGGAATGACTGGAACAACCTCAAGAATCATCCACTCTGGTTTAGAGCCAGAGTCTAGAAAAGATTCTACTAATTTCAGTCTTTTCACTAATTTTTTTCTTTTAATCTCCGAACCTGTTTTAGATAAATCATCACGAATTTTAATGATCTCTTCATCTAGATCCATTTCAGTTAATATTTTTTTGATTGCTTCTGCACCTATTGATACCTCAAAACTTTCATCACCAAATTCATCAAGAGCACCTTCATACTCTTCTTCAGTTAGCAACTGACCTTTTGCAAGTGAAGTTAAACCGGGTTCAGTAACTAGAAAGTACTCAAAGTAAAGGACCCTTTCTAAATCTTTTAATGTCATATCAACAAGCAAACCTATTCTTGAAGGTAATGATTTTAAAAACCATATATGAGCGACCGGTGCAGCCAAATCGATATGCCCCATTCTTTCTCTTCTAACCTTTGAGAGGGTCACCTCAACCCCACATTTTTCACATATAATACCTCTATATTTCATACGCTTGTATTTACCACACAAACATTCATAATCTCTTACAGGTCCAAAAATCTTGGCGCAGAAAAGACCATCACGTTCAGGCTTGAAGGTTCTGTAGTTAATTGTTTCTGGTTTTCTAATTTCGCCAAAAGACCAACTTTTAATTGCCTCAGGTGAAGCTATAGAAATACTTATTTGATCAAAACTTTGTGTTGAGCCTGTTTGACCAAAAGAATTCATAAGTTCATTCATGTGCGTTCCTATTCTTTTAAAAAATTCTATTAATTATTCAACTAAATCCATATTTACATTTAAACCTAAAGATTTTAACTCTTTGATTAATACATTGAATGATTCTGGAATGCCAGCTTCAAAATCATCATCACCCTTTATTATAGATTCATAAACTTTAGTTCTACCTGAAACATCATCAGACTTAACTGTAAGCATTTCTTGAAGGGTATAAGCAGCACCGTAGGCCTCTAGAGCCCACACTTCCATTTCACCAAATCTTTGACCTCCAAATTGCGCTTTACCACCCAGAGGTTGTTGTGTAACAAGTGAGTAAGGACCAATCGATCTTGCATGTATTTTATCATCTACTAAGTGATGCAGTTTTAACATATAAATATAGCCAACTGTAACTTTTCTATCAAAAATCTCACCTGTTCTCCCATCAGTTAGCCAAACTTGACCTGTTTCATCAAGGTTTGCCAAGTTTAAAATATTTTTAACATCTTCTTCACTTGCTCCGTCAAATACTGGAGTAGCCATTGGTACTCCTCTTCTTAAGTTATGAGCTTGCTGGATTAAATCATTATCATTTAATTTTGAAAAAGAAGTCTCATATTGTTTTTTTCCATAAATTTGGGATAGAAATTTTCTAATATCGTTATTTTTATTATCATCATCATTTCTCTCTATTATTTTCCCAATCTTATCACCTAAACCAGAAGCTGCCCAACCCAAATGAGTTTCTAATATTTGTCCAACATTCATTCTAGATGGAACACCTAATGGGTTTAAAACCACATCAACTGGCGTACCATCTTCGGTGTAAGGCATATTTTCAACTGGTATAATTCTTGAGATAACACCTTTGTTGCCATGTCGACCTGCCATCTTGTCCCCTGACTGAAGTTTTCTTTTAACTGCAACAAAAACTTTGACCATCTTCATTACCCCAGGCAATAATTCGTCACCTCTTTGTAATTTATCAACTCTATCATTAAATCTATTTTCTAAAGTTTTTATAACTCCATCAAAATGATTGGATAGTTTTTCAATTTTTGTTTGAACTATATCATCTTCAATCGAAATTGTTCTGATATCATTTCGAGAAAGTTTTGTAATAACTTCCTCTGTTAACAAATCACCTTTTGTTAATGATTTAGAAGAGGAGTTTTCAACTTTATTGCCAACAAGATATTCTTTTAGTCGACCGTAAAAACCTCTTTCTAGAATGATTTTTTCATCATCCCTGTCTTTAGCAAAACTTTCTATCTCCGCTCTTTCAATGGCTCTGGCTCTTTCATCTTTATCAACACCTCGTCTAGAAAAAACTCTCACATCAACGATAGTACCAGAAACACCTGGTGGAACTTTTAGTGATGAGTCACGGACGTCTGAGGCTTTTTCTCCAAATATGGCTCTAAGCAATTTTTCTTCCGGCGTCATCGGACTTTCACCCTTTGGGGTCACTTTTCCAACCATTATATCACCTTGTTTTACTTCAGCGCCAATGTAAATCATACCTGCTTCGTCTAAGTTTCTTAGTGCTTCTTCACCAATATTAGGAATATCACGTGTAATTTCTTCTTGACCTAGCTTTGTATCTCTAGCCATTACTTCAAACTCTTCTATATGAATAGATGAAAAAACATCATCTTTTACTATTCTTTCAGATATTAAGATTGAATCTTCAAAATTATAACCATTCCATGGCATAAAAGCCACTAACACATTTCTACCTAAGGCTAATTCACCATCTTCAGTAGCTGGACCATCCGCAATAATATCTCCATTATTAATTATATCACCTACTTGAACCAATGGCCTTTGATTAATACAAGTATTTTGGTTGCTTCTTTGAAATTTTAATAAGGAGTATATATCTACTGGACTTACATCAGCTTCATCTTCAGAATACGCTCGAATAACTATTCTAGTAGCATCAACTTGATCTACTACACCTGATCTTCGAGCAACTAAGGTTACGCCTGAATCTTGGGCTACTGTAGCTTCTATTCCAGTCCCTACAAGGGGACTTTCAGATTTAACTAATGGAACGGCCTGTCTCATCATATTTGATCCCATTAATGCTCTATTTGCGTCATCATTTTCTAAAAATGGTATCAAAGCAGAAGCTACTGAGACCAACTGTTTGGGAGAAACATCCATAAGATTGATATCTTCTGGGTTTGCTAGACCAATATCACCCCCTTTTCTAACAGGTAGCAAATCATCAGTAAAATTATCAGAGCTATCTAGTTCAGCATTAGCTTGTGCAATTGTAAACTTACTTTCTTCTATAGCAGAAACATATACAACTTCTTTGGTAACTTTACCATTTTGTACCTTTCTGTAAGGAGTTTCAATAAAACCATATTGATTAATCTGAGCAAAAGTTGCCAAAGAATTTATTAACCCAATATTAGGTCCTTCTGGAGTTTCAATAGGACAAATTCTACCGTAATGTGTTGGATGAACATCTCTAACCTCAAACCCAGCCCTTTCTCTTGTAAGTCCCCCTGGACCAAGTGCAGAAACCCTTCTTTTATGAGTGATTTCTGAAAGAGGATTCGTTTGGTCCATAAATTGAGATAATTGGCTAGATCCAAAAAACTCTCTAAGTGATGCTACGGCGGGCTTTGCATTAATGAGATCTTGAGGCATTAAATTTTCAATTTCATTTGCAGAACTCATTCTTTCTTTTATTGCTCTTTCCATTCTACTGAGACCTACTCGATATTGATTTTCTAATAGCTCACCAACTGACCTTACCCTTCTATTTCCTAAGTGATCAATATCGTCTATTTCTCCATGACCATCTTTTAAAGAAATTAGTTCTTTTATAATCGCAAGAACGTCAATTTTTCGAAGAACTCTTAAACTATCATCAATTTCGAGGTTTAAACGTGCAGACATTTTAACTCTGCCTACAGCAGACAAATCATATCTCTCTTCATCAAAAAACAAGTTATTAAACAAAATCTCAGCTGTTTCATGAGCGGGAGGTTCCCCAGGGCGCATTACCCTGTATATATCAACTAAAGCCTCTTCCCTTGATGAATTTTTATCTAATGCTAATGTATTTCTTATCCACGGTCCAACTGAGGAATTATCGATAGACAATATATTTAAAGTATATAGATCGTTTAATTTAAATAACTTTAGAAGATCTTCTGTAACTGCATCACCAGCTTCAGCATAAACTTCACCAGTATTTTCGTTGATAACATCTTCGGCAATGAATTTTCCAATTATTTCTTCCTCTTTAACTTCTATTATTTCTAAACCATTTTCTATAAGAGATTTTATCTTTCTTTGTGTAATTTTTTCACCTGCTTCAGCAACAACTTTATTTTTAGAATAATCAATTAAATCATGACTTAATCTTTGGGCTTTATAGTTACCTTCAAAAAATTTAGTAGTCCATTTTTGGGAATTAAATTGATATGTCTGTGATTGATAAAAAAAGTTTAATATATCTTCTCTTGTCATACCAATAAGTTGATCTCTGTCAGGCTCCTGATTTTTTTCATTACATTCTTTTAAATATTTTTCAGAATTATCATCTAATAACGCCATCAAAAAAGTGGTGCAAGGTAATTTCCTTCTTCTATCTATTCTTACATTTAATATGTCCTTGGGATCAAATTCAAAATCAAGCCAAGAACCTCTATATGGAATTACCCTTGCTGCAAATAGATATTTTCCAGACGTATGGGTTTTACCTTTATCATGATCAAAGAATACTCCAGGAGATCTATGCATTTGTGAAACAATAACCCTTTCAGTACCATTTACTACAAATGTACCACTCGGTGTCATAAGAGGCATATCACCCATGTATACATCTTGTTCTTTCATGTCTCGAATGGACTTGGCACCAGTATCAGAATCTAAGTCCCATACTACTAATCGTAAGGTTAATCTGAGTGGTGATGCATAAGTTAAACCCCTTTGAAGACACTCATCAACGTCATATTTAGGTTCTTCTAAAATGTAAGATACAAATTCTAACATTGATCTACCCGCAAAATCTTTAATTGGAAATACCGAGTTAAATACAGCTTGTAAACCTACATCAATTCTTTTTTCAACTGAATCATACATTTGAAGAAATTGTTCATAAGAGTTTCTTTGAACTTCAATTAGATTAGGCATTTGTGCAACTTCACTTATTTTACCAAATGTTCTTCTAATTCTTCTTCTATTTAATAATGTACTTTGCTGAGCTGACATCTATAATCCTTTTATATCTAAATTAACCTAAATGACCACATAAAAACGTGCTTATAAACAAGCTTAGAGAATTAAGCTTGTTTATTTTCTTGGTAAGTAAAATACAAATTTACTTAACCTCAACTGAAGCACCAGCCTCTTCTAATTTTCCTTTAATTTCATTTGCTTCGGCCTCAGGAACTCCTTCTTTTACCGTTGAAGGTGCTGCTTCAACTAGATCTTTAGCTTCTTTTAGACCTAATCCTGTTACCGCCCTAACTTCTTTAATGACATTAATTTTCTTTTCACCAATAGCTGTCAACATTACATTAAATTCAGTTTTTGCCTCAGCAGAAGGAACTGCTTCAGTGCCGCCTGCTGCTGCTACAGCAACAGGAGCTGAAGCAGATACTCCCCATTTATCTTCGAGAAGCTTTGCTAAATCAGCGGCCTCTAGAACAGTTAGTGAGCTCAAATCTTCTGCGATTTTTTCTAAGTCTGCCATTTTTTTCTCCTAATTAATAATGAGTTATTTGTTATTGTTGTGATTTTTGTGAAATTGTTCTTAAAACTTGAGATGCCGGCTCCATAGTCAATTTCAAAATTTTTAAAGCTGGGGCTTGAAGCATGCCTATTAACTTACCTCTTAGGTCTGATAGACTTGGAAGCTTAGCTAAAGCTTCAACATCTGTTTTTGAAAGTGGCTTATTTTCTAGACCACCGCCAATTATAACTAGCTTTTCATTTTCTTTAGCAAAATCAACCAAAATCTTTGCAGCCATTACAGGGTCTTTAGATGAACCGATAGCAGTTGGTCCACTAAACAATTCGTCCATGTGTTGGTATTTGGTTTCTTTTAAAGCTAAACGGGTAATTTTATTTTTAGTGACTTTAAAATTACAATTTTCATTACGCATTTTATTTCGGAGATCAGTGCTCTCCGCGACCGAAAGACCAATACAATGAACTACTACAACTGATGCAGCACCCTCAAATGTATTATGCAAAGTTTTGACCAAATCAGATTTTTGTTTTTTATCCATCGATAAGCCTCCACTTTTTTTGTTATGACAAAATGTCATAACAATTGTTGCATTTAAGGTAATAAATTACCTACGGCCCGTCCCATCAAATCAAGCAGAAAACTGCTTTTTTTGTCTATGTAGGATATTAAGAAATTCCACCTACAGTCTTGGACAGGATCAGTCTTGTAAAAGACTGATAGAGAATAATTAAAATTATTCTCTATATAAATATATATGTAATCTATATATTTATATTAATACCAGCTCCCATAGTGGAACTGATTGATATTTTCTTTATAAAGGTTCCCTTTGCACCGGATGGTCTAGATTTTTGAATAGCATCTATAAAAGAATTGACATTTTCAACTAATTTATCCGGTCCAAAACTAACTTTTCCAACACCTGCTTGAACTATACCAGTTTTTTCAGCCCTATATTGTACTTGTCCTGATTTAGCAGCTTTTATTGCAACTTTAACATCTGCTGTAACTGTTCCAAGTTTTGGATTGGGCATTAAACCTTTTGGACCTAAAACTTTACCAATTCTGCCAACAACTCCCATTAAATCAGGGGTGGCAATAATTCTGTCATAATCTAAATTGCCCTTTTGCATGTCATCTGCCAATTCCTCAGCACCAACTACATCTGCACCAGCTTCTTTAGCCTCGATGGCTTTTTCATCTTTCGCAAATACAGCAACTTTCATATTTTTACCATTACCATTAGGTAAAGAAACAACACCTCTTACCATTTGGTCGGCATGCCTTGGATCAATTCCTAAATTCAACGAAATCTCTATTGTTTCATCAAACTTTTCTCTTTTACATCCAACAAAAAAGTCAATGGCATCTTTAACATTATAAGATTTATTTTCTATTTTATTATAAATATCAGTCAAAAATTTTCCTTTTTTCATAACTTACTCCAACACCTCTAGACCCATTGATCTAGCCGATCCTTTTATCATTTCGATTGCCCCTTCGATATTAGCAGCATTAAGGTCTTTGATTTTATTTTCCGCAATTTCTTTTATCTGATCTATTTTTACCGAACCACCTACAATTCTTCCTGGTTCAGTTGAACCTTTATCTTTTCCTGCAGCTTTTTTCAAATAGAATGAAACAGGTGGTGTTTTTGTAACAAAGCTAAAGCTTTTATCTGAAAAAACTGTAATAACAACAGGTATAGGCATATTTTTTTCTAAAGATTCTGTTGAAGCATTAAAGGCTTTACAAAACTCCATAATATTCACACCCCTTTGTCCTAAGGCAGGGCCTACAGGAGGAGAGGGATTAGCTGCACCTGCAGGTATGTTTAACTTTATATATCCATCTATTTTTTTTGCCATTTTTTCCTCTTCAACAAATATTGTTGATTATAAAATAATTCATTATATCTTTTCTACTTGACTATATTCAAGATCAACTGGAGTTGATCTTCCAAAAATAGAAACAGCCACTTTTAATCTTGATTTATCCTCGTCAATTTCTTCAACTAAACCATTAAAACTTTGAAAAGGACCATCAGAAACTCTTACTTCTTCTCCAATCTCATATATTATACTTGACCTAGGTCTTTCAATACCTTCACTTATTTGATCAATTAATCTCTTAGCCTCTGCTTGACTTATTGCAATTGGTTTACCTTTACCTCCCAAGAAACCAGTAACTTTCGATTGTGATTTAATTAAATGCCAAGATTGGTCTGTCATTTCCATTTTAACTAATATATATCCTGGGAAAAATTTCTTCTCAGATTGAATTTTGCTACCTCGCCTTATTTCCACAACCTCTTCCGTTGGAACTAAAACCTCTTCAATTAAGTCTTGCATATTTTTTGATATAACTTGTTCTTCAATACTCTGAGAAACTTTTTTTTCAGAACCCGAAAATACATGAATTACATACCATTTTTTAGCCATTATGACTGTCCAATTTAAGAAATAGAATTGATAAGATTTGAAACAATGTATTTAACCACCAAAACTTAATAAATATTGAACAATATTCGAAAGCATAAGATCAACCAATAAGAAAAATATAGAAGCTATTAAGGCCATAACGAAGACACTTAGAGATGCAAACATCGTTTCGCGTCTGGAAGCCCAGGTGATTCTATTAATTTCTTGTCTTACTTGCCTAACAAATTGCGCGGGGTTTGTTTTAGCCATGGGATGCCTTTCTTGCAAGAAAAAAATGATTATTTACATTTTTTTTTTTAGTAAGTCAAAGCTATTAATAATTTATCATAATTAATTGGCAGGAGTGGAGGGGCTCGAACCCCCAGCCCCCGGTTTTGGAGACCGGTGCTCTACCAGTTGAGCTACACTCCTTTATAAAAAATAATAAATCCTCACTGAATTAACTACTAATTATTATCTATCAAGACTGAATACTCGAAACAACACCAGCGCCAACTGTTCTTCCACCTTCTCTTATCGCAAATCTAAGACCTTCATCCATTGCAATTGGTGCAATTAACTCTACGGTTATTGCTATATTATCCCCCGGCATAACCATTTCTGTTCCGGATGGAAGTTCTACAGCTCCTGTTACGTCAGTAGTCCTAAAATAAAATTGTGGACGATAGTTACTAAAAAAAGGTGTGTGCCTTCCACCTTCGTCTTTAGTTAATATATAGGCTTCACCTTTAAATTTTGAATAAGGCTTAATTGAACCAGGTGCAGATAAAACTTGACCTCTTTCAACTTCTTCTCTTTTTGTTCCTCTTAAAAGAACACCTACGTTGTCACCAGCCTCACCGGAATCTAATAACTTACGAAACATTTCAACACCAGTACATGTTGTCTTAGTTGTTTCTTTTATGCCAACAATCTCTATTTCTTCACCAACTTTCACAACACCTCTTTCAACACGACCTGTTACAACTGTCCCTCTTCCAGATATAGAAAAAACATCTTCAATAGGCATCAAAAAAGGCTTGTCTTTATCTCGAGCCGGTTGAGGAATATAAGTATCAACAGCATTCATTAATTCTGTAATCGAATTCAAACCAATAGCTTCATCACGATTTTCTAAAGCAGCTAGTGCACTTCCTTTTATAATAGGAATGTCATCACCAGGAAAATCATAACTACTTAAGAGCTCACGAATTTCTAATTCTACTAATTCTAACAATTCTTCATCATCAACTTGATCAACTTTATTCATGTAAACCACTAATGAAGGAACACCAACCTGGCGTGCTAGAAGTATATGCTCTTTTGTTTGAGGCATAGGACCATCGGCAGCATTGACGACTAAAATTGCTCCATCCATTTGAGCGGCGCCAGTGATCATGTTTTTAACGTAGTCAGCATGGCCAGGACAGTCAACATGAGCATAATGACGGTTTTCAGTAGAATACTCAACATGAGCAGTAGATATCGTTATACCTCTTTCTCTTTCTTCAGGAGCTTTGTCAATTTGGTCGTAAGCAGAAAAGTCAGCACGACCAGCATCAGCCATAACTTTAGTAATTGCTGCAGTTAATGTAGTTTTACCATGATCAACATGACCTATTGTACCTATGTTTACGTGTGGTTTACTACGATCAAATTTTTCTTTAGACATCTTGTATGACCTTTCTTTAAAATTTGTTGTTTCTAGTTAAAAGCATGGTGGTGGGGGTAGGATTCGAACCTACGTACGCTACGCGGGCAGATTTACAGTCTGCTGCCTTTAACCACTCGGCCACCCCACCTCATTTCTAAAAAATTTACATGATTTATTTAACTTTAAAAAAACACCTCATATAATTTATAATTATGGTAAGTTTATATACACAAGCATTGAGAAATAGAAAAGCTTTATTTAGATGTAAATAAAAAAACCTAGTTAAGATTCATGAATGAAACAAAATCATAAAAGATCAAAAAAATGAAAAAATCCACTTTTAAAAAAAATATATTTCGAATTAAAGAACAAAGAAAACGTTACCAATATGATTAATCTAAAGTCTAATCAAATAATTTTGTCAGGAAGACACTCAGCAATTTCAGCTTTGCAAAATAAGAAAAGAAAAATATTTTATCTTATCTCAACACAAGATCATTCTAAAATGTGGAAAAAAAGTCTCGAAGATCTAGGACTCCGAATTGAGGTAAAAATTAAAACAAAAGAACAATTGGACAAAATCAACAATTTCAAACCTCACCAAAATGTAATATTAATTGTAGAACCCTTAAAAAGAAAATCATTGGATGAGTTTTTATCAGAAAAACACAATTCACATAAATTACCATTAAGAATTATAATCTTAGATCAAGTTACAGATCCACAGAATGTTGGGGCTATAATTAGATCTGCTTATGCTTTTAAGATGAACGCGTTGGCTTTGTCTCAAACAAATAGTCCTTTTGAATCTTCGAGCATGTCCAAAGCTTCTTCAGGGGCAATTGAAAAGCTCCAAATTATAGAATTGTCAAATATGTCAAGATCAATAAAAAACTTGCAACAATCAGATTTTCGCGTGTTCGGACTAGCTCACGGAGGACATGGTAATATTTTTGATCTTGAAAAAGAAGATGGAAATGTTGCTGTTATTGTTGGTTCAGAAGGGAAAGGCCTAAGAAGATTAACTAGAGAAAAAGTAGATCAACTCCTAGAAATACCAATTAATCCAGATAGTGGGTCGTTAAATGTTTCAAATGCCGCTTCTATAACTATGTTTCAGTTACAAAAAAATATAATAAAAAGTTAAATAAGTTCTTGTCTATAAAATAAATATCTATTATTTAGTTGTTCAGTGCCGGCTTAGCTCAGCTGGTAGAGCAGTTGATTTGTAATCATCAGGTCGGGAGTTCGAGTCCCCCAGCCGGCACCATGTATATTAGTGAAGTTCTAGTAATTTTTTCTTCAAATTAGACTTGTATATATAATTTTCAACTTTAATATTTTCTAGATATTCTTGAGCACTATTTATTAAAATCCCCCCTTTTAAAAAATGATTAAGTAACTGTTTTTGACATCTAAAAACACTATCTCCAGCAAACCCTTTTTTAATCCATTTATAATTAACTTTTTTTTCTGTATTATTACCAAATTTTCTTTTAAAAATTTCTCCATCACCATTTAGTCTCAATGAACCCAAAGATCCTTCAATGAGCATTTCTCCAATAGTCAGCCTTCTATCTACTGCAATATGATCAGACAGTCTATTCCCATCTAATACACCTCTCATTCCATTTTTAAATTCAAAGAAAATAATTCCAGCATCTTCTCCACTTATATTAGTGTTTAGTTTAGACAAATTAGCAAAAACACTCTTTATATCACCAAATAAAAATCTAAATACATCTATTAAGTGTATGAGAGTTTCGTGAATTAAAAATTGTTCCATTTTTTGAAAATAAGGTTGCCTTTCCAAATAAGCTTTTTTACCTTGCCCATCACCAGGGCGCATCCTAAAACTTACTTGATATAAATCACCCAGCAGAGAAGTTTTAAGAATATTATCAATTTTTATATACCATGGCTGGAACCTAAAATTTTCATGGACTGCTATTTTCACTTTATTTCTTTTTGTAAAATTAACTGCTTCTTCGGCTTCTTTAAAAGAATTAGTAAAAGGTTTTTGACAAATAATATTAACTTTATTTTTTGCCGCAATTTTTATAAAATTGAGATGATTTAGAGGTGGAACAATTATGTCAACAAGATCCGGTTTCGTACTTTTTATCATAGTTTCAAAATCTAAAAAAACTTTGCAATTTGGGAACTCTTTAGAATATTCATTGGCTTCATGTTCATTCAATGAACATATTCCTACCAAATTAACATTTAATCTTTTCCAGGCATCATAGTGAAATTTACTAAAGTAACCAGTTCCAACAACCGTTAATCTGATATTTTTTTTCATTTTATTTGACTTTTACTTAATTTTTTATATTTGTACTTCATTGCAATATGAGGAATGCCATCTTCATAGAATTCACTTCCATAGGAAATAAAGTTAAGGGTTTTATAAAATGATTCTACTTCAACTTGACTATGTAAAATTATTGAGTTGTTGTTGTTTTTTTTTAAATAGGTCTCTATAATGTTATTAATCAGCAAGGATCCTACTTTCAATCTTCTACATTCAGGTAAAACTGCTACCCTTTCTATCTTAAAAGTATTTTCATTTTTTGGGCGAACTCTTGCGGTGGCAATAAAAATTTTATCTTTACTAATTAAAAAATGTTCACATAAATGATCTAAATTATCAAATTCAATTTCTTCAGAAATTTTTTGTTCTTCACAAAAAACTTTTTTTCTTATTTTATAAGAAACATTTAAGTCTTCAGATGAAGTTATTTTTAAAAATTTATATGTTTTCATATGTAAATTTTCTTAAATTAATTTAATATAAAACTGCAACTACAAAGGTAAAATACTACCGTCATAATTAAAAAATTTTCCTGTGTCATCTTTTTTTAAATTACAAAAATGATGTAATAAACCTTTCGCACTCTCTTCTGGTGATATATCAGCTAACTTTCCTCCCATGTCTGTTCTGACCCAACCTGGATGATAAGATGATACAACAATGTTTTCATTAAAAAATTGATTAGAAATAGTTCTCATTAAGTTATTAGCCGCAGCTTTAGAAGCTCTATAAATTGCCGCATTAGACGATATATGAGTTTGGCTACCCATCAGTGAAGAAATTATAGCTACTTTGGATCCATCTGTTTGGTTTAAGTTATCATAAAGATTTCTAATAGTTAAAAAAGGGCCTGCAACATTTACCATCATGACGTCTAAGATATTTTTTTCATTATGCTCCTTGCTAAAAATATCACCCTTTCCATTATTAATGCCTGCATTGCAAACAAGTATATCAATGGGATTTTTTAACTTTCTAGAGGCTTTCAAAATACTTTTTGAACTTCTAACATCCATTTCAATAATATTTAGATTTGGATATTCATCAGAAAGTTTTTTTAATTCTATGGAATTATCTAAATTTCTATAACTTGCCTCGACCTTTAATTTTTGCGAAAGCGCTAATTTTGTTAGAGCTAAACCTATTCCTCTATTAGCTCCTGTAATAAAAATTGTTTCAATCATAAAATCTCCATAAATAAATTTGATAAATTAACGTCTTATTTTTTTACTTTTTATATAACTTCTCCAAGCTGCAAAGACACCACTAGCTACAACTATACTTCCACCTAAAAAAATTGACCAAGTAACTTTATCATCAAAAATATATATTCCTATTATAGATGCAAAAAATAATTGAAAATATGTAAATGGTTGTAAAACACTTGCCTCAGCATTTTCATACGCTTTTATCAATAAAAAATGACCAGCAGTACTAAGGATACATAGTAAAGCCATCAAAGCCCAATCTTTAAAAAATATTGGCTCCCAAAAAAATGGTCCTATCACTGACATTACCATACAACCTACCATAGCAACCCAAAAAAAACTTGTTTCAGAAGTATCTTTTTCAGAAACTTTTCGGGTTAAAATAGTGTAAAAACCTAATACAAAAGCTCCAACTAATGGAAGTAAGGCGTCAAAACTTATCATAAACTCTGCAGGATTTAAAATAATTAAAACACCAATAAAACCAAATAAAACCGCCATCCATCGTTGAATACCTATTTTTTCTCTCAATATTGGTCCCGAAAACGCAACAACTATTAGAGGAAAAGAGGATAATATTGAGTGAGTTTGAACTAAACCTAATTTTGTGAAGGAATAGACCCCAATGAGTATAGCAGAAATAAGTAATACGCCTCTTACAAATTGTATATATGGCTGTTTAGTAGTTATTACTTTTTTAAGGCCATTTTTTTTTCTTAAACTGATTGAAATAACAAGTAATGCTAAAACCCAGCTTCTAATCATATTGATAACAAAAACATTGTATGTTTCTGCCAAGTATCTTGAGACCCCATCCATTGTGGCAAAAAATAAAGTAGCGAGTATAATTATTAAAATTCCATTTTTAACGTTATTAATCATAACGAATTAATACCTTGAGTTAATTTGCATCTAAATAAAAAGTAATTGTAAACTTATGAATTATGCTTTTTATTTAGGTGTGTTTATATATAAATTTTATTACCTATGATTAACATATGATTATGATTTACTAGAGAAACTTATGAGCGATTATTTAAGACCTATAGGATTTATTGGCACTGGGTTAATGGGAAACTGCCTTGTAAAGCATTTATTAAAAAAAGGATATACTATAAATATTTTCGATAAAAATAAAAATAATCTTATAGGTTTGAAAGATAAAAAAAGAATTTCACTATCAACTAGTCCAGCTAAATTGTCTAAAGATTGTGGTATTATATTTTTATGTTTAGATAAAACAGAAAGTGTTGAGGATGTTGTATTTAAAGAAAATGGAATAATTAAAAATGCTTCTCAAAACAATATTATAGTAGACTTGTCTACTACCTTTGCTGATAAGACTGTAAATTTTTCAAAGAAACTAAATACTGAAAAAGTTCCATCATGGATTGATGCTCTTATGTCTGGAGGACCAGACAAACCTATAAGTGGTAGCTTAGCTTTAATGATAGGTGGAGAACAAAAGATTGTTAAAAAAGTATCATCCATCCTAAAAAA
Organism: uncultured SAR116 cluster alpha proteobacterium; assembly: GCA_902622875.1. Taxonomy (GTDB): domain Bacteria; phylum Pseudomonadota; class Alphaproteobacteria; order Puniceispirillales; family Marisalimonadaceae; genus Marisalimonas. The sequence goes on from CACNRW010000006.1 coordinate 33,301, forward strand.
AATTTCATCTAATTTCACTTATTTTGGACCAACTGGTTCAGGGCAAATTGTAGAAATGATAAATCAAATATTAGTCCTCAATAATTACACAATTTTAGCAGAGGCATTGTCTTTTGCTGAGGCTTGGGGGATTGATGCCAAAAAAATTCCAGATGCACTACGTGAAGGTCATGCAGGTTCAAATTTGTTAAAACATTTATTTCCAAGAATGATAAATAGAGATTTTAAACCACAAGGTTATACTTCTCAAATTCTTAAAGGTTTAACTATGGTTTCAGAACTTGGAAATAAAAAAACGTACCTCTTCCAATGTCAAATCTTACTAAACAATTATTTACAATATTATCTGAAAAATCGAATGAAAATTTAGATGGGACATCTATTATAAAATTATTTAATAAAGATGATAAATTTTAAAGAAATAATAAATTGAAAAATTTACCTATTATTGACGCTCATCACCATTTTTGGGACTTAAGCCTTAAAAAAAATTCTTGGTTAGATAAAAATAACCAAATACCTTTTAGATATGGTGATTACAGTTCAATTTGTAAAAACTTTATGCTAGCTGACTATAAAAAAGTAAGTAAAAATCACAACATAGTTAAAACTATTCATATGGAAACTGAGTGGGACCCCAAAGATCCTGTGGGAGAAACAAAATGGCTTCAAGAATTATTCGATATTTCAGGCTTTCCAAATGCTTTAGTTGGACAAGCTTGGTTTGATAGAGAAGATATTGAATTAGTTTTAAAAGGTCATACACAATTCCCTTTGATTAGAAGCATAAGGCATAAACCAAAGTCTTCACTATCTCCAAATATTAAAACATTGAATTCAAAAGGAACTCTTAATGATCCATTTTTCAGAAAGGGATATTCTTTGCTTGAAAAATACAAACTTCATTTTGATCTTCAAACACCTTGGTGGCATTTAGACGAGGCTGCAAAATTAGCAAAAGATTTTCCAGATACAATTATTATTTTGAACCACACTGGTCTTCCTGCTGATAGATCGAAAGAAGGCCTAGGTAATTGGAAAGCTAGCTTGGAGAATTTTGCTGAACAACCTAATACTGCAGTCAAAATATCTGGCATTTGTGTTCCTGGTAAACAATGGACAGTCAAACTCAATAAAAGTATTATTCTAGATGCTATTAATATTTTTGGATATAAAAGATGTATGTTTGCATCTAATTTTCCAGTGGATGGGGTTTTAGCAAGCTTTGACGACATATATTATGGCTTTAAGGAAATTACTTCCGAAATGAGTGATGATAAAATTAAAAGTTTATTTCATGATAATGCCATAAAGTATTATAATCCATTGTGAAATATTTTAATAGAAGTTAAACACCTTTAAAATTGGCCTGTCTTTTTTCCATAAATGCTCTTCTTCCTTCTTTATAATCTTCACTGTCAAAGCATGCAGACGCAAGTTGCTCACAAATTGAAAGGTCTCTTTCATCTGGATTTTTTAATATTTCCACCCCAATTTGTTTCATAGCTTTGATAGTTAAGGGAGCATTTTTAGATATAGTAAGAGCATAATCTTTTACAAAAGTTTCTATTTCATCTTCACTAATTAATTTTTGAATTAACCCACATGTCAAGGCCTCTTCTGCAGAAATTTTATCTGCTGTAAACATTAAATGTTTAGCCATTCCTGGTCCCATAACATCAAATAATCTTTTTATTGAAGAAAAAGGGTAACCTAAAGATAATTTTGCTGCTGGCATTGCAAATTTAGATTTTTCAGAACATATCCTTATATCACAACATACTGCCAAATTCAGACCACCACCTATGCAATACCCGTTAATCATTGCAATAGTTGGTTTTGGAAATGTTTCAAGGTTCTCATACACTTTTTGTGTTCTTTTATTATAACTTAAAACAGCTTCCTTAGAACTTCTCTCTTTGTCAAATTTAGAAATATCTGCTCCAGAAACAAATGACTTTCCACCTGCACCGTTTAACACTATTACTCTTACGGTATTATCACTTCTAAAATTATCAAGTATTATCTCTAAAGCATCCCACATTTCAATTGACACAGCATTATGTTTTTCTGGATTATTAAACGTAATATAACCAACACCATTTTCAATTCTTGATAACATTTTATTAGTTGTCAAAATTACCCCCACTTATTTCATATAATATTTTTTGATTTTAACTCATCAAGCTCTTCACTGCTATAACCTAAATCTAACAAAACATCTTCATTATGCTCACCTTTTTCAGGAGGCCTTTGTTTCATTATGCTAGGAGAACGAGACAAGTTAAAAGGTTGGCCTACTAGTTCAGTCTCTCCAAATGGTATAGTATTAATGGATTGGGCAATACCCAAATGCTTAACCTGTGGATCGTCAAATACTTTATCTATAGAATTTATAGGACCACATGGCACCCCAACTTTTTCTAATTTCTCCACCCATTCATCTGAGGTTTTAGTGATAGTAACCTCCTCAATAAGATTGTTTAAATAATCTCTATTCTTTAAACGTTCTTTGGCATTTTTAAATTCATCCTTTTCAAGCCATTCCCCTTTATCTACAGCCTCTGCAAAACGTTTCCAAATTGTTTCACCTGCAACTGCTAGATTAATTGACCCATCAGATGTTTTGAAAACTCCCGTGGGTACGCTAGTTGGATGATTATTACCAGCTTGGACTGCAACATGATTTTCGCTTAACCAACGTGCAGCTTGAAAATCAAGCATAAAAATCTGTGCTTGTAATAAAGATGTATTTACCCATTGACCTAACCCTGACTTTTCTCTCTCCAGAAGAGCAGTTTGTATTCCCATAGCACAAAACAACCCTGCTGTAAGGTCTGCTACTGGAATGCCCACTCTCATTGGGCCTTCTCCGGGAACACCAGTTATGCTCATTAATCCACCCATACCCTGTGCAATTTGATCAAATCCTGGTCTTTTAGCATAAGGACCATCTTGTCCAAAACCAGATATGCTTGCTAAAATAATTTTTCGATTTCGTGACTTTAAACTTTCATAGTCAACACCTAATCTTTCTTTAACGTCAGGACGAAAGTTTTCAACAATTACATCAGAGGTTTCAACAAGCTTCATCAAAATTTCAATTGCCTCTGGTTGTTTTAAGTTTAAAGTAATGCTTCGTTTATTACGATGTAAGTTTTGAAAATCTGAGGTGTGTCGAGATGCTCCAAGTGCACCATCGGGCTCAACACTTTCTGGAGCTTCTACTTTTATTACATCTGCTCCCCAGTCTGCCAACTGCCTTACAGCAGTCGGACCAGATCTTACTCTTGTAAGATCGATAACCCTAATATGTGATAAAGCATCTGAGGCAGGTAGATGAGCCATAAATATTTTCTCCTTTTTTGTTTTTAAAAAACTTACTCAAATTATATCAACAAATTGCTTGTTTAAAAGTCAAAAAAAAATTATTACTTTTTTCAAGTTTAATAAAAAAAAAATGACTGTGAAAAAATTTGATTTCAAAAAACATGATAAAGATTTGTCAAAAATAGAAAGCAAGTCTGAAAAAATCTTTATTAAATCAAGAGATTCAAATGTGTGTTGGAGAATATGGGGCAAGGGTAATCCTATAATTTTTTTACATGGTGGTTACGGAAGTTGGGCGCATTGGGTTAAGCAAGCACTTCCGTTTTCAAAAAATCATAAGGTACTCATTCCAGATATGCCCGGGTTTGGTGAATCAGATGATTTAAGTCTTCCACATAATCCCGAAAAAATTGCGTCTAATTTAGCTGATACACTTGAAGCGTTAATCGCACCCCACGATAATACAATAATATGTGGGTTTTCCTTTGGAGGCCTTATATCAGGTCATTTGTCATATGAATTAATTCAAAGAAAATTTATACCTACAAAGTTAATATTAGTTGGTCCCGGTGGGTTAGGTGCCAAAAGAGGCGATATGAAGACAATGATAGCAAGACATTCTGGGATGTCTGAGGAAGAAATTTATAGTGCCCACCAAACAAATCTTGAAATTTTAATGATACATAATTCTCAAAAAGTTGATAATTTTTCAGTTCATATACAAAAGCAAAATACTGATGCCCATAGGATTAAAAGTCGTCCAATATCTGCAACAGATACCTTAACTAAGGTTTTAGAAAAACAAGATGTACCACTTTATGTCATATGGGGAGAAAAAGATGCTAGCGTTGGGGTCTATCTTGAGGATAGAATGGCTATTTTAAGAAAAGTTAACAAAAATGTCCGCTTTCATGTGGAATACAATATTGGTCATTGGATAATGTACGAAAATGAAAAAATTTTTAATAAACTTTTAGAAGATATTATTCAAGATTAAAACCGTGATTTTTTAACCATTTTTTAAAGTCTTTTCTTTCAGCTACAGAAAGTTGCCTACTAATATTTTCTGACCAGGTTCCTTTTTTGGCTACTCCATAAATATCTGTATGTCTCTGCTTGTTTCTTTCTATAGGAGCCACTTTAAATACTCGTTCATCATATTGATTAATTTTATCCATTAAGTTTTTTTCATTGTATGTGTTATAGTGAGTTACTATATCTTGAGGTAGCCTTATAGATATTGGTGACCTTTCATCTGGCCAACCTAAAGCAAGTCCAGCAATTGGAAAAACACCTTTAGGTAATTTGCAAAGATTTTTTACTTCTTCAATTATATTTCTAATCATGCTTATTGGGCATATGCCTAAACCAATAGACTCAGAAGCACTTATCATAGATTGCATTGACAGAGCTGCGTCTATAACACCATTCATAAATGTATCTACATTATTATTTTTATGATTATATCCCTTATGATTTGTAATTTTAATATTTCTTCTAATGTCAGCAAGGAATAAAAGAAAAACTGGTGCTGTAAGTGCCCATTTTGTATCACCAATCAATGTTGAAATTTTGTTTTTTAGGGATTTATTTTGTATTACCATAATTGAGTATTGCTGAAGATTTGACTTGGACGGTGCTGATTGTGCAGCTGTCAAAAGTAGTGTTAAAAGTTCTTTAGAAATATTTTCTTTTGAAAATTTTCTCACACTAGCTCTAGATATAATAGAATTTATTAAAGGTGTAACATCAATTTTGGAAAAGTTTAGATCAGTTTTTTTTCCATACCTATTATGATATAAGTTTGATACATCAATCATTAAATATACTTTCATTAATATTTTGTTTAAGTTTATGATACAATGGTTACCAAAATTTATTAGGATTTTTTTGATATGTTAGATCTAAAAGATAAAATCGCCATTGTGTCAGGATGTGGTTCAATTGGAGATGGTTTTGGTAATGGTAAGGCAATCGCAACTCTTTTAGCGCGCCAGGGTGCAAAAGTTGTTGGAACTGATATTAATGAGGAAGCAGGAAACAACACGTCCGATTTTATAAAACAAGAAGGTAATGATTTTACTTTTTATAAGGTCAACATGACTAATGAAAGTGATGTAAAAGAATTTTTTAATAAAGCTGAAGCCCAATATAAAAAGATTGATATTTTAGTTAATGTTGTTGGTCAATCTGAACCTGGAGGACCAGTAGAGATTGATACCATCACATGGCAACAACAATTTATGTTAAATTTAAATACTGCCTATTTTTGTATTAAATGTGCAATTCCAATTATGGAGAAAAACTCAAGTGGTTCAATTGTTAATATTTCCTCAGTTGCAGCACTGAGGTATGTAGGTAAACCTCAAGTTGCTTATAGCGCTTCAAAAGCGGCACTTATACAGATGACTAAAACCACTGCAGTAATTGAAGCAAAAAAGAATATTCGACTAAACTGCGTTGTTCCAGGTTTGATGCATACTCCTTTAGTAGACAGATTAGCACAAAAATATGCAGATGGTGATTATGAAGGATTTGTTAGACAGAGGCATGATCAAGTTCCAATGGGAAGAATGGGTGAATCATGGGATGTTGCTAATGCCGTATTATTTTTATGTTCTGACGAAGCAAAGTATATTACTGGAACTGAGCTAATAGTTGATGGAGGTCTTGTTGCCTCGACACCCTAAAAGGACTTCAAAATATTAATTCAGTTTCAACAAAACTTCTATATTAGGTTTAATGATGTATTTAAAAATTCAAAAACGTACCAGCCAACTTTTATCTAAAGGTAATGTGGCAGACAAGCCTAGTCAATATGTTGATATGATTTTATTTATACTTATAGTTTTAAACATTGTTGCTGTGTGTTTAGAATCAGTGAAACATATCAGAAATGCATATAAAGTAGCTTTCAACGCATTTGAGTTTTTTTCCGTTGTAATTTTCAGTATTGAATATGTTTTAAGGGTTTGGTCTGCCCCTGCAAGAAATGACCTAGGTGACTCAACTAATTTTATAAAAAGAATGAAATATATATTTAGTTTTACAGGCTTGATAGATTTTTTAGCCATTATACCCTCTATTTTACCATACTTATTTGGAGGCTTAGATCTTAGGTGGCTTAGGGTATTAAGATTATTAAGATTATTGAAAATATCTAATTATAGTTCAGCACTTGAGGATTTTTTTTCTGCAATTAAAGCAGATTGGAGATCTTTTAGTGCCGCGTTATATTTGATGGTAATAGCATTATTCCTATCAAGTGCACTGATGTATATTGTAGAACATGAAAGCCAGCCAGAAAAGTTTAGTTCAATTCCAGAAACAATGTGGTGGGGACTTATTACCTTAACAACTGTTGGTTATGGGGATGTATCACCGGTTACCCCGCTAGGGAAAATAATTGGAGCTTTTACAGCAATAATGGGAGTTTGTACTGTAGCTCTTTTAACTGGTATAGTTGCTTCTGCATTTGCTAATCAAAGAGCTCAAAAAGCTGCAATTTTGGAAGCCGAAATAAATCAAGCTTTAAGTGATGGTGTAATAAGTGACGATGAAGCTCAGAAAATTGAAAAGTTAAGAAAAGAACTTAATTTGTCACCAGAGCATTCTAAATCACTTGTTAATATACTTTCAGAAAAAAAGTAATTTTAACATCTATAATCTTCTTGCATATTGAGGTGGAACATTTATAGGATGATTTAAAATTTTTGCAGCATCCCAAACCCATCTTGGATTGGAAAGAAATGCTCTTGCCATTGCAACCATATCAGCCTCTTTATTAATAATTATGTCATTAGCTTTTTTGGGATCTGAAATCATTCCTACTGCTCTTATGACCATGTTAGTATTATCTTTAATTATTTTAGCTAAGTGAACCTGGTAGTGAGGTCCAATTGGTATTTGAGGATTTGGAGTGTTTCCACCACTAGATACACAAACATAATGGCAACCTATTTTTTCTAGTTCTTGAGCAAATATTATGGCGTCACTTTCACATATTCCATTTTTTTCCCATTCTGTTCCCGTTATTCTCATTCCTAAGGGAAAATTTTTTGGTACAGCATTTTTAATTGCTGAAAAGACCTCTAACGGAAATCTCATTCTGTTCTCAAGATTACCTCCATATTTATCTTCACGCTTGTTTGAGATTTGAGATAAGAATTGATGAAAGAGATAACCATGCGTCCCATGAATTTCTATCAGATCAAAGCCAATTTTAACTGATCTAATTGAAGCTTCAACAAATTTATCTTTTAATTTTTTTATGTCTTTTTCACTAAGTAATTGAGGTACATGCCAGCCAATATCAAATGGGACAGGTGAAGCACCCTTTGTAATCCAAGGATCCTCTTCACAAGTTAAACTTTTTCTTCCTTCCCATGGTCTTTGTGTTGAAGCTTTTCTTCCTGCATGAGCTAATTGTATACCAAAAGATGTGTTTTTAGGTGCAACAGACCTTGCTTGCTCTAGAGTTTTTTTTATAGAAGATTCACATAAATCATTATATATGCCCACACAATTATGAGTTATTCTTCCAACTCTTTCAATTGCAGTAGCTTCAATCATAATCAGACCAGCAGCTGAATAACCTAATTGCATTAAATGTTGAGTATGCCAGTCAGTCATTACACCATCTACAGCTGAATATTGACACATCGGAGCCACTGCAATTCTATTTGAAATTTCCAATCTGCCTATTTGAACTGGCGAAAAAATCATGATTATCCTTTATCTTACTTTATTTAATTAAATTTATTAATCCAGTTATCAACCAATCTTCTGGCGATAGAGTCAATCCTTGGTAACTTAAACCCCCCAGTGATGGAAGGATGTTGTAAAGTCTTTAATTCTTTAATTGAAAACCAATGGGCATCTTCTATTTCATTATAATCAATGTTCATCTTTTCACTAGTAGCTTGGGCAAAAAACCCTAACATTAATGAGGCAGGAAAAGGCCACGGTTGTGAATCAAAATATTCTATATTCCTAACTTTTACTCCAACTTCTTCAAATACTTCTCTTTCAAGAGCTTGTTCAAGACTTTCTCCAGGTTCAACAAAACCAGCAAGGGTACTGTACATTCCTTCTGGAAATCTAGGAGATCTTCCTAATAAAATCTTATCCTCAAAGGAAATTAGGGTGATTATAGCTGGATCAGTTCTTGGAAAGTGACTTTTACCACATTTGTCATTAGAACAAATTTTTACAAAACCACCATCTCTAGACATATTTTTAAATCCACATGAGCCACAAAATTGATGAGTATTATGCCAAAAAAACATCCCATTAGTTAGCGCTAAAAAAGAGGCATCTATGTCATTCAATGAGGGTCCGTATTTTCTAAGATCTTCAACAATTACTTCATTCTCTTTTAACCATAAATCTATATTAAGGTTTTGTTTACTTAAATCTAAACCTACGTAATTAGTGTCATTAGCCACACCCAAAAAAATTGGATTTTCAATTTCTTTTGGAAAAAAAATTTTTAATTGATTGTTATTTAATTTTATTGCCTCAATATTTTCATTTCTTTCTTTAAAAAAATTTTTACCTCTATAATAGGGAATAAATTTTGTATTTTCATCAACCATAATTTTTTCAATTATTTTTTCGTTATTTCTGTAATCACATTGACGATTTATTTCAGAACTAGCGTAAAATGGTTGTTGCATTGTATTACCTTTAATATGAGACTAATAATTCAATAATATAGTTTATAAACTGATTCTCTTAAACAAATTATACATAAAATTAGATGAAAAAAAATTAGGATAAAAAATTATATTTTTCAATTAGTTATATTTTTCTGTTGCTGTTACGAATAGTAAAAGGGATGATCGAATTATAACAAGGAATTTATAATGATAAAAATAAGTCGGATATCTTCACCTCTTAAAGACAAGGTTAAAAACCTAGAAACATGTTCACAACTAGATGGAGATGGTGTTTTTGAAGGTAAATATAATACTTCTGGCTCTATCTTAATTAGGAATAAGTTTTTAGGCGAAGTATCAGCCGATCAAATAATAGTTGACGAAAAAGGCATTATTGAAGGTACTATAAAATCGACTGAGCTTATTGTAAGTGGAAATGTGAGCGGTAAAATTAACTCAGATAGTATTGTTATAATGGAAAATGGTGCGATATCAGGGGATATAGTTTATAAGCAAATAGCTGTATTTGAGGGTGGTGTCATAAACGTTGCCGGTATGAAGCAGGCAGAACAAAAAGAAGAAAAAGTTGTTGAAATAATGCACAAAGTAGCTGATTAGTTACTTAAGTTTTAACTACAAACTCTAGACCTGCCATTGATCCTACATAGAAATTTGGTTTTGTTTTTTTCAATTTTATTATAGTACCTGAAACTTCTACATCAATACCATTTGGGTAAATTCTAATGATTTTACCGTCATTTTGAGTATCGTAGTCAGTACAATTAACCTTTACCTTTTGATCTAAATGCATAACTTACCTCCTACTAATTCTAAGCAGAATATTTTTTTAAATCGTCTAATTTTACCAATGAAAGAGTGGCTATATTAGTTGATTTTAATATAACTTTAGGAGCTTTACCTGCTTCAAATGCTTCTTGCCACCTTGAGGCACAAAGACACCAACTGTCACCTTCAGTTAATCCTTTAAAATTATATTCAGGTATAGGTGTGCTTAGATCATTACCAACTGATTTTGAAAAAGATAAAAAATTCTTTGTCATTATACAACAAACTGTATGGAGTCCTAAATCATCTGGGCCTGTGTTACAACAGTTATCTCTGTAAAACCCAGTAATTATATCAGATCTGTTATTAGAAAGCTTGCAAGGCTCAAGATCACTTCCTAGAACATTTAATTGCTTATTATTTCCACCGCCATGAGAAAAACCGTCCATTATTAACTCTCCAATTTTATTAATTCGTTTGAACTATTTTCAATGATAGTCTCTAATTTTTTTAAAAATTCTATTTTTGACAAACCTGGTTGTATCTCAGGAAGAATTTTTATAGTAATAGATTTTGATTTAAGCCTACTAGGATATTTGATAAAACTATTTTTGGGCCATAATAAACCAGCATTATGAGCAACTGGAACTACTGAAACTTTAGTTTGTGAGTATAAAAAAAATACTCCAGGAAGATATGGTTTTTCCTTAGTAGAAACGCCAGGTGACACCCTAGTACCTTGAGGAAAAATCATCATTGACCGTTTTTCTTTTACTGCTCGCTTAGCTTTTTTTCCCATTTTTTTTAATGCGTTTATACCTTGATCTCTTGTGATTGGAATAGCCCCAGATCTTAAAAAATATAAACCAATTACAGGTAAAAAAATCAAAGCTTTTTTTAAAACTATTGATGGCATTGAGAAAAGGTCCGTACAAAAAATAGTTTCCCAAGCAGATTGATGCTTGATAGCATATATAACAACTTTATTTTTTGAAGGAATTTTACCAATTACTCTAATATCAGTATTTAGCCACCATTTCATTCCTTTAGTCATTATAAGACACCAAATCCTATTAACAAAAATAACAACTGGTCTTGGAAATAAAAGACATGGCAAACATATTGTGACTAAAATACTAGTCCCAATGTAGAATTGAATATTAAATAAAAAAGATCTTAAAAGATTCATATTACTTTATCAAAAACTCTAAAATTATATCTTAGAAAGAGTAAAATAGTGTTTACCTGTTTCTAAACTTTTTATTGAAATATCATATCCTGCATTTTCAGAAAAATGAGAGAAATCAATAGGACTAGCAGGGTCATCCGAAATAAATATAACAGTTTTACCTTTATCTAAATTTTTTAATACCCTTTTTGCTTTTAAAACGGGTAGTGGACACTTTAATCCAGTGAAATCATATTCTTCTATCAAAAAGTTACTCCCTAGAATTGATACTAATATAGAAATTTATACATATTTACAGTACTAATCCAATTTAATTTTACTTGAATGCCATGAATCTTAAATGTAATAGGTGATATATGAGTATATGGGGTAAAATTATTGGTGGAACAACAGGTTTTGCATTAGGAGGTCCTTTAGGAGCATTCTTGGGTGGTGTTGCAGGCCATGCTATTGACAAAATTAAGACTGTGCAAAAATTACCTGAAGAGATAGCACTGAAACAAATTGGTTTTACAATCGGTGTCATTGTTCTATCAGCTAAAATGGCAAAAGCAGACGGTACAGTAACTGCAGAGGAAATATACGCTTTTAAAGAAAAAATAAATGTACCAGAAAATGAAATTAAAAACGTAGCCAAATTATGGGATCAAGCAAAAAAAACAACAGATGGCTTTGAAGTTTATGCTAAACAAATCAGTGACTTATTAGAAAAGAATTCTTCAGTATTAGAAGAATTACTTAAACTTCTTATTATTATTGCCCAAGCTGATGGTAAAATTACAATTCCAGAAGTTAACTATTTGAAGAAAGTTGGGGATATTTTTGGTTTTTCAAATAAAGATTTTGAAAGAATATATTCATCAAGATCAGGTGTTGATTCTGACCCTTATCAAATCTTAGGAGTCTCACCAAATACCCCGACTGAGGAAATTAAACAAAAATGGAAAAGGCTTGCTTTCAATCACCATCCAGATCGATTGATTTCACAGGGTATCCCAGAAGATCTCATACAAAAAAGCACCTCACGACTTAAGGAAATTAATAATGCGTGGGATACTATCCAAAACCAGAGATAATTTTATAAAAATGTCTAAACCATTAATTACAATTCAAAACTTAAAAATTTCACGATCAAATAAAATACTATTAAATAATGTTAATATCTCAATTCATGAGTATAAACGAATTATTTTAGTTGGTAAAAATGGATGTGGTAAAAGTTCACTTTTAAAAACTTTTATAAGGACTGAAGAAGTTGATAATGGAATCATTTAGTTTACACCAAATCTTAAATTGTTTTATTTTGAACAAGATCCACCTGAACCCTCTATTAATAATCTTGTTGATTTTTTTTATAAAAGATATTGAATTTCCAAATTTATCTAAAGTTAATGATATTATTGAACAATTAAACCTCAAAAACATTAACTACAAAAAAAGACTTTCTGGAGGGGAAATTCGTAAAATATATATTGCAAAATCTATTCTAAGTGAATCTGATATTCTTCTTTTAGATGAGCCTACTAATCATATAGACTTACCCGCAATAGATTGGCTTGAAAGAAAACTATTATATCTTAAAGAACTATGGTTATTATCAGTCATGATCAAGAATTGAATAAAAATAAATCTAACAATAAATTTAATAAGAAAAAAAAGCTTCCATTTAAAGATGCCTATGAGTTAAAAATACTTCTTAAAAAGATTGAAAAAAAGGAAAAAGAGCTCTTACAGTTGCAAATTCTTTTACTTAAAAAAAATTTATCTTTGGCTGAAGATCAATGGCTTCAATTACAAATTAGAAATGATGAAATTAGTAAACAATGAAATTAGTTAATTATTTGTTGACCTAAGATTTAAAAATTATACCTTATTAAGGTCAGAGAGCAAAGTAGTTGCTTTTTAAAGAGGAAAGTCCGGGCTCCATAGAAATAAGGTGCTGGATAACATCCAGCAGGGGCAACCCTAGGGAAAGTGCCACAGAAAATATACCGCCATTTTTGGTAAGGGTGAAATGGTGTGGTAAGAGCTCACCGTATTCCTAGTAATAGGAATAGCTTGGTAAACCCCACCTGGAGCAAGACCAAATAGAAGAAACAGTTATTGTATTTCTACGAAGTTTCTTGGGTAGGTCGCTAGAAGAATTTGGTAACAAATTTTCAAGATTAATAACTACAATCAAAATTTTGATACAAAACCCGGCTTATTGCTCTCTGATAGTTTTATAAAAGTAAAAATTTAATAAATATCATACTATAAAACTAACATAATTTCCCATTGACTCCCATAATTTCCCATGTTATCCCATAATATTAATAATATTAACCATTTAGGTGTCAATCTTTACTCAATTAAAAGTTTAGGTCCTAAGCATATATATTATTTACAACTTGAGGTTTTAATATCAATGTTTTTGTCAACTTCACATAATAAGATTGATTTAAAATGCAGAGTGTCTATACCAGCATCTTTCAGAATGTATCTTGAAAAATTGAATGAGCCTCTAATACTATTTAAAAGTCTCCAATTACCATGTATTGAAGGCACCACTTTCGCAAGAATGAAAAGGTACATCAATGCTATAGATGAATTAGATGCGTTGTCAGACGATGCTTTTGTTTTAAGAATGATGATGGCAGACTCTTTTGAAATAAAATTTGATGTAAATGGCAGGGTAGTAATTCCAGATATTCTAATGAACTTTGCAAACCTTACTAATGAAGCAGTATTTATGGGTATTGGTGAATCTTTTTATATTTGGTCTCCATCAGAGTATCAAATTCAATACAATAAATCACAAAAAATTCTTAACGAAAAAGGACCCCCAAAATTAATTTTAAAAAAGAATGAATAGTTATAAAAATGTTTTATGTACCTCAACACATTCCTGTTTTGCTAGATGAAGTAATAAATGCCTTATCTATAAGGGATAATGAATTCTACGTTGACGCAACTTTTGGATTGGGTGGATATACTAAAGCCATTTTAAATAAAAAAAATTGTAAAGTTGTTGCCATTGACAGAGATCCAGAGGCAAAAACTTTTGCAGAAAAAGTTAATATGAATTTTAAAAAAAGATTTTTTTTTAAGAATGGAAGATTCTCACAATTAGTTAAAATTTTAGATGAATTCAAAATTAAAAATGTTGCTGGTGTAGTCTTTGATTTAGGTGTTTCAAGTCCTCAATTTGATCAAAAGCATAGAGGATTTTCTCTAAAATTTGATGGACCTCTTGATATGAGAATGTCTTATGAAGGTCCCACTGCAGAAGACTTCATAAACCAAGTTGAAGAAAATACTCTCGCTAACATCATTTATGAATTGGGTGATGAATTTTTTTCAAAAAGAATAGCTAGAAACATAATTCTTGCAAGATCAATTAATAGCATAAAAACAACAGGACAACTGGCAAATATAATAAGAAATTCAATACCTAAAACAAATAAAAAAATAGATTCAGCTACTAAAACTTTTCAAGCAATTCGTATATATCTAAACGACGAAATATCTGAGTTGGAACATGGATTAATTGCTGCTGAGAAAATGCTCAAGCCTGAAGGTATTTTAGCTGCAGTATCGTTTCATTCAATAGAAGATAGAATAATAAAAAAATTTTTTTTAAAATGTGCAAAAAAAGAAAATTATTCGCGACACCATCCTGAATCTCTCCATAATGACAATAGCTTAGAAATCATTACTAAAAAACCAATTTTACCATCTGAGGCTGAAATAAAAAATAACAATCGATCTCGATCAGCTAAGTTGCGTGTTGCAAAAAGAACAGTTTCCCCATCATCTTTTAGAGAAAATAAATGATTAGATATCCATCTTTTATAATTGTTTTTTTAATAATATTTGTAGCTATTTCATTATACCAAATTAAATATTTTATTACTCAAAAAGAATTGGAACTGACTTCTATTAATAAAAAAATAACAAGTGCACAAGCTGACCTTAACATTTTAAAAGCAGAGCTCAGTTATTTAAAGCGTCCAAATAGAATAGAAAAAATAGCTAAAAATAAATTAAAATTAAAAGAAATTTCTGCAATTGATATCTGGGATCTACAACACCTGGTAGATGTTACACAATCAATGGCTAAAGGTTATGCTAAATGAAAGTGATAGA
Organism: uncultured SAR116 cluster alpha proteobacterium; assembly: GCA_902622875.1. Lineage (GTDB taxonomy): Bacteria > Pseudomonadota > Alphaproteobacteria > Puniceispirillales > Marisalimonadaceae > Marisalimonas. The sequence goes on from CACNRW010000006.1 coordinate 48,394, forward strand.
TTTTTTACATAATGATTTTTCTATAAAAAATAATTTAAAAATACGTAAAATTAAGTTATTGATTTGTAGTGCATTATTAATGTTTTCATTTGCTATCATTGGCTACAAAACAATTTCTTTAGCAAGTATAAATAAGGCAAACGTAAAATATTTTTCTACTAAGAAAAATCAACAAAGTTTCATTGTAAAACCTAATCGTGGAAATATATATGGAAGAAATGGCGAAATTTTGGCTACAACAGTAAAAGTACATAGCCTTAACATAAATCCCCAAGAAATTTTAAATAAAAATGAAACAATTGAAAAACTGAAGAAAATATTTCCTCAAATAATAGATCAAAATATCAGAATAAAACTAAACACAAGAAAAAAATATGTAAATTTATTGCGAGAGATTACTCCACAAGAACATGTTTTACTACTAAAACAAGGAATCGAAGGAATTCTAATTGAGCCTAGGGATAAAAGAATTTATCCTAATAACAACTTAGTGTCACACATTTTAGGAGGAACTGACATTGATGGTAAAGGTATCGCTGGGATTGAAAAATCATTTAATGAACAATTACTAGATGGCAATGATGTAACTATATCGATACATAACGGAATTCAGTACATAACAGAAAAAATTTTATCTGAACAAATTGAAAAATTTGACGCTGAGGGAGGTGCTGGCATAATTATGAATGCTAAAAATGGGGAAATTTACGCTCTAACTTCGCTCCCAGATTACAATGCAAATAATTATAATAATATATTTAATCAAAATTTGTTTAATAAAGCTACAAAAGGAATCTATGAATTAGGTTCAACCTTGAAACTTATAACTGCAGCTGTGGCATTTGAGAGCGAGAATGTTAAAGAAAATGATGTTTTTGACGTTTCAAGTCCACTTAAAGTATCTTCAAGGACTATAAGAGACTTTCATCCTTTAAATTATAGTCTAAATATTCCAGAAGTTATTGTTCATTCAAGTAATATAGGATCAGCTAAAATAGCTAAAAAAATTGGAGCATCAACACAATTAAAATATTTAAAATCACTTGGCCTTATGGATAAGCTTGATTTAGAAATACCTGAATTAGGTAAGCCCCAAGTTCTAAAAGATGGAAAGTTATTAACTACAATGACAATCTCTTATGGACATGGAATTGCAATTACTTTAGTTCATCTTGCTTCAGCTACTGCTACAATTGTAAATAATGGAGTTAAAGTTAAACCAACATTATTAATTACAAATTCAAATCCATTAAACAATCGTATTTTTTCCAAAAAAACCTCAAAAAAAATGAAAAGTATAATGAGACTAGTTGTAAGTAGTAAACATGGAACAGCAAAGAAAGCTGAGGCCACAGGATATTTAGTTGGAGGCAAAACAGGAACTGCAGAAAAAGTAAATCAAAGTGGCGGCTACTCTGACAAAAAAAATATTGTAGCTTTTACTGCAGCCTATCCTATGAATGATCCACAATTTGTAATAACTGTCATGATTGATAATCCTAAAGGACAAAAATTTTCATCTGGTCGCAGAACTGCAGGATGGGTAGCAGCTCCGGTTATTAAAAAATTAGTTAATAGGATATCCCCTGTATTAAATATTAAACCTAAAATAAAAGTATCGTCAGATTTTACCAAAGATTTAGTCAAATACAAAATAAGAGGCAAGAAAAAGGGAGCAAATTTGTAAAATGCTTTTAAAAGATTTGATTGCAAAAAACAAAATCACAGAAAGTTTATTTAGAAATTTAAATAAGGATTTTTTGGATCACGAAGTTAAGGGAATTTCTTCAAATAGTAAGGAAGTTAAAAAAGACTATATTTTTGTTGCAATTAAGGGTGAAAATTTTGATGGAGCTGAATTTATAAATGAAGCAGAAGAAAATGGGGCATTTTTAATTTTAGCTGAAGAACCATTTAGCAAAAAAGCATTCTCTATTAAACATGGAACTGCTAGGCATATATATACTACTTTACTTTCTTCATTTTACATGAAGCAACCAAAACAAATCATCGGAGTGACTGGAACTAATGGAAAAACATCTACAGTTGAATTTTGTCGTCAACTGTGGGTACAAGCTGGGTGGAAGGCTGCGTCCATGGGCACTCTTGGAACCAAGACTGAGACTGCTATAAATAAAAGTATATATAAAAATAAAAAGGAAAATCTGACAACATTTGAACCATCTGACTTGTATCAAAAATTAAAATTTTTAGTTGAAGAAAAAATTTCCCACGTTGCTCTTGAAGCGTCTTCTCACGGCATAGATCAGTATAGATTAGATGGGGTTAAGTTTTCAGGAGCTGTATTTACAAACCTGTCCCACGATCACCTAGATTATCATAAAAATAATGAAAATTATTTTTCAACTAAAAAAAGATTATTTACTGAAATTTTGAAAAATAATTCTGCAATTTCCATTAATATTGATGATATTTACGGTAAAAAATTATATGAAGAATTAAAAGATACTAATCATTTCATTATTACGTTTGGTCAATGTTCTGAAGCAGATGTAAAAATTAAATCTATTATTCAAAATAAACAAAGTATTGATCTAATTTTAGAGTTTAAAAATCAGAATTTCCAGACCACAATCGGAATGATTGGAAAATTTCAAGTTTACAATGTTGTGGCCTCTGCATCTATTTGTATTGCATTGGGTATGGATTCAAATCTAATTTTTAAATCATTGGGATATCTAAAACCTGCTCGTGGAAGAATGGAAGTGCTTTCAAATACAAAAAATAATGCATTAGTAATAATTGATTATGCACACACACCATCTGCTTTAACATTTGCACTCAAATCTATAGAAGAAATAGCAGGTAGAGAAAGAATAATAACTTTATTCGGATGTGGAGGAGATAGGGATAAAGAGAAACGTAAAATAATGGGGCAAATTGCTAATAAATATTCGGATTTAGTGATAGTGACTGATGACAATCCAAGAAGTGAGTTTCCTTCAAATATTAGAAGAGATATCTTAAATGGCTGTCCAAATGCCAGAGAAATTCCTAATAGAGACAAAGCTATTAAATATGCTATATCGATGTTGCAAAAAAATGATCTTTTACTTATTGCTGGCAAAGGACATGAAACGTTTCAAACTGTTGGAATAGAGTCTCTTCCTTTTGATGATTATACCGTTGCAAAAGAAGCAATAAAAAATGTTGAAAAATCTGAGGTAATAAATTGAAACCTTTGTGGACAAAGAAAGATTTAATTTCAGCTACTAATGCCTTAGATCCTTCTTCATGTTTTCTTGAAAAAATTAATGGGGTCTGGGGCGTTAGTATAGATGATAGAACTATACAAAAAGGTGACTTATTCATAGCCCTAATTGGCAATAAATTTGATGGTCACGATTTTATAGAAAATGCAATAAGAAAAGGTGCTTATGGAATATTAGTATCAGATAAAAAGCTTGCATATAAATATAAAGGATTATTGGTGGAAAATACCAATAATGCTTTAAGGCAGATCGCCAAATTTTCAAGACATAGATTTAAAGGTATTACTATTGCTTTAACAGGCAGTAGCGGTAAGACAAGTACAAAGCATCTTTTATCTAATACGCTAAAGAAATTTGGCAAAACTCACAATACGTATAAAAATAATAATAATTTAATTGGACTTTCACTTACCTTGTCAAGACTGCATGATGATTATAATTATTGTGTCTTAGAACTAGGGATGAATAATGCGGGTGAAATCAAAGCTTTAACTGAAATTGCACTCCCAGATATAGCCTTAATTACTAATATATCTAATTCTCACATTCAAAATTTTAAAAATGAAAAAGAAATTGCAAATGAAAAAAGTAAAATATTTTCTACATTAAATGAAAATGGTGTAGCTATTATAAACTCAGATAATTTATGGTCAGAGTATTTAGTCAAAAAAGCAAAAAAAGTGTCTGCAAAGATACATTTATTTGGATGTTCTAAGTATGCAAATACTAAAATAACTCAATTAGTAGATGAAAAAGAAGGTTCAACAATTTCTTATGACAAAATAAAAAATTGGCATCTTACAAACCTTAATACAACACAAGCATTAAATGCAATAGCAACAATTTCAGTTATTAAAGAATTAAAATTATCTACAGTCACGAGTGAGAAAATTATCAGTAAACTCAAACCTCTTTCTGGAAGAGGCGAAAAAATAATTATAAATTTTAGTCAAAGAAATAAAACATACTTAATTGACGATAGTTATAATGCTAATCCAGACTCAATGAAAGTTGCTTTATCTAATTTTTATAAAACAAAAAACAATTTAAATACTTATGAGACTGTTTTAATAATTGGCGATATGCTTGAGTTAGGGAAAGATGCAGAAGAAATACATTTTGAACTTATTCCAATCATAAAAAAAATAAATCCTAATTTACTTATAACTGTAGGGCCGCATACAAAAAAAATTAGTAGTAAATTAAAAATATTAATTAATTGCAAATCATATTTAACTTTGCCACCTCTTTTAAAAAGAGCAACAAAGTTTATTAAACCTAATCAAATTATTCTTATCAAAGGTTCAAATGGAATTGGACTTTGGAATCTAATTCCACTTTTCAAAAATCTTAATCAGGAGAAACGTAATGTTGCCTGATCTTTTTCTAAATTACTCTGAATATTTCCAACCGCTAAATTTATTCAAATACATTACTTTTAGATCCATTGGAGCTTTATTAACAGCACTATTAATCAGTTTTATTTTTGGTTCGAAAATTATTACACTATTAAAGAGAATGCAAAAAAAAGGCCAGCCAATAAGATCAGATGGTCCCAAAAGTCATATAATATTTAAAACTGGCACCCCAACAATGGGAGGCTTGTTGATCGTATTGGCTTTTACCACCTCTACAATTTTATGGGCAAAGCTAGACAATGTGTACATTTGGATCATTTTAGGAGTGGCCATTTCTTTTGGTTTTATTGGGCTACTAGATGATTGGATTAAGGTATCAAAAATGACAAGTAATGGTTTAAAAAGTTACCAAAAAATTATTCCACAGATTATTATAGCTCTAATAGCTGCTTGGTTTATTTCTGAAAACACTCCCCAAAATTTACAAAATACTTTATCAATCCCATTTCTTAAAGAAAGTATTTTTTTTCTAGGAAGTTTTTATATTCCATTCATAGTTTTAGTGATTGTAGGGTCCTCTAATGCAGTAAACTTAACTGACGGCTTAGACGGTTTAGCAATAGTTCCAGTAATGATAGCAGCAAGCTCTTTTGCTATAATTGTTTATTTAACTGGGCATTTAAATTTTTCTAGTTATTTACAAATTAGTTATGTGCCCGGTGTTGGAGAAATAGCAGTTTTTCTTGGAGCAATTATTGGTTCAGGTTTAGGTTTCTTATGGTTCAATGCTCCACCAGCTATGGTTTTTATGGGAGATACTGGATCATTATCACTCGGCGGAGTTATAGGCGTAAGTGCTTCAGTGTCAAGACATGAGTTAGTCTTAATCATAATTGGTGGACTGTTTGTATTAGAAACTATATCTGTGATTGTACAAATAGTTTCTTTCAAGCTTACAGGCAAAAGAATATTTAGAATGGCCCCATTACATCATCATTTTGAACAACAAGGATGGGCTGAGTCTACCATCGTAATTAGGTTTTGGATAATAGCATTAATTTTAGCTTTAATAGGTCTTTCAACCCTTAAACTAAGGTAAAGATATTGAATAATATAATTAACTATAAAAATAAAGATATTGGAATTTTAGGATTGGGTATATCTGGTTTAGCTGTTGCAAAAGTTCTATTAAATTCAAAGGCTAATATTTTTGTTTTTGATGATCAAAAAGAAAAACCTTCCATTATAAAGAAAAGTAGTTGGATTAATTACAATTATTGGCCATGGGAAAGTATAAAAATATTAGTAGTTAGCCCTGGAATACCTGTAAATAATAAAGAAAAGCACAATGCAATAAAACTTGCTATTGATAACAACGTTCAAATTATTAACGATATTGACCTGTTTGTTGAAACAAATCCAAAAGCAAAAATCATTGGTATTACAGGGACTAACGGCAAATCAACGACAGCAGCATTATTATTTCATATTTTAAAATTTAATAAGATTAAATGCGTTATCTGCGGCAATTTTGGTATTCCCGCCTGTTCCATCAACGACCCTGGAGAACATGGAGTAATAATTCTTGAATTGTCGAGTTATCAATTAGATGGCGCTAAAAAATTATCTTTAGACATGGCTGCCATTATCAATATAACCCCTGATCATCTTGATTATCATGAGAGTTTTGATAGATATGTGTCTTGTAAATTAAAAATTATTAACTTTTTAAATACAAATGGAATATTTTTCTTTGATAAAAGTAATAAGTTATTAAACAAAATTATTGATTCAAAAAAATATAACTCTTTAAAATTTGTAAGAACACATAAAAGTGAAGCAAAAAAATTTACCAATGATAATAATTATTTAAAAGGAACTCATAATGAAATAAATGCCTCAATTGCTATTTCAATAGCAAAAAACTTAAGTATTAATGATAATAAAATAGAATTGGCAATTAAGTGTTTTGAAGGATTGTCGCATAGGATGGAACCATTATATATTTCTGAAAATTTACAAATAATTAATGATAGTAAATCTACAAATGGTGAGTCGACAGCTGCTGCTTTAAAATCCTTTAATAACATATTTTGGATAGTAGGTGGAAAACCAAAAAATGATGGAATAGGTCACGCTAAAAATTATTTAGATAAAGTTTTAGAGATTTTTTTGATAGGAAATTCAACAAATTACTTTTCAAGAGAAATTTTTAAATTTAATAAGAAAATTCCACAAAACGAATGTATTACATTAGAAAAAGCTACAAAACTTGCCATAAAAAAAAGTAAAAAGTCTAAATTAAAAAAATACGTGATTTTGTTTTCGCCATCAGCAGCAAGTTTTGATCAATTTAAAAACTTTGAAGATCGAGGTAATAAATTTAAACAAATTGTAAACAGTCAACTCGATAAAGGTATTATCTAAATGAAAATTACACGTTCAGATAGATCTAACATGGCACTTTGGTGGTGGACAATAGATAGATATCTACTGACAGGCTTTTTTACTCTGATAATTTTTGGTATTTTTTTAGTAATGGCTTCTAGTCAGCATTTAGCTGAAAGCCTTAATATATCATCACATTATTTTACAATTAGACATTTATTATTTGGTTCATTAAGTATTCCAATTATAATATTTTTTTCAATTTTAAGTGAAAAACAAATCAAGATTTTTTGCATACTTGGCCTTTTTATATGTATTGGTTTATTACTTTTTACTTTGATTGAAGGGCAGAGGATAAAAGGTGCCCAAAGATGGTTTTATATTGCAGGTTTAAGTTTTCAACCCAGTGAGGTATGTAAACCACTCTTTATAATATTTAATGCATGGATTTTGACCCTGTGGGTCGAAAAATCAATATCTCCTGGTTGGATGTGGTCAATTGCTTCAATAATTATCATATCAACACTTTTACTATTACAACCAGATTTAGGGATGACAATAGTTATCATTTTTACTTGGGGCTTCCAACTATTTATTACCGGAATACCTCTTATGATAATCTTCCTTCTCATTCTAGCATTTCCAATATTTATGATATTTTCTTATCAAAATTTTAATCATGTAAAATTAAGAATTGATAATTTTATTGAAGGTAAAACATATCAGGTTTCAAAATCGCTACAGTCATTTGAGTCTGGCGGTTTTTGGGGTAAGGGACCAGGAGAAGGTTTTTATAAAAAATCTTTGCCAGATGCACACTCTGATTTTGTTTTTGCAGTAGCGGCTGAAGAATATGGTGTTCTAATATGTTGTTTAATTATAACAATATACTGTTTAATTACATTAAGATCATTTTTGTATACCTTAAGGACTAATAATCTATTTTTTGTTCTTTCCATAAGCGGACTTGCTTTTCAGTTTGGCTTCCAGTCATTAATACATTTAGCAAGTAATATAGATCTTATTCCAACTAAAGGTATGACCTTACCTTTTCTATCCTATGGCGGCTCATCGATTTTAGCTTCGGCTATAACTGCTGGAATACTATTGTCTTTAACTAGAAAAAATATTTCATTTGAGACATTAAATCAAAAAAATTACGAGCAGAAAAATAATGAATAATAAAATTCATAAAAAAACCATTTTGATTGCTACTGGTGGAACAGGAGGACATATCTTCCCATCTTTATCAATGATAACTCAAATTCAAAATCATTTATTTATTATAATTACTGATGAAAGAGGTGAAGATTATTTCAACAATTTTTTTGTTAAAAATCAGATAAATTCAAGGATATTTACTCATAAATTATCAAGCCCAAGCAATAAATTTATCATAAATAAATTAAAATCATTTTTTCAAATTCTTATATCAATTTTTAAATCAATTCTATTAATCATTAGATACAAACCCGATGCTGCTATTGGTTTTGGAGGTTATCCATCATTTGCTCCAATCGTGGCAGCTAAAATTTTTAACGTACCGTCAATAATTCATGAACAAAATACTATTTTAGGAAGAGCTAATAAACTACTTAGCAAAATCTCTAATATTTTGGCCCTATCTTTTGTTGATACTAACAATATTCAAGAAATTAGTAGGGCTATTTATACTGGTAATCCCGTTCGAAAAGAATTTTATGAAATTGGAAAGAGTAAGTACTTACTACCTACTAAAAAGAATTTTTTCTATATTTTTATATATGGTGGAAGTCTTGGATCAACGTTTTTTTCAAAATATTTAACTTCAATTATTTGTTCTCTCCCGCTACGCATTAAGAAAAAAATAAAAATAATTCAACAAGTTAGAAAAGAAGATTTAAGGTTAGTAACTAAAAATTACAAACTTAATGGAATTGATGCTGAAATATGTAGTTTCTTTGAAGACGTTTCTGAAAAATTCAAGATTTCTCATTTGATTATTACTCGATCTGGTGGATCAAGTGTTGCGGAAATTTTAGCATCTCATAGGCCAGTAATATTTATTCCTTTACCAACTTCTTTGGATAATCATCAATATCAAAATGCAAAATTTCTTGAGAGTAACAAAGGTTGCTGGTTAATTGAACAAGCTAATAAAAATATCGATCAACTAGAAAAATTAATAATTTATCTTTTAGAAAATCCTGAAAACCTTGTTGTAGCGAGCAACAAAATAAAAGAACTAGCTAATATGCTCGAAAGATTAAGAGATGACAAAACACCTACGGAGTTTTTATCTGAATGTATCTTAAAACTAATTAATGATAACAAAAAAATTGTTCATAGAATATGTTAAAAAGTCCAAAAAATTTAGGAGTTATTCACTTTATTGGGATTGGTGGAATTGGAATGAGTGGAATTGCAGAGATTTTGTATCAATCCGGTTATTATGTTCAAGGAAGTGATATAGCTGATAGTAATAACACTGTTAGACTAAGAAAAATAGGGATAAAAGTTTATATAGGACAAAAAAAATCAAACATTCTTAATGCAAAATTAGTTGTTGTGTCAACAGCAATTTCTGAAAGAAATGAAGAATATATGGCAGCAAAAAAAATGTTCCTACCAGTGGTTCATAGATCTGAAATGCTTGGTGAATTAATGCGCCTTAAACAATCAATTGCAATAGCTGGCACTCACGGAAAAACAACTACTACATCTCTAATTGCTAAGATGATTGAAGAAAATGGAATGGATCCCACAATTATAAATGGTGGCATTATTTCTTCATTGGGTAGTAATGCTAAACTAGGTAATGGTGAATGGATGGTTGTAGAAGCTGATGAGAGTGATGGCAGTTTTGCTAAATTAAACCCAACAGTTGCGATAATTACAAACATCGACTTAGAACACCTTGATTATCATAAATCAGAGGAAAATTTAGAAAAAGCATTCTTGCATTTTGTATCATCAATACCATTTTATGGATTCGTTTGTCTTTGCATAGATAATCCGAGAACACAAAAATTAATTTCAAAACTAGAAAATAAAAAAGTTATCACATATGGCTTGTCTGCAAATGCTGATATAAGAGCAACGAATATCTCTTATAAAAACAACAAAATGTTTTTTTCATTAAATATATCAAACATAAAAAATAATAGTAGTAAAAATTATGAAATAGAGTTTTCCATGATTGGATTACACAATATTCAAAATGCACTTGCTACAATAGCGATAGGAATTGAACTAAACATACCAATTATAAAAATAAAGAAGACATTAAAGAATTTTACAGGTATTCAAAGACGATTTCAAGAAGTCGGAAATTTTAAAGATACGTGTATAATAGATGATTATGGACACCATCCAGTTGAAATAAGTTCTGCACTTGCTGCAGCAAGGCTTGTTGCACCCAAACATAAAATTATAAGTGTTTTTCAACCTCATCGTTATACTAGATTAAGAGATTTATTCGATGACTTCTGTAGCTGTTTTAATGATGCTGACCATGTTTTACTACTGGATGTCTATTCTGCAGGTGAAGAACCAATTACTAATTTTGAAAGTACTAATTTAGAAGTTGGTTTATCCAATTATGGACACAAAAATGTGTCATATATTAAAGATCAAAAAGCTCTCATGACTATATTATTAGAACTTGCCAAACCAAAAGATTTAATAATTTGTCTTGGTGCTGGATCAATAACTAAAATTGCAAACAAACTTGAAGATAATTTATATTATGAATGTAAAAATATTTAAAAATAAATTTAGCAAATATATTGAATTAGACAAAAAATTGGCAAAATTTAATTGGTTTGGTGTAGGCGGTAATGCTGAAATACTTTTTGTTCCTGAGAATGAAGAAACTCTTTCATTTTTTTTAAAAAACAAACCTCAGTCTTATAAAGTTTTAGTAATTGGAGCTGGATCAAACCTTATTATTAGAGATAAAGGGATAAAAGGAATTGTATTAGTTACAAAAAAATTAAAAAAAATAAGTATAGATGATAATGGTATCATCTCAGCACAAGCTGGAGCGACAGATGCAGAAGTTGCAAGATTTGCAAGAGATTATGAAAGAACTGGCCTAGAATTTTTACTTGGTATTCCTGGAACAATTGGCGGAGGTATCAAAATGAATTCTGGAGCATTTGGCTCAGAGTTTAAAGATATTTTAATAGATGTAACAGCAATGAATCTTTCTGGTGAATTCAGAGTTTTTTCTATGAAAGAATTAGGTATGGAATATAGAGCAATTGGAATAAGTGATGATTGGGTATTTTGCAAAGCTCGTTTTAAAAGTGCCAGTGACAATAAAAAAAATATAGAGGCTAAAATGAAGCAAATTCTTCGTTTAAGAAAAACAGCTCAACCAACTGGTGTCAAAACAGGAGGGAGCACATTTAAAAATCCTGCTGGTTATAAAGCTTGGAGGCTTATAGATCAAGCTGGTTGTAGAGGACTCAGAGTTGGTGATGCTATAATTTCAGAAAAACATTGTAACTTTATTATTAATTTAAAAAATTCTACTGCTCAACAAATTGAAGAATTAGGAGAAATAGTAAAATCAAAGGTTTTTGAAACTTCTGGTATTAGATTGAATTGGGAAATACAAAGAGTTGGCATGAAATGAAAATCATTGATAATATGCATGTTTTGTTATTACGGGGAGGTTTTGGTGCAGAAAGAGAAGTGTCTCTCAAATCTGCCAAAGCATGTTCTGAAGCTATAAGAGAAAATGGGTTTAAAGTAACTGAGATCGATATCAGCGAAATAGATATAAATATTTTAATTAATATAAAAGCTGATGTTTGTTTTAATGCTTTACACGGCAATTCAGGTGAAAATGGTTCTATACAAGGATTATTAAATTTGTTGAAACTACCATACACACACTCTGGGGTATCAGCCTCCGCTATTGCTATGAATAAAATGCATTTTAAAAGACTAATAATTAATGCAACAGAAAATTCAGATGATCCAATAAATTTTCCTAAAACATTAGAAATTTTGCCTGGCTCTGGTATAGATTTCAAAAATCATAAAGGTGCTTTCGTCATTAAGCCTATTAATGGTGGTAGTTCAGTTGGAGTCCAAATTATAAGGGAAGGAGGTCAAATTCCAGTAATTAATGACACCAGTCATCACAATTTAATAGCAGAAGAATATGTTGGCTCTAAAGAACTTACAGTTACAGTTTTAAAAGAAGAAGCATTATGTGTAACAGAAATTAAAACTACCCAAGATAAAGAGTTTTATAATTATAAGGCTAAATATGAAAGAAATGGATCAACACATGATATACCTGCAAACATTCCAAAAAAAATATATGACCAAGCTATGTCATGGGCTTTAAGAGCCCATAAAATTTTAGGTTGCAAAGGTATTTCGAGAAGTGATTTCAGGTACGATGATATAAATGAAAAATTATATATGTTGGAAATTAATACTCAACCAGGCATGACTGAAACCTCTTTGTCTCCGGAGCAAGCCTTGTTTTGCAATATAAGCTTAAAGAATATGGTTAAGATTATTATTGAGGAGGCATCTTACGAATGTTAAAATCAAATTTTAATAAAAAATACTATTTCAAAACAATATGTTATGGAATCGCAACTAAAAAAATAATAAAACTAGTTAATTTATCATTCTTGTTTTTGTCTTTTTTATTTTCAATTGGATGGTATTTTTCTGAAAATTCAAATAAATTAAAAACATTTAATCAATTACTTATAAATAATGGTTTTAGAATTGAAAATATAATTATTGCTGGTACTAATAATTTACCTAATGATTACATCAATGACATTATAAAAATATATAATAATGTAAATATTTTTAAAATTAATCTATCTACAATACATAATAAAATTATAAAAAATAGCTGGGTTAGAGAAGCTTATATTGAAAGAGTCCTTCCAAATACATTAAAAATTAAAATCCTAGAGAAGAAACCTATTGCGATTTGGCAAAACAAAAAAAATAATAACCTGGTAACTGCAAATGGTGATGTAATATCTCACGGAAATATCCATATTTTTAAAAATGATTTCCCTATAATTAAAGGAAATAAATCAAAGGAAAATATATCCTCTATTTTGAGAATATTAGAAGCAAACAAAAATTTGTCTAAAAATGTTTGGTCATTGACATTTATAAATCAAAGAAGATGGGACTTACATTTTAATCAGGGATTAGTTGTCCGCTTGCCATCTCAGAATGTAAATAAAGCATGGAACAAAATTATTAAACTCCAACAAAATTATAATATTTTAAATCTTAGGCTCACAGAAATTGACCTCAGAAATCCTAAACAAATTCTTGGCAAAATTAATTTTGACAAGAAGGTTATTTTCAAAAGGAAATATTTATGACAGTTATGAATAACATAAAGAGATCTAGTGATATATTTGCTGTAATTGATATTGGCAACACTAAGGTTTCCTCTCTTATAGGCTCATCTGCTAAAAATAATGATGTACAAGTTAAAGTTTTAGGATTTGGACAACATGCATCTTTAGGAATTACTAATGGTATTGTTACAGATATGAAAGAAATAGCTAATTCAATTGCTAAGGCAGTGGAAGGAGCTGAAACCATGGCTGGATTTCCTATTAATAACGTTACATGCAGTCTTTCTGGAGGAAGACCTATCATTAAAGTGACAAGAAACGAGTTACAAATTGAAAATGGTCAAGTTACGAAAAATGATTTAGCCAAAATTGAAAAAATGAATAAACCAAAAGTAATAGAAGATTATAAACTTTTGTCATCTTCAGTTATTAAATATTATATAGACAATAATACTCCGGTAGATAATCCAATAGGGATACATACTGATAAGCTAATAGTTGAAGTGAGCAATTCCTACGGAAAAAAAGGAGTAATTAAAAATATTTCTAGTGCTATAGATTTATGTCACTTATCAATTGATAATTTCATATTATGCTCTGAAGCTTCAGGTGTTTCCACACTGATTCAAGATGAAAGAACAAACGGAGCAATTATTATTGACCTTGGTGGAAACCTTACGAGTATTGGTGTTTTTATTAATAATAAAATAATTTTTTCAGACTCTATTCCAATTGGAGGTATCCATATTACAAGTGATATAGTTCGGGGCTTAGGCGCTAAAGCAGAGGATGCTGAAAAAATTAAAATTTTATACGGATCTGCAATATCAAATGAAACTGACGAATATACAAAAATTGATGTGCCAATTATTTCTGATGATGGAGAAATAATAAATCAAAAAATACCAAAAGCCATGTTAACAGCAATAATAAAACCAAGGATTGAAGAAATTTTTGAAATTGTAAAAGAAAGACTAACATTTTTAAAATTAAGCAAGAGTTCAATAAATAAAGTTGTTTTGTGCGGTGGAGGTGCAAATCTTAACTATATCAGAGAATTTGCGTCGTTTTACTTAAGTACAAATGTTAGAATTGGACGACCAATTGGGTTAATAGACATACCAGAAATCGTTCACACCCCAACTTTTTCCTGCTTGACTGGATTATTAATTAAAAGTTTGCAGCAAGAGAAAATACTAATTTCTAGTAATCAGAATTTAGGATTTTTCCATTATTTTGGAAGAATTGGCAATTGGCTTGATGAGAATTTATAAGACACAATTTAACTAATAATAAACTAAGGAGAAAGACAATGACACTTAATCTTACTATTCCAGAAAATATAAATGACACCAAACCTCAAATATCAGTAATTGGAATTGGAGGAGCAGGTGGTAATGCCATCAACACTATGATCAATGCAAATATAGATCATATAGATTTTATTGCAGCAAATACTGATGGACAAGCATTGTCTAGAAGTCTTACCCCAAGACAAATTCAACTTGGTAAAAATACAACTTTAGGTCTTGGCGCAGGTTCAGACGCTGAGACAGGTAGAAAAGCCGCCGAGGAATCAATTGAAGAAATTATTTCGGAGTTATGTGATGTTAATATGTTATTTATAACTACTGGAATGGGAGGTGGTACTGGTTCAGGTGCTGCCCCTGTTATTGCCAAGGTCGCAAGAGATAAAGGTATATTAACAGTAGCTGTAGTTACTAAACCTTTTGACTTCGAAGGAAAAAAACGCATGAAAGTTGCAGAAAGTGGATTAGCCTTATTAAAAGAAAATGTTGATACTTTGATTGTTATTCCAAACCAAAATCTGTTTAAGATAGCAAATGAAAAAACAACATTTGCCGAAGCTTTCAAAATGGCAGATGATGTACTTTATCAAGGTGTTTGCGGTATTACGAATTTAATAACAAACCCAGGAATGATCAATCTTGATTTTGCAGATATTAAAACAGTCATGGGGAACATGGGTAAAGCAATGATGGGCACTGGTGAAAGCTCTGGTGAAGAAAGAGCTAAGAATGCAGCCCAATTAGCGCTTAACAATCCATTACTAGACGATAGTAATATAAAAGGTGCCAAATCTATATTATTGAATATCCAAGGAGGTCCTGACATGGCTTTGTTTGAGGTAGATGAAGCAGCAAGTAAAATTAGAAATGAAGTTGATGAAGATGCAAATATTATTTTTGGATCATCGATAGATAATAATTTAGAAGGAATTATTAAGGTATCGGTCGTAGCCACAGGGATTAATCATGCAAAACTTGTAGATACAGAAATCGACTCTGATGAAATCTATGATAATAAAATTGATCTCAAAAATACTTCTGAACAGGAAGATTTTGATACTTCAGAAAAAGAATTTAATAATCAAATAGATTTAGAAAGCCAGATAAACGAATTGGGAATAGACGAAAATTTAATTAAAGATGAAAGTATTTTTAATAATGAATCACATAAACCTAATTTATCTTCATCACATGAAAGCAAAGAGGACTTAAATCTTATTCTAGATCAAAAACCCAATAATCAATTTACTGAAACTAAATCTAAAACGTTATTTAATCGTTTTTCATCATTCTTCATAAATGACAAATCTAAGGAAATCAAGTTAGAACCAAGCCTAAATAAAGAAAATAAATCTGTACATGAAGAGAAAATTTTAAATATGAATATGGATGAGCAAGATAAATCAGAAGTTTCAGTTAAAACTGATGATAATTTTGATTTATTTAGTAGTAAAAATCAAAGCGCACATTACGAACATCAAATCAACTTGACTGATATTGAACAAGAGACTAAGGATGTTGATGAGAAGGTTCTTGAAATTCCTGCTTTTTTAAGAAGACAGGCTAACTAATTTAGGGTTGAAACATTTAGTAATTATATGTGATTTGTAATTAATCATAATTAGCTTAGAAGTTAATTGAGGTTTTATATATGAATTACATCAATAACTTAACAAATTATAAAAGTGTTAATCAATCAACTTTGGCCAAGAAAATATTTTTTTCTGGTGTTGGTGTTCACAACGGTAGAGCTGTATCTATGAGTATTGAGCCTGGCGACATAAATACAGGTATAGTTTTTATAAGAACTGATATCAAAAGTAATAATGTTGTAAAAGCCTTAATTCAAAACACTTTTGATACCAGTCTTTGTACCAAAATTAAAAATAAGGATGGTGTTTCAATTTCAACAATAGAACATCTAATGGCTGCATTGAGTTCTTTGAGTATCGATAATGCTGTAATTAAGATTAATAATTCAGAGTTACCTGCACTAGACGGAAGCTCTTATGATTATGTAAAAAAATTAATCATGGCAGGTATCAACATTCAATATGCTAGTAAAAGTTACATAAAAGTAATAAGAAAAATAAAAGTTAAAGATGGTGAAAGATATATATCTATTTCTCCATCTAATAATTTAACAATTGATATAACTATTGATTACCCAAATACAATAATAGGAAAATCTAAATTCTATTACTCCCATTCAAGAGAGAATTTTATTGCCCAATTATCAGAAGCCAGGACATA
Organism: uncultured SAR116 cluster alpha proteobacterium; assembly: GCA_902622875.1. Classification (GTDB taxonomy): domain Bacteria; phylum Pseudomonadota; class Alphaproteobacteria; order Puniceispirillales; family Marisalimonadaceae; genus Marisalimonas. The sequence goes on from CACNRW010000006.1 coordinate 65,277, forward strand.
TACTTTTTTTGAAAACATCAAAAAAATGAGAACTGCTGGCCTTGCCATGGGAGGCAACCTCAACAATGCTCTAGTTGTTGATAAATTTAAAGTATTAAACCCAGATGGTCTTAGGTTTGAAAAAGAATTTGTTAAACATAAGACATTAGATTGTATAGGTGATTTTTATTTACTGGGAATGCCGTTAATAGGGAAAGTCAATTGTTTTGCTCCTGGCCATAAACTTAATCAAATGTTTGTTAGAGAAATACTTAAAGATAAAAAAAATTTTATTATTGAAAATGCTGTAAATAACCAATGCCCAGGAAAAATTTATGATACTTTAAGAAAAAATTATTCATCTGAAAGTAAAACTTACGTTGCCTAATTAAAATATTAATCATCAACTAGTTTTTTAATATACATTTTCATTTATAAATAATAAAAGTAATATAAAATATTTATAGTTGGAAATTATATGATGATAAGCACAAAAAAATATTATTTAATTTCAATAAAATCTTTAATTTTTTTTATTTTATTAATTAGTTGTAGTTCAAGTCAAAAAGACAAAGAAACTGCAGTGCTAAACGATGTAGAAACTTATCAAAGAGGATTATCATCTTTAGAAAAGAGTGATTATAAGAAGGCTGTTGATGAATTTAATAATCTCTCTCTAAATCATCCTTTTTCGTCGTTAGCCAAAAAATCAGACATAATGACTGCATATTCCCTTTACGAAAATAATGAGATTAAAAAAGCTATTGGTAAATTAGAAAATTATATTGAAATGAACCCTAAAGATGATTTTTCTGACTACGCTCATTATCTTTTGGCGATGTGTTATTATATTCAAGTTTCAAGTCAAGGTAGAGATCCTAGTTTATCAAAAAAAGCTTTAAACTCTTTTAAGCTTATATTAACAAAATACCCTAATAGTAAATATGCAAAAGATTCTAGGATAAAAATTGAATATATTCAAAATGCATTAGCTGTAAATGAATTAAATATTGGAAAATTCTATTTAAAAAAAAATGCACCAGCCAGTTCAATAAAAAGATTTAAATCTATTCTGCAAAACTATCAAAATACTTCTGTAATACCAGAAACGTTATACAGGCTCACTGAAGCACTCTTGATGATTGGTCTTAAAAAAGAGGCTGTTAAAAGCGATGCTATATTGAAATATAATTTCCCAAATAATGAATGGACTAATTTAAGTAACAGTCTATTAAAAAAGAAGTCGTCATCTAGTAGAAAAGTAGGATTGACGAATTCTATTAAAAATTATTTTATAACAATTTTTGACTAATTAAAATGTTAAAAGAATTAATAATTAAAAATATTGTTCTTATAAAATCTTTAAAAATTGAATTTAATAAAGGTCTTTCTGTGCTAACTGGAGAGACAGGTACTGGAAAATCAATTCTTTTAGATAGTTTAGGATTAATTTTAGGTAATAGAGTTGACTTTAGTTTAATTAGAAAAGAAGAGTATGAAGCTTCAGTTACTGCACTTTTTCTTGTTCCAGACACTCATCCTGTAGCTCAAATTTTAAGTAAATATAATATTGAATTTGAAAATGAGCTAATAATAAGACGTAATATTAATTCTGATGCAAAATCTAAATGCTTCATTAATGATATATTGATAACTCGCAACGCTTTGTCCGAAATAACTGACTGCTTAATTGAATTACAAGGTCAATTTGAAGATAGGGGATTGTTAAACATTAAAACTCATTTGTCTCTTTTAGATATATTTTCAAATCATAATCATTTAATAGAAATTACAAAAATATCCTTTCATAAAATGGTAGAATTACAGAGAAAAATAAAAGAAGCCGAAATACTTGAAAAAAAAGCAACTAATGATGGCGAATGGATAAAAGAATCATTTAATCAGTTAGACTTATTAGACCCTCAATTAGGTGAAGAAGATAAATTAAATCAAACTAAGTTATTTTTAAATAACCGTGAAAAAATTTTTATAGCTATTAATCAAGCAAAAACAATTATAGATGATGAGCTAGGAATTGAAGATTTAATTAATAAACTTTTTAAAACATTTGATAACGTTAAATCAATTGATCGTTTTAATATTAACCAAGCCATTGACATTATTGATAGAATCAAAGTTGATGCAGAAGAACTAAAATCTATCGTAAATAGTGAAGTTAGTGAGATGAGTGGGGATACGCAAAACATAGAATTAATAAATGACAGACTCCATGAATTAAGATCACAAGCACGTAAACATAATTGCACTGTTGATGATCTTGTTAAGATAAAAAGTGAGCTAAAGCTAAAGATAGATAAAATTGATAACAACAAATATGAAATTGATAAACTGCAAAAAGAATATGAAAAACTAAAAATTGAGTTTTTTTCAAATAGTAAGTTACTTTCTGAAAGTAGACGTAAATCCGCTATGAACCTATCACAAAAAATAAATGAAGAATTACCTCATCTAAAATTAGAAAATGCAAATTTTAAAGTTCAGTTTGAAGATTTGGAATTGGAAAACATATCTGAGAGAGGTATGGATAGAGTAACTTTTTTAGCATCAACTAATACTGGTGCTAATGCTCTACCAATAAATAAAATTGCATCTGGAGGAGAATTATCAAGATTTTTGTTAGCAATAAAAGTTGTACTTGAAACTGTAATACATAAAAGAACAATAATTTTTGACGAAATTGACTCTGGAATTGGAGGGGCAGTAGCTAATGCAGTAGGTATCAGACTTGCTAAATTAGGAGATAATTATCAAACTATGGTAGTAACTCATTCCCCACAAGTTACTTCAAAAGGACATTACCACTATCTTGTTCAAAAAAATAATAATGAAAATAACATTACGACAAATGTTATTCAATTAAACGAAAATCAAAAAGTAGAAGAAATTGCAAGAATGGTGTCAGGAAGCATTATAACTAATGAGGCTAGAGAAGCAGCTTCTAAACTATTAGATACTTGAAATATGAATATTGAGATTCTTAACAAATTAAATCTATTAAATGATAAAATTAGATATCATAATTCAAAATATCATACCGAAGATAATCCTGAAATTACAGACATTGAGTTTGATAAACTTTGCAAACAATATGATGATATAATTATATCGAATCCTGAATTTATTTTTTTAGAGCGTAAGTCAGTTGGCGGTAAAATAAATAATCAATTTCAAAAGCATCAACATCAAAAACCTATGGGTTCGTTAATCAACGCATTTTCATTTGAAGACATTGGTGATTTTATAGACAGAACTTATAAATTTTTATCGCTTAAAAAAGAATTCTCATTAGAGTTAACATGTGAACCAAAAATCGATGGTCTATCAATATCATTGCTTTACTTAAATGGAAGTTTATTGAATGCAGTTACTCGAGGTGACGGTAAAGTCGGAGAAATAGTTACAGAAAACATTAAAACAATAAAGGACATACCGCATAAATTAAAAGGTAATTATCCCAAATTTATAGAGATTAGGGGTGAAATCTTTATGAAAAAAAATCATTTTGAACAACTTAATAAATTACAAATTGAAAATAATAGTAAAATTTTTGCTAACTCAAGAAATGCCGCGGCAGGTTCTATACGTCAGAAGGATATTAAAATTTTAAAACAGCGTAAATTGAATTTTTATGCTTTTACGATTGGAGAATATACAGAAGATTTTAAGTTTAAGACGCAAGTTGATCTCTTGAATAAATTTAAAGGAATGGGATTAATTATAAATAAAGAAAACTACCTAGCTCATAGTATTAAAGAGATTAAAGAATTTTACACAAAGATTTTATCTAAAAGACATAATTTAGATTACGAAATCGATGGTTTAGTTTATAAAATTAATAATAAAAGTCTTCAGGAAAGGTTAGGAAATTTGTCAAGAGCCCCGAGATGGGCTATTGCTCATAAATTTCCAGCCGAAGTTGCAGAAACAATTCTTGTCAATATAGAAACTCAAGTCGGTAGAACAGGAGCCTTAACTCCTGTTGGTAAATTAGAACCTATAAGAGTTGGTGGTGTATTAGTGTCAAATGTTTCATTACACAACGAAGATGAAATTTACAGAAAAGATATACGAATTGGTGATACAATAAAGATCAAGCGTGCTGGAGATGTGATCCCACAAGTTATAGGAATTGTTAAAGAAAAAAGAAGGAAAGATTCAATTGTTTATTACGCACCTAAGTATTGCCCATCATGTAATAGTATTACTTTTAAGCCTAATGGTGAAGCAGTCAGAAGATGTTTGTCAGGTGTTAATTGTCCAGCTCAAACCGTTGAAAAACTAAAACATTTTGTTTCAAAAAATGCTCTTAACATTGATGGTTTAGGAGAGAAATTGATAGAGATGCTTTTTGAAGAAGGCATAATAAAAGATTTTGCGGATATATTTAATATTTATAAATATAAAGATAAACTAGAAAAAAAAGTTGGATTGGGAAAATTATCAGTATCTAATTTATTAGATTCTATTGAATCAAAAAGACAAATTACTTTTGACAAGTTAATTTATGCACTTGGAATAAGACATATTGGCGAAGCAAATTCAAAATTATTAGCTATACATTATAATACAGTTGAAAACTTTCGTATTGAAATGGTAACAGCAGCAGACAAAACATCAAATTCATTCCACGAACTTGTCTCGATCGATCAGATTGGACAAAGTATTGCTGAAGATTTAGTTTTGTATTTCAATACAGACTCAAATCTAATTAACTTCGATAAACTGTTAAAATATATGGATATAATTAATGTTACAAGAACATTAATTGTATCTCCATATACAAATAAAGTTATAGTTTTAACTGGTACTTTAAATAGTATGAGTCGTGATGAAGCCAAGCAAACACTCCAAAAATTAGGCGCAAAAGTAAGTAGCACAATATCCAAAAATACTGATTTTTTAATCATTGGTGATCAACCCGGAAGCAAAGCTAAAAAAGCTAAAGAACTTGGCATACCGATAATAGTTGAAGAAGAATGGGTTGGAATAATTCAAAAATTTAAAGATTAGATCTGAGTAGTTTTTCTTTTCAAAAAATTAAATAATTCTTCACTTTCTGTTTCTATAAATGATGATAAATCTTTGAAAACCTTTTGATGGTATTCGTTAACCCAATCAATTTCAAAATCTGTTAGCATTTTTTTATCAATAAGTTTTGTTTCTAAAGGCACTCTTGTTAAGCTATTAAATCCTAGAAAGTTACCCTCTGAATTTTTAAATTTTTGTTTTGAAACAACTTCCAAATTTTCAATTCTAATACCATATCTTCCATTTTTATAATAACCTGGTTCATTTGATACAACCATTCCATTTTCAAAAAAACACTCCGATGTTTTTGAAATAGATATTGGCCCTTCATGAACACTCAAAACATTTCCAACTCCATGACCAGTTCCATGTGGATAATCTTTCCCTTTTGACCATAGTGCCATCCTAGCCAATGCATCTATATCTCTGCCTTTAGTATTATTTGGAAAAACTGCTGACGCAATAGAAATATGCCCTTTTAAAACTAAAGTATAGTTCTCAATCATCTCAGTTTCTGCCTTCCCTACTAAAAGGGTACGGGTAGTATCTGTTGTGCCGTCAAGATAGTGAGCACCTGTATCTATCAAATATAAACTATCTCTATCTATTTTTTTATTAGATGCCTCATCAACTTTGTAATGAATAATAGCACCATTTTCTCCAAAAGCTGATATTGTTGAAAAACTTTCACACAAAAATGTTTTATCTAATGATCGAATTTCAAAAAGTTTTTTCGATACTTCAATTTCTGTAAGATTTTTCAAATGTACATTTTTTTCAAACCAAAGTAACAACTTCAAAATAGCAAGACCGTCTTTTAAATGAGCATTTTTAAAGCCCCTTAACTCACAAGAATTTTTTCTTGTTTTAAATTGATCTATAGGACAAGATATTAATTTGTAATTAAATTTATTTTTGATTAAAAGTTTATAAATTTTTATCGGAAGAGTTTTCGCATCTATAAGAAAGTTTTTATTTTTAAAATTTTCTAAAAAAGTACTTAAATATTCAAAGTTACTAAAATGAATATTTTTATCTTTTTTTAAGCACTTTTGAAAAGTATTATTATCAGTAAATACTTGTATTTCTTTATGTTTTGAAACTATGCAAAACGATCTTGAAATCGGGGTATGTTTCAGATCCCTTCCTCTAATATTCAACAACCATGAAAGACCTGTCGGACTAAATAAAATATAAAAATCACAATTATTATTTAGAATAACTTTTTTTAAACGGTTAAGTTTTGAGCTAACTGTCTCTCCAGTATATTTTATTGGTAGTTTAAATATTTTGTTATTATTTCTAAGTGGTTTATCTAACCATACTTCATCAATTATATTTTTGTTTATAAACTTGAAACTTATTTTCGTTTCTTTCATAAAATTTTGAAGAAATTCATATTCTCTTAAGGTTAACAACCAAGGATCAATGACAACTTTTTTTAAAATATCTTTATTTTTATTTATAAATATGCAAACTTCTTTAAATCCACCATAAAAAGTATTAAAATACTTCGAATTAACCTCTTTTTTTAATTGCAGTTGATAGCGTCCATCACTAAAAATTGCTGATTTTAATTTTGATTTTGCCGATATAACTGCGTATCCAGCTGAGCCAGAGAAATTAGAAATAAATTTCAAACGCTCCTCATCCTCTGGTACTTCTTCTCCTAAAAACATATCACATCTAGGAACTAAAAAAGCATCCCAATTTCTACTTTTCATCTTATCTGTTAAAAATTTAAGATTTTTTTCCAAGTACATTTTCTTTTTTATGGGTTACTCTTCATTATGATTGTCCCCCAATCATTTAAACAAAATATTTTTTTCTCTTTAAATCCATATTTATTATAGAAGTTTATAATATAAGGAATTTGCTCATTTAATATACCTGAGAGTATAATAAAAGAATTAGGTTTTATGATTAAACCAAATAAAGGTGCTAGTTTTTTTAGGGGTATAAATAAAATATTTGCAAAAATCAAATCATAAAATTGTTTTTTTATGTATTTATTAGTGTGGTATGAATTAGTTAAATATACCTCGTTTAATAAAATATTATTCAGTTTAAGATTTTCTTTTGTTAGCTTTACAGCATCTTTATCTATGTCAACAAAAGTTATTTTACTTTTTTTGAATATTTTTTTTGAAGCTATTCCCAGTATGCCTGTACCACAACCATAATCTAAAATTCTAAATGATTTCGAAATTTTGAATATAAAAGATAGAGCTTTTAAACAACATTTAGTAGTTTCATGGGATCCAGTCCCGAAAGCAGTAGCAGCGTCTATTTTTACAGGTATTTTATTCACCGAGCAATTTTTATTAAAATGTGAACCGTAGATATAGAAATTGTCAACATTAATTATTGGAAAAGACTTCCTATTATATTTAAGCCAGTCCTTTTGGACAACTTTACTAACATAAACAGTGTTAGCATATGTTTCTTTACTATCATTATCATTAAAACAATATTCTGTAGTTTTTAATTCATTTGCAAGATAATTTAATTTACATTTAATTGTGTTAATATCAGGTTTTTTATTTAAAAGAACTTCTATTACCCAAATTTGGTTTTGATGAAATTCTCCAAATTTATTAATAGCAATGTTTTTTGAATAAATATTGGTACATTTTTTTTTACCTTTTTCATCATTTACAAATAAGCTAGAAGATACGTAACCAGAGAAATCTTCAACATACTCCGAAAATATGTTTTTGAAGTTATCTTGTATTTCAAATCTTACTGACCACAAATCCATAACTAAAATTTAATCAAGTAATTTAACAAAGCTTGATACAACTTTCTTTTCGCCTGCTTTATCAAAGTTTATATTTAATTTATCTCCATCTGAAGAGATAATGAGGCCCATTCCAAATTTTTGATGGAATACCCGCTGCCCGTTGTCAAATTGAGTATTAGAATTTAAAATATTATTATCAATTCGAGTTTTACTATAAGTATTTATTCCAGCAATCCCATTTTGTTTTGCTCTAAAAAAACCTGGGCCATAGGATGCATTTTTTGAAAACAAATCAAAATCAATTTGATTATAGCTTGATGAATCAGCACCAATGTTACCTTCTATATTTTCGTTAAGAATATGTCTAGGAAGTTCACTTATAAATCTAGACGGAATTGATCCTTGCCATAATCCGTGAATTTGTCTGTTAGCTGCAAATGTAATAAATAATCTTTGCTTTGCTCTGGTGATTCCTACATAGGCAAGTCTTCTTTCCTCTTCTAATCCTGCCAAGCCTAATTCATCTATAGACCTTTGACTAGGAAATAGTCCTTCTTCCCATCCAGGCAAAAAAACAACATCAAATTCAAGTCCTTTAGCAGAATGTAAAGTCATTAACGAAACTTCTCCAGCATCAGCCGTGTTGTCACCGTCCATTACAAGTGAAATATGTTCTAGAAACCCAGAAAGATTTTCAAAACTACTCATTGCGTTTATTAATTCTTTTAAATTTTCTAGCCTACCTTCGCCATCAATTGTTTTTTCATTTTGCCAATATGCAATATATCCTGACTCTTCTAGTACTTTAAATGCTAAATCCGTATGAGCAATTTCTTTGTTTTGTTTATTCCAATCTAAAAATTTATTAATTAGATTTAGTAAGGTTCTTTTAACACTTGGTCGAAGTTCGTCAGTCATTAACAATTCTTGAGATGCAGAAAAAAAAGAAATATTATTTTTTTTGGCGTAAGAATGTATCAAGCTTGTAGTATTAGTACCTAATCCACGTTTGGGAGTATTAATAATTCTTTCCAAAGCTAGATCATCATTTGGTTGTTGAACCACCCTTAGGTATGCTAAAGCATCTCTAATCTCCATTCTTTCATAAAATTTAGCGCCTATGACCTTATAAGGGATTCCAATGTCAACAAATCTTTCTTCAAAATACCTAGTTTGGTGACCAGCTCTAACCAAGACTGCCATCTGATCATGCCTAAAACCTGCAGAGTGAAGACTTTCAATTTCTAAACTAGTTCTCTTTGCCTCATCCATTCCGTCCCATACTGATATTAAATCAATTTTTTCTCCATCTTTTGAAGATGTTTTAAGGTTTTTTCCTAATCTTTCTTTATTATTAACAATAAGACTATTCGCTGCCTCTAAGATTCTACCAGTAGATCTATAATTTTCTTCTAATTTTATAACCTTGGCTAAAGGATAATCGTTTTCAAATCTTAATATATTTCCAACTTGTGCTCCCCTCCATCCATAAATAGATTGATCATCGTCTCCTACACAACAAATATTTTTGGTTTTATCAGCCAAAAGTTTTAACCATAAATATTGTATAGTGTTGGTATCTTGATATTCATCAACTAGAAAATATGATATTTTTGATTGATATCGGTCTAATATATCTGGGTGTTTTGAAAAAATCGTTAAATTATGGAGAAGCAAGTCTCCAAAATCAGCAGAATTAAGAGTAATCAGTCTTAATTGATAAGTTTTATAAACATTGACGGTTTTACCATTAGCAAAATAATCATTATTTGAAATTTTTATATCGTCTGGCTGATAACCTTTATCTTTCCATTTTCCAATTAGATTTGACATTGATTTTGGCGTAAATTTTTTTATGTCAATTTCATCGTCAAGCATTATTTGTTTTAATAGTCTTACTTGATCATCCGGCGTTATAATGGTGTAGTTTGAATTTAATTCTACAATTTCAGCATTTTCTCTTAATATTCTAGCAGCTATTGAATGGAATGTTCCTAACCAAACTGAGTTTGCTGAAGGCCCTATTAATCCCTCTAATCTAATCCTCATTTCTTTTGCAGCTTTATTTGTAAAAGTTACTGCAAGTATATTCCAAGGTTTTGTCTTCTTGCTAAATAAGAGGTTAGCAAGCCTTGCAGTTAGCACTCTTGTTTTTCCCGTTCCCGCTCCTGACAAAACTAGTAACGGACCTTCTAAATTTTTTACTGCTTCTTTTTGAGATGGGTTTAAATCAATAAATGCTTTGTGGTTATAAAAGTTGTTCATAATTTTTAAAAAGTTTCTTTATGATAATTATTTATTTCTAACATATTGATGGTTTAACTTGTAGAAAATTTATAAATAAATAATAATAAATTCAGTTAACAATTAAAGGCGTAATTAATTAAGATGAAAAAACTTAGTTTCTCATTTTCATATTTATTTATATTATTGTTTGTATTAAATGGATGTAGTAACAATTTAAAAACTTCTGCTGAAATTACAGACCCTTTTGAAGATCTAAATAGAAATATATTTGCTTTTAATAAATCTGTAGATCAGAACATAGTTTCTCCTATCAGTGATTCTTACGTCAAAACAGTACCTTATCCTGTTAGAAAAAGTATAACTAACCATTTAAAGTGGATGGACACACCGACTACGATAGTAAATAGTGCCTTGCAGGTAGACTTGGAAAATACAATTTTAGCTTCTGCGAAATTTATGTTAAATGGTCTATCTCTTGGCTTTTACGACTTTGATAAGGATGAAACTAAAATCCATAAAAAGGACTTTGGATCTACTCTAGCAAAGCTTAATGTTCCAGAAGGACCTTTTTTAATGGTTCCTTTTTTAGGACCAAAAACAACTAGGCATTTCGCTGGAACAATTTCAGACAGACAAAGTTTGGGTAACGTATCATCTGATTCTGTCAATAAGTTAAGTTTAGTTGAAATTCCAATAAATTTAGTGGATAAAAGAACTAAACTCGCAAATAATATAGATAATATTTATGAATCTCCAGACCCATATTCAAAAATAAAATCTTATTATATACAAAATAGAAGAAAAAATGTGTATGGTGATAAATATCTTGAGATTAAAAACAACAAGTCGGATCTAGAATTTGAAAAACTTTTACAATAGTATAAATATTCAAAAAATTTTATATATTACTTTTTTTTCATTATTATATTTTCAACTTTTAACCTACAAAGCTTATCCTGATAATATAAAAAATAGTGAAATGATCGTTCAACAGATGATTGCCGATGCTAAAAAGCATGCTTTAAAAACAATAAAACTTTCACCAAAAGAAAGATCATTAAAAATTGAAAAATTGATAAAGCGATTTATTAATTTGGATTTTATGGCTAGAGCAACTACTGGTAGTTTTTGGAAAAAAGCAACTAATACCCAGAAAGAAAAATATAAAAGTGCTTTACTTAAACAAATTGTTAATACAATTGAAGAACATTTAAATACTCTTGCTACATTATCATACAAACCTCAAAAATCTGAAGCAAGAGGTAAAAAATTAGTATATGTTAAAGGTATAATAAAAGATCATAGTAAGAAAATTCCTGATGTAAACCTTTTATGGAAACTTGCTGAGAATAAAAAGGGGAAATTTCTTGTGCTTGATCTAGAAATAGAAGGTATATCATTGGTAAGTACACATAAAGCAGAAACTATGTCTATATTACGTAAAAATAGAGGTAATTTTAACGCATTATTAAACACTTTTAGTAAGGGCCAATAATTTATCTTGATATTGGTTTATATTTAATTCTTTTTGGATTTAATGCTTCTTCACCTAATCTTCTTTTTTTGTCGTTCTCATAATCTTGATAATTACCCACAAACCATTCGACATGGCTTTCACCCTCAAATGCTAATATGTGTGTAGCAAGTTTATTTAAAAACCATCTATCGTGTGAAATTACAACGACACAACCAGAAAAATTTAAGATTGCTTCTTCTAAAGATCTCAAAGTATCAACGTCTAAATCATTTGTCGGCTCATCCAAAAGCAAAACATTTCCTGGAGTTTTTAACATCTTTGCAAGATGAACTCTATTTCTTTCACCTCCTGAGAGCTGACTCACAATTTTTTGTTGATCAGACCCTTTAAAATTAAATTGACCTACATATGCCCTGCTTTGAATTATTTTTTTTCCAATCTGTATCTCATCTAATCCATCACAAATAGATTCCCAAACGTTTTGTTGAGGTTTTAAAATATCCCTGGATTGATCTACATAATTTAAACTAACTGTATCACCAATTGAAATATTTCCACTATTTGGCTTTTCTTCTTTTGTAATCAATCTAAATAATGTAGTCTTACCTGCACCGTTGGCGCCAATAACACCTACAATTCCACCAGGAGGTAATTTAAAACTTAGATTATCTATTAATAATTTCTGTTCAAAAGACTTAGATACATTTTCAAAATTAATAACTTCATTACCTAGTCTAGGAGCAGGAGGTATAACAAGATTACCAGAGTCAATTTCTTTATTTTGTTCTTTTGCAACTAATTGTTCATAAGAAGATATTCGGGCTTTGGATTTTGCTTGTCTTGCACGTGGTGCTGATTTAATCCATTCTAACTCTTCATTCAATTTTCTTTTTCTAGCTTCTTCTATTTTTCCTTCTAGTTCTAGTCTATTTTGTTTCTGTTCTAACCATCCTGAATAATTGCCTTTATAGGGAATGCCTTCTCCACGATCTAATTCTAAAATCCATCCCGCTACTTCGTCTAAAAAATATCTGTCATGAGTAATGGTTACTACAGTACCAGGAAAATCATGAAGGAACCTTTGTAACCATGCAACTGACATAGCATCCAAGTGATTAGTTGGTTCATCTAATAATAAAAAATCAGGATTTGATAAGAGCAACTGTGCTAAAGCTATTCTTCTTTTTTCACCACCAGACAAATGACTTATGCTTGCCTCCGCAGGAGGTAAACTAAGAGCATCCATAGCAATTTCAGCTTTTCTATCTAAATCCCAAGCATCTATAATATCAATTTGTTCTTGAAGTTCTCCTTGTTTAATAATTGTTTCATTCATTTCTTCATCAGTTAAGTCTTCAGAAAATTTTTGCGAAATTGTGTTGAAGTCATCGACAAGTTTTTTTGCTTCAGCCATTCCCTCCATAACGTTTTCATATACATTTAAATTACTGTTTAGTTCAGGTTCTTGTGCAAGATAACCAACCTTTATACCATCTGCCAATTTTGCCTCACCATTGTACTCTTTATCTAAGCCTGCCATAATTTTTAAAAGAGTAGATTTACCTGCACCATTGCCTCCTAAAACACCAATTTTTGCTCCAGGTAAAAATGACAAACTAATATCTTTAATGACTTGTTTGCCTCCAGGATAGATTTTACTCAACTTATACATTGAAAAGATATATTGTGGATTTTTCATAAGTTAACCTCAGAAATATTAGATTGAATCAACTTATTAACACAAAATTATACTTGGAGTTATTTATTTAAGTAAATTAAATAATAATTTTTAATTTTACTATTATATTTGTATAATAAATTATGACTTTCTCATTTCCGATATGGCTAATTGTAATCGACTATATCTTAGCTTTAATAATGGCTATTTTAGTACTGAAGTTTGTCTTAAACCTATTTATTAACGAGGCAAGTAATTTAAGTTTTTTTAAGTTTTTTACAAAGATCACGTCTCCTATTCTAAATTTTACTTTAAAGATAACTCCCAATTTTATAGTTCAACCGCTTATACCACTTTATATAGCGTGGCTTATCTTTATGATAAGAATTTACATTTTACCTTTAGTTTTAGGATACTCATATATAGGTAAATTTGCTTTTGTATTCGAAAAACAATTAATTGAACAAATTAAATCAATAATGTTGAGTATGGCACTATATTTAAATTATGGACTTTAATTAACGGGGAAAAGAGGTCTTTAATCTTTCTATAATTTCGTCTATCAAACTAAATTTTGTCTCAAATGATGTTACAAGCCTTATTACAATTTCATCTTCATTTATTTTATGCCAAATATTAGGAATTATATTTAGTTCAAGTATTTTCTTATATGTTTTTTTATTAATTTTAAAAAATACTTCATTCCCTTGTGTAGGATATAAAAGTTTAAAATCACTGAATTTTGATAATTTGCTACAGAGATACATTGCATTTTCATTAGCCTTTTGTGCTAGTCTTAGCCACAGTCCGTCTTTAAACCAAGCGTTTAATTGAGCAGAAATAAATCTTGTCTTAGGGATTACATGACCTGTTTGCTTAATCATTTTCTTAGCCTCCTCTGCAAGATCTTTATTAAAAAAAATAATAATCTCAGCAGCCATGGCACCATTTTTGGTTGCTCCCAATGATAGGCAGTCAATCCCTATTTTCCAAGTGGCTTCAGCAGGCGAGATAGTTTCTTGGGAAACTAATGCATTAGAAAATCTAGCTCCGTCCATATGTAAATAAAAATTGTTTTTTTTACAAATTTTACTTATGGACATTATTTCTTTTTGGGAATAAAAAGTTCCATTTTCTGCTAATTGAGTTATTGAAATACCACAAATTTTTGAGTGTTGTTTGCCTTTAAAATTCAATTCATAAAGTTTTTCATTAACTTCTTTAGAAGTGAGCTTACCAATACTATTAGATATACTTAATAATTTTCCTCCACCAGAAAAGAATTCTGGAGCACCTCCCTCATCTTTATTTATGTGTGACTCACTATGGCATAAAACATTTCCATATGATCGCAGGAAGGAAGATAAAGCCAGAGAGTTTGAAGCTGTTCCAGACATCATGGGTATAATTTCTAAGTCTTGTTTTTCAAAAATTTTTCTGACAATATTTCTACATTTTTTGGTATAAATGTCGTCTCCATATGGAAGAGAATTCTCATAAGAAGCTAGTGAAATAGCTTTCAATATCTGAGGAGCAATTCCAGAGACAGTATCAGTTCCTATTAAAATTTTTTTTCTATTCATTAATCAGTCATTAAATTATTATTCATTAATAGTAAATTGAGATCCATTTTGTAAGGTAATGATAGACCTTATTTGCTTTGTTTTAATGTTTAAAATTACTAAAACATTTTTACCCTCATAAAGATACCTTAATAAGATTTCATTATTTTGTCCTAATGATGAAGAAATTAATTGTGCACCGATAGGTTGAATGAAATTAAATTTATTTAATTTCATTTGATCTATCTTTAAGTTATTTCCTTTATTTATTTCCAATTTGTCCAATTTATTATAACTATTTGATATCCCAATGAACAAAACAAATAATCCTAAAATAATTAACAAACCCAAAATTATAGCTATAATTTTTATAATCTTTATATTAGAAACTATCTGAGACTGATTTTCTGGTTTTGAATTGGATAAGTTGGACATGAAAAATTCCGTTAAAATTTTACTTTCTGTTAAAGACTTTAACATACCTTATAACAGACTTGATGTTTGGGTTACAGAAGCTATTAAAATAAGTAGCATAGCAAAACAAGAATTAATTCATAGCAATCTTTCTTTATCTAGAAGCAGGGTAAAAAAATTAATTGTGGAAAATAATATTAAGATTGATGGAATAGAAGTAACGGATCCATCTTTCAAAATTAAAAATAACGAATTTATTACTATTCAATTTCCTCCTCCGGATGACGCTATTCCTTTACCTGAAAAGATTGATTTAGAAATTCTATATGAAGATCAACATATAATAATTTTAAATAAACAAGCAGGTATAGTAGTTCACCCTGCACCCGGTTCTCCCAATGGTACTCTTGTAAATGCTCTTCTTAATCATTGTGGAAAAAATTTAGAGGGTATTGGTGGGGTTAAAAGACCAGGAATCGTTCATAGGTTAGACAAAAACACAAGTGGTGTGATGGTAGTTGCAAAAACTGAGAATGCCCATATCAACCTATGTAAAATTTTTAGTAATCACGATTTAGATAGAAAGTATAAAGCTATTGTTTGGGGCCAACCTAAAGATATTGGCGTTATTGAAAAGACTATTGGACGATCATCTTACAATAGAAAAAAAATGGCTATATCAATTAGAGGCAAGATGGCCAAAACAAAATGGAAAGTGATTGACGTTTATGCACCCTTAGGAAGCTTAATTGAGTGCAAGCTTGAAACAGGAAGAACTCACCAAATTAGAGTTCACCTTTCAGATATTGGTCACAGCGTTATCGGTGACGATTTATATGGAAAACCATTATCTGTGAAGAGACTTAAGAACTATTCATATAAAGCTAAAATTCAAGTTATTAAATCCTTTAAGCGGCAAGCCCTACACGCTACAAAACTATGCTTTAATCACCCTATTACTAACAAGTATTTGGAATTTACAAGTCCTTTGCCAAAAGATATGGTAGACTTAATTGAAATCTTAAAAAAATAAGTAAGAAATTTAAATTTTTTTCTTTAAAAATATTTTAAAAACACTATATATACATTAAACTAGGAGTTATAAATTGAGTAATTTAGATTCTACGAGCTTATCTCTACTATCCCCAGACAATAATTTGGGAAGATATTTAGACCAAATAAAGAAATTTCCCATGTTGGATGCAGACGAAGAATATGTTCTTGCGAAAGATTGGCTGGAAAAGCAGAATACTAAAGCCGCTCATAAACTTGTTACAAGTCACCTAAGATTGGTTGCAAAAATTGCAATGGGTTATAGGGGTTATGGACTGCCTGTTGCAGATCTCATTGCTGAAGGCAATATTGGCATGATGCATGCTGTTAAAAAATTTGATCCTGAAAAAGGCTTCAGATTAGCCACTTATGCAATGTGGTGGATTAAAGCTGCAATACAAGAATTTGTTTTAAAAAGTTGGTCCCAAGTTAAGATTGGTACTACAGCTAGTCAAAAAAAATTATTCTTTAACCTCAGAAAAATCAAAGGCAAAATAAACGCTCTTGATGACGGAGATTTATCTCCTTCACAAGTTAATCAAATTTCTAAAACACTTAATGTTTCAGAAGATGATGTTGTGAGCATGAATAGAAGAATGCTTGGTGGTGATCATTCACTCAATTCACAAATAAATCGTAGTGATGGTGAGGAAGTTGAATGGCAAGACATGCTCCCAGATGAAAGAGATAATCAAGAAACACGGTTCGTTAATGACCAAGAAAAAAATATTCGTAGTAAAGTTATGGTTGAAGCTTTAGAACATTTGAAACTAAGGGAAAAAGATATAATTATAAAAAGGCGTCTAATAGACACACCAAAAACACTCGAAGAATTATCACAAGAATACAAAGTTAGTAGAGAAAGAGTTAGACAAATTGAAACAAGAGCATTTGAAAAACTGCAAGAAGCTATGAAGATTAAAGCTAAAGAATTAAAACTAATTGGGGCAAATGAATATTAATTAATTTCAAATGGATCTTTTAAGTATATAGTGTCATTTCTCTCTGGGCTTGTAGAAATTAAAATTATTTCACAACCAATAAGTTTTTCAACCCTTTGAATATAATTTTTAGCTTGATTTGGTAGGTCTCCAATTTTTCTAATCCCTACGATACTACCTTCCCAACCTTCCAATATTTCATAAATAGGTTTTATCCGTTTTTGTTCTCCTTCCGATGAAGGTAGATATGTT
The DNA here is from genome assembly GCA_902622875.1 of uncultured SAR116 cluster alpha proteobacterium. Taxonomy (GTDB): domain Bacteria; phylum Pseudomonadota; class Alphaproteobacteria; order Puniceispirillales; family Marisalimonadaceae; genus Marisalimonas. Next base: position 82,672 of record CACNRW010000006.1, read on the forward strand.
ATTACTTCATTATCTAAGTAATAGCCGGTACAGATTTTAATTTCTTTAAAATTGTCTAAAACATCCAACTTTGTTAATGCTATACCATCAATACTTGACAATGCAACAGCTTGTTTTACTAAAACAGAATCAAACCAACCACAGCGTCTTTGTCTGCCAGTTACAGTTCCAAATTCATGACCTTTTTTACCTAAATTCACTCCATCTTGTCCCGTTTCTTCTGTTGGGAATGGACCTGAACCAACTCTAGTAGTGTAAGCTTTAGTTATACCAATTGTGTAATCTATTGAAGTAGGACCAATACCTGAGCCAATACCAGCTTGCGATGAAACAGTATTACTACTAGTTACATATGGATAAGTTCCGTGGTCTATATCTAAAAAAGTGCCTTGAGCACCCTCAAAAAGGATATTAGAAGATGCTGAAACATATTTACTAGTTAAAAGCCAAGATGGTTGAACAAAATTCATAATAAATTGGCCTTGATCCCATAACTTTAAGAAAATCTCATTTGGGTTTTGCGTAATTTCTCCAATAGCAGACAACCAAATATTATGATAATCATACAATTTTTTTAGTTTTAGAAAAAAATTATTTTTATCAAGAAAATCACAAATTCTTAGACCTCGTCTTCCTACTTTATCTTCATAAGCAGGACCAATACCTCTGCCTGTTGTTCCAATTTTGTTAAGGCTCTTTTTGTTTTCTCTAATATTGTCAATTAATTGATGTATAGGTAAAATTAAAAAAGCAGAATCTGAAATAATTAGGTTATCTGGTGATATTTTTATATTTTTTTCTTCTAACTGCTTAATTTCCTTGGTTAAATGAAATGGGTCGACAACGACTCCATTCCCAATTAATACAATAGTATTGTCTCTTACAATTCCACTAGGTAATAACGATAACTTAAAAACATTGTCATCAACAACCAATGTATGTCCAGCATTATGGCCACCTTGAAATCTTACAACTAAATCAGCTTTTTTTGATAACCAATCAACAATTTTACCTTTACCCTCATCTCCCCATTGTGTTCCAACAACAATTATATTACTCATAAAATATTCCTTAATTTTAAATTAATTTTTAGGACTTTAATTTAATAATAGTCTTATTTTTCCAAATATATTTACATTTCATTTCCAACGCCTCTTTTTCAATCTCTGAACTAGAAACAGAACCAAAAATAATTCTATAACCTTTTTTAATAATCTCTTCAGCGTCTTTCATGTTTAGGTAAGGTATATACACTAAGTCTTTGTCTAAGTTTAACATAAGGTTGGGATAAACTTTTTCGGTGTAAATTGTACATCCAGTTGCAGTTTCTCCTGTTAATATATTATAACTTCCACCTTTTGCTATTTCACCTTTTAATTTGTCAGAAAAAATTGTAAACGTTATGCCTGTGTGATACTTAAATCCTCTATTTTCAAGAGGATCTATTGAAAGTTTGATAGACTTATCATTTTTTCTAACAATGTTAATAACTGTTAAATAATGCTCTATTAAACCAGCTAAAATTCCTTTTGATTTCAATTCCAGAAGATATTTAATTGCATGTGAATGATCTTCAGCAACGTCCATTAATTCAGATATTATATTTAGATTTTCAAATTTTAATTTTTTAAGACTTTTTTTATCTTTGATATCTATGTAATGATTGATAGTGTATTTTAAAGGACGTGAAATATCCTTTAAAAGATATTTTCTCAAAAATGGTAAGTTAATATCAATTGTTAAATTATCTATATTTATTGACTTGAGCGCTTGGACACATACAAGCATTATCTCAGCATCTATTGATTCAGATTTAGGTCCTATTAACTCAGCACCTACTTGAGTTTTCTGACGTTCCATATTAAAACTGTCACCATTTACCCTTAAAACGTCACCAGAATAAGATAATCTTAGTGGACGAGATAAATGAGACAATCTAGTAGACGCTATTCTAGAAATTTGTGCTGTAACATCTGCTCTCAATGCTAACATCTTTTGTGATAATGGATCCATCACTCTGAAAGTAGAATCTTTTAAAACTTTACCTGGACCGTCTGAAAGCAAAGCTTCTTCATATTCTACTAAAGGAGGTTTTACTCTTAAATATCCGTAGCTAGAAAATATATCTAGTAAATTTTCTATTATTTTAGATTGTATGTGAGCATTTGGATAAAGAATATCACTTAGCCCTGCTGGCAATAATCCTTTTTCAGTTGATGGATGTGACATTATAATAGCTTTCAAATAAAATTATTATATATATATCAAAGTCTATAATGTATCTAATAAAATTTGAGAAGAACAAATACTTTATTTATTTTCGAAATGAATAATGTTAACTCGAGCAACTTGAGGTAAAGATCGTAATTGAGAAATGATTTTTTCGTCGACTTCACCATCAACTTCAACGAGCGCAATAGCCTCACCACCTACATTTCTTCGCCCTAAGTGAAAAGATGCTATATTGATGTTTTCCTTTCCTAACGTATTGCCTAAATCACCAATAAAACCAGGCTTGTCGTAATTTCTTAAATAAAGGGCATTTTTAGGAAAATCTGACTCAATAGCAATTCCTTGAATATTAATAATTCTTGGTTTATTGCCTGCTATTAATGTTCCTGAAATGGTTCTTTCACCTTTAATATGCTTGATAGTAATTTTGAGTAGTGTCTCATAATCACATCGTCTTTCGTGCTTAATTGTTGATAAATCAATTCCTCTACTTGAAGCTATGGAGGATGAATTTATATCATTAACAGCAGCTGATGAAGGTTCAAACAATCCCACAAGAGTACTTGCCATTAATGGGACGCCTTGTATAGATGAAGCTTTACCCTCTAATTCTAATTTTACACTCAATATACCTTCTTGTGTAACTTGACCTAAAAAAGATCCCATCAAATAAGCAAGCTTTACATATGGTTTTAATATCGGAGCTTCCTCAGAAGATACATTTGGATAATTTAGAGCATTAACGACTGCTCCTGTGTTTAGATAATCTGACATTTGTTGAGCTATTTGTATTGCAACATTTTCCTGAGCTTCCAAAGTAGCGGCGCCCAAGTGAGGTGTTGCTATAAAGTTAGGAGCTTCAAATAAAATATTTTCCCTAGCTGGTTCTTCCACGAACACATCAAAAGCTGCACCAGCTAAATGATTATTCTCTAAAGCCGCTCTACAAGCGACTTCATCAACCAAACCTCCTCTAGCACAATTAATAATTCTTGAGCCTTTTTTCATCAAACTGATAGCTTCAGATGATATTATATTCTTAGTATCTTCAGTAAGTGGAGTATGAAGTGATATTATATCTGAGTTTTTTAACAAGTACTCTAAATCAACTTTATCAACACCTAATTCAAATGCTTTTTCTTGAGTAAGAAATGGATCAAATGCAAAAACTTTCATTTTCAGACCTAATGCTCTACTAGCTACAATAGAGCCGATGTTACCACAACCTATAAGACCTAAATATTTACCACTAATCTCGGTTCCATTAAATTTAGATTTTTCCCATTTTCCTTGTCTAGTAGATCTATCAGCTTGGGGTATCATTCTAACTAAGGACATAATAAGAGCTATGGCGTGTTCGGCTGTAGTAACTGCATTCCCGTAGGGTGTGTTCATTACAACTACACCATATTTAGTTGCAGCTACTTTGTCTATATTATCAGTACCGATGCCAGCACGCCCAACTATTTTTAAATTTTTTGCATTCTTAAAAACATCTTCATTAACCTTTGTTGCAGAACGAACTGCAAGCCCATCAAACTTATTAATTAATTTTAATAGTTCGTCATTAGTCAATCCCGGAATATATTCAGTTTCGATTTTATTTTCTTTAAAAACATTAACTGCAGATTCGCTTAATTTATCACTAATGAGTACTTTTGGCATTATTTACTCTCTTTTATATTATATTTTTAGTTGGTCTAATGTTTCGTAATAAGCCCAATCTAACCAAGGTAGTAAATTCTTAACATCATTACTGTCAACTGTTGGACCGCCCCAAATTCTTAATCCTGGAGGAGCTGACCTATAACTACCTATATCAAATGCAACTTCATGTTCTTCTAATAATTTAACAATATTTTTTTCAATACTATTTTTTATCTCTAATGGAAGATCAATTATTTTTGGATCGACCAACTTTAAGCATATAGATGTACTAGATAAATTATTAACATCCTCACATAAAAAGTCTGCCCAGTGAGAAACTGAAATCCAATTTTTAATTAAGTTTAAGTTATTCTTTGACTTGCTTATTAATGCAGATAATCCACCAACTTCTTTAGTCCAATATAGTGCGTCTAAAAAGTCTTCAACACACAACATGGACGGAGTGTTGATTGTAACACCTGAAAATATATCAAGATTTAACTTACCATTTTTTCTAAGTTGGAATAATTTTGGTATAGGCCAGGGTGGATTATAAGAATTAATTCTTTCAACTGCTTTTGGAGATAAAACTAGAATACCGTGACCCGCTTCACCGCCAAGGCATTTTTGCCAAGAAAATGTCCCAACATCTAACTTACACCAATCTATATCCATTGCAAATGCAGCGGAAGTTGCATCACAAATAGTTAAACCATTGCGTGAGGAATCAATCCACTTAGCGTTTGGCACACAAACACCAGCAGTTGTACCATTCCAGTTAAAAACAATATCACCTTTAAATTGGTTGTTAATAAGATTAGGTAATTTGCCATAATCAACTTTATGGATATGAATATTTTCTAATTTAAGTTGAGATTGTATGTCATTAGCCCAATCGGAACTAAAACTGTCCCAAACCAACATATTAACAGGTCTTGGCCCAAGAAGATTCCACATTGCGATTTCAATAGCTCCAGTATCCGAACCTGGAACAACACCTACTAAATGGTCTTTAGGAATCTTTAGTATTGTTTTTGTTAAATGAATTAACTTTTGAAGTTTTGATTTAGCTATTTTGTGTCTATGAGATCTACCGAGTACACTATTTTCTAAAATCTTAAAAGACCATTTTGGTCTTTTTGCACAAGGTCCAGAAGAAAATTCAGGACGTAATGGCTTGACTAATGGTCTGGTCATATTAACCTCAAGTAAATGTTATTGCTTATTGGGAAGCAACAGCCCAAATGTTTTTTTAAAGATTATTAAATTTTTGTCAACAAACAAAAAAAGAGGAGAATAGTTGCTTAAATTATACGAATTATCAGGAAAAAATGATTTGAGATTTAGCCCTCCTTGTTGGATTGTTAAAATTTGCCTTATTGATAAACAAATTAATTTCGAAACAGAGCCTATTAAATTTTCTGAAAAACATAAAATAGAGTTTTCTGATCAACAGTTAGTTCCTATTTTAAAGCATCAGAATGGGTTTGTGTGTGATTCTTGGAACATTATAAATTGGTTAGACAAAAATTATAATAATAAAAAAATTTTTTTAAATTTTACATCTAAAAATTTTTCTAAATTTTTGTACCTTTGGACTTCTAGACAACTTTTACCAATCTTATTTAAAATAATTGCACATGAAATACCAAATGTTTTAGAAGGTGATGATTTAGATTATTTCATTAGAACAAGGGAAAATAGAATAAAAGGCCCTATAACAAAATTTACACCTAAAATATCTGAGAATATAAAAGAATTTAGAAAGTTAATAAATCCTATTAGAAAAATAATTGAGATTGATGGATTTATTTCTGGGAAAAAACCAGGCGTAGAGGATTATATTTTTTTTGGTAATTTTAGGTGGGTTTACTCTTGTAGTTGTTGTAATTTACTAGAGATTAATGACCCAATTTATACCTGGTATAAAAATATTCTTAAACTAACTAATCTGTAATTTTTTTAATATTATAACAATGATTAATAGGCCCGTTGCCTGCGCCAAATTTTGGGGAGGTTTTAATAGCATTATTAACATATTTATGAGCAATCTTGAATGAATGTTTAATGTCATGAGAATTTGCCAAGCATGCTGTCAAAGCCGACGCCATTGTGCAACCTGTTCCATGAGTATGATTAGTTAAGATCTTTAAAGTTTCAATTGAATGAATTTCAGTGGCATTTACTAACAAATCTGTCATACTTGGAGTTTCCATGTGTCCACCTTTTAAAATAACATGGCTTGCACCAAGATTAATTAATTTTTTTGCCACATTTTTCATATCTTTTAAATTATTAATCTTCATTCCAGTTAGAATCTCTGCCTCAGGAATATTGGGTGTTATAATTGGCTTCGCTACTTTAATGAAATTTTTTAGAGCATCAATAGCATTTTCTTTTAATAATTTGTGCCCTCCCTTTGCTACCATTACTGGATCCAATACTACATTTATATTTTTATTGTTCACAACATTATGATTATATAAAACTTCAAATACTGCAGAAATTAATTCAGCGCTATGTAACATACCAATTTTTACAGCATTTGCATTAATGTCAGATAAGCAACAATCAATTTGTTTCACGACAAAATCTATGGGAACTTCAAATATATCAAAAACTCCATTTGTATTTTGTTCAGTCAATGCAGTAATTGCTGTCATACCATACACACCAAAGGAGGTAAGTGTTTTCAAATCAGCTTGTATTCCAGCCCCTCCACTTGGATCTGAGCCTGCAACAACTAATACTGTTTTTGATAAATTAATTATTTCTTTCAATTTTATTTTCTTTGAGAATTATCTTAGCTATTTTTTCAGTAATTTCATTAACCTTACTTACATCACTGCACTCAACCATTATCCTAACTAAATCTTCTGTTCCAGATGGTCGCAACAGAATTCTTCCTTTTGAGCCTAAAAGATTTTGGTGATGCTTGACTAAGTTAGTTATTTTATCCTTAAATAAAATATTCTTATGAATATTTTTAAGGTTTTTAAGTGATTGAGGTACTGGTGTAAATGGTCTTAAAAACTTAGAAGCTTTTAGACCAGATTTTTTAAGTAATGATAATACTTTAATTGCAGTTAATAAACCATCTCCTGTTTTGGCAAAATCAGGTAATAAAATATGCCCTGAGGGTTCACCTCCAAGCTTGCAACCAGATCTAATCATTTTTTCTAAAATATAACGGTCACCTACATTAGTTCTGTAAAGGCTTATATTTAATTTACTTAGATAATTTTCTAAACCTAAATTTGACATTAAAGTTCCAACTACCTTATTGCCATTTAGCTGATTGTTTTTTTTCATATCTTCAGCTAAGACTGCAATGATTTGATCACCATGAATTATATTTCCATTCTCATCGGAGAAAATTACTCTGTCAGCATCTCCATCTAGCGCAATTCCTAAATCAGCACCCTCTAATTTTGTAATTTTGGCCATTTTTTCTGGAAACATTGCTCCACAACCTAAATTAATATTCTTTCCATTAGGTTCTGTACCTATCGTCACTGATTCAGCTCCTAGCTCAAACAACACTTCAGGTCCTACTTTGTACGAAGCGCCATTAGAGCAATCCAAAACAACCTTCATAAGACTTAAATCTTCACTTTTGGGTAATATTTGCTTCACAAACTCAGAATATCTTCCAATGGCATCTTCCATTCTTCTAGCCCTACCTAAATTTTCGGATTTTGCAAGTATTGGAGCATTAGACATTCTTAGCTGGATTTCATTTTCAATATCATCATTCAATTTAAAACCGTCAGCACCAAACAATTTTAGGCCATTATCTTCGTAAGGATTATGTGATGCAGATATCATAACCCCTAAATCACATCTTAAAACTCTAGTTAAATGAGCAATAGCTGGCGTTGGCAAGGGACCAGTAGTGATAGAATCTAAACCCACTGAGGTAAAACCAGCAACTAAAGCAGGTTCAAGCATATATCCAGATAATCTTGTATCTTTACCGATTAGTACTCTAGATTTCTTTGTTCCTGCTTTTCCATAAAAATATTCTCCAGCTGCCATAGCTAGATTTACCGCCATTAAAGCAGTCACCTTATCTTCATTTACAGTACCTCTAATCCCATCTGTGCCAAACAACCTTTGGCTACTATTAAAAGATGTTTTTATCATTTAGTGCCTTTTTATATTAATGCTCTTTGGCAAATTATTGCCTGTTTTGTTTCAAACACATCATGCGTTCTTATAATTTGTACGCCACAGTTAATTGCATGAATAGCAAAAGCTAATGAACCACTCAACCTTTTACATGGACTAACTGATTTTTTATTAATTCCCCAAGATCTAAAATAATCAACAGTCAGGTCTTCAATTAGAGACTTCCTACTTAATCCAATTAAAATAGGTACTCCTAGACTATGGAAAATTGATAGATTACGCAAAATGTCTAAATTATGAAACTTATTTTTACCAAAGCCAATACCCGGATCAATAATTATGTTAGCAACATCAACGCCCATATTAAGCAGATCGTTAATTTTTTTAAAAAAAAATTTATATATATCTATTGGTGCAAAACTATATTTAGGATTGTTTTGCATAGTAATAGGATCTCTTTGCATATGCATAACAATAATAGGTATGTTATTTTTAGAAACAAAACAAATTTTGTTGTTATCATTAAACCCTGTGATATCGTTAATAATATCAACTCTATTTTTATAACCTATTTTCATTGTAGATAAATTTCGTGTATCAAGAGATATCAAAGATTTTGAATTATTTTTTTTTAACCTTTCGATTATGTGTAATACTCTTCTTTTTTCCTCCTTAACCGAAACTATCTTTGACCCAGGTTTAGTTGATTCCCCTCCAATATCAATAATTGAAGCACCACAATTTTCCATTTTTTTAAATGTTTTATCTATTGAAATATAATCTTGTTTTCTACTATTTTTGTAAAAACTATCTGGGGTAAGATTTATGACCCCCATTATATGTGGTTGTGACATGTCACATCTAGAATATAATTGTCTTTTTTTTATTATATTTTCTAAATCCATTTCAGTTTTAATTAACGAATTCTTACTATTAATTTTAGACGACCTTAATAATTTTAAAGGGGTCATTAAAACCTCTACATATGCATCTTTTTTTTTTTGAATAACTCTTATTTGATCAAAATAACGCCATCCTCCCGCTATTCTTAAACCATTAGTGGTTTCAAATTTAAATTTGGGTACAGGTAAAAGATAGGTTTCAACACTCTCACAAAAAGGTGGTGCAAGTAAGTATCTATTTTTTTCTAAAGATATCATTCATTATCTTATGTTTCAGGAATTATCTATTTCATTTGTAATAACAGTTTGTTTAGCTGTTGTAGATGGAATTCCTGCCCTCCTTTTCGGTTTTTTTGCTTTTGGAGCATTATTATTGTCGTCAGATTTTTTTATAGAAATATTTAATCCTTTGCATAAATCTTGAATTTGTTTACCGTCTAATGTTTCATATTCTAATAGAGCTTCGGCTACTCTCTTAAGTTGCTTTGAATATTTTTTTAGCATTTTCTCGGCATCAGAGTAAACAGAGTCAGCAATTCTGCGAATTTCATTATCAACAATTGAGGCCGTATTATCTGAAACATTTTTTTGCTGAGAGACAGATCTTCCTAAAAAAACTTCTTGTTCATTAGCTTCGTAGGCTAGAAATCCAAGTTTATCAGAAAGACCCCATTCAGTTACCATACGTCTAGCAGTATCAGTAACCATTCTAATATCCGAGCTTGCACCCGTAGTGACCTTTTCTTTTCCAAAAATCATTTCCTCGGCAATTCTTCCTCCACATGCCACCCTAAGATCTGCATAAAGCTTATCTTTAGCCATTGACACCCTGTCACCTTCAGGCAATCTCATTACCATACCTAAAGCTCTTCCCCTAGGTATTATAGTTGCTTTGTGTATTGGATCACTAGCAGGTGAGTAGGCCGCTACAACTGCGTGTCCAGCTTCATGATAAGCAGTAAGTTTTCTTTCCTCCGCTGTCATAACCATTGATCTTCTCTCAGAACCCATCATAACTTTATCTTTAGCTTCTTCAAATTCGATCATACTTACGTTATTTCTACCTTTTCGGGCAGATAACAAAGCAGCCTCATTAACTAAATTTGCCAAATCAGCTCCTGAAAACCCTGGTGTCCCTCTAGCAAGAGTTTTTGATACAACATCAGAAGACAAAGGAACTTTTTTCATATGAACTTTCAATATTTTTTCTCTACCTATCATGTCAGGATTCGGGACAACTACTTGTCTATCAAATCTTCCAGGTCTTAACAAAGCTGGATCTAGAACATCAGGTCTGTTAGTTGCTGCAACTAAAATTACACCTTCATTAGTTTCGAAGCCATCCATTTCCACCAAAAGTTGATTTAAGGTTTGCTCTCGCTCATCATTTCCTCCACCTAAACCTGCACCTCTATGTCTACCCATAGCATCAATTTCGTCAATAAATATTATACATGGCGAGTTTTTCTTACCTTGTTCAAACATGTCTCTAACTCTTGAAGCACCTACACCTACAAACATTTCAACAAAATCTGACCCAGATATTGTAAAAAAAGGAACACCTGCCTCACCTGCAACAGCTTTAGCTAGCAAGGTCTTTCCAGTCCCAGGAGGTCCAACAAGTAATACACCTTTTGGAATTTTCCCACCTAACTTTTGGAACCTACTTGGATCTTTTAAAAACTCAACTACTTCTTCAAGTTCGGCTTTAGCTTCATCTATTCCAGCAACATCTCTAAACGTAACCTTATCTCTATGTTCAGTAAGTAGTTTAGCCTTTGACTTTCCAAATCCCATTGCACCTTTGGCACCACCTTGCATTTGTTTCATAAAGAAAATCCATACCCCAATAAAAAGTAACATTGGGAACCATGATATTAGAACTGACAATATACCAGGCATCCCACTTTCAGTTGGTTCAGAAGTAACTTTTATACCCTTTTCAGAAAGTTTATTTGCTAATTCATCCTCTTTAGGAATATGTGAATAAAAAGGAACACCACTGCTTGATGCCCCAAAAATTTTATCACCTTGTATGCTTACTTCTCTAACTTCTCCAGCGTTAACTCTTGCTAGAAAATCTGAATAAGCAATAGCATTTCCAGTGTTTTTAGAGGAACCACCTTGAAAAACATTAAAAATGGCAACTAATACAAGTGATATTATTACCCAAACAGCTATATTTTTTCCAAAATTGTTCATGATGTTCCTTTTATTATTTGATTTATTATACCAATACTCTATTTATAAGGTAAAGGTTAAAAAATCTGTTATTTTTGTTTAAGTTTACGTTAATATTATTAATAATATATAAATGGGGTTTTATGATTATGCCTTCAAGAGTTTGCAAACAAGGAATCGTATTATTTATGATATCTTTGTAATTAAAAAAAATATTTTCCTTACTAATTGTGTTTAAATCTGATGTTGAGGAAGGAATTAAATTACCAGATAGGCCACTATTTATTAAAAATCTACCATCAAATAAATAATTTGTATCCTTTTTTATTTTCATGTTGAAACTGATGTTCCGGTTTTCTCTTATAAAAAATAAAAAATTATTTTTTAAGAATATTTTAACATTACCAAGAGTTTTATTTTTATAATTATTATAAAATATGGAATAAATTAAACTATAGGTTTTCCTTCTTTTTGGAGGATATTGTTTTCCCCCAACAGTTTGAATAATTTTACCTACAATATTAATTGTAATAAGATTTGATTTTTCAAAAATCACTTTTAAATTGTCGCGGTTCACTCTGCCTGCCCCAGAATTGTCAATAAATACATTTTGTGAAATCCAATTGTTAAAAATCAATTTAGTTTTTTTTATTAAAATACTATTTATTTCACTGAAATTATATAAATCTTGTGAAATATTAGACCATTTTTTTTTACTAATTTTCTCAAGCATATATCTTGTTTTTACTCTTTCAAATTTTAGCATCGAATTTGAGATATCTTCAAAAAAAGGAATTTTATTATAATTTACAAAACTTCTTAACTGTTTTTTTTTAAAAGAGAGAAGAGGTCTTATTATCAAAATTCCATTCCAGAAAGTGACTGGTTGCATTCCTATTAGTCCATCTAGACCCGAATTTTTTTCAAAACGCATAAATAATGTTTCAGCTTGATCATCAAAATGATGGGCTAAAAGTAAATTGGCTGACAGTTTGTATGTACTTTCGCATAAAAGGTCTCTTCTTTTTTTTCTTGCCCAATCTTGAATATTTCCATTTGGTATTTTGCTATTAATTTTTTTTATAGTTGTCTTAAATCCAAGTTGTAGTGATATATTTTGGACTTGAAAAGCCTCTTCGCTAGATCCTTGTCTAATACTATGATCAATTATAATTGGAAAAATTTCTATTTCAAATTCTTTGTTATTTTCTAAAAATTTTTTAAGTAGATATAACAGGGCCATTGAGTCCAATCCCCCTGACAAACCAAGAACAAATATTTTTTTCTTAGAGATTAAATTACCACAAATTTGTTGAAAATGATTATTAAAAGATTCAATCATTCAGAGAGGCATTTTTTTTCATTCTTTAAAAAATTAATTCTTTTAACAAATTTTTCAGAAGGATTAATCATAAATTCTAAAGATTGATTTAGAATATCACATAATTGATTTTGTGGTGCGAAATTAACAACAGATTCTGCGACTAGTAAAGTTGTCTCTTGAGATCTTGGATCATTAGGAAATACACTGTTAAATTCTGCCAAGGTAATAGCAGCTTCTTCAAATTTCTTTTGTGCAAAGTAAACCCTTCCCAGCCAATATTGTGCATCAGCAGTTCTCTTACTATCTTTATAGATAACTAAAAACTCTTTAAATGCTTTCTCTGCATTAATAAAATCAAGCTGATTTGCTATGTCAAGAGCAAAATTATATTTTTCTTCAATCGTACCAGCTGGTAATATTGATAACTTACTTTCATCTTTAGATTTTATATCTTTTTTGGGCCCACTAATCTTATTATCTTTCGGATTTTCTTCTTTTACAAAGCCTAAAACACCACTAGTTTTAGCATCTAAATTATTCTTTGTAACATCAGCTTTCTTTTCAATCTTATAATCAGTTATATCTTTAGCTTCTTTATCGTTTATTTTATCAGTCCCAGACTTCATAGACGATAATTGAAGAAAACGTTCAATTCGTTTGAGAGCAAAATCTAAATCGTAAGTTAAGTTAGTAATATTTTTTATGTTATTTTCAAACAATCTTAATTTTTCATTAATATCATTTACCTGTTTTTTAATTAATTTTAAATTATCATTTGGTTTGTTTAAATTAGTTTGTTCTTCAATTAAACCGACTAGATTTTTTAGATTATCTTCAATCCTAGAAATTTTTTCTTGTTGAACCGATACGATATCATTCAAACTTTCTATTGATTGGGAAAAAGCTGATCCATTAAAAAGGAGTAATGTAATTGATATAAATATATATCTGAATTTAAGCATTTTTATCTCTATGTAATTATATCTT
>CACNRW010000007.1 GCA_902622875.1 uncultured SAR116 cluster alpha proteobacterium
CTAAGAAATTTCAGTCTACATCGTTATTTTTTAAAAAAATTAAAAAAAGAGTTAGACAGCTATTCCCTTATTATCTAAAGATAAAAATAGAGAAAAACGAAATAAAACCTTATGAAATGTTCTCTTCATTTCAAACTGACGTGGCAATATTATCTTACAGAAACTCTTTACTAAGTGAAACTGTTATAATTTTTTTAAAAAAATCTAAAGTAAAATTCTTAAAAGCATCTATTCCAAATTTTGTTGATGAATATTGCAAAGTGTTTTCCAAGACTCCAATTTTAGACTTAAATAGCGGATTTGGTTTCAATGAGGGTTTATTCCTATTTTGCATAATCAAAGTTGTAAGACCAACTTTAGTAATTGAATCTGGTATTATGAGGGGATTTACAACTTATTTAATAGATTCAGCAACTGATGAAAACTGTGCTATAAATTGTTACGATATTAGCTTTGAAAATATTGAATATAGATCTAAAAAAGCAAAGTATTTTCAAAATGATATAAGTCAAACCCCACCAAATGTTAAAAATGAAAAAGTTTTGGCTTTTTGGGATGATCATACATCTCAACTAGATAGATTAGAATTTTCTATAAAAAATAATATAAAATATAACATTTTTGACGATGATTTGGGTTTCTTAAATTTTCATTCGGATGGTTGGCCTCCTATTCCATCTATAACTATGCTATACGAGATAAAAGATAAAATATTAAAAGGGGAAAAAATAAAATGGACTTCAAGAGGTAGAAAAGGGGAACTTTGGATTCACAAGTTTAATCATAATAATGCGGTCAAAAACATATCTACGCATACAAAGTTTACAAGTCTGTTTCCCTATACTGGTTATAAAAATCAAAGTGAGTGCTCATTTGTAATGCTAAATTAAATTTATTTATAATTAAAAATTTGATTATAATTGCATTTATCCTGTAATGTAACCGATGTATATTTAATTTAAATAAATAGCACTTTTTCAGTTGAGAAGAGAAATAGATTGGCGGATTGTTATTAATTTTTAATCTTCACCAAGGAATTTGTTTAATTTTAAATTTTTATAAAAACTGTATTATTGATTTTTTTTAACAAAAAAATTAAATTTTCTTTTAATAGAGCAATACAACCTGCTGTATTTCTCAAATCATCAAAACTACAATGTATAAAAATTGCACTTCCTTTCCCGTTAATAGTAGGATTTTGATTATAATTTAAGTTTAATAAAATATCATAAGCGTTATCTTGACGCCAAAGTCTTTCATATGTGAAGTTGTTCCTTTTTTTAATTTTTACGTATTTATTATAATTTTCACTGGAAGGATCATCGCACCACCCACAATTTTTTGTAATTTTATTTAAAACTAATTTACAATTCGGTACTAAAGTTTTTAAATCAATTCTATCTTCTCTATAAAAAATAGAATTTAACATCCACTTCCCTTTCGGAGTTGAAAGGTCACCTTCTTGCTTTTCTTGAGTAGAGATTATTCCATTTGATCCAATTTGACACGAAAAATAATTTTCATACGCCAATAAATAATATTTAGTATGATTTTTCTTTAAAACCCAATAATTACTTTTAAGCATATTTATAAATCTTTTTATTAAAGAAAAATTAATCAAAATAGTATATCACTATAAAGTATCAAATAGTAGAGTTGTTTTATTGTGTCATACTTTAATCCAGTTACAGTTTATCTAGATAAAAGAGTATTAAGGCTTTTATTTTTAGGTTTTTCATCCGGTCTTCCAATTTTGTTAATTTTTTCTACACTTTCACTTTGGCTGAAATCAGCAGGGATTGATAGGAGTACCATTACATTCTTTAGTTGGGCAGGATTGGCATATGGATTCAAATTTATTTGGGCACCATTAATAGACAGAATCCCTATACCTTTTCTATCAAAAAACTTTGGTCATCGAAAAAGTTGGTTATTAATCACTCAATTAAGTATTATTTTTATACTAGTATTAATATCATTCACAGATCCTATTAAAAATATTTTGTTTTTAACTATATTAATAATATTGCTTGGATTTGTAAGTGCAAATCAAGATATTATAATTGATGCTTATCGCATTGAATCAGCTCCAGTTAACCTTCAAACTGCATTGAGTGCAATGTATGTAATTGGGTATAGAATAGGAATGATAGTTGCAGGCGCAGGTTCTTTATACTTTGTATTCATTTTAGGAGGAGATGAAAATGATTATAATTCAAAACCTTGGCAAACTGCTTATCTATTTATGGCAGTATTTCAATCAGTAGGGCTACTTACAACCTTACTATCCCCTGAACCAAAAGTAGAAAAAAATATTATTTATGACAATAACGAAAAAATCAGATTATTATTTATTTTTTTTGTTGGGTTAGGAGGATTTATCTTGACTTTCATTAGCTTTCCAAGCTTTTATTTCGAAAGCATTTTGTCAAAAGGTTTATATAATTTTATTAAAATATCTTCAGCTATCATGTGCTCACTTATTTTGTTTTGGGTAACAACTAAATTAAAAATAATAAGACCTAATATTGTAAATGATACTTTTTTTCTACCTTTTAAACAATTTACAAAAAAGTACGGACAATTCACAATTATTTTAATTTTATTGATAGTATGTTATCGAGTGGCTGATATCGTTATGGGAGTGGTTGCCAACTTATTTTACTCTGACATGGGTTACAGTCTAAAAGAAATAGCTACTTACTCAAAATTCTGGGGGTTAATTGCAACAATATCTGGTGGAGTAATTGGAGGAATAATATCTTTCAAAATTGGAGTTAATTTTACTTTATTAATTGGTGCAATTTTAGCTGCAAGTAGCAATGTTTTATTTGCTCTTATTTCTTCAATGGAACCTAATTCTATAATTCTAGTGTCTGTTATTACAGCTGACAATATTAGTGCCGGTTTAGCTTCGACAGCTTTTGTAGCATTTTTAGGAAGCCTAACTGATTCAAAGTTTACTGCAACTCAATTTGCTTTTTTTACTTCTATCATGCTTGTTGTACCAAAATTAATGAGTGGTTACTCGGGCACTTTAGTTGACATATTTGGATATCATAATTTTTTTATTATAACTGCTATAATTGGTATACCAGCAATTATTTTGAATATATTATTAATAAGAATAAGTAATAAAGATGAATAGAAATTTTTATTTTACCTGGGTTATAAATGTTAAAAAAAATATTGTAAGAAAAAATTTTATCACTAAACAGTTAAATAACACTGGCATCAATTTTAAAATATTTGATGCAATCACACCTTCTTCTAAAATTGAATTCAAACATTACTATAATGAAAGACGAACTGAAATACATTACGGAAGACCATTGATGAAGACGGAATTAGCTTGTGCGTTGAGCCATATCTCTTTATGGAAAAAGCTTATTAATCAGGATAAATATAAGCACTTTCTTATTTTAGAAGATGATGTAACGATAGATAAGGGGATAAATAACTTGTTAAAGTCCTATGATTTTTCTAGCTTAGATTTAATAAAGTTTTCAGGTCAACATCAAAGGCCTGAAAAAAAAATAGCTTCACTCATACAAGGACGAAAATTATATCTTCAAGCATACGGACCGCTTGATGCCTCAGGATATTTAATTAGTAAGAATGCTGCAAGGACAATTCTACCTCATGCCTTAAAATTAAATTTTGCTATCGATGTTATTATGGATAGGTCTTTTGAACATAAAATTCCAATATATTCCGTTAAACCCTACCCCGTTACGTCAGAATGGCATAATGATCCAAAGGACCCATTATTTACAGATATAGGAGTAAGAACTAATAAATATTCAACTAACAGGAGCTATTTTGATCGCTTAAAAACAAAATTAATTAGAATACAGACCAGTTACTATAGAAGATTAGCTCGCCTAAGATTATTCTATGATTTATAACCATACTTTAATTATTTTAATCAGGAATATAAACATTTATGGATAATGATATATATAATATTTTTCGTAATACTATTGCTAACATGAATAAATTTTCACCAAAATTTATTATATTATTTTGGTTTGCTGGACCATTTATATACCTAATTGAAAGAACTCCTGGAGATGTTTGGTTAAGTTTAATTGCTTTAATTTTTTTAGTAAAATCAATAATTAACAAAGATTGGTTTTGGGCAAAACAAGCCTGGTTTAAATTTGCTTTAATTTACTGGGCTTGGGGTCTTTTAGTATCTATTCAGGGTCCAATGCCGGTTTTTTCTTTTCAAGAAGGATTTGTATGGATTAGATTTCCTTTATATGCTGCAGCTGTACAATGCTGGATTGCAAAACAGAGAGAAATTAGATTTTCAATGTTATTTTTACTATCCGTATCATCTATTATAATGAGCTTTATACTTGTAACGGAATATTATTTAATAGGTCCTCATGATGGCCGACTTAGTTGGCCTTACGGAGATTTAATACCAGGTAACTTTATTGCTAAAGCGTGTATGCCTGTATTACTAACTATGTTAGCAATTTGTATTTCAAAACTGAAAACAATTAATATCTATTACTATTTTACTATATTTATATCTATATATGCTGTTATTTTGACTGGAGAGAGAACACATACTATTTTAATAATATGCGCATGTTTAGTTGCAACTTTGGCCTATAAACCTAATTTTAAATTGACTTCATTAATCATAATTATAATAACTTTAATAGTAAGTCTTACTTTATATTACGATCAAATATTATACACACGTTTTTCTCAACAATTATTTGACAATATACCAGTATTTAACACTGACACTTCTTATTGGGGTACTTGGAGAAGTGGACTTCAACAAGGGTTAGAAAATTTTTGGCTTGGGGTAGGTCCGACTGGAAGTAGATATACCTGTGGTCATCTTGGACCACATTGGTTACCAGGGACAAATTATTGTGGAAACCATCCTCATAATTTTTATATTCAAATGTTTGCTGAAACTGGTTTTATAGGCTTGCTAATTGGTTGCACAATGATATTTAATATTATTAAAACATGTTGGGATAGTCGTAAAGAATTACCAAATTGTTTGCTTGCTAATATTTCATTTATAATACCTTTTTCAGTATTCTTTCCTTTTCAACAAGCTGGAAGTTTTTTTGGACAATGGAATAATTTATTTATGTGGTTTGCTATTGGATTAGCTTTAAGTAATTATCAAAAATGGAAAAAAGATAAAATTATTCCATCATAATTTTTTTTCTTAAATTGTCTAAAGTTCTAGCTGAATTATTTGCAGTGAACTTAAATTTATATTTTGCTCTTTTTTGGAAGCTCTTTCGAAAAGAATTATTATTGATAAGCAATTCTAAAGAACTCGTGATTTTTTTCACATCAATGTTGTCTAAGAGTATCCCCTTATCTTTAATAATTTCTGGAATAGCGCCCTTAGTTGAAGTTATAATTGCGCAACCACATAACATTCCTTCTGCTACAACTAAACCAAAAGGTTCATCCCATATTGACGGAACTATCAATATTTCAGATTTTTGCATTACAGTCTGAGATTTTTGATATGATAAGTATCCTGTAAATTTGACGTTAGGGCCTAACTCTAAGACTAACGCCCTTATCTTTTCAGAATATCTAGTTTTTGAATTAGTACCTAAATAGGTGGAACCTACAACCATAAAATCCCAGTCTTTGTATTTTTTATGAATTTTTTTTACTGCTTCAAGAAAAAGATGTGCTCCCTTTTCTTTTACTAAACGACCGACAAATGTAATTAATTTTTCTTTTTTGTGTTTAATATTTGAAACTAAACTTACACCATTATATAGTACATGCAACTTTTCTGTATTATCATTCAAATCAATTAAAAATTGATTTTTAATGTAGTTACTTACAAAGCAAATACCAGAACAATTACTTATGAGATATGACCTATCTTTTATTGATTTTGATCCTTTCATTTCTAAAGGGTCATTATGAAAAAAAAGAATTATCTTTGCTTTTTTCACTTTTTTTTTGATTATTTTTAATAAAAATGGCCTGTTATGTATTTCAATAATTGGATATTCTATATTCAAACGATTTATCTCATCGCACATACTTTTTGCTAAATGAACATTCTTACTGACGAAAGGTATGCTTGTTTTTTTTATTCCAAAAAAATTGTCTTTTAACATTGGATTATTAATATTTTGTCCAAAAATAGTTATTTTATTTTTAAAAATACTTTCTTTGAAATTAGCCTCAACTGTAATTGAAACAGATGACTTCATGTTTTTTGAAAACTTTTCCTTAAATGGCAACAAAACATTAATTTGAGACACAATGTTATCCTTACATATCAATAATTTTATTAAATCAGCTTCTTCTCAAATATTAATTTATTTGTTAGATATAATATATAATTTATTTATATTGGGATTTTTTTTTGCAAACGATAATATGTATGAAATGGGGTAAAAGATATGACTCAATCTTTGTAAATAGGCTTTTTAGATCAATAAAAAGACATTCCAATAGAAAGACTCGATTACTTTGTTTTACAGATAACACGTCAGGTATCGATAAAGAAATTGAATGTAAACCTCTCCCCAAAATTAATATTCCTGGTTACTTGTCAAATACACCGTGGAGAAAAATTAGTGTTTGGCAATATCCTCTTCATGATCTGCAAGGAGATGTATTATTTTTAGATCTAGATCTAGTAATTACAGGGAATATTGACAGGTTTTTTGACTATAAACCAGGTTTATACTGTGTAATTGAAAATTGGACACAAAAAGGTAAAGGAATAGGAAATACTAGCTGTTTTAGATTCCCAGTTGGTAATTACTCCTTTGTTTATTCAAACTTTGAAAAAAACTCAAATGAAATTTTAAAAAAATTTCACATAGAACAAACTTACTTAAGTGATCAAATTAGGAACCAAGAGTTTTGGCCTAATCAGTGGTGTGTAAGTTTTAAACATGATTTATTGCCAAAATGGCCAATAAGATTATGGAAAGCAGCAGAACTTCCAACAGACACAAGTGTGGTGGCATTCACAGGTAAACCTGATCCAGATGATGTTTTGTTAGGTAAATGGCCTGTTCCAAAGAAATATTTTTTTAAAAAAGTATATAAACAAATTTGTACTCCACATTGGGTTAAATCAAATTGGATATAATGTGCTAATTGATTATGTTTATTGTTTTATTTTCTAAATAACTCTTTATCACCGAGAAATAGCCCTTAAAAAATTTAGCATAAGACTCTAAAGCAACATATCCTATGTGAGGGGTTAAAATTAAATTTTCTATAGATCTTAAAATGTGATTTTCGGGAAGAGGCTCTATGTCGTAAACATCTAGCGCTGCCCCCCCTATTCTTCTATCCATTAAACTTTTTACTAAATCACTTTCCTTAATTATAGGTCCTCTACTTGTGTTAACTAAAAAAGATTTTTTTTTCATTAGCTTTAATTTATCATTATTTACAAATCCGTGTGTCCTCTCAGATAGTCGTGTATGAATACTCAAAACATCCGATTTTTCAAAAAGTTTTAAACACTCTACATATGCTATATCATTTCTATTACACAATTCTTTTTTTAAGTTATGACTCCAAGCTATTACTTCCATACCGAATGCTTTTCCATATTTTGCAACTTGCAAACCTTGCTTCCCAAGACCTAATACACCAAGCGTCTTACCTTTAAGACTTCTGCCTATGGAAGTTTGCCATTTACCATTCTTCATGTTTTCTATTTCTGTTAACAATCCTCTCCATCCCATCATAATTAATGCCCACGTTAATTCCGCAGTTGGATGAATTTCAGTATCTGTTCCACATAGAATGATATTTCTTTTCTTGAGCTCATCATTATCAATTGATGCGTTCCACATGCCACTTGTAATAACTAATTTTAAATTAGGAAGTTTTGAAATTAAAACCTTAGTTAAAGGAGTTCTTTCACGCATCAAACATAAAATTTCAAATCCTCTTAGCTGTTCAGCTAAATCTATATCTTTACCTATATATTTATTAAATACAGTAATATTAATTTTATTTTTTAATTGTTTCCAATCTACAAAATTATTGGCCACGTTTTGATAGTCGTCTAAAATCGCAACCTTAATCATTGTTCATATTTGCAGCACCGTAACCTGCTATCCTTCCAAACACAGCTCCAGATGTTAAACCTGATCCACCAGGATAACCATTGTAAAAAACACCTCCAACTATTTCTCCACAAGCAAATAAACCTTTAATTGGTTGATTGTGATCTTTAAGAACAGATCCATGTTCATTTACTTTAAGACCGCCATAGGTAAATGTAATGCCACCTGTTACGGGATAAGCACGAAAGGGACCTTTATCAATTTTTTGTGCCCAATTTGTTTTATTTATTTCCAAACCTCGAGTGGTTTTTCCATCTAGAATAGTTGGGTCAAATTCTATACTTGTATCTACTGCGAGATTATAATTAAAAATGGTTTTGTGTAGTTCTTTTTTATCAACATTTTTTAATTTTGAAATTAATTTATCTAATGTATTAGCTTCAGTAAAGTGAGCATCATGAAATGTATATTCTTCATATAATAAATCAAAAACTTTACTATCAAATATCTGCCAGGCTAAATGATTAGGTTGTTCTAGTACTTTTCTACCAAATTGAGCATAGGTATAATTTCTAAAATTGAGCCCTTCATTTAGAAATCTTCTTCCTTTAGAATTTATCATTATTCCTAAAAAATAACATATCTTTCTATAATTTTTGCGCTCACTCGGTTCAAGATCAAGACCTCCATAGTCTTTCATATATAAGTCCATTGGTGTTGCATGACATCCTTTAAAAAAGCCATGCTTGATTGCACCAGCAGAAAAAGCCATCATTAGACCATCTCCTGTATTATTTGGTGTACCTCTTACTTTAGCCATTCCCCAATCTTCACCAATATATTGTTTTCTTAATTCAGTATTAGCTTCAAACCCCCCTGAAGCAAGTATTACAGCGTCAGCTTCTTTAGATTTACCATTAGAAATTACACCTTTAACTTCACCGCTTTTGATAATTAATGATTCTACGGGACTATTATAATAGATTTTTCCTCCCATAGATTTAAATGCATATAGTTCTTGTTCAAATAATCCTACTCCTTCTTTTTGCGATGCTAAGGTTAATCCACCCCAAAAAACATTTTTTCCATTTTTTAAAAAACTTTGTCTTGAATATATTGGCTCGAATTTCACATTGTGAGAAGCTAGCCATTTTATGGTATCATAAGACTTCGAAACTAGAGTATGTTGTTCTTCACTGATTGGGCTCCCATCATTAAAATTTAGCAAATCTTTTAAAAACTTATCTTTGGAGTAGGATCCAAATTCAGTCTTTCCCAACCTTGGATCTGTAGGATCAATTAGAAAATCTTTAAATTCATTTCCATTTTCATAAGCAAATCTCATTGCCCCCGCAGTGTATTTAGTATTACCACCAGCCAAGTTTTCATCAGCCTTTTCATAAATTTCAACGCTTGCATTCTTTTCTAAAGCAGCAATTCCTGCACACAACGCTGCATTTCCAGAGCCTGCTATTATTATTCTTTTAGACATTATTTACTTTCGTGAAGAACTTAATATAAAATAATTATCATATTAACAAAAAATTACAAATTATCTTATTACATTATTACTTGTTAATTTAACAATATAAATCTATGTTCCAATTGGGTGATGCGGTGTTTTCTTAGTGATTGATCCTGTCGTACATAATTATTATTGTAGAGATAGTATGCGAATTTTAATAACTGGCGGAACAGGTTATATTGGAAGCCACACGGCGTTAAATATACTAGGTGGCAATCATGATTTATTTATTTTAGATAATTATAGTAATAGCTCTGAAAATGTTTTAACGAAGTTAAAGTATATATCTAATCGAGAATTTCAAAGTGCTAAGTGTGATATAAAAAATAAAAATAATTTGATTAAAGTTTTTTCAGATTTTAATCCAGAGGTTGTTATTCATTTTGCAGGTTTTAAGTCTGTGAATTATTCAATTAAAGTACCACTTAGTTATTACTCAAATAATGTATCAGGAACAATTAATCTTTTAGAAGTCATGGATCAACATAATTGTAATAATTTAATCTTTTCTTCCTCAGCAACAGTCTACGGAACACCGGAATATTTACCATGTGACGAAAAGCACAAAACAGCTCCCATCAATCCTTATGGAAGGACTAAATTTTTTCTTGAGGAAATTTTAAAAGATTGGGTTATGTCAAACAGTCAAAATAGATCCATAATTTTACGTTATTTTAATCCTGTTGGCGCACACAAATCTGGAATGATTGGGGAATTACCGATAGGAACCCCAAATAACTTATTTCCATATATTGCAGGAGTAATAGGAAAAAAATACGATTATTTATCTATTTATGGAAATGATTATGACACTAAAGATGGAACCGGAGTAAGAGATTATATTCATGTCGAGGATATAGCAATGGCTCATGTAAATTCACTTAACTTATTGAAAAATAACATCAAACATGAAACTATTAACTTAGGAACAGGAATTGGCTTTTCTGTACTGGAGATCTTGACTGAATTTAATAAAATTGTAAAAAAACCAATACCATTTAAATTTAAACCTAGACGGAATGGAGATATAGCAACACTGATTGCTGACAATAAAAAAGCAAAATTAATGCTGAAGTGGGATATAAAAAATAATCTTAATCAAATATGTAAAGATACTGTTAGATGGGTAAACAATTACAGTCGAGGAAAATAGAAGATGAAAAAAGCTCTTATTACTGGTATAACAGGACAAGATGGATCATACCTTGCAGAATTATTAATTAAAAAAGGCTATTTAGTTCATGGCATTAAAAGAAGATCCTCTTCTCTTAATAGTGATAGAATTGATCATATTTATCAAAAACCACAAGTAAAAAAACCTAACTTTATTTTACATTATGGAGATCTTACTGATAGCTCTAATATCACAAATATAATTAATCAGATAAATCCTGACGAAATTTATAACTTAGGTGCACAGTCTCATGTTGGAAATTCATTTGAAATACCTGAATATACTTCTAACGTAAATGCATTAGGAACATTAAGAATATTAGAGGCTATAAGAAATAATAATTTGGAGAAAAAATCAAAATTTTATCAAGCTTCAACTTCTGAGCTATTTGGAATAAATGATGGAAATCCTCAGAATGAATTAACTAATTTTTATCCTCGTAGCCCATACGCTGTGTCAAAATTATTTTCTTACTGGATAACAATTAATTACAGAGAAGCATACAATCTTTATGCATGCAATGGAATATTATTTAATCATGAGTCAAGTCGAAGAGGTGAAACTTTTGTATCAAAAAAAATAACAACAACATTAACTAAAATAATTTGTGGTTTAGAAAAAGTTTTGTATCTCGGAAATTTGAACGCTTTAAGAGATTGGGGACATGCAAGAGATTATGTGGAAATGCAATGGTTAATGCTTCAACAAGACAGGCCAGAAGATTATGTTATTGCTTCAGGTCATCAGACATCTGTTAAAAAATTTGTTGAAAAATCAGCCCATTATCTTGGAATTGAAATTGAATGGAGAGGCAGCGGTTTAGAAGAAATTGGGGTTGTTGCTTCAATGGATGAACGATACGATAAACAATTGAAAAATGGAGAAATAATTGTAAAAATTGATCAAAAATATTTCCGTCCTACTGAGGTAAATTCTTTGCTAGGGGATGCTGAAAAAGCCAAAGATAAGCTAAAATGGCAACCCAAAATTTCATTAGACGGTCTCATACAAGAAATGATTGATGTTGATCTTAAAAAGGCACAAAATCTGAAATTAATAAAGAGTAATTGCACTTAACAAAATAATGAAATTTGATACTAATATAAAAAGTTGTTTTGTAGCTGGCCATAAAGGTATGGTTGGAAGTTCCATAATAAGGTTGTTAATAAAAAAATACCCTTTAATTAAAATATTCACTAGTAATAAAAGTGATTTAAATCTTATTAATCAAAGTCAAGTTAATTCATTTTTTAATAAAAAAAAACCAGATTTAGTTATAATTGCAGCTGCTAAAGTTGGAGGAATATATAAGAACCTTACCTATCCAGCAGATTTTTTATATGAAAATCTTATGATCCAAAATAATATAATACATGCTTGTTATAATAATAATATTCCTAAAATTCTTTTTTTAGGTAGCTCATGCATTTACCCTCGAAATAGCAATCAGCCAATTAAGGAATGTGACCTTCTTACAGGGTCTTTGGAAAAAACTAATGAAGCATATGCAATTGCCAAAATCAGCGGTATAAAATTGTGTCAGTTTTATAACCAACAATATGGAACAAATTATAAATCTTTAATGCCTACTAACTTATATGGTCAAGGAGATAATTACCATCCAGAAGAAAGCCATGTAATACCGGGATTAATAAGAAGATTTCACGATGCAAAAGTTCATAATATTCCACAAATCAAAGTTTGGGGAACAGGAACTGCATTAAGAGAGTTCTTATATGTAGATGACCTTGCTGATGCAGCTATAAAAATAGCTTTTTACGATAGTAAAAAAATTAATACGGTTTTTCATAAATCTAATTCATTTATAAACGTTGGTTCTGGGGAAGAAATTTCTATTGCTGAACTTGCCCTTAAAATAGCTAAAACAGTTCAATATAATGGTAAAATTGGTTTTGATAGCAATATACCCGATGGCACCCCAAGAAAAATCTTAGATTCTTCTCTAATTAATTCTATTGGATGGAAACCTAAAATATCTCTAGATAAGGGCCTGATAAAAACTTATGATTTCTTTAAATTAGAAGTTCAATGAACTCTAATATTATTGGATCGCTTTTATGGTTGATTTTTATTCTTCTTTCTATATCTACCCATATGATCATAAAATCTTTAACTGGGGAAGTTGATTTCATTATCACCTTGTTTTCAAGATTTGTTTATTCATTACCATTGCTTTTTTTTATTGCATATATATCTAGAAAAAAACTGTTATTTCAAATTAATAATTGGAAGAACATTATTTTGCGTTCTCTTTTTGGATTTGTAACCATGATAATGGTTTTCTCATCTCTACAGCTCATACCAATTGGCCTTACTACCGCCTTAGCCCAGAGCTCTGCTATATATGTCACACTTTTATCTCCTTTTTTATTAGGAGAAAAAATAGGATTAATTAGATGGACGGCTGTTATAATAGGACTACTTGGAGTTTTTTTAATGATAGATCCAGTAAGTATTATTCGTCAAACTTCAAATTTGTCTAGTTTAGGGCTTTATCTTGCTTTTGGAAGCGCATTAACGCACGCTGGATTAGCTATAATTTTAAGAAAAATTGGTAAAACAGAACATCCCTCAACAACTGCTTTGATCCACAACTTTATTACATCAGCAGTTATAATTTTGGCAATATTAGCCTTTGGAACTAAGTTTTATGGTGTTAAAGGAAATCATGGAATTGAAATTTTAATTGAGCCTAGCTTACTTCTCTATACCCTAATCTTACTAGGGTTTTTAGGATCTTTAGTACAATATTTGATGGCTCAAAGTTACAAATATGCCGAAGCAACTATTTTGGTTACTTTAAGATATCTAGCTATACCCTTAGCTGCAATACTTGGTTATTTAATTTGGAGTGAAATCCCAACAATAAATCAATTAATAGGCGGAATAATAGTAATAATTTCATGTTTATTAATAACGTATAGAGAAATTAAATTAAAAATTTGAATTAGATTAATTGCCTCCATTCTTTTGGGACCAATCAATTGGATTATTTAAAAAATCTTCTACAGTATCTATAGTTTTATTATCAAATTTATTTGTTTTTTTAGCTAAACTTAACATATCCCACCATGTTACCAAGTAATGTAGCCTTAAATCCTTTTCATTTAATATCGAAATTGTGTTTTTATAAATATCGTAATAAAAAATTACAAAAGTATGTCTTACTTCTGCACCAACGTCCCTTATGGCCTCTGCAAAATTAAGTTTGCTACCACCGTCGGTCGTTAAATCTTCTACTAAGAGAATTCTTTGTCCTTTTTGTATATCTCCTTCGATCCTAGCATCTCTGCCAAAACCTTTAGATTTTTTTCGAATATATTGCATAGGTAAATTAAGTCTTTCTGCAATAAAAGCAGCAAATGGGATGCCTGCTGTTTCACCACCAGCAACAGCGTCAAATTCTTCAAAACCAATATTTTCTGCGAGCTTTGCTGCTCCAAAATCCATAAGAGTAGACCTAACCCTTGGGAAAGAAATAATTTTGCGACAATCTATATAAACTGGACTAGCTTTTCCAGAAGTGAATATAAAAGGCTTATCTGACATAAAATGGACTGCCTCAATTTCAAACAACATTTTTGCTGTTAATTCTGCAACTAATTCAGGTTTTGTAAAAGTTAACGAATACATATAATCCCCTTAAATTTATTTAATAACCAATTGCAAGTCCGTCTTTACGCCAATCACTGGCACCTATCAAAACTTTATTGTCGTTGTCAATTAAAATCATTTGTCCACCTCCAATTAAATCTGAGGGATAATTTATTTTATGACCTCTTGAACTTAATTCGTCAATTAAGTCTTTATCAAAAGAGGACTCGATATCTAGTGTGTCATTATTTGGAAACAATCTAGGGTAATTGATAGCTTGTTGAGGATTTAAGCCAAAATCTATAATTTGAGATAAAACATAAGCGTGGCCTGCGGCTTGATATTGACCTCCCATAACACCAAAAGAACCTAGTAATTTATCATTTTGTGACAGCATAGCTGGAATAATGGTATGTAAAGGTCTTTTGTTCGGTTTTAATTCATTAGGATGATCTTCTATGAGGTTAAATCCTCTTCCCCTGCAATGAAGAAGTACGCCACTTTTGGGTGCTGTTATGCCACTCCCAAAAGCATCAAATAAAGAATTAATAAAAGAAATAGTCATTCCTTTTTTGTCTCTTACAGTGAGGTAAATTGTATCTGCATGGTCTGGAAAATCACTTTTTGTAAAGTATTTTGCTTGTTTCAAATCAATCATAGATGCATATCGGTCAATAAGTTTTGAAGTTAGAAATTCTTCGATAGATAGCTTATTATTATGAAAGTCTGACAAATATTTATCTCTTAAAAAATAACCTATTTTACTAGCTTCACAGAATATGTGCATGTAATCAGCTTTTGACAATGAACTTATATTAAACTTTTCTATAATGGCTAAAATTATTATAGCTACTATACCTTGTCCATTTGGAGGACATTCATGTAGTTTAATATTTCTATAAGTACCAGTAATTGGAACAACCCATTCAGCACTTGCTTTTTTAAAATCATTTAAACTTTGGTTGCCTCCTACAGATAGTAATTTTTGACAAATATCTTTGGCAATCCAGTCTTTATAAAAGCCGTCTTTACCATCATGAGATATAGTTTCAAAAACATAAGACAGCCCTAAATTTATAAATTTATCCTTAACTTTATATTCATTACCATCTTTTAAAAATAACTTTGCAGTGTCAATATCTTTAGACAATTTTGAAACGTTTTTTTTCCAATCAAATGCCACCCTTTCATGTATTATAACTCCTAACTTTGCAAATTCTATGGCGGGCTTAAAGATATCTTTCCAAGGCATATACCCATGTTCTTTATGCAGTAGTGACCAAGCAGCGACTGATCCTGGTATGGTCACTGCTTCAGGCATTTCTGAAGTAATAATTTTAAAGCCTTCATCACGTAGTTTTTTTGAAGAAGCGTTTTGAGAAGATTTTCCAGAACCATTAAGTGCTTTAATTTTTGTACTTCCGTCTATTGATAGCATTGCAAAACAATCACCACCTACACCTGTCATATGAGGTTCAGCAACACATAAAACAGCACTCATTGCTAATGCGGCATCAACAGCATTTCCTCCATTTTTTAATACATCAATACCAATACTCGAAGCAACTGGGTGAGAGGATGCAACCATTGCGTTAGAACTAAAAATATTAGATTTTCCAATTTTTGAAAAATCTCTAATATGAAAATAATTTAAAAATTGATCCACTACTCGATTTTCTCTTGGTTAATATTGAACTTTTTTAGCTTGATAAAATCAAGCTATAACAACAACTTTTTAATATTTTTAGCGGCTTGTTTTATTCTTTGTTCATTTTCTACTAATCCTACCCTTACAAAACCCTCTCCATATTCACCGAATGCCACACCTGGAGCAACAGCTACGTCTGCTTTTAACATTAATTCCTTTGCAAATTCTAAAGAACCCTTTTTTTTAAATTTTTCTGGTAAAGGGGCCCAGGCAAACATACTTGCTTGAGGGGCAGGAATTTCCCATCCAGCTCGAAACATGGATTTAATTAAAACATCTCTTCTTTTTTGATAGGTGTTTCTAATGTCTAACACACAATCTTGTGGTCCATTTAAAGCAGCAGCAGCAGCAACTTGTACAGGGGTAAATGCTCCATAATCTAAATAAGACTTTATTCTTATTAGAGCGCTTATCAATTTTTGGTTACCTACTGCAAATCCAATTCTCCAGCCAGCCATTGCATAAGTTTTAGACATTGAGGTAAATTCAACAGCCACTTCTTTTGCTCTAGGAATTTCTAAAATTGAAGGTGGAGGAAAACCATCATAATAAATTTCAGCGTAAGCCAAATCTGATAAAATATACACATCATATTTTAATGCTATTTTAACTAAATCTTTATAAAACTCTAATGATACTATTTGTGCCGTTGGATTTGAAGGAAAGGAAACAATTAGTGCAACTGGAGTAGGCACACTTTCCTTAATTGATTTTTCTAGTCTTTCTAGATAAAGTTCTTCGTTAAAAATTCCTTCATCCATAGCAGGTAAATGTCGTAAAGATGCACCTGCAATAATAAAACCATATGGATGTATTGGATAAGAAGGGTTTGGGGATAATATAATATCTCCTGGTGAAGTTATTGCCTGCGCTAAATTAGCTAAGCCCTCCTTGGACCCTAAAGTAACAACTATTTCGTTTTCTGGATCTAATTCAACATTGAATCTTCTTTGATAATAAGCGGCCTGAGCCTTTCTTAAACCCGGGATACCTTTACTAGTGGAATATCTTCCTGTTCCTGGCTTCTCTACTGTTTCTTTTAATTTATCTTTTATATGCATTGGAGTTGGCATATCAGGATTACCCATCCCGAAGTCAATGATGTCTTTACCTACAGCTCTTAATTTAGCTTTAAGCTCATTGACCTCAGCAAATATATAAGGTGGCAACCTTTTTATTCTATCAAATTCATCACTCATTGTTGACCCTAGTTAAACTTAATGATTTAAAAATAATATCATTTCAATATATTAATTTTTAGTTTAAGAAATTATAATATTAAGATCTATTATGTTTATTTTAAGGTATCAATGCGAATTTTAATTAAAAGTTTTTTTTTTATACTTGGATTATCAGTTATAGGTTTGATGTTATGGTTTGGTATGCCTAATATTCAAAATGCTTTTAAAACTGTTGAAGTTATTTCAGTTACAATTTCTTTAGATAACAAATGTTCTGTTCATAATGATAGCTTTGTTGTCACTGTACCAGGCACCGATATAATCGTCCCTTTTAAAAAAGGAGTGGCTAGATTGAGATTGAAATCTGACAGAAAAGTACAACTCAAATCGAACCCTAAATACAATGCTGTACGTTATGTTGGAATTCACGTGCCAGTGTCAAAAAAAATGATCCTAGAAGCTGATTGCGCCACTTCACCTAGATTGAAAGGTATTTTTGGTTCAATGAAAGACCAATTTAAAAATTAGAATGGGGAAGATAAAAAATGAATTTTTCAGAAAATACATTGCCTGAAGACCCTCTTAACAAAATTAATATTGAGGAATTGGGAAAAAATTTAAGAAGTGGCTTAATTACATGTAAAGAGTTAATTTCTATATATTGCGAACGCATAAGCTTATTAAACTCAAAGCTTCACTGTTATATTCATTTTGACAAAGAAAAGTCAAAGGTTTGGGCAAGTGCAATAGATAACTTGTTTGCGAGTGGAGTAGATTTAGGACCTTTGATGGGTGTTCCTGTAGCAATCAAGGACATATGTTCTGTAAATGGAATGCCTACTACAAACGGGTCAAAAATACCTACTGACGATATTACTGGACCAGAAGGCACATTAGTAAAAAGATTGAAATCTTTAGGTTGTGTTATATTAGGTAAAACTCACACAGTTGAATTTGCTCTTGGAGCTACAGGAATCAATGAGATAAAAGGGACACCAATGAACCCGTGGGATTATGAAAAACATAGAATTCCAGGGGGTTCTAGTAGTGGTTCTGCCGTGGCCGTAGCTGCTGGACTTGCTCCATTTGCTATTGGTACGGATACTGGAGGATCTGTTAGAATACCAGCTTCTCTTAATGGACTCGTTGGGTTAAAAACAACAAAAAATAGATGGCCTACAGATGGTATTTTTCCATTATCACCTACTTTAGATACACCAGGGCCAATTGGTAGATCAGTTAAAGACATAAAATTAATTTTTGATACATTTAATAATACAAAAAAATCGATATCTCCTTTAAAAATAGAAAGTATGAATTTAGGTAAATTACAAGAACCATTCACCAAAGACTTAGATCCTGAAGTATTAGAAGCATATGATAATTTTTGTAAAAAATTAATAAGTTTTGGAGCGCAAATTGAGGAAATAACTATACCAGAAGCAAGAGAGAAAGCTGTACTATTTCCTAGAATCGTTGGTTCGGAAATTATAAGTGCATTTGGAAGAGATCGATTTTTAAATAATGTAGATAAAATGGATTCTGTAACAGGTCACAGAGCAAAATTAGGTTTAAATGTTTCATCAACAGAATATATTGAAGCCAAAAATAGACTTTTAGAATTAGAAATCATTTCTAAAAAGTATTTTGGTAAGTATGATGCATTAATTTCTCCAACTACAATTATGCAAGCATTAAACGTCAATGAAACAATTGATATAGAAAAAATGCATGAAAGAAGTCTTTTGGCTTCTGCAAACACACAACCAGTAAACATTTTTGGTGCTTGTGCAATAACATACCCAATTCAAAGTTTCTGTAATAACTATATTTCAGGGAAGACCTTGCCAATTGGTTTACAAATTATATGTAATAAAGGTGAAGACGAAAAAGCCATTGAAATAGCCTTGTCACTTGAGAAAACATTTGGCGAACCTAAGTTACCTAATATCGAAAAATTCTTGTAAAATAGGTTACACTAAATTTTTAATAATCATCAAATTTTTTTATAAACTTAGATATATCTGAATAAAACAAAGAAATTTCTTCTTTTATTTTATTATCAGACCAGTTCCACCATTGAATTCTTAACATTGCTTGTATCTGTTTTTTGGTAAATCTAAATTTAATTGTCTTTGCTGGAACACCACCAACCATTTCATATGGATCAACATCTTTAGTTACAATCGACCCTGCAGCAACGATTGCACCATGACCAATATTTATACCAGACATAATCATAGACCTTGCTCCAACCCATACATCGCTTCCTATTGAGACATCACCTTTTGAAATGACATCTTGATTTGGCCATGGGGATTTTTGTAGTAATAATGTTTTAAGAGGAAACGTACTTGGAAGATTTGTAGGGTGATCTGAATTCAAAAAAATCTTAACTTCTGGACCAAAAGAACAAAATTTTCCAATTTTTAGTTTTGATGATATATCAAGCCCTATCAAAGAACTCCTGTCTAAACCATATGTGTAATCTCCGATACTTAAATAATTTTTATACTTGTCTGTCCAATGTTTTTTTTTAAACATAGTGTTTCTCTAAAATAGTTTCTAAAATATCATCAACATTATACTTAGTTTTAAGTTTTAGATTGTTAATAAGTTTTGAATTGTTAGAAACAATATACTTATTCGTTCCAGCGTAATCAAAATTTTTATCAATAATTATTTCGCCCGAACCATATAACTTAACTAATTTTTTAGCTAATTGAATTGGGGAACTTTCAAAAGAAGTACCTATATTTAAAATACCACTATAGTCAATTTTTATTAAATTTTTAATGATTTTAGTTACATCTCTTACATCAATTATATCAATTATATCATTAGGTCTTTTTAAAATAATTGGTTTTTTATTTATTAATTTATTAACCATGTATGATATGAGTTTTTCATTTTTCTCATTTATACCACTTACAAAGTAATTTCGTAAAATAATCCATTTTTTTTCATGATAATTTTTTGACAAATATGATGAAACTTTGTGTTTTTGAATACCATAGTTTGAAATCGGCTTACAAATAGTTAATTCATTTGGTTTGTTTTTATTTTCAAAAGAACCATATTCTTCACAAGTACTCATAAAAATAAATTTGGATCCACCTAGAGAATAAAATTCGTCAATAAACTCAATTGTTCTCTTAGACCATTTTTGGTTGTTTTGGCTATTATAAAACAATCCTGGGGTGGTTTCCCAAGCTAAATGAATAATAATATTTGGTTTAATTTCGTTTAGAGATTTACTGACAAATTGACAATCAAAGAAATTTCCTCTTAGGTTTAATTTAGAGGGTATATTTGACCTTGATATAGTATAAATTTTAAAATTTAAAGTTTTTAATTCTGATAATAAAACGTTCCCAATAAAGCCGTTGGACCCAGTTATGAGAATTTTTTTCATAAGTCATTTAACCAAGGTAGGTTTTGATCTTTAATAGATATTTTAAGAGGTAAATGAGGCCATTTTATATTCAAATTGGGGTCTTGCCAAAAAATTCCTAGATTATTTTTTTCATTATAATATTCATCCATTAGATAAATTATATGAGTATTTGTAGTTAAAGTTAAATATCCATGTGCAAAGCCTTTTGGAATATATAAGAAGTTATGTCTTTTTTCACTTAATTCAATAGCGAACCACCTACCGTAATTTTTTGAATTTTCTCTAATGTCTACCACAACATCCCAAATAGAACCTTTCAAACAAGAAACAATCTTCTGTTCTTGGTTTGGATGACGTTGAAAGTGTATTCCCCTTAATGTAAATTTATTTTTGTTGGTAGCAAAACTAATTTGCTTTGGGTTAAATTTTATCCCTAAACTATTTAGTGTTTTTTTACAAAAAAATCTTGTAAATGAGCCTCTATCATCCAGCTTTGGATCTAGTTCAAAGTGAAATAATTCTTTAAAAAGTGTCTTATTAATTTTCATTGATAATTACCTCTATTCAAAGGATATTAACTTTCCACCCCAGTTTGAAATAAATGATAAATCTTTTTTAATTTCTTTTTTTAGATTCCAAGGCAAGATTATAATATAATCTGGTTTGATCTCATTAATATGTTTTGGATCTAAAATTTCAATGTTCAATCCTGGAATGTAGCATCCCTGTTTCATTTCATTTTTATCAAAAACTCCTAAAATCTTTTTACAATTATCACCACAAAAATTTAAAAATGATATTCCTTTAGCGGCGGCTCCATACGCATAAATTTTTAAATTTTTATTTATTTCTTCGTTAAGAAAATTGTTAAATCTATCTTTCCTTTTGAAACATTCTCTTGAGAACAATTTTAAAGTTTCAGAATCAAAAATTTTAGATTTTAGTTCTTTTGATCTTTCTAAATGAACATTCTTTTGAATTTTTATGTCGTTTGATTTTTTTGCAAGCCATAATCTTATACTTCCCCCATGAGTATCTAATTTTTCTACCCTAAAAACTTTTAGATTAAGTTTGTTTATCAAATTTTCAATGGTATTCAAGCTTAAGTAAGTAAAATGTTCATGATAGATTGTGTCAAATTGAAAGTCTTGGATGAGGTTTACAACTGATGGAAATTCAATACTTATGAATGTTTCTTTAGCACTTACTATATCTAATGCTCTAAGAAAATTTTTTATATCAGGGACATGAGCCAAAACATTATTAGCTATTATCAATTTTGGCTTTCCATATTTGTTTTTTAAGTAAGTAGCATTATCCTCATTAAAAAAAATTGCTTCGGTTGGAATATTATTTTTTCTAGCAATATCTGCGACGTTTTCTGCAGGCTCCAAACCTAGTATTTTAAACTTATTTTTATCAAAATTTTTTAATAAATATCCATCATTTGAAGCAATTTCCATAATAAAGTTGTTTTGAGAGAAATCTATGTCATTTTTAACCTTATTAGCAAAATTTTTTGCATGCGCAAGCCATGAAGAAGAATAACTCGAGTGATAAACATAGTCTGAAAAAATGCTTTGAGGGTTTATACGAACACTTAACTGAAATAATTTACAGTCCTCACATAACAAAACTTCTAAGGGAAACAAATTGCACTTATTATCTTTACTTTTTTTTAAATCATTTGCTATTGGCATATGACCCATGTCAATTAAGCTTAAATTAATTTTCTTCCTGCAAACTTGACAACTACTCATTTTAAATTCCTAAAAATTTTCCAACTATACTCTTGTTTAATTCAAAAAGGTTATCTTTGTTAAGATGAGCTTTATACCAGTTAAAAGTATTATCCAGAGTTTTGACTAAATCTCTATCGCTTGTCCAATTAATATAATTTTCAATTTTCTTATTGCTAATTTGTAGTCTTGTTTCTTCAAAAATAATATTTTTATCGGTGGAGACATAATAATTAAATTTATCTTTCCAATATTTTTTTGAGAAATCTAGAATTTTTTGAGTGGGATAAGATTTTTCTGGAGCAAAATTAAAACTGTCAAAGCCAATATTATCTTTATAAAAAGTAGCTGTTAACATTAAATAACCAAAAATTAATTCAATTACATGCTGCCACGGCCTAGTATTATTTGGAAATCTTACTTCCATTTTATTTCGAAAAATTATTGAATTTACTATGTCAACTATTAGTCTGTCTTTTCCCCAATCTCCTCCGCCTAGCACATTACCAGCCCTAGCAGTAATCATCTTAGTTCCAATCTGTTTAAAGTAACTTTCGTAAAATGTTTTCACAATCATCTCTTGCATTGCTTTTGATGTTCCATAAGGTTCAACCCCACCTAACCTATCCGTCTCAACAAATTTATTATAACCTCCACGATGTTCATAGACTTTGTCACTAGTAACAGTAAAAATAAGTTTTGTAGATTTGAGGTCTTTGATTGAATGTAAAAAATTCGTTAGTCCCATTACATTCGTATTTATTGTTTTTACAGGGTTTTTATAAGCTTCACGTACTAAAGGTTCTGCAGCTAAATAAAAAACTAAATCAGGTTTGAAATCTGAAACCTCTTTTTTGTAGGATACAACGTTGTTAATATCTGTGATAATTTCATTATTAACCAATGATGAATCAAAACCTGACTTTATTGATATATTTTTTCTAGTATCAGAAATCCCTAAAATTTCTGCCCCCATCATTTTCAAAAAGAGGGTTAACCATCCCCCTTTAAAGCCAGTATGACCTGTAATTAAAACTTTTTTATTAAAATAAAAATTAATTACTTCTTCTTTTAATTTTGTCAATTTAGACCCAAACTTTCCATGGTGCTGAATTAGTTTTCCACAATTTTTCTAATTCGTCTCTTTCTCTTAGAGTATCCATGGGTTGCCAGAAACCATTATGTAGAAACGCGGACAATTCTCTTGAAGAGGACAAATTTACAAGTGGTAAGCTTTCCCAAGGTTGGTTTTTATTGTTTATGTATTTTAAAGCTTGCTTTTCACAAACAAAAAATCCTCCATTAATTCTTCCTACGTCTCCAATATTTTTTTCGCTGAATTTTGTTACTAAATTATTCTCAATAACCAATGATCCAAACCTTGGAGGAGGATAAACAGCAGTCATGGTAACAAGTTTTTTTGATTTTTTATGGAAATCAAGAAGTTTTGATAAATTTATATCAGCTAACCCATCTCCATAGGTCATAAAAAATGGAGTATTATTATCTAAAAATTCTTTAATTTTTAACAAACGTCCTCCAGTCATAGTTTCTTGACCAGTGTCAATAATCGAGATTTCCCAATTAAGTCTTTCTTTTTTATTGATATATTCAATTGAGTTTTTGTTTAAATTAATTTTTACATCTGAAACATTATTTGAATAATTTATGAAATAATCTTTAATTTGATAGCCTAAGTACCCAGCACATATTATAAATTCTTTTACACCATAATGACTATATAGTTTCATTATATGCCAAATTATTGGTCTATTACCTATTTCCACCATAGGTTTTGGTTTAATTGAGCTTAACTGTCCAAGCCTTGTACCGCGACCACCTGCTAATATAACAGCTTTCATTTTAATGAATTCCTATTAGAAAGGAAACAGCACCACTTAAAGAGGCAATATCCTTAGTAATTTTACTCAATCTTAATATTATCAAATGTCCGAGCATTTTAAATAAAAATTTAAAAAGTATTTTTATAGCCATTAATTTAGAATTCAAAACCCCAAAATATTTTTTTTCAATATAGCATCTAGAGTAATTTAAATGAAAATTTTTTTCCCATTGATTTTTAAAGTTATCTGGTCCTACAGAGCCACCTCCTACATGACTGATAACAACGTCATGAACAAGAACATTTTCAAAACCAGCATTTTTAGATCGAATACACAGATCATCATCCTCATAATAAAGAAAGAAACTTTCATCGAAAAACCCTATTTTGTCTAAGTTAGTCTTATTTATTAACATTATGGCTCCTGATAAATGCTCTACACTACAATCTCCACAAAAATTATCAGTATTAAGGCTAGTGTTTTTGTCTTTTGTAAAAAAAAAGCTTCGGGAAGGGATATGCTCAACTCCTTTTTCATTAACATGCATTGGAGATAAAATAGTTGCATTTGAGTATTTTTTTGCTGCTTTATATAATTTTTTGATTTGAGTGTCATTTAAAATTGTATCTGGATTGACTAATAGAACATATTTAGTTTCAATGTGCCTTAAACCAACATTTGCCCCTGAACCAAAACCTAAACCTATTTTATTAAAAAAAAGAGTTTTATAAGGTCTATTATCCTTTTTTAAAATTAATTTGGTGCTGTCTCTTGAGTTATTATCAACTACTATCAATTTGAATTTTTTGTTTATATTATTCAAAAAGCAGTCAATTACATTCTCAGAATTATGCGTGACAGTTAAAATAGTAATATCTTTGTATACATACTTCATAATTGTCTAACATTTATATTTAATAAAATTTAATAAAATTATTTATTTCTTGAAATTATATTTGTAAATCCCACATTATATTTGTATTACAAAATTGTCCATTTAAAGGTTTGGTTGTTTTAAAATGTTAAGAATTAATTTTTGGAGACATTATCTTGAAATTAATAGTAGCTAAAGGCCTTCGAAAGTCATTTGGAGACTTTATTGCAGTTGATAATGTTGATTTAGAAGTTTCTCGGGGCGAAGTAATAGGGTTTCTTGGTCCTAATGGTGCAGGAAAATCAACAACAATGAAAATACTGACTGGATTTTTAGAGCCCGATAGCGGTGAGATTTTAATAAACAATATTGATTTAAAATCTGATCCATTAAAAGCTAAGGAATTTATAGGATACTTGCCAGAGGGTGCTCCTTCATATTCAGACATGAACGTTTTAGAGTTTCTTACATTCGTTGGCAAAATGAGAGGTTTGAATAGTAATTTGTTAACAACTAGACTAGGCAAAATGGCAAATCAAATCAGTCTTAAGGAAGTTTGGAACAAGCCTATTGAAACACTTTCTAAAGGTTTTAAAAGAAGGGTAGGTATTGCCCAAGCTTTGATACATGATCCAGACATATTGATTTTGGATGAACCTACTGATGGATTAGATCCGAATCAAAAACATGAAATGAGAAACTTAATTAAAACTATATCGAAAAATAAAGCAATAGTGATTTCAACCCATATTTTAGAGGAAGTTGAGGCAGTCTGCTCACGCGCAATGATAATTGCTAATGGCAAATTACTTGTAAATGAAACGCCAGCAAATCTTGAGAAACAGTTCACAAATAAAGATATAATATCAATAAAAGTTTCAAATAAAATTGACTCTATTTTAGCCAAAAATTTAAAATCATCAATTAATTATGGCGATGTAAAAATTGAGAAAGTAAACAAAGATACTAATAAAATACTGGTAAGTGATAACAAAAAAACACTAGATCTAAACACTGTATTAAAACAAGTGTACAAATTTAAACTTAATGTAATTGAGGCGAGTTTTATAAAGTCGAATTTAGAAGAAATTTTTAGAAAAATTACAACAACAAATGCTTCAAGTTAGTCGGTAAATGATTATGAAAAATTATTTAGGAAAAACATATATTATTTTTGACAGGGAGTTAATGGGTTACTTTAGAACACCATTAGCTTCAATTTTTTTGCTTGTTTTTTTAGCCCTCTCATCAGGGATGACTTTCTTTTTAGGAAGATTCTTTGAACGTGATCAAGCAGATTTAACGGCTTTTTTTGCATGGCACCCATGGTTGTTTTTAATTTTAATGCCAGCCATTGGTATGAGATTATGGGCAGAAGAACGTCGTTCAGGTACAATAGAACTATTAATAACTTTACCTGTCACTAACACTCAATTAGTTATAGGCAAATTTTTGGCAAGCTGGGTTTTTACTCTTATTGCACTTGTCTTAACAATGCCTATTTGGATAACTGTTAATTATCTAGGAGACCCAGATAATAATGTTATTTTAATATCATATATTGGAAGTTGGTTAATGGCTGGTGCTTTTCTAGCTCTTACTTCCTGTTTATCTGCACTTACTAAAAATCAAGTTATTGCCTTTATAGTTTCCTCTATTAGTGGATTTATTTTAATAATGGCTGGTTTTAATCTTGTTTTATCATCTGTGAGATCGTGGACACCATCTTGGGTGATAGAAACAATTAGTTCAATGTCCTTTTTGTCTCATTTTAGCAGAATTCAAATGGGTGTTTTTGATTTAAGAACCCTGATTTTCTTCGTTTCAATGATTATTTTGTGTGTTTGGATAAACGTACAGCTTGTCCAAATTAAAAAAGCAGATTGAGAGAACAATGGAATTTTTAAATAATATAAAGACGAGAATACTTGTGAGATTATCTATACTTTTTTCTATTTTAGTCTTTTTTAGTATAAATATTATTATAAATAATGTCTTTAATTCCTCCAGAATTGATTTTACTGAAAAAAAACTTTACTCATTATCAAACAGTACGATTGATCTTTTAAAAAGTCTTGAAGAACCAATACACATAAGATTATTTGTTTCAGGTAATTTAGTTAAAGAGGTGCCCCAACTATCTACATATGCAAATAGAGTGGAAACTGTATTAAAAACATATAGTGATATTTCTAACGGAAAGATTTCACTTGAAATCATTGATCCAAAACCATTCTCTGATTATGAAGATAGAGCAGTCGGCATGGGGATTAATTCTTTTACTGCCACTGAAATGTCAGATGCTTTATATTTTGGGTTAGCAGCCACTAACTCTACCACTGGTCAAAAAAATATTCCTATTTTTTCACCTGAGCGAGAAACCTTCCTAGAGTATGATCTCTCAAGTCTAATTTCAGAGCTTAGTCAAATTAAAAAACCAGTAATAAGCATTATCGACAACCTTGGACTTCAAGCTGACAGTAGAATTGGTAAACCAGAACAACAAATATTAAAACAAATGAGAGAAATGTTTGTGGTTGAAAAAGTTAACGAAACCACCAATGAATTAAATAAAAACACTAAAGTATTAATGGTTGTTCATCCAAAGTTTCTATCCGATGATACACTTTATATGATAGATCAATGGATCCTAAACGGTGGAGCAACGTTAATATTTTTAGATCCTTATGCTGAAACTGAAATTAGCCGGCAACAAGGGATGCCTCCAATGAACCCTAGGTCTAATCTGAAAAAATTATTGGACACTTGGGGTATAAAGTTTGACAACGAAAAAGCTGTATTAGATTCAGAATTTGGATTTCGAATCTCTAGAAATTTAAATGGCAGAGATATACAGGTCACTAATTATCCTTGGCTAAATATAAGGGGAGATGGACTTAACAAAAATGAAAGTGTACTTTCAAATCTGAGTACCATAGTAATGACAACTGCTGGATCTTTTGAGTCCATTGACAACAAGACTGACTTAGAACCTATTATTGTTTCAAGTCAAAACTCTGGTCTTGGCGATGCACAAAAGGCAGGTAATCCTGAAGGTGACCCTAGAGATCTATTGCCTAATATCAAAAAAAACAATCAAAATTTAATTCTGGCTGGTTGGATAAAATCTACACTAAATTCATCCTTTAAAGACAAAGACAAAACGCAAATATTAAAATCACAAAACAAGTCTAATATTTTATTAGTTTCGGACGCCGATATGTTGATGGATCGTAATTGGTTAACACAAAGAGGTGCATTTGCGAATAATGGTGACTTTGTTTTAAATGTCATCGAGAAAATGATTGGAGGAAGTGCTTTATCTGATCTAAGAGGAAAGAGTACCTCGTATAGGCCATTTGATAAAATTATAGCGCTAGAAAAAATTGCCGAAGAAAAGTTTCTTTTAGAAGAACAGCAACTAGCTGAAAAGCTAAAAGGTATGGAAGACAAAATAAGAAGTCTAACTCAGAATAATGAAGATGATATAGATATATTATCTCCTGAAACTATCGAGGCAATTGATGGATTTAAAGCTGAAATGATGTCAACTAGATCTCAACTAAGAAGTGTTAAATTTGACTTAAGAAGAGATGTAGAAAATTTGAAAAAGTGGGTTATTGCTTTTAATGTTGCAATACTCCCCGTCATATTTGCTGGCCTAGCCTTGATTATATCGTTTAGAAGAAAGAAAAGTT
Organism: uncultured SAR116 cluster alpha proteobacterium; assembly: GCA_902622875.1. GTDB lineage: Bacteria > Pseudomonadota > Alphaproteobacteria > Puniceispirillales > Marisalimonadaceae > Marisalimonas. Next base: position 28,810 of record CACNRW010000007.1, read on the forward strand.
CTTATTAAATATAAGTTTTGGATTATAATATGACAAAAATAAAATTTGTAAACACTTCGATAGTAACTTTAACTTTTGTTATTTTAGCAATCATATCTATAAATTTAAATTCAAATAATCACGTTTTTGAAGATAGAGGAAGTTTATTTTTAAAAGACTTCACCAAAAATATTAATAAAATTGATAATATTTCCATAAATTCATTCGAAAATAACATTAATTTGGTAAAAAAAGATAATATTTATATCTCAGAATCTGGTTATCCACTTAAGAAGGGTATGTGGGAAAACTTAATTACAAGTTTGTCATTGTTAAGAATTGAGGAATTAAAAACAAAAGATTCACAAAGACATGCTGATTTAAATTTACTTCTTCCAGAAAGAAATAAAAGCAAGGAGGAGGATGAAGGTTATGGAACAAAGATTACTTTGAAAAAACAAGACGGAACAATTTATTCATCTATTTTATTTGGTAAAGTGGATCGGACTGTTGGTGGATTAAGCGGGGGTCAATTTGCAAGATTCCCAGAAAAAAATCAAAGCTATCTTCTAAAAGGTGCTATAAGAATGCCTACAACTAAATCTGATTGGTTTGAGAGTTTAATTTTAACAATAAAAAACGATCAATTCATAAAAGCCACTTTAAACAACAAAAATGGAACTTTTGAAATTGAGAATAAAAATAATAAGTTAAGTTTAATAGTTCCAAAATCTTTAAATTTTGAAATTGACGAGACTCAGTTGAATGATATAAGAGATGTTATTAGTAGTTTTTATTTTTATGATGTAAAAAAATCATTGAAAAAATATTCTGACAATCTTCCAACTATATCTTATGAAATTAAAGATGGTCTGGTACTATCAATAACCTCTGTTGAACCCGATAAAGATGGTGAAAGTTGGGTAACTATTAAAGTTAAATCTAATGACAAGAAATCAGAAAAACTAGCTCAAGACATAAGGAACAAAACTGAAGGTTTTGAGTTCTTAGCAAATATTATTACAAGCGACATTCTAAGATTGAAGCCTGAGGACCTTGCAGTTAAAGATAAATGATCTTTAATATGATCTAGGCATTCCTAAAACATGTTCAGCTAAGTAAGATAATATTAAATTAGTAGAAATTGGGGCTACTTGATACAATCTAGCTTCCCTAAACTTTCTTTCAACATCATATTCCTCTGCAAACCCAAAGCCACCGTGGGTTTGTACACAAGCTTCAGCAGCCGCCCATGAGGCATCTGCTGCTAGCAATTTTGCAGTATTTGCTTCTTCACCAATCGGCTTGCCAGCTTCATATAGTCTAGCAGCATGATAAACCATAAGCTCTGCAGCCCTCATTTGAGCATAAGCCTTGGCAATTGGAAACTGAATACCTTGGTTTTTACCAATTGCTCTTCCAAAAATATTTCTATCATTAGCATAATCAGTTGATTTTTTAGTAAACCACTTTGCGTCACCTATACACTCTGCAGCAATTAAAATTCTTTCTGCATTCATACCTGACAAAATGTATCTAAAACCCTTGTCAACCTCACCTATAATATTAGAAGCAGGAATTCTAAGGTTGTCGAAAAAAACTTCAGTCGTGGAGTGGTTCATCATTGTTCTTATAGGTCTGATAGTAAGACCGTTTCCTTTTGCCTTTCTCATATCTAAAAGAAAAACAGAGAGACCTTCAGTCTTTTTATTAACTTGATTTAAAGGTGTTGTTCTAGCTAACAACAACATTAAATCTGAATGCTCAGCCCTACTGGTCCAAATTTTTTGTCCATTAATTATGTAATCATCTCTATCACGTACAGCTACAGTTCTTAAACTTGTAGTGTCTGTACCACTAGTTGGTTCAGTTACGCCGAATGCTTGTAACCTTAGAGTTCCGTCAGCAATCTTAGGTAAATATTCCTTTTTTTGTTCATCAGATCCATGTCTTAGAACAGTTCCCATTGTATACATTTGTGCGTGACACGCTGCGGCATTACAACCTTGATGATGTATTTCTTCTAAAATAACAGATGCTGCAACCATTCCTAAACCAACCCCACCATATTCTTCCGGTATAAGGGCTCCCAAAAAGCCCGCATCAGTCAAAGCTTTAACAAATTCTGTAGGATAACCTTGCTCTCTGTCAAGTTTCCTCCAATATTCACCTTGAAAATCACCACAAAGTTTAGCGACAGACTCTCTTACTTCACTAATTATGCTGTCTTGAGTTTCTGAATTTTCTAATTGAATGGTGCTATCAGGCATTTTGATCCTCATAAATATTTTGCGTTTAAGTAATTAGACATAATAGTTCAATTTTATAATACTAGCTTATTCATCTTATTTAGTATTAATTATTTTATATAGCATAAATGTAATGATTATTAAATAATTTGGAGATTAAAAATGAAATTAGAATTTCACCATATAAATTTTGTATCAAAAAATATAGATAATATGAATAATTTTTATAAAAATATTCTTAGTATGAATAGTATTCCAATAGAAAAATTTCCACGAACAGAAGAGACGTCTAATAGAGGGTATAGTGGTAAAATCAATTTCGTGACAGAAGGTAAAATAGAAATGCATCTTGCAGAACGAGATTTAAATGTAGCTTTTAAAAATAATCAGGCAATCAATCCTGTTGACAAAGGGCACATAGCTTTTAGGACTGATGATATTAACACATTCATTAAAAGGCTTAAGAAAGAAAAAATTCCGTTTTCGGATTATGGAACCACTTTCGCTAAAGAATGGCACCAAATTTTCTTTCAAGATCCAGAAGGCAATGTAGTCGAAGTACATCAAAAAATTTGCTAACACATAATGATTAAGGAATGTTTTAAATATAAGAACTTTAGAATACTCTGGGGTGCAGGTTGTATGACTGGGATTGCACGTGCTATGGAGTTTTTAGCTTTGAGTCTTTATGCCCTCCAAGAATTAGGAATTCCATATTTAGTTACAGTAATATTCGCAGCAAGAATGTTACCAATGAGCCTTTTGGGAATAGTTATAGGTACAATTTCAGAGAGGGTGTCTCCAATTTTAGTTATTAAAAACATTTACTTACTTTCAAATATTTTTACTGGTATGGCTGTTATTTTAGTTTTCACTGATAATTTTAATACGCTTTTTGCACTTATTCTTGCCTTTGTAAATGGAATTACATGGGTGGTTGACCTTGCAGTAAGGCGTAGAGTGTTAGCGGATAATATTAAAAAGAAACTTTTAAGTTCCTCACTTGCTATGGAAACATTATCCAACAATGCAACAAGACTGATAGGACCAATATTTGCTGGAACACTATATACTTTAGTAGATCTTACTGGAATTTTCAGTCTTCAATTTATAATGTATCTATTAGCTTTAGGATTAATCATTGTATTTAAAAAAAATACTAAAAAGGATACTACTTCAAATTCTGCCCAAGAAAATCCATTAGCCATAAAAGAGCATTGGGCACATGGTCTTTTAAATGAAATATTAAAAACAGGTAAAAGTGTATACAGTATTGTTAGTTTAAGAATGGTGTTAATAACAACCCTAATCTTTAATATTTTTGGTTTTCCATTAGTATCTTTAATCCCCGTATTAGGTAGAGAAAAATTGTTATTATCTGAATTTAATATTGGAATCTTAGCTTCCTCTGAAGGTTTAGGAGCTCTTATAGGGGCTTTAATTATTGGTAATCTTTCTCCACAAAAAAATCTTTCAATTATCTTTATTACAGGTGTAAGTGGATTTTTTTTAGGTATGTTTTTATTTTCTTGCTCACCTAGTCTGATATTAGCTTTTATAAGTTTAACATTTGGAGGCATTTTTTTATCAGGTTTTAGTACAATGCAAGGAGCACTTGTTTATCAAGCATCTACTAAATCTAGAGGAAATAATTTTGGTATATTAGTGACATGTATCGGAACAGCACCAATCGGTCTAATGAATTTATCTTGGATTATGACACTTATTTCAGTGGACAGAACAATACAAATAAATGTTTTTTTAGGATTGACCTGTCTGCTGATAACCATTTTTTATTTTTTCTTTAAAAGATCTGATTAATTATTAGTTAGGAATTGCTTTTAATAAAAACTGGTTCATTATTTTACTAAACTGTGCGGGATCAGCCGGCATCTTACCTTCCATTAATCTAGCTTGTTCAAATAAAAGAGTTCCAGCGTCACTAACTAAATCATTGTTTTCTTTTTTACTTAATAATGATTTCATGTTTTTAATAAGAGAATGGTCTCCATTAATTTCTAATATTCTTGGAGCCCCCTTGTAGTTTGTATCTCTCTGTGCCATCAATTGCTCCATAGCAATATCCATATCGCCTTCGTCAGCAACTAGGCAGACTGGACTATCAGTCAGCTTAGAGGATAATCTAATGTCTTTAACTTGATCTCCTAATACAACTTTTAATTGGGCGACTAAGTCAACATATTCTTTATCTTTTTTTTCTTTTTTATTCTTATCGTCTTTTTTCTTATCTTTATTTTTTTCATCAAGATCATCTAAATTAATCTGTCCTTGTGTAATTGATGTAAACTTCTTTTCCTTAAAAGATCCAACCATAGGTAACCAAAACTGATCAATTGCGTCTGTCATAATTAAAACAGGTATTTTTTTGGATTTAAAACCTTCTAAGTGAGGACTTGCTAAAGCTTGGTCTTTTGTTTCAGCTGAAATGTAGTAGATGTCCTTTTGTTTTTCGGGCATATTTTCTACATATTCAGATAAAGATATTGGATCATCATTTTCATTAGTTGAAAACCTAGATAAATCTAATAATGCCTCCTTTCTTTCTGCATCTTCATACAAGCCTTCTTTCAAAACAGCTCCATACTCCTTCCAAAAACTTTTATAACCATCTGCGTTCTTTTCACTAACTTTTTTAAGTTCTCTTAGGATTTTTCCAACTAATGATTTACTTATCTTGGCTACAGCAGGGTTGTTTTGTAACATTTCTCTACTAACATTCAGATCTATATCTTGAGTGTCAACCAGGCCCTTTATGAACCTTAAATAACTAGGAATTAATGCATCGCACTTGTCTGTAATAAATACTCTGTTTATGTATAGTTTTAATGATGATTTTCTATCTGGATTGAATAAGTCAAACGGTCTTGTAGACGGAATACATATAAGATTAGTATAACTAATAGTCCCTTCTGTATTGTTATGCATGGTTAAAAGTGGTTTTCCAAAACCTGCACCAATATGTGAGAAAAATTCTTGATATTGCTCTTCTTTAATTTCTTTTGCTGGTCTAGTCCATAAAGCTGATGCTTCATTTAGAGTTTTTATTTCTGCATCTTTTTTGTCAATTTCGTGTAATTTAACTGGATAGGAAATATGATCTGAATATTTTCTGACAATAAATTGAAGTCTAGTTTCTTCTAAAAACTCTTTTGCATCTTTTTTTAGTTTAAGTGTAATAGATGTCCCAACATCTTCTTTATCTGCTTTTTCTAAATTAAAACCTGACTTTCCATCTGAAGACCATTTCCATGATTGGTTTTCTCCTGCTTTTTTTGATAATACCTCTACACTGTCAGCAACCATAAAAGAAGCATAAAAACCTACACCAAATTGTCCAATCATTGACATATCTGGTTTTTTATCTTTAGCGTTTGTTGCTATTTGTTCTAAGAATGCTTTTGTTCCTGACCTCGCAATAGTACCCAATGAAGATTTAAGGTCTTCTTCATTCATTCCAATACCATTATCTAGAATTGATAAAGTTTTATCTTTATTATTAACCTCAATTTTTATTTCAGAAGCCTCTGAAGAGATAGCAATTTTTTTATCTGTCAAGCCAAGATATTTTCTTTTATCAAGAGCATCTGAAGCATTTGATACCAACTCACGCAAAAAAATTTCTCTTTCCGAATAAAGAGAATTAATCACAATATCTAAAATTTTACCGGTATCTGCTTCAAATTTATTATTCATGTTGGTCATCGACAATCCCCATTAATTAATTAATATGATTAGTAATTGGTTACTTAAACTTGTATTTTCAAGATATAATATTACTTTTGTGAATTTAAAAGGAGTGTGTTTATGAATAAAATAGGCATTTGCGGTACAGGTAAAATGGGTAGGGAAATTGTTAAAAGGCTTTTGGATTGTGATCAGATTGTAACAGCATGGAACAGAACGCAAAATAAAGTAACACCTCTAGTTGAATTAGGTGCGAGAAGAGCTAATAGTGTAAAAGAATTGTTTAACAATAACGACATAATTTTAATTATTATGGGAAATGATGAAGCGCTTGATTATGTATATACAAATTCTCAGGGCATTAAAAATCAAGATTTAACTAACAAAATTATAATAGAACTAAGTACGACTAGCGTTAAGAAAATGCAATCGTTAAAAAGGATAATATGTTCGTTAAATGGAGAATTTATAGAATGCCCCGTAGGTGGCTCAACAAAGCCTGCAAGAGATGGAAATTTATTAGGGTTAGTAGGGGGAAACAAGGAAACTTTTGAAAAGGTTGAGCATATATTAAAGCTTATTTGTAGAAGATATGAATACCTTGGTGAAGTTGGTAAAGGAAGTGCTATGAAGTTAGCTATTAATCTACCATTAATGGTTTATTGGCACGCTTTAGGTGAAGCGATGTCTTTAGCAACAAACTCAGGAATTAAATTTGATAAAGCTTTGGACATAATGATTGATAGCTCTGGAGCAGCAAAAGTAGCTCACCTAAAGTCTAATACTATATTACAAGCTAAAAAAAATGAGACTAACTTGAGCTCAACATTTAACGTTTCATCATCTTTAAAAGATATTAATTTAATGATTAAAGAAGGGGCAAATTTTAATAATGAATTACATGTTATCAAAAGTACTAAATCTTATATTCAAGGGGCCATGAATGAGGGTTGGTCGGACCATGACGCTTCATTATTAAGTCTTTATATTAATAAAAAATTAAATAATTAACTTCTAATCTGCATAATCAGAACTTTCTTGATCTAATATTGACTTTATTTCTCTCAAGAAAGCTGTTCCTGCAGGGTTTGGATGTTCTTCATTATCTAATTCTTCTGCAGTTTTTTCTGCTATTATATTATTTAAAATACTTATTTTTTTTCCAGTTTGAAGGGCATTGATATATGTTTGAGCGGCTCTTTCAAAATAATATAGTCTATTGAAAGTTTCTGCTACATTTTTACCAAAAATTAGTACACCATGGTTACCCATTATAAATGTGTGTTTTTTAGAGTTTGACAAAAGATTTGCACACCTTGTACCTTCATCTTCAAAAGCTAATCCACCATAATTTTTATCAATAACTTGTCTTCCAAAAAACATTGCTGCCACCTGATTTATTGGTGGCAAAATACAGTCTTCAAGAGAAGCCAGAGTAGTTGCATACACAGAATGAACATGCATTATACATCTTGCGTGAGGACACAATTTATGTATAGCTCCGTGTAACCCCCAAGCCGTCGCGTCAGGGGGATTATCTTTTGTTAGCACAGTTTTGTCATTAACATCTAATAACAACAAATCAGAAGCTTTGATTCTTGAAAAATGCCACATATTAGGATTCATTAAGAATTCTGTTCCTTCAGAATTAACAGCTAAACTGAAATGATTGGCAACAGCCTCATGTAAATTACTTCTTTCAGCCCATCTAAAGGCAGCAGCTAAATCTTTTCTTTCTTCTTGAAATGAGTTGTTTGATATATAAGTCGAAGCTGATTTGATCTCGTTCATTTTATATTATCCTAAATTATAATCTTTGATATTGTCTTAAGTAGACTCAAATAATATAATAAATAACATATTTTGTAAGGATTAACATGGGATATTTTTATCTTTTAATTGCTATTATCGGAGAGGTTGTTGGAACCACTTACCTTAAGAGTACTAATAATTTTTCAGAGTTAATACCTAGCACCTATGTAGTAGTCGGCTATGCAACAGCCTTTTACTTTATGATGCTGGCAATGAAGACAATACCTATTGCCATAACATACTCAATATGGGCAGGTGTAGGTATTTCAGCTATTACAATTTTAGGAGCATTAAAATATAAAGAAATTCCAGATCTGATGGCACTTTTAGGGTTAGGTTTGATTATAGTTGGCGTAATAATTTTAGTTTTTTACAGTAAAATGGGTGCAAACTAAAAATGTATGGCTTTAGAGTATGTTGCTAAAGCGGCTTCTTTGATGGCTTCGTTAACCGTAGGATGACCATGACATATTCTTGCCACATCTTCAGATGATGCCCCAAAACCCATCGCAATTGATAACTCATGTATCACAGTTCCTGCTTCGTGACCTATCATATGAGCACCTAAAATTTTATCAGTCGATTTATCAGAGAGTATTTTTACCATTCCATCAGTATGACTTATAGCTTTAGCTCTACTATTTGCTGATAAAGGAAAAACACCTTTATTAAATTCAATTCCTTGATCTTTTAATTCTTCTTCAGTTTTACCAATAACTGCAACTTCTGGTGAAGTGTAAATAATACCTGGAACAAGATTATAATCTACATGCCCAGCCTCCCCATTAATTATTTCAACTGCAGCAACTCCGTCTTCTTCAGCTTTATGAGCTAACATTGGACCTTTTATGACGTCTCCGATTGCATAAATATTATTAATAGAAGTTTGAAAATAATTATTTGTTTTTATAAAACCTTGTTTATCAATATCAATGTTTAAATCTTTAAGACCTAATCCATGAGTGTTAGGCTTTCTACCAACTGCCACTAAAACAACATCTGCATCTACTTCATATGTATTTTCTTTAGTGACATTCCTTATTGATAATATAACCTTATTATCTATGATTTTTGACGATTCTACTGCTTGACCCAACTTAAAATTTAAGCCCTGTTTCTCAAGAATCTTCATGAATTTTTCAGCAACTTCATTATCCATTCCAGGTAAAATTCTTGGTAAATACTCTATAACCTCAACATCAGAGCCAAGTCTTCTCCATACAGTTCCCATTTCAAGGCCAATAATACCAGCTCCAATAACTATCATTTTTTTTGGGACTTCTTTTAACTCTAATGCACCCGTTGAGGTGACTATTTTCTTCTCATCAATATTAATATTTTGAAGATGAGTCGCTTCTGATCCTGTTGCAATTATTATGTTTTCAGCATGTATAAGATCTTTAGTATTATCACCAATAATTTCAATCGAGTTTGTTGTAATCAATTTTGCTGTTCCAATATACTTTCTTACTTTATTTTTTTTATATAGAAAATCAATTCCCTTAGTAAGTTCACCAACTATACCAGATTTTTTTTTCAATAATTTTGTTAAATCTAATTTAACATCTTTACAAGTTATACCCCATTCTTTGTTACCATTTAATTTAACTGAATTTTCATATTGCTCAGACGCATGAAGCATTGCTTTGGATGGAATACAGCCTACATTTAAACAAGTTCCACCTAAGGTTGTTCTTTTTTCTATACTCGCAACCTTCATACCCTTTTGTGCCGCCACTATTGATGCGACATAACCTCCTGGACCAGAACCTATAACAACAAGATCATATTTTTCTTCAGACATACTAAACCTTTACTTACAATTATGCTCCAACAACTAAACGTCTTGGATCTTCTATAATTTCTTTAATTCTTACTAAAAAAGAAACAGCTTCTCGTCCATCAATAATGCGATGGTCATAAGATAAGGCTAAATACATCATTGGACGTATTTCGATGTTATCACCTATTGCAACTGGTCTTTTTTGGATTTTATGCATTCCTAGAATACCTGACTGAGGTGGATTTAAAATTGGTGACGACATTAAAGAACCATAAACTCCACCATTAGAAATTGTAAAGGTTCCACCTGCCATATCGGATATACCTAAACTCCCATCTTTTGCTTTTTTACCAAAATCTGCAATGGCAATCTCAGTCTCTCCAAAAGACATTTTATCTGCATTTTTTAGGACTGGTACTACTAAACCTTGAGAGGTACCAACTGCAACACCTATGTTATAATAATTTTTGTAAATAATGTCATTGTTATCTATTTCTGCATTAACTGCAGGAAATTGGCTTAGTGCATCTATGGAGGCTTTAACAAAAAAACTCATATATCCAAGTCTAACTCCATTTTTCTTTTCAAAACTATCTTGGTAATTATTTCGCATTTCCATTAAAGCTGTCATATCGACATCATTGTATGTTGTTAACATAGCTGCAGTATTTTGTGCTTCCTTTAATCTACGAGCGATAGCTTGACGTAAGCGGGACATTGGGACACGTTCTTCAAGATTTTTATTAACGGCTTCTTCAATTACATCAGATTTATTGCTACTTATCTTACTTTCAACTTTTTCAGGTACACTTACTTGTTCACTAATCTTTTTGTTTCCTTGTTTTGTCGTTGGTGTAGAAGTTTGACCAGATTTTTCTCCAGCAATTATTATTCCTAATAATGCACCCACCTCGACAGTATCACCTTCTGATACGGTGAGGTTATCAAGAATACCAGAAGTAACTGCTGGAACTTCTAATGTTACTTTATCTGTTTCTAACTCTACAATTGGCTCATCTACTTCAACAAACTCTCCTTGTTTTTTTATCCATTTAGAAACTGTTGCTTCTACAACAGACTCTCCTAAAACTGGAACCAAAACATCCATCCCTCTACCCTTTCGTATATTTATTTGTTTTTCTTTGTTTATATTTCTAACCTTAAATCCATTTTCAGTTTTGGTTTGATTTAAATATAAAAGAACATCACCTTTTGTTATTCTATTATCTATACCTGTACCAGCTATATCTAAGATATCTAATTGTTTTTCCTTTATAATTTTTGCCGCTGAAGGCATGGCTATTTTGCTAGTAATTTTATTTTTATTTTCCATATATCAAACTATTCAGCCGCGTGCTTAGTTGTTTTTTGGTTCGTTTCTAAAGCTTCATTTACTAAATCTACTTGTTCTTTATTATGCCTAGATAAAGATCCCGTCGCAGGAGAAGCAGCCTCTGCTCGACCAGCATAACAGGGTCGTGAAAATTTTGCTTTAAATGATCTAAGAACATCTTCAATTTTTCTATCTACAAAAAACCATGCGCCCATATTTTTTGGTTCTTCTTGGCACCAAACAACTTCAGCGTTTGGTGTATCAGATAATATTTCTTTTAAAGTTGAATAAGGAAACGGGTAGATTTGTTCTAATCTCAAAATTTTTACATTGTCTAGTTTTCTGTTTTCTCTTTCTTCCAATAAATTGTAGAAAACTTTACCAGAACAAATAACAACTTTTTTAATATCATTATCCTTAAGGTTTGTGTTCGGGTCTCTTATTACTCTTCTAAAAGCAGTATTCTCCGACATATCGGATAAATTAGAAACACAAGCCTTATTTCTAAGAAGACTTTTTGGCGTCATTATAATCAATGGTTTTCTGAAATCTCTTTTAAGTTGTCTTCTTAAGGCATGAAAATAATTTGCAGGTGTACTGCAATTTAAAACTTGCATATTATCTTCACCACATAATTGAAGATATCTCTCTAATCTTGCTGAAGAATGTTCTGGTCCCTGACCTTCATAACCATGAGGAAGTAACATAACTAACCCTGACATTCTTAACCATTTAGCTTCACCGCTTGAAATAAATTGATCAACTATCACCTGAGCACCATTAGCAAAATCTCCAAACTGAGCTTCCCACATTACTAAAGCTGTTGGCTCTGTAAGAGAATAACCATATTCAAATCCTAATACGGAGGCCTCTGATAATGGAGAATCAATAACTTCAAAATTTTGTTGGTTGGAAGTTATATTATTGAGCGGCGTGTATCTTTCTTCTGACATTTGGTCAATAAATACAGAATGTCTTTGGGAAAAAGTTCCTCTACAACTATCTTGTCCAGATAGTCTTACTGGATGTCCTTCTAATAATAATGAGCCAAACGCAAGGTGTTCAGCAGTAGACCAATCTATACCTTCACCAGTCTCAATGGCTTTTTTTCTAGTTTCAACTATACGTTGAAGTTTTTTATTTACTTTTATATTTACGGGTATAGTAGTTATTGCTTTTCCAATTAATTTTAAGTCATCTTTGGATACTGATGTCTCACCTCTTCGGTCATCTCCATGGGCAGCCCTTAAACTTGACCACTGACCTTCTAACCAATCCGCTTTATTTGGTTTATAATTAGTTCCTGCTTCAAATTCTTTTTCAAGAAATTTATTGTGGTTGTTAACTTCATCCTTAGCTTCTTGCTCAGTCAATACACCTTCATTAATAAGTTTTGAAGCATAAATTTTGCTAATACTATCGTGAGATCCAATGGTTTTATACATAATTGGTTGAGTAAAAGCGGGTTCATCTCCTTCATTATGACCATAGCGACGGTAACTTATAATATCTAAAACAACATCACACGCAAATTTTTGTCTAAACTCTGTAGCTATCCTAGATGCATGAACAACAGCTTCTGGGTCGTCACCATTAATATGCATAATGGGAGCCATAACCATTTTTGCTACATCTGTGCAATATGGGCTAGAACGAGAGTAATTTGGGCTAGTTGTAAATCCAATCTGATTATTTACAACTATGTGAATAGTACCACCTGTTCTGTACCCCCTAAGTCCAGAAAAATCAAAAGTCTCAGCCACTATTCCTTGACCTGCAAAAGCAGCGTCACCATGTAATACAATGCCCAACACTGATAATCTGTCATTAGTATCATTATGTTGATTTTGTTTTGCACGGACTCTTCCAATAACAACAGGAGCTACTACTTCTAAATGAGACGGATTTGCTTGTAACGATAAATGTACGTTATTACCATCAAACTCTCTATCAGCAGAGGCACCCATGTGATACTTAACGTCTCCTGACCCACCTGCTTCTTCTGGATTTGCTTGATTGCCCAAAAACTCAGAAATAATCGCTCTAAAGGGTTTATTTAATATATTGTATAAAAGATTTAATCTTCCTCGGTGAGCCATTGCAATTACAACTTCTTTCATCCCTAGCTGACTACCGCGTTTTAATATTTGCTCGATAGCTGGAACAACAGACTCTGACCCGTCTAGACCAAATCGTTTAGTTCCAGCATATTTTTTATGAAGAAATTGCTCAAATGTCTCAGCTCCAACCAATCTTTCATAAATAGCTTTTTTACCTCTTTTGGTAAATTCTGTAGCGTTTCTAATCGATTCTATTCTTTCTTGTATCCAGGCTTTTTGAGCTGGATCTTGGACATGCATAAACTCTATTCCTATGGACCCACAATAAGTTTCTTTTACTATTTCCATTATTTGTCTTAAAGTTGCTGACTCCATTCCAAGAACATTATCTATAAATATTGGTCTATCCCAATCATCGTCACTAAAACCATAAGTTTTTGGATTTAGTTCTGGGTGTATATCACCCTGTTGTAAATTAAGAGGGTCTAACTTAGCTAAAAGATGTCCATTAATTCTAAAAGCTCTAATAAGCATTATAGCACGAATTGAATCAGTTGTTGCTAATCTTAAATCTGTGGCTGATAAATCGCCTTTGCCCACAATACCTCTTGCTACTGCTCGAACACTCTCAACAGTATCTATTGCTCCAATAACTTGACTATTCTTCTTAGCCCAACTTGGACCGTCATCAATTATAGGTTCATCTTCATTACTCTTGAACCAAAGGTCCCATTCCTTCGGTACTGCATTTGGATTAATCTTCCATTCTTTGAATAAATCATTAATGAAAGTCACATTTGTACCAGAAAGAAAACTTTGATCAGAGTTTTGATCGTCCATAGCTACAAATCCTTTTAAAGAGTGATTAATAAAGTATACTACACAAAAAGTTGACAATTAAATCAAGTTATTTCCATAGTTGTATTGCTTTTACGACAGCTTTACCCAAACCTGAAGGAGATTCAGACATTATAAAGCCGCAGTCTTTCATAACTTTGACTTTTGAATCTGCATCTCCACTGCCTCCACTAACAATTGCTCCCGCATGCCCCATAGTTCTTCCAGGAGGAGCAGTCTTACCTGCTATAAAGCCGGCTATAGGTTTTTTTATTTTATGGTTTTTTATAAAAGCGGCTGCATCTTCTTCTGCGTTACCTCCAATTTCTCCAATCATTAATATTGCTTCTGTTTGTTCATCATTCAAAAACATTTCAAGACAGTCAATAAAATTGGTGCCATTGATAGGATCACCTCCAATTCCAATACAAGTCGACTGACCCAACCCTGTAGCAGTTGTTTGAGCAACAGCCTCATAAGTTAATGTACCTGACCTAGAGACTATTCCTATTTTTCCAGGAGTATGAATGTGTCCAGGCATTATACCAATTTTACATTGCCCTGGGGTAATTACACCAGGACAATTTGGTCCAATCAATCTAGAATTCGAATTTTTAAGATACTGCTTAACTTTAATCATATCTTGGACCGGAATACCTTCAGTGATACAAATAATTAATGGTATGTTTGAAGAAATAGCTTCTAAGATTGAATCCGCTGCAAATGGCGGTGGTACATAAATTACTGATGCATCCGGATTAACTTCTTCAACACACTCTCTAACTGTATTGAAAACTGGAAGATTTAAATGTATTGCTCCACCTTTACCTGGTGTAACTCCTCCAACCATTTTAGTCCCATATGCTATAGCCTGCTCTGAATGAAAAGTGCCCTGACCGCCGGTAAATCCTTGGCAAATTACTCTCGTATCTTTGTTGATCAAAACAGACATTTAATTTATCTCCTTAACTGCATTTACAATCTTAACAGCTGCGTCGTCTAAGTCATCTGCTGGTGTTATTTTTAGACCAGAATCTGATAATATTTTTTTTCCCTCATCAACGTTTGTACCTGCCAGCCTGACTACTAATGGTTTTGTTAATGACAAGGCTTTTGCTGCTGCTACAACTCCTTCTGCGATGATGTCACATCGCATTATTCCTCCAAAAATATTTACTAAAATACCTTCAACAGCTTCATCTGATAGTATGATTTTGAATGCTTCTGTAACTTTTTCTTTTGTAGCACTGCCACCAACGTCTAAGAAATTGGCAGGGGACGAACCTTTTAATTTAATAATGTCCATAGTTGCCATTGCAAGACCAGCTCCATTTACCAAACACCCAATAGTCCCATCTAGTTTGATATAAGCTAGATCATATTTACTGGCTAAAATTTCCGCGGGATCTTCTTCAGTTTCATCTCTTAAAGCCATTATTTTTGGATGTCTATAAAGTGCATTATTATCAAATGACATTTTTGCATCTAGAGCTATCAAGTTATTTTCAGAAGTTAAAACTAAGGGGTTTATCTCTAATAGACTTGCATCATTTTCAGTAAAAAGCTTATACAACTGACTAAAAAAATCTCCAGCTTGTTTAAAACTTGTTCCAGTTAAGTTAAGACTATTTGCTATCAATCTAGAATGAAAAGGTTGAAAGCCTATTGTAGGATCAATATTAAAAGATAATATTTTTTCTGGATTTTCTTCTGCAACTTTTTCAATATCCATTCCACCTTCTGTTGAAGCTATTAGTGAAATTCTACTGCTAACTCTATCAATAACCATAGAAAAATAATATTCTGAATCTATATTACATCCGTCTTCTATATATAATCTCTGAACAAGTTTTCCTTCACTACTAGTTTGATGTGTTATTAACTTTTTGCCAAGGATTGTTTCAGCTGCATTTTTTAATGTTTCAAAATCCTTTACAACTTTTACACCACCAGCTTTGCCTCTTCCACCTGCATGAATTTGTGCTTTCACGACATAAACTGGACCAGGTAATTCTTTTGCTGCAGTTAAAGCCTCCTCAACTGAAAAAACAGCTTTTCCCTTTGGAGTTGGAATATTATATTCTTTTAATAGCTCTTTAGCTTGATGTTCATGAATATCCAAAACTTATACCTCTCTATGATATTTATTGGGCTTCAAATTTTGAAGCAAGATCATTCAATTGTTTTACAGCTGAGACTGAATGGTCAAACATTTCTTTTTCGTTAGAAGTAAGATTTATTTCTACAATGCGCTCTACCCCTTTTTTACCAATGATAACAGGAACTCCTACGTACAAACCATTAAGATTGTAATATCCATCAACATAAGCGGCACAAGGAAGTAATTTTTTCTTATCTTTTAAGAAGGATTCTGCCATTTCAATAGCCGAAGAAGCTGGAGCATAAAACGCTGAACCAGTTTTTAATAGACCAACAATTTCTGCACCTCCATCTCTAGTTCTTTGAACTATTTGGTCAATCTTTTCTTGGTTGCTCCAACCCATTTTAATTAGGTCTGGAACTGGAATTCCTGCAACAGCTGAATACCTTGATAAAGGAACCATCGTATCACCATGCCCCCCAAGAACAAAAGCTGTGACATCACTAACAGAAACATCAAATTCATCAGCTAAAAAACGTCTAAACCTAGCTGAGTCTAAAACACCAGCCATTCCTACAACCATATTTGTTGGCAATCCCGAAGCTCTCTGTAGAACCCCAACCATGGCATCGAGTGGGTTTGTTATACATATTACAAAAGCGTTAGGGCAATTTTCTTTAAGGCCTTCACCTACCTGCTTCATAACTTTTGTATTAATTTCTACTAAGTCATCTCTGCTCATACCAGGTTTTCTTGCAACGCCTGCAGTAACTATCACCACATCACTTTCTGAAAGTGCCGAATAATCATTAGAACCTGAAATATTACAATCAAATCCTTCAACAGGTCCTGATTGAGCTAGGTCGAGCGCCTTCCCTTGGGGAATTCCTTCTGCAATATCAAATAAAGCAACATCTCCTAACTCTTTAATAGCTGCTAAATGAGCCAGGGTACCACCAATATTACCAGATCCTATTAAAGCTATTTTATTTCTCATTTTTATAATCCTGTTTAATTCAAAGTATTAAAGAAAGTTAGTTTAATCATTATTTAAAATTGACTATACTTTTATGATTTCTGGTTATCTTTTAAACTTTTTTTTCTTTGCTATCAAGGTAAGATTAATTATTAGGTGTTTATCAAACTTGAGACATTTCTACTATCCTAGAAATGGTTCTTTGAAATTCAAATTCCCATTCTTCTCCTTGATATATTTTTCTAAAATCAGCCTCTGCATTAGCTATTAAAAAGCAATTTTTGTCATATAATGCATCTATTAACCAAATGAACCTTCTAGTTTCATTACGAGATTTATCATCAAGCATTGGGATATTTTCTATTATAATTCCCTTATATCTTTCACCTATTTCTATATAATCAGAAGCTGCTAAAGGTTTGTTACATAAACTGTCAAAATTAATTCTTGCAATACCTGCAGCCACTTGAGGAATTAGAATTGTTCTACCTGAGATCTCAATTGATTCTGGCTGTTTTACAAAACCCAAACTAAGTTTTAAGAATATATTATCTATTTTCTTTTTATTTTCTGTGTTTATAGGACTCAACCATACCTTATTACCACTTAGAGATCTCTCACGCCAGTCATCACCATTTTGAATTTTAATAATTTCTGTTTTTAACTTTAAACTCTCTATAAAAGGTAAAATTCGATCTCTATGTAATCCATTTTTGTATAAACCAGTAGGGGGTTGATTTGACGTTGTTACTAAAGTTGTTCCTTCAGTAAACATTACATTAAACAAACGTGATAAGATCATAGCGTCAGCAATATCTCTAACTTCCATTTCATCAAAGCAAAGTAATTTTGCTGAACTTGCTAAATCTTTACCAACTAAAAGAACACAATCTTTGTTTTTTTCAACTTTACTTTTCTGTAAAATACGTTGATGAACTTCTTTCATGAAGTCGTGAAAGTGTAATCTTCTTTTTTCTTTAATAGGGACATGCTGAAAAAATAAATCCATGATCATAGATTTACCCCTTCCAACACCCCCATACAAGTAGATCCCTTTTATATAATCGGAGTTTTTTTTTGAAAATATTTTATTTATAAAATTTTTTTTGGTGTTTAATTGAACTAATTTTTCATTAAGTTTATCAAAGTAGGAAGCAACAATCAGCTGACCTGTATCTAAATTAATTGAATTACTTAATGCTATATTTTGCAGGTTTTGTTCTATTACTTTTTCCAAACCATTTAGCCATATATAAGTAAACTATTTAAAATTATTTTCTTTCAAGCTGAAGCTTTTTAATTTCTCCGATAGCCTTTGCCGGATTTAGCCCTTTTGGGCAGGTTTTTGTACAATTCATAATTGTATGACACCTATATAGTTTAAAGGTGTCCTCTAAGTCATTTAATCTTTCTTCTGTGTTTTCGTCTCTACTATCTGCTATCCACCTATATGCTTGCAGCAAGACAGCTGGGCCTAAATATTTATCACCATTCCACCAATATGAAGGGCAAGAGGTAGTGCAAGAAAAACATAAAACACATTCCCACAAACCATCAATTTTTTCTCTTTGTTCTGGAGATTGTTTACGAGACTTCCCTTCTTCTGGCCTGCTATCAGATTGCAGCCAGGGTTTAACAGATGTTAACTGAGCATAGGCTTTTGATAAATCGGGCACAAGATCTTTTACAACATCCATATGTGGCAAAGGATAAATATTAATATCGCCCTTAATATCTTCAATTGACTTTAAACATGCTAATGTATTAGTACCGTCAATATTCATTGAACACGAACCACATATACCTTCTCTACATGAACGTCTAAAAGTAAGGCTTGAGTCAACTTCTTGTTTGATTTTTATCAATGCATCCAAAACCATAGGTCCACAGTCATTTAAGTCAATAGTATAACTATCAATCCTAGGATTTTCGTCATCGTCTGGAGACCATCTATAAACGTTAACTTTTTTTGGGTTTTCAGATTCACTCTGTAAAGGATAATCAATACCTTTAACAATTTTTGAATGTTTTGGAAGGGCAAATTCAGCCACAAATA
Organism: uncultured SAR116 cluster alpha proteobacterium; assembly: GCA_902622875.1. Lineage (GTDB taxonomy): Bacteria > Pseudomonadota > Alphaproteobacteria > Puniceispirillales > Marisalimonadaceae > Marisalimonas. Next base: position 47,701 of record CACNRW010000007.1, read on the forward strand.
ACTCCTTTCAAATTAGTATACTCTTGCTGCTGGAGGAATTGAAGCAACCTCGTTAGTTAAGGTATTTAAATGAACATCTCTATAATCAAGTTTAGTCTTATTTTTCTCATTTAACCACATGATTGTATGCTTCATCCAATCTTTATCATCCCTATCTGGATAATCTTCATGAGAATGAGCACCTCGAGATTCTTTTCTTTGATCAGCAGATTTAATTGTAACTATTGCTTGTTGCATTAAATTTTCAAGTTCTAATGCCTCAACTAAGTCAGTATTAAATATTAATGACCTATCTTTAATACCAACCCCATCCAAACTATTTGCAATTTTATCAACTTTTTTTACACCTTCATTCATTGATGAGTTAGACCTAAACACAGCTGCATGTTTTTGCATTGCATTTTGCATTGAATTTCTTATCTCACCGACAGAGACGTCGCCTTTAGCATATCTCATTTTATCTAGTCTTGCCAAAATCTTATCAGTCACATGCTTGGATAAGGGAGCATGTGAAGCACCTTTTTCAACTATTTTTAATGCTCTTTGGGCTGCAGCTCTTCCAAACACAACTATATCTAGCAATGAGTTTGTGCCCAACCTATTTGCTCCATGAACAGAGACACATGCAGCCTCACCAATAGCCATTAATCCTGATACTACTGCATTTTGATCATTACCCTTTCTGGTAACAACTTCACCATTATAATTAGTTGGTATACCACCCATATTGTAATGCACAGTTGGTAAAACAGGAATAGGCTCCTTAGTTACATCGACACCACAAAATATTTTTGCAGTTTCACTTATTCCTGGCAATCGCATATGTAAAGTTGCAGGATCAATATGTTCAAGATGCATAAAAATATGATCTTTATTAGGTCCTACACCTCTACCTTCATTAATTTCAATTGTCATTGACCTTGATACAACATCTCTACTTGCTAAATCTTTAGCTGTAGGGGCATATCTTTCCATAAACCTTTCGCCTTCAGAATTTGTTAGATAACCACCTTCTCCTCGTGAGCCTTCCGTAATTAGAACTCCAGCACCATAAACACCTGTTGGATGAAATTGCACAAATTCCATATCTTGGAGTGGTAAACCGGCTCTTAAAACCATAGCGTTACCGTCTCCAGTACATGTATGTGCTGAGGTGCAAGAAAAGTAAACACGTCCATAACCACCAGTAGCTAATACAGTTTGATGACCTCGAAACCTATGAATTTTCCCATCATCCATACACAAAGCTAAAACACCAACACATTTACCATTATCATCCATTAACAAATCAAGAGCTATATATTCGACAAAAAATTCAGCTTTATGTTTTAAACATTGTTGATAAAGAGTATGCAAAATTGCGTGACCAGTTCTGTCAGCTGCCGCACATGCTCTTCTAGCCATTTTTTTTCCATAATCTAGGGTGTGTCCACCAAAAGGACGCTGATAAACTTCACCTTCTTCTGTACGAGAAAACGGGACTCCGAAGTTTTCTAATTCTGTGACAGAAGGTATAGCTTCTTTACACATATATTCAATCGCATCTTGATCACCTAGCCAATCAGATCCTTTTACAGTGTCATACATATGAAATTGCCAACTATCATTTTCACCCATGTTATTCAGTGCAGCTCCAATTCCACCTTGAGCTGCAACGGTATGACTTCTAGTTGGGAAAACTTTTGTAATACAGGCTGTCTTTAAGCCACCTGATACCATACCTAAAGTTGCCCTTAAACCTGCACCACCAGCACCTACAACAACAACATCGTGTTCATGATCTATAATTTCGTATTCAGACATTAGTAAACTTTCACAATTATAAAAAGATTTTTAATACACATAGAATTGATAGGACACCTAAAACTATCGCTATTAATTTTATAAGTATTAATGATACAATTTTCAACCCCTCATGATGAACATAATCCTCTATCACCACCTGTAATCCTGAAGCCGCATGAAAGTAAAGAGTACCAAAAAGAAGTATTAATCCTGTGGCATTAAAAGGACTCTGCAACCATTCAATTGACTGCTCGTAACCATCCATTAATGTTAACATAAGTGAAGTGGTGAACCATATCACCAAAGGTATCATAGCAATAGCAGAAATTCTCTGCAATTTCCAGTGACCAACTCCATGTGTTTTTAAAGTTTTCATATCTTCGACCTTAGTAAACTTTTCATCAATATTACTATTCATCCACTTAAATCACACTAAGGTAAATTATTGACCAAGTTAAAATAGTTAAAAGCAAAGAGCAAAAAACTACTGCCCCGCCCGAAATATAGGCATGCTTCAAATCATAGCCATAGCCGGCATCCCAAAATAAATGTCTTATGCCATTTGATAAATGATAAAAAAGACCAAAAGTGAAGCCAAGGAGAACTACGTGACTAAACCAATGATTTACAACTTTAGAGAATAAAAGATATGTTTCTTTGCCAAGTGTAAGTGATATTATCCATACTACTAAAATTATACTCCCCATTGATAAAACAATACCTGTACCTCTATGCAGAATTGACAGAATTGAGGTAAGTTGTGGCTTATAAATTTGGAGATGAGGTGATAGTGGTCTTTGTCTACTCATTATTTTACCCATGATTTTTAATATTTAATAAATGAACTAATAACATAAAAATTTCAATTACAAATAAGGAAAATTCTAACTTATTGGTTAATAATTATTAAAATTGACGTTCCAAGTAGCATAATACCAATAAATTCAGTTTGTTTAATTTTTTCTTTGAAAAAAATCATTGATATTAAAATTGAAAAAATTAACTCAATTTGTCCTACCGCCCTGACTTCTGCAGCTGTAGCCAACCCAAAAGCTACAAACCATCCAAAAGTTGCACCAGTTCCACAAAGCCCAGCGGGCAAACTAGGTTTCCAAAATTTAAAAACAGCTTTTAGTTGGTCTCTTTTAAATACAAACATATATATACCAACAATAATTGTTTGAAAGATTATCGCGATAAAAGAAATGAACATTGATCTATCTAAAAGTGGACCATCTACCGAAATTATAGACATTCTAAAAGTCACAACTGATGCAGCTAAAAGTAGGCCTGACAAAAGACCAATCAACGTTCCAATTGATGTAACAGACTTAAATAAAAGTTTTATTGTATCCAGGAAACTTTCTGCTTTTTTTGCATATGACAATAACAAAACAGATATTACACCTAATAGTATTCCAAGAGTTATCGGCAAAGAAAAAAATTCACTTAATATCAACATCTCCAAAAATGCTATCAATATTACTTCTGTTTTAGAGAAAGCAATTCCTGCAGCAAAACTTTTATGAGAGAAAACTTTCATGAGAACGTAAGTAAAAAGAACCTGAAAAATAGATCCTAAAAAACAAAGCATGATAGAATAGTTTGATAAAATAGGGATTGAATTACCAGGAATATTTATCCAGACAAACCATACAAGAGAAGTAAACGGAAGCGCATAACAAAATCTTATGTAAGCAGCACCGTAATCACCAAGTTTAGATATCATATTTTTCTGAAAAGCTGATCGGGCGGTTTGACAACCTGCAGCAAAAATTGCTGCTACAATCCATACGTATTCCATTTATTCTGACAAAAAATTAATCAAACAAAGCATTATAGTGAAGCTCCCTTAAGTTTTTTACTGGCCAATAACTCAGCAATCTGAACTGTGTTTAACGCTGCACCTTTTCTTAAATTATCTCCTACGCACCAAAAAGCTATTCCATTTTTAACTGATGGATCTTTTCTTATACGACTTATATAAACATCGTCCTCACCAGCAACCTCTACAGGTGTCACATAACCCTCATCAGCCCTATGGTCAACAACTGTAATTCCATTAGCATCCCGTAATAAGTTTCTAACTTGTCTTTCATCAATATCTTTTTTACATTCGACGAAAACAGCTTCGCTATGACCTATAAAGACAGGAACTCTAACACAATGAGCAACTAAATTTATAGTGGGGTCTAGTATTTTTTTAGTTTCAACATTCATTTTCCATTCTTCTTTGGTAAATCCATCATCCATAAAAATATCAATATGTGGTATGACGTTGAAAGCTATTTTTTTTGTGAATTGTTCAGGTGTTGCCTGATCATGCACAAATACACCTTTTGTCTGATTAAATAATTCATCCATAGCTGGTTTTCCAGCACCAGAAACAGCCTGATAGGTCGAAACAACTACTCTTGATATTTCAAATTTTTTATGAATTGGCTTTAGCGCTACAACTAGCTGAATGGTAGAACAGTTAGGGTTAGCTATGATATTTTTTTTATTATAATTATTAATAGCCTCGGGATTAACCTCAGGAACTATTAAGGGAACCTCATCATCCATTCTGAAGCAAGAAGAATTATCAATAACTATGCAACCTTTGTTTCCTGCAACTGGACCAAATTTTTTAGCAATATTGGAACCTGCTGAAAAAAGAGCTATATCCACATTTTCAAAATTAAAATCATCAACAGACTTTACTTTTAGAACTTTGTCATCTCCATAAGAGACTTCTTTTCCAATGGATGATTTAGAGGCTAACGCATAAATATTTTTTACCGGAAACTTTCTTTCAAACAAAGTTTGAAGCATTTCTCTTCCAACGGCGCCAGTTGCACCAACTACAGCAACATTATAAGCCATTTAATTAGTTAATTCCTCTAATTTATGTATAACCAAGTCCATCATTCCTGTAGTTCCAACTTTTTCTCTTCCTTTGGCCATTATATCTGGCGTCCTTGGTCCTGCGTCTAACGCTTTTGAGACAGCTTTGTCGATTAAGTCAGCTTCTTCTTTCATATCAAAGGAATATCTGAATAACATTGATAAACTTAGTAATTCAGCTAAAGGGTTAGCCAATCCTTTACCTGCTATGTCAGGAGCTGAACCATGAACTGGTTCATACATTGCATATCTCTTTCCAGTGTTTTTATCAACTGAACCTAAACTTGCAGATGGGAGCATGCCAAGTGAACCAGTTAACATAGCTGCGCAATCAGACAAAATATCTCCAAATAAGTTATCAGTTACTATTACGTCAAATTGATTAGGGTCTCTTACTAATTGCATTGCACAATTATCTGCATACATATGATTTATATCAATACCGGCACCTTCTTTTTTATGAAGGTTTATCATTACTTCTCGCCACAAAACACCTGACATCATAACATTAGCCTTTTCAACGGAGGTAACTTTTCCATTTCTTGCCCTTGCCATATCAAAGGCTACCCTTCCGATTCTTTCTATTTCAGGGGTGGTATATAAGTTAGTATCATATCCTTTTTTTTGCTCTGCATTAATTTCATCAATTCCACGTGGCTCAGCAAAATAAATACCACCTGTCAATTCTCTCAATATTAATATATCTAAACCAGAAATTATTTCTGGCTTAAGTGATGAGGCATCGACTAAAGCTGGAAAAACCATTGCCGGTCTAAGATTGGCAAACAAGTCCATCTCTTTTCTTAATCTTAAAAGACCGTTCTCTGGTCTTTTTTCGAATTCTACACCATCATATTTTGGTCCTCCAACAGCTCCGAATAAAACAGCGTCTGCATCCATAGTATCTGCCAAAGTTTCATCCGAAAGTGGTGTTCCAAATTTATCAAAAGAAGCACCACCAACTAAACCTTCTTTGATATTAAAATTAATATTTTTGTTTTTAGCCAACCAATCGACCACTCTTAATGTTTCATTTACTACCTCTGGACCAACTCCGTCTCCAGGTAGCACCATTAATGTTCTATTCGACGACATTACATTTCCTAGCTTTATTTTTTATTATAACCATGGTCTTTCAGAAGACACTTTTGTTTCAAAATTTTGAATTTCACTTGATTTTTGCATAGTTAAGCCAATATCATCTAAACCTTCGAGAAGACATTTTTTTCTAAATGGATCTATATCAAATTTTATCACAGATCCATTTGGCCTCCTAATTTCCTGTGATGGTAAGTCTATTTCTAGTTCAGGGTTTTCTTTATCTTTAGCATCAGCCATTAGAGCTTCTCTTTGTTCGGGAGTTACTTTAATAGGTAGAAGACCGTTTTTGAAGGAATTATTATAAAAAATATCTGCAAATGAAGTTGATATAATACATTTTATACCAAAATCAGATAATGCCCAAGGCGCATGCTCTCTGCTTGAGCCACATCCAAAGTTATCGCCCGCAACAATAATATTGCTAGATCTATAAGGTTCTTCGTTTAATACAAAGTCTTTCTTTTCGGTGCCATCGTCATTAAATCTCATCTCATCGAATAAATGTTTACCCAAACCTGTTCTCTTAATAGTTTTTAAGAATTGTTTAGGTATTATTTTGTCAGTATCAACATTTATAAAGTTAAAAGGAGCAGCTATACCTTTAAGATTAGTAAATTTTTCCATGATATATCCTCTTAAATAATTAGCTTAATGAATCACAGTCTGTTAATTTTCCAGTTATTGCAGAAGCAGCGGCTATCTGTGGACTTACCAAATGAGTTCTTCCACCTTTTCCTTGTCTACCTTCAAAATTTCTATTTGAAGTACTAGCACATCTTTCTCCAGGCTGTAATTTATCTTCATTCATAGCCAAACACATTGAACAACCAGGCTCTCTCCATTCAAAACCTGCTTCTGTAAACATTAAGTTAAGACCTTCTTCTTCAGCTTGAGCCTTAACTAATCCTGAACCAGGAACAACCATAGCTCTTAAACCTTGTTTTACTTTTTTACCTTCAATAATTCTAGCTGCTGATCTCAAGTCCTCTATCCTAGAATTAGTACAAGAACCAATAAATACTGTGTTAATTTCAACATCCGAAATCTTTTGGCCACCTTTCAAACCCATATACTCAAGCGATCTTTCAACTTTTAGTCGAGCATCGTCGTCTTGAATTTTACTTGGATCTGGAATGAAACCATCAATAGATACGACATCTTCAGGGCTTGTCCCCCAAGTTACAGTAGGTTTAATTTTAGTAGCATCAATAGTTATTCTTTTATCATAAAAAGCACCCTCGTCTGAAGGCAATGACTTCCACCACTCAATTGCAAGGTCCCAATCATTGCCTTTAGGTGACATCGGCTTATCTTTTAAATAATCAAAAGTAACTTGGTCAGGTGCTATCATACCTGCTCTGGCACCTGCTTCAATTGACATATTGCATACTGTCATTCTACCCTCCATAGAGAGTTTTTTTATAGACTCTCCCGAATATTCTATGACATGACCTGTTCCGCCAGCTGTTCCAATTTTACCAATAATAGCAAGAACTAAGTCTTTAGGAGAAACACCAGTTTGAAGCTCACCTTCTAAATTGATAAGCATATTCTTAGCTGGCTTTTGTATTAAGGTTTGTGTAGCTAAAACGTGTTCAACCTCTGATGTTCCAATTCCAAAAGCAAGAGCACCAAAGGCTCCATGTGTAGCAGTATGGCTATCTCCACAAACTATTGTCATTCCTGGCTGAGTAAAACCTTGCTCAGGTCCTATAACGTGAACAATACCCTGTCTTTTGTCCATCATATTAAAATAAGGAATACCAAAATCTTCAACATTTTTGTCTAATGCTTCAACTTGTATTCGTGATTCTTCTTCATCTATTCCACCAGCTCTGTCAGTAGTAGGGACATTATGATCAGCGACTGCAAGTGTTCTTTTTGGTGAGTTAACAGTCCTACCAGATAATCTTAACCCTTCGAAGGCTTGAGGACTAGTTACTTCATGAACTAAATGCCTATCTATATATATTAATGACGCACCATCTTCCTGGGTATCAATAAGATGGTGATCCCAAATCTTGTCAAAAAGTGTTTTAGGTTTCATTTTTTATCTCCATAAAATTGGAAATTAATTTAAAGACGTTGAGTAAGTGAAAAAAGTTTCTATTTAGCGATTTATGAAGTTTTTTCGTCTGAAGTTTCTTTGATTTCGGACTTTTCAACCTTTGGACTATTTTCCTTTTTATTAACTTGAATTTTCTCAACAATACGTGCTGATTTACCCCTTCTATCTCTAAGATAGTATAGTTTAGCTCTCCTAACTTTTCCTCTTTTAAGGACTGTGATTGCTGCAATCTTTGGTGAGAAAATTGGAAATATTCTTTCAACACCCTCGCCATATGAGATTTTCCTAACTGTAAAGCTTTCGTTCAATCCTCCACCACTTCGAGCAATGCATAATCCCTCAAAGGCTTGTATTCTCTCCTTATCACCTTCTACAATTTTGACGTCAACTTTTATAGTATCACCTGCACCAAATTCTGGGATAGATCTTTCTGAAGCAATTTTGTCCATCTGATCTTTTTCAATTTTATCAATAACATTCATTTTATTACCCTTTCGTGAAACATCTTCATAGCAAATTAATAATTTTTTTTCTAGTTAAGATTTTATATATTTAGACCAAAGATCTGGCCTCTTAGACTTAGTTAATTTTTCTGACATTTCAGTTTTCCACTTTTTTATTCTTTTGTGATCCCCAGAGAGCAACACCTCTGGAACTTCAAGCTCATTCCAAACTCTAGGGTAGGTATATAATGGATACTCTAACAAATTATTTTCAAAACTTTCCTCAACTAACCCTATGGAATTTCCAATCACATTTGGAAGAAGTCTAACTGTGGCATCAATCATCAATTGAGCACCTATTTCGCCACCAGACAAAATGAAGTCACCTACACTTACTTCAATGACATTATTATATATTAAAAACCTTTCATCTACTCCTTCATACCTACCACAAATAAATATGGCACCTTGTTCTTTAGACAAATCTTTTGCAAATGCCTGGTCAAATTTTATTCCTCTTGGTGACAGATATATTCTTGGTCCTTCTTCTGCGGAGGCTGATGACAAAGCTTTGTCAAGAACTTCAGCATTTATAACCATTCCTGGCCCACCACCAAATGGAACGTCATCAACTTTACCATTTTTATTGTTTGCAAAGTCCCTGATATTTATTTTATTAAGGTTCCATAAACCATTTTCTAGAGCCTTACCTGCCAATGAACAACCTAAAGTTCCAGGAAACATTTCTGGAAACAATGTTAGAACAGTTGCATTCCACACAAAAAACTCCTCTTGTTAATCTTTTATAAAATTAAGATCTAAGTTTAATACAACCTCTCGTTCCACATAATTAATATCTTCCAAAAAATCTGAACTCATAGGCAAATAAAATTTTTTATCATTTTTTTTTACCTCTATTAACAAACCACCACCAAAATCGTTGAACGTAATGATTTCACCTAAACTATCTCGATTTAAGTTATAAACCTGAAAACCTAATAAATCTACTTGATAGAACTCATCATCTGCAAGCGTTGATAATTGATCTCTCTTAATAAGTAATTTTAAACCTCTTAATTTTTCTGCATCATTTCGTGTGGTAATATTTTCAATTTTACAAATAAGATTTTGTTTAACTTTTCTAATAAATGTTAAATTTATTGGTTTACTAGAATTGTCTAAATAAAACTCCTTATAAGAAAAAAGATTTTCAGGGACTTCGGTGTAACTTTTTAGCTTCACTTCTCCTTTAATACCTTTAACTCCTACAAAGAGCCCTATTTCTAAAAAATTTTTATTAGACAAAATTTATTTATTCTTTTTTATCCTCTTCAGTTGGTGCTTCTGCTGCTGGTGCCTCTTCAGCTGGTGCTGGTGCTGCTGGTGCCTCTGCTGCTGATGCTTCTTCAGCTGGTGCTTCTTCAGCTGGTGCTTCTGCTGCTGATGCTTCTTCAGCTGGTGCCTCTGCTGCTGATGCTTCTTCAGCTGTTGCTACTGGTGCTTCTTCAGCTGGTGCTACTGGTGCTTCTTCAGCTGGTGCTACTGGTGCTTCTTCAGCTGGTGCTTCAGCTGCTGAAGCTAATTTTTCAGCTGCCTCTGCCTCTCTTTCTTTTCTTTTCTTACCTGGAGCGCTTTTGATAGGCTGGTCTCTAATTACTGGTGCTTTTACCAAACCATCTGAGGACAACATTTTTGCAACCCTTAGTGTAGGCTGTGCTCCTTTTGATATCCAGTATTTTACTCTTTCTACATCCAATACAAGTCTTTCTGCATGATCTTTAGCCACCATAGGATTGTAAGAACCTAATCTTTCAATAAACTTTCCATCTCGTGGAGATAAAGCCTCGGCAACTACAATTTTGTAAAAAGGTCTCTTTTTAGCCCCACCTCTAGATAATCTAATTTTTAACGCCATTTTTTTTCCTTGTATTAAATTAATTAAGTTTATCGTCTTTTCTTTGATGGTTTTCCGCCCAAACCAGGTAAGCCAGCACCACCAAACCTATTCGCCATATTTCCTATATTAGGCATATTTCCACCCATCATTTTTTGCAATTCAGCCATCCTATTTGCATCCATAACTGGAGATTGACTTTCTGAAACTTGTTCTGAATTCGAGCTTCCACCCCCTAACGAAGACATCATATTTTTTAAACCACCTAGGCCACCCATTTTACCCATTTTTTTCATCATACGGGCCATATCTTGTTGCTGTTTTACAAGTCTATTTACATCAGAAACAGCTGTCCCTGATCCAAACGCAATTCTTTTTCTACGTGAAGCATTTAAAAGAGCAACATTAATTCTTTCCTTCTTAGTCATTGAGTAAATAATAGCTTCTTGTTTTGAAATAGCTTTATCGTTGAAATTATTTGCTGCCATTTGTTTCTGCAGTTTACCTATGCCAGGTAGCATTGACATAACACCACCTAAACCACCCATTTTTTTGAGTTGTCCAATTTGCTTTAACATATCATTCATATCAAAACTGCCTTGAGACATTCTTTTCATCATATGGGCAGCATCTTCTTCAGCAATAGTTTCTGCTGCTTTTTCAACTAATGAAACGACATCACCCATGTCTAAAATCCTGCCAGCTGCTCTATCTGGATAAAATGGCTCTAATCCGTCTAATTTTTCAGAAACACCAACAAATTTTATGGGACAACCCGTAACCGACCTCATAGATAACGCTGCACCACCTCTTGCATCACCGTCAGAACGAGTTAACACCACACCTGATATTTTAATTAATTCTGAAAATGCTTTAGCAGTTTGAACAGCGTCCTGACCTGTCATTGCATCAGCAACTAATAAAGTTTCCGATGGATTTGATAGTTTAAAAACTTCTTGAGCCTCTGACATCATGGCTGTATCCAAAGTCGTCCTTCCAGCAGTATCAAGAATCAACACATCTATTGCTTGAATTTTTGATGCTGCCATTGCTCTTCTAGCTATTTTTTCTGGACTCTCCCCGTCTATCTCAGGTAGCACTAAAACCTCAGCTTGCTCACCTAGAATTTTAAGTTGTTCTCTTGCTGCTGGCCTATAAATATCAAGAGAAGCAAGCATTACTTTCTTTCTTTTTTTAGATTTTAAATGTAATGCTAACTTGCCCGCTGTTGTAGTTTTACCTGAACCTTGAAGGCCAACTAATAAAATAACTGCTGGTGGAGCATGATCAATTAGAAGTTCTGATTCATCTGATCCAAGAACTTCAATTAGTACGTCATTTACTATCTTTATAACTTGCTGACCAGGAGTGACAGATCTTAATACTTCTTCGCCTACTGCTCTAATTCTGACCTTGTCAATGAACTCTCTAACCACTGATAAAGCAACGTCAGCATCCAATAGAGCTGCACGAACTTCTTTTAAGGCTGTGTCAACGTCACCTTCAGAGAGAGCGCCCCTTTTGGTAAGCCCTTTAAAAACATTTCCAAGTTTATCTGTTAAGTTTTCAAACATTTTAATACCAAATCTAATATTCAAACCACAATTACGCCCGTGCTTGAAACTCAAGGACGTGCGCTAATAATCTTAATAAATAAATATAAAGATGAATTACAAAAATTTAGTATTTAAGTCAAGTTAAAGTAATCTCTATATTTCATCTAGGCCAGCTAATGCTCTAGAAAAAGAAGTAGCTTTAAAAGTTTGAAGATCATCTAATCCCTCTCCAACGCCAACAGCATGAATTGGAATTTTGTAACTTTCAGCTAATGAAACAACAACCCCACCTTTTGCACTACCATCTAATTTAGTTATTATCATCCCCGTTAAACCAATTGCTTCATTAAAACTTTTTAGTTGGGAATGTGCATTCTGTCCAACAGTTCCATCTAAAACAACAACTTTTTGATGAGGGGCATTTTTATCTAATTTACTCAGTACCTTGCATGTCTTAGTAAGTTCTTCCATTAAGTCTTTTTTATTTTGTAATCTTCCAGCAGTATCTACAATAACAATATCCTTACCCTCATTTTTTGCTAATTGCAGAGCTTTAAATGCAACAGCAGCAGAGTCTCCCCCATCTACACCAGAAACTACATGTGCACCAACTCTTTTGCCCCACGTTTTTAATTGTTCTACCGCTGCAGCTCTAAATGTGTCTGACGCCGCCAAAACTACTGTTTTATTTTGAATTCTAAATTGTTCAGCTAATTTAGCGGCAGTAGTAGTTTTCCCAGATCCATTTACACCCGCTAAAAAAAGTACATGAGGTTTAGAAGTTATATTTTCAAAAAGATTTTTTTCACATGGTAATAAAATTTGTTCAATTTCCGAAGCTAATGTTTTGGCAACATCTAATTTTTCTACTTCTTTATTTTTATTTAATTCAAATTTTTGGTCTTTAATTTTTTTTGTTATTCTAGCTGCCACTTCAATACCAAGGTCAGCTAAAATCAATTGATCTTCTATGTTATCAACTGTTTCTTGATCGATACTTTTTTTTCCAGTTATTGAAGCTAGAGCATCTTCTACTTTTGATGCTGATTTACTTAATCCTGTTTTAAGTTTTTTAAACCAATTTAGTGCCATGAATCTTCACTTGTGATTTAATTGAAAACATTACCAACTAATCCTTCGGAATTTACATCTACTATTTTTGTAGATATAATTGAACTATCCTTTACAACATCGTTCAATTTAACCTTTGAAAAATTTGAGGCGTGACCAACTGAGTTTTTCTCTATCAGAACATTTTGTATTGTACCAATTTGATTTTCAAGGAAAATTTCATGTTGTTTCTTTGCTAAATTCCTTAAATCTTTAGCTCTTTTTTTTATATCAACACTTAACACTTCAGGCATTTTTGAAGCTACAGTATTATCTCTTTTTGAATAAGGAAAAACATGGACAAAAGTAATATTTGCTTCTTTAATAAGTTTTATACTTTTATTATGAGCGTTTATATCTTCAGTTGGAAACCCAGCAATGAAGTCACCACCAAACACAATATCACTACGTCTTCTTTTAGCTTCATTTACAAAATTTATTACATCTCTATATAAATGTCTTCTTTTCATTCTTTTAAGGATTAAATCGTCACCATGTTGAATTGATAAATGAATATGAGGCATTAACCTTTGTTCATTTTCAAAAGCATCCATTAATTCAAAATCAACTTCGGCAGGGTCAAGCGAAGAAAGTCTAAGTCTGGGGAGATTAGGAATGTTTTTTAGTATTTTTTTTACCAATAAACCTAAACTAGGCTTCCCAAAAATATCGTTGCCCCAAGAAGTTAGATCAACTCCTGTAAGAACAACTTCTTTTATACCATTATCTATAAGTGAATTAATAGAAGTTATTACATTTTGGGTTGAAACTGATCTACTTGGTCCTCTTCCAAATGGGATAATGCAAAATGTACATCTGTGGTCACAACCGTTCTGAACTTGGATAAAACCTCGTGTGTGTTTGTTAAATGACTCCACAAGATGTTCAGATGTTTGTTTTACTTGCATAATGTTTTGAACAAAAACTTTATTATTATTTTCAAGATTTATACCTACATCAAAATTACCCCAAAATTTATCGTCAAGTTTTTCTCTGTTACCAATAACAAAGTTAACTTCAGACATGGAACTCCATTTCTCTGGATTTATTTGAGCTGCACAACCAGTTACTAAAATTTTTGCAGCAGGTCTTTTTTTTTTAACTGACCTTATTGCTTGTCTAGCTTGACGCTCTGCTTCACTAGTAACTGCGCAAGTATTGAAAATTATTAAATCACCATGCCCGTACTTACTAGCATGATCACTCATAACCTGGCTTTCCCAAATATTTAATCTACAACCAAATGTTTTAATCTCAGGTGATGAATTCTTATTTCTAGATTTTATTTTCAATTAATCACCTATTATACCTTCATATACTTTTTCTGTTTCACCAGAAAGTGTTACGGTTCCATTGTTTAACCACTCAATAAACAAACTTCCACCATCTAGGATAATTTTATTTGATTTAGAACTTTTATTTTTTTTAAAAGCTGCGACTAATGAAGCACATGCTCCTGAGCCACAAGCCATAGTTATACCTACACCTCTTTCCCATACACGCATTCTTATTGTTTTATCATCTAAAACACACACAAACTCTATATTTGTTAATTCAGGAAAATTTATATTTTTTTCTAGGCGAGGACCAACTATATTTAGATCTAAACTTTCAAGTTCATCTATGTTTTGCATAAAGACAACAGCGTGCGGATTACCCATAGATAAACAAAAAGCTTCAAACTCGTCTAACAAAACCTTTTGGGTATTTTGTTCTCTTGATAGTGGAATATCCTTCCAATCAAATTTAGGTTCACCCATGTTAACTGTTACCAGATTATTATTTTTTGTACATGGCAAATTACCCGTAATACTTTCAATATTCAAAGAATTCAAATTATCTCTTTTCATTAAATAGTCTGCAACACATCTTGTACCATTTCCACATGCTCCAGTTTCTGAACCGTCTGAGTTGTACATGGTCACCTTAAAATTATGCGATTTCGCAGTATCTTCAACTATTAGAACTTGATCACAGCCAATCCCAAGTCGTCTATTACTAATTTTTTTTATAAATTTTGTATCATGTACAATTAAGTCTTTAATATTGTCAAAAATAATAAAATCATTGCCCAACCCATGCATTTTAATAAATGGTATTTTCAAAAATTTTTCCTTATAATTTTTACTACTAAATATCAATTTCTACAATAATTGGGACGTGATCAGAGGGTCTTTCCCATGATCTAGTATCTTTATAAATAACACCAGATTTAACTTGTGGAAATATTTTTTTAGATACCCAAAAATGATCTAATCTTCTTCCTCTATTTGAGACTTCCCAATTCCTACTTCTATAAGACCACCAAGAATATAATTTTTCATTACTTGGAATTAACTCCCTCATTACGTCAGCCCATTCACCAGTTTGAATAATATCTATTAAAGTCGATGTTTCTATTGGTGTATGAGAAACTACATTCAACAGTTGTTTATGTGACCAAACATCATGCTCTAAAGGTGCTATGTTTAGGTCTCCTACTAAAATTTTATTTGTTTTTTTGTATTTTTGAAAATAATTTTTCATTTCGTTCAAGAAAGAAATTTTATGATTAAATTTCGGATTCTTATAAATGTCAGGTTCATCACCACCAGCTGGGATATAAAAATTATGGAGTTCTATATTTTTATTTAGTTTTACTGAAATGTGTCTAGTATCATTCTTCCCACACCAATTTATAAAGTTTTCATCTTCAAGTTTAAAATTAGATAAAATTGCCACACCATTATAAGATTTTTCTCCTCGATAATTTTGATATTTTAATCCAATGTTTTCAAATTCTTTGGTGGGAAAATATTGATCTGGTGTTTTAGTTTCTTGGAGGCATATAATATCTATATCACATTCTCTTACAAAACGAAGAACCTGTTCTAGACGTAACCTAATAGAGTTTATGTTCCAAGTCGCAATTCTCACTCAAAATCCTCTTCAACATATTTTAATTTTTTTTAGAACTTTAAAATGCAATACCTATCAGCAATATAAATAATAATAAATGAAACTCAATAATAATTCTTATTGTTGATCCTTAATGTTTTTGCAAATATTGTTAAATTATACTTCATGGAACACCTAATCATTTTAGCGATATTTGAATCTTAAAAATTTATTCAAAAATTTTTTTTAATTTATTTTATTTGATTGCTAAAAGACTCACAAAACGAGATCTAAATATATGATAAACATTGAAAAAATAAATTTTGAAGTTACTCACCATATTTACATGTCAACAATTTTAAATTATAAATAGTTTATGATAATACGTGGTATGAATGAAACAAATATATGGGATTATGAAAATGCTTTTTATTGGTATTCTTCACCCACTAGATTAAATAAACTTCTTGCTCACTTTGAACTTTACAAATCAATAAGTGATCTTCCTGGTCATATATTAGAGTTTGGAGTTTTTAAAGGGGTATCTCTAATAAGGCTTGCTACATTTAGGTCAACTTTAGAAAATGATTTTGCCAGAAAAATAGTAGGGTTTGATGCTTTTGGTAAATTCCCCAAAAAAGGTTTGAAATTAAAAATTGATCAAGATTTTAGTATTCACCATGATAAAAGTGCTGGAAATGGTCTAGATGTTAAAACTCTCAAAAATATTTTAAATAAGAAAGGCTTTAAAAATATTGAGTTAATTAAAGGAAATATTATAAAAACATTACCAAAGTATCTTGATGATAATCCTGAGACGAGAATCGCATTTCTACATTTAGATATGGATGTTAAAGAACCAACTGATTTAGCATTGAATTTACTATTTGATAGAGTGGTTCCAGGTGGCTTGATCATATTGGACGATTACAATGCTGTAGCAGGTGAGACTATTTCAGTGGACGAATTTGTTAAGAAAAATAAATTAAAAATTGAAAAATTGCCTTATTATTATCTTCCTGCATTTATAAGAAAACCTTTTAAATAAATTAAATAACATAAAAAACTTTAAAGCTTTGAAAGAATCTAGTGTAATTGTATTTGACGTTATTATTCAACTGGATAACATAATGGTTTTCATATTGAAAAATATGGATGCAACTAAATTGTCGAAACTTTCAAACGAAAATTAGGTTTTTTATTTCTTCAGAAACAAGAAATTTTCCCTATGTAAGAATTGTTTTTTGGTCATAAGAAATTATCTCAATTAATAAATTTAGAAAATGTTTAACAAATAAAGATGAAATAAAAAAGTATTTTTATTAAGAATTTAAGGCTATATTGTATTTCTGGATTAACATTTGTTTAATAAAATTCATCAACAATCAAATAGAATTCTTTATTACAAATTTGACAACATTGCCTTATTATATGACACAAACTGACTAGATTATTGTTTTTTAAAAAACAACTCTTTTCCTTCACCACCCACAATTTTATAATTAAGCTTGGTTAAAAAATTATTTATTTTCTTCACGTATGCGAGTTCTTCTTTATTTCTTCTAGCACACTCAATACATAGTAATGGGTTATTTGTCTTTAATGTTTTATACCCACCCTTTAAGACAAATAACTCGTAAAATTGAACGTCTATTTTGATATAATCTACATTTGTAAATCCGTAATCATCTAATCTTTTTTTTTCAATTCTAATCGGTTTAGCCTGCGTTAGAGCAAAATCATTTAATGAATTAGAACCAATACCCTCTTCTGAAATAAGTAAATCTCCGTTTCCATTTTGATTTGAGAGGGCTACATTGTATAATTCATAATTATTAAATCCTTTTAAGTTTTCTATTAAACAATCTGAACTGTTTTTGTACGGTTCAAAGCAAATAGTTCTTTTAAAGATTTTACATAAGTCTTTAGTCCAAAAACCAACACATGCTCCTACATCAATAGCAGTGTCAAATCTGTCAACAAATTGAATTGATTTATCTCTTTGAAGCTTTTGATATTCCCCTGGGAATCTGGAATTTTTTGCCTCAAATAAGTAATGAGAGAAATGCTTTTCACCATCTGGTAAGTACCAACCTTCAACGAGCTTCATTTTAAAACTCCTATTTTTTTTGTAAGTCAATTTAATATACAGATTAATAATAGCAAAAATATTTAATGTCATGGACTATAATAATTTTTATCTTTATATATCTATTTACATGAAAAATTAAATTCAAAATTGTCTAAAATTAATATATTTAAATAGTTATGAAAAAGTTTATCGCATATAAAACAGATATAGAACATACTGATTATATTGTTGAAACACTCTCAAATTCTATTAATAAACACATTAAAGATTGCGAATCTTCAATACTAAATATTAATGACTTTTTAAAAAATGGCATACCAAAATATACAAATGGTATAATTACATTTGGCATTTTAAGAGGGACAGGGCATTTATTAAAACAAGCTGCAATTATGAATATTGATAGATATTTTATTGATCATGCTTACTTTGATCCGGGATATCACGGGGATTGGTGGGTTAGAATTTCCAAAAATAAACATACTATGAATTATTTTAGAGAAGTATCCAATTACAGATGGGAAAATTTTTTTTCATCAAAACATCTTGTAATGCCATGGAAAAATTACCAACAACGAGGTGAAAATATCCTCATTATTCCACCTACAAATGCTCTGTGTTGGTATTTTGATGAGCATGAATGGCTAAATTATGTTTTAAATTATCTCAAAAAAAATTTGTCAAAAAACAAATTTAATAAAGTAAAAATAAGACTCAAACCTAAAGAACCAATAGTTGATAAAAATGGAAAATATTTAGGTCTGAAGGTGAATGAAAATGTTAAAAACTGCTCTCTAGAAGAAGATCTGAATAATGCCTCAATTGTAATTGCTTACAATAGTCAAGTCGCTCTTGATGCTACTTTAAGAGGTTTACCAGTAATAGTTAATCAACATAATTGTTGTAATACATTGAGCTTTAAGCTATCGGATATAAAAGGTGAAATAGATAATCCTATTTTTGACCGAGAACCTGATAGAAAAAAATTATTTAAATGGCTTGCTTATTGTCAATTTAAGTTGAGTGAAATTAAAAGTGGATTTGCTTGGAAAACAATTAACAATTTTCAAATTTAAAAAAATCATAATTAAAAAATGAAATATAGCGCTATAACAACTTTTAACTTAAGTAAACATACCTTTGGTATTGAAATGATAAACAGTTTCTTTGCTAATTGGCCAAATGAAGTTACTTTAACAGCTTTTATTGAAAATTCTTCTGAAATAGATGACAGTGCTGTGAAAAGTAAAATTATTGTTAAAGACTTTAATCAAAATGTGCCAAAGTACAGAGACTTTGTAGAAAAGTTTAAAAACAAAGAAAAATACACAGACGATTTTCGTTTTAATGTTTTTAGGTTTGCACATAAAGTTTATGCGATAGCATCAGCAGTTCAAGAAGTTAAAACTAAATATCTTATTTGGTTAGATGCTGACATTAAAACATACAAAAAAATCCCTTCTGAATTTCTGGACAAACTTGTAAACGATAATACTTACATGTCATATCTGGGAAGAGAAAATATATCTCTTAAACACCTAAATTACTCTGAATGTGGTTTTTTGATATTTAACACTGAGCATCCCATCCATGAAATATTTTGGAAAAATATGATGAAAATGTATGACGATGGCGATTTGTTTAATGAAAAAGAGTGGCACGACAGCTATATTTTTGATGTTGTTAGAAAAAATTTAGAAAAAGAAAAAAATATTAAAAATTTTGACATTACAAGTTTAGGATTAGTTGAATTAAACAACGATAATCATGTCTTCGTTTCTAGTGTTTTAGGAAAATACATGGACCACAAAAAGGGCAATAGAAAAAAAACTAAGTGGTCTCACGAGCTTTTGTATAGAATAAAAAAAGAAAAAAAGTATGATTCATAAATTTTTAATTAATGGTAACATTTGAATTGCTCCAAAAATCATCATGATAACTCCAAACATAATTTTTGTAGTAGGTTTAAACAATGGAACTTTTGTAAAATCATCATCTTTTTTTTTATCTTGTCTTGCACCATAAATTGTAAGAAAAAGTCCAACTAAAAATATAGCTAGACCATACTCCCAAGACATAACAACATTAATATTAAGACTCTTCAAAGAAATATTATCCTAGATTTTCTTTTTTATAATGCCCATCAAGTAAATTAGAAAAAGATTTATTCCAATATGAGGAAAAAGCCTTATTCCTATATTCTTTAAAGCAAGGAGTTCCAATTGTATAATGAATTAAGTTAACTTCCTTTTTCTCTTCATATTCCATAGCCAACCAATTCCACTTTTTATCAATATTACCAATTTCATCATCATTCAACCAACGAAATCTGTGCAAAAAAGATCCTGTCTGATTTTGAATGAAATTAGGGGACAAAATTTTGTGTTTTTCATGACCACAATTCCAAATAACAACACTTGACCAGTTCTTTCGAGGATAATTTTCATTTTTGTTTCCCCAATATTTTTTAGTTACTTTTGTTTGATAATTATGTTGAACAACTTGAACAGCATATTTTTTGTCTCTCAAATCCCAAAGTTTTTTAATATCCTCTAAACAAATCATATCTCCATCAGCATAAATAGCCCACCCCTTAAAATTCATTAATTGCGGAACTAAAAATCTTGAGTATATAAATTCATTACTTCCATCTGTATGTGTCTCGTTATATACTTTTAAAGATTTCATATTT
The DNA here is from genome assembly GCA_902622875.1 of uncultured SAR116 cluster alpha proteobacterium. GTDB lineage: Bacteria > Pseudomonadota > Alphaproteobacteria > Puniceispirillales > Marisalimonadaceae > Marisalimonas. The sequence continues at coordinate 68,205 of CACNRW010000007.1, forward strand.
AGCGGGATAAATCTACACGGAACTGAAGCATTTTCTATTACACTTTGTACAAAAGTATGGTAGGCAACAGCTTCTCTTTGATCAAAGCCTACTGCAAGGTCTATAATTTCATCCATTAATTTTTTCCTCTATTATTTTTTTTAGTTTTTTTATTGGGTCATCCCATAAATCTATTGTATTTTGTTGAATAATGTGAATGGATTTATACCAAATTGACCTGTTTTTTAGAGAACTCCAATACCATAATTTGCCTTTACCTTTCGGTAACAACAAGAATGTTTCCTTTCCTATTGACCCAGAAATATGTGCATTAGTGTTGCTAACTGTAATAATAAAATCACACATATCTATCAGAGAAGTAACACCATTTAAATCATTAAAATTATCTATTTCCTCTATCTTATTTATCTTTATTCCATATTTGTTATAAAATTTGTCTCTTTCGTCTGCTGTGTCATTATATTGTAAATCCAAAAAATATATATTTTTAATTGATAAAATGGGATTTAATATTTCTAAACTTATACTTTTATTAGTCCCTATGTCGTCATTTTTGCTGATCCATGATAAGCCACAAATATATTTATTGTTAGCTTTAAGATTATTTTTTAACTGTTTTGTTAAATTAGGATCTGAGCTTAAATAACTATTACTATTTTTAGTTAAGTAAGAATTATCTTTAACAAATAAAGAACCCAAATCTCCTAATGGCATTTGAGCATTAATTTTATAATTTTTATTAAAATCATTTTTACTCAAAAATTTTATTTTGGGATAAGCTCTTTTAATTATTTTGTGAAGCCTAATATCTATGTTTATGTATAAATTTTTAATAAATGGCTCTAAATCCCTTAAAAATCTTAAAAAAAGTATTTGATCACCTAGGCCTTGCTCACTCCATAAAAGTAAATTCTTTTTTTCCATATTAATTTCAAATTTTGGTATATTTTTTTTTAATTTAGGTGAATGAAATTGGTTAGCTAGCCATCTAAACTCAAAATTTCGCCACCCAGACAAAAAATTTGATTGGGCCAATTGACATTGGGCTAAATTATACTTTGCATCATAATTATTTTCGTTATGTTTTAAGGATAATTTATAAGTATTTTCAGCTTCAATTAAATCACCATTGAAAAAATTTAGAGAGGCTAAATTATTTAAAGCCATTTTGTTATATGGGGTAATCTGGAGGGATTTATTATAATTTATTTTTGCATTTTCAAAATCTTTAATCTCTAGATAACAATCTCCTAAAAGATTAAATGCATTACTATTATCCTTATTTAAACTTATAGAATTTAAAAGAAACGATTTAGCTATATCAAATTGTTTTTTTTTGTAGTAGGCCAGGCCCAAAATTGACTGTAAAACGTCATCATTCTCATAATTTTTTCCTACTTTTTCAATAAATTCAATTACTTCATTTTCTTTTTTTAGTTTTATAAGATTGTCACAATAACTTGAAATTATGTCTCTATTAATATTTTTATCTTTAATTAGATCAGAATATATTAAGTCTGATTTTTTAAAATTTTTTAGACTAGTATTTAATTTTGCTAATTTATGATCTATTAAGCCATCTTTTGGAGATAAAATTTTAGAAAAGTATAATATGGATAATGCTTCTTCCAACTGATCATTTTTTCGGAAGGTTTCAGATAAATTTAAATAAAACACATTTTCAAAAGGAGCCATTTGAATAGCTAACTTTTGAAAATTAATTGCCTTTTTTATTTCGTTGTTTAATCCATAAAAATTTCCTAATAACGATATTGTTAAAATATCATTTCTTTTTCTGTTTAAAACATTTGTTAGCGTGTTTATTACTTTAGTAATATGATCTGGATTTTCTGATTTAAAAAATTCCTCAATTTCAATTTTTGAATAAGTTTGATAAATTGTTTTTTTGTGTTTTTTTTCTTTTTTCTTAATTTCGTCGTATAGCCTTATATTTTTAGGGAACATTAAGAAAATATTCTTATAAACTTCTAATCCTCCCAAGTAGTTTTTTTCACTAAACAGTTTGTTAGCCTTATTGAATAGTTCCTCTGCTGTCATTTTATACTTCTCTTAGTTGGAATTATTCTGTTCAGGAAAATTATCTGGAAAAAACAATAAATGTGATAATTTATTATTATATTTTGCTTTTTGAATTAATACAGTAGTAATTTCTCCAAAAGTATCTTTTATGATCCATTTTTTTAGACTAAATGGTTTTTCAGAAAATTCCAAAATTAACCCTTCTGTTTTATTATTTTCAGGACTTGTAATTTTTAATGAAATAACTCCAGATATATTTTTAATATTAGTTCTCAAAGAATTATTATCGAAGTTCAACTTTTTTTTAATTAAAATAGAAAATGGGGAACTTTCAAGAGGTATATTATTTGTTGTTTTTAAATTCCGATTTTGTATTGTTAACCAAAATCCTTTGCACGTTATTAAAGTATTATTTGGTTTTTCATAATCAATTCTTAATTTTCCTGGTAAATCAAGATAAATTTTTCCATTGCTTACATTACCAGAGGGGCCCACTTGTATAAAATCTGCTTCCATACTTTTTAATAATTTAAAAAAATTGCTTATTTTTAACTGTGTTTCATTGACTTGGCTATAAGCAGTTGGTATTTGATAGTTTAGTAAGACTGAAAATACTATTAAAAAGTAAACCCAAATAGTACTTTGATGAATTTTCGATTTCTTCAACTAATTATCCTCAATCAAAACTTCTCTTTTGCCCGCTCTGCCAGGTTTAGAAACAATATTATTTTCTTCCATTTTTTCAATTATAGTAGCTGCTCTGTTATAACCTATTTTAAAGTGTCTTTGAATAAAAGAGGTACTTGCCCTTCTCTCTCTTGAGATTAGAGCTACAGCCTGATCATACAACTCATCTTTTTGATTATTAACTTTAGATGTAAAATTATAAAAATTATCATCATTTAAATTTTCTGGCTCTTCAGTAATAGTTTCATCATAATCTGGAATAGACTGATCAGAAAGAAATTTAGTTACCTTTTCAACTTCACTGTCTTCAACAAATGGACCATGGACTCTTGTAACTTTGCCCCCTCCAGCCATGTACAACATATCACCTCGACCAAGAAGTTGTTCGGCCCCTTGCTCACCTAAAATTGTCCTACTATCGATCTTACTTGTAACTTGAAAAGATATTCTAGTTGGAAAATTAGCTTTAATAGTACCTGTAATCACATCTACTGATGGTCTTTGAGTAGCCATTACAACATGTATACCTGCTGCTCTTGCCATTTGAGCTAATCTTTGAACAGCTGCCTCAATTTCTTTTCCTGCGACTAACATTAAATCTGCCACTTCATCTATAATAACTACTATAAAAGGTAAAGGTGTAAGACTTATTTGTTGATCTTCATATAAAGGTTGACCGGTGTCGGGGTCAAATCCAACTTGTATATTTTTTGAAAGAATTTCTCCCTTTTTTCTAGCTTCAATCAACCTTTCATTATAACTATCAATATTTCTTACCCCTAGTTTGCTCATGGACATGTATCTTGTTTCCATTTCTCGAACAGCCCATTTTAAAGCAACGATTGCTTTTTTAGGCTCAGTTACAACGGGCGTAAGTAGATGAGGAATGCCGTCGTAAACTGATAACTCTAACATTTTTGGATCAATCATAATTAATTTACAAGTTTCTGGGGTATGCTTGTATAACAGTGACAAAATCATAGCGTTTATGCCAACTGATTTACCAGAACCAGTAGTTCCTGCTACTAATAAGTGTGGCATTTTAGCTAAGTCTGCAACAATCGGATAACCAGCTATATTTTTACCTAAACAAACTGGTAGATTGAAATTTGTACTTTGGAACTCTTGATGTTCTAAAATATTTCTTAAAACAACTGTTTCTCTGACTTTATTTGGTAATTCAATTCCAATTAAGTTTTGGCCAGGTACCATAGCTACTCTGACAGCTTCAACTGACATTGATCTTGCAATATCGTCTGCTAAAGATATAACTCTCTGGCTTCTCAAACCAGGCGCTGGTTGTAAATCGTATCTTGTAACTACAGGACCATACCTTACAGAATCAATGTTTCCATTTATTGAATAATCTGACAAAACACCTTCAAGGACTTTTGCGTTTAAATCTAAAGTCTCCTTGCTTGGAGGCTTGATGTCCTGGGTTAAATTTTTTAATAGTTGTACCGATGGTAATATGAAACCACTTTCTGAACTTAAAGGTAAAGTATCTTGAAAAAAATTTTTTCTTTTAAATTTACCATTTTGACCTTCTTTCTTTTCATTATTTCTTATCAGAATAGGTTTTTTCCTTATTTGTGGTTTTTTTCTCGGGATAAAGTTTTTGTTTAAATTTAGTAATTTATTTTTTATATAATGAAAGAACCCTTGTTCAAATTCACTTTTCATTGGAAAATTTTCGGTATTTTTTTGTATGACAAAAAACAAATTATAAAACATACTAAAAATCCATAATATAGGCATTAATAAAGGCCTAATTAGAAACTTTATGAATTTAATTTCTGCGGTATCTATAGATAATATCCAAATAAATAATATTAAAGATATAATAAAAGAACTAACTCCAATTATTAATTCACTAGTATTTAAATCAACACCTAAAGCATTAAATATTCCGTTTGAAAAGTATAATAATAACAACTCAGACAAACCACGTTGACTAATTATTGAAAAGTTTAAGTTAAATGAGTTAACCAAAAGGGTTTCTACATAAGTTCCACCTAAAGAACTTAAAAAAATCATTAAAAAAATGGCAAATAACTTTATTTTAAAAAAAATTATTACTGAACTATTAAATAATTTTAAAGACCATATAAATAAAACTAAAGATAATAATAAACCCGGAAAAATTCCAAACTCTCTAATTATAAGTCCTGATAACCAAGCTCCTAATTCGTTGAACAAATTTGTAGGAGATTTTTCAGACATAAAACCCCAACCCTTATCAACAGGATTAAAAGTTACTAATATGGACATAAGCGATATTGAACAAAATAAAAGTATAGTTGATAGACTTTTTTTTATTATTCCTATATAGATTACCTTTCCTCCTATTTCTTGATCTTTTTTAACCATTAAGAAATTTCTGATTGTAAAAATAATCGAAGCCTTTTCATTGTTTCTTCAATTACCTCTTTATCATCAACTACAGAGATTCTTAAAAAACCTTTACCTGGATTTATCCCATCTACATTTATTCCCATAAAACTTCCTGGCATCACCCTCAATGAAAATTTATTCCATAAAATTTTTGCAGCTTGCTGATCATCTTTTACTTTTAACCATAAAAAAAAGCCGGCGTCTGGTAACTTAAAATCTTTGCAAAAAGGCTTTAGGTATTTCTCTACAATGGAAAAATTTTGATCATAATGTAAACACGCTTTTTCATGATGTTCTTCGTCGTCATATAGAGATGCAGCTACTTTTTGTATCGGAATAGGTACTGGAGATGCGCCATTTGAAACTAATAATTTATAACTCTCTATTATATTTCTATCACCTGCTATAAAACCTGCTCTCATTCCACTGGCATTACTTCTCTTTGAAAGGGAATTAAAAATTATTAAATTATCTAATCCATTTCCCAAACTTGCAGCTGCTTCTAACGCGCCGGGTGGTTTGGGTCCATTCATTCTAAATATATCGCAATAACATTCGTCAACAGATAAAATGAAGTTATGTTTCCTAGCTAATAAGATTGCCTCTTTTAAATAATCAAGACTTGCTACACTTCCGTGTGGATTAGATGGTGAACAAATATACATTATGACTGATGAATTTAGTGTTTTTTCAGAAATATTGGATATTTCAGGAATATAGTTGTTCTCTGGTAATGCATTTAACCAATATATATCTGATCCACTTGAAATACTACCGGCTCTCCATGCATGGTAAAAAGGATTAGTAACAAGAGCTGTGGTTTTACCAACTTTCAAATTTTTTGCTAACAGACCTACTAAATGTAAGGGCTCTCGGGTTCCTGGAACAGGTAATATATTCTTGTCTAATTTTAAAAGATTTTTAGCACTGGGATATCTTCGTCCTATGTATCTCATTATACTATCTCCAAGGCCTGGAATTGCAACACTTGGAGGATATTTACCCCAGTCATTAAAATTATCCTCTAAAATAATTTTTGCAAAATTTGGAATATTTAATGTTGGCTCACCTAGTGACATTTTTAAAATTGGGTGTTCAGGATTAGGCGGTATATTCTCTAGAAGTGATGTTAACTTTCCGAACATCCAATCTTTTAGTATATTATAATCTGGGTTAACCATTTTAGACTTTCAACATATTTACAATATTTATTTATTTTTTATATTATAATATTAAATATTAAAACTAAAACATGATAATTAAGTAAGACAAATAATATGAAATCAGTAGAAATTAAAAAAAACTTACCAAAAGAATGTTTTCATAAAATTTGTGTTGTAGGCGGAGGTTTGACAGGTGCTATTATGACCTTAATGCTTAAAAAGTCTAATTTATTTAAATCGGATGAAATTGGATGGATTAAACCTAAAATTAAGGCCTCCAATGACATACGAACTACGTTTTTTAATGAAAAGAGTTTAGAGTTACTTAAAGGATTAAATCTATTAAAAAATCTTGGGAGTAATGATTATACATATATAAAAAAAATTCAGGTATTTGGAATGGATAGCTTATCTCCTTTAGAATGGTATTATTCCGAACCAGAATTAAATTTTGGAGCCGTTATTAAAAATGACATTATTTTAAAATCTGTTATTGAACAGTTAAATGATATCAAACATTATGAAAGTTTGGTTACAAACACTCAACACGATGATTTTGAAAGAACTTTGTATTTAAAAGATAAAACAATTATAAAAACCTATTTAGTTTTAGCTGCAGATGGCAAAAATTCCTATCTAAGAAAGTTATTGTCAATAAGGGCTTTTCAGAAAAAAGTTAACCACGTAGCTCTATCTGGATTTTTACAAAAGTCAAAAAATCATAACAATACTGCTATTCAAGCTTTTACAGATTTAGGCCCTATTGGTCTTTTGCCATTTGAAAATACAAATATTATCAATTTTGTTCAAAGTATTGAAGAAAGTAAATGTAAACAAATTTTATCAAAAACTAACCCAGAACAATATATATGCGATAACTTGAATGGTTTTTTTTCTCACGTTGACTTTAAATTTAAGCCTTTAAAAAAAGTGAACCAATTTAATAATATATTATCTAGTTGGAAACTAGATTTAAACTTCATAGTCAATCCAACAGCATATAGGGCAATATTAATTGGTGATGCTGCACATTCAATACACCCTCTTGCTGGACAAGGGTTCAACTTAGCTTTAAGGGATTGTTCTTCAGTAATAAAATCAATAAGTGATAATTTAAAGTTTGGACATGATCTAGGCGAAAACTCTATTTTAAATTCTTATAAAGATGATAGATTACCTAAAACCTTAGCAATGACTACAATTACTGATTTTCTTTTTTATGGATTTACATCTAAGTCCAAAAAAACACAGTTATTTTTGACAAAGGGAATGGAGACGTTGAATAAAACTAAGTTGAAAAATATATTTAGAGATATTGCTTCAGTTTAATTGCAGGGAATTATAATAACTTTCTATGTATTTTTTTTGATGTTTGCCGTAGTCGTATAATAAATTCCAACTAAAAATTCCAGAACTGTGGTTATCAGAAAAAATAATCCTTATCGCATAATTTCCAACTTCCTCAATTTTATTTATCAATACATTTTTCTTATTTTTTACTATTATTTTTGGACCTCCGTGACCTTGGACATCTGCAGAAGGACATTCTACTCTAAGTAGTTCGGCAGAAATTTTAAAACTAGATTCGTCATTAAATAAAATAAATAAATATTCACCATTTTTTAATTTTTCTATAGAGACCGGCCAAACTTCCATATGAAATATTCCTTTTAAAGTTTAAACTATTTCGTGTTAACTCTAACTATCTTAAAGAAATTATAATGTAATAAAAACACATGTAATTATTTTAGTTGAGAACATTTGCCTCAATGTTTAACAATTTGTGAAATATCTTCTTGACTGGCATAACTCTCTATAATTGATTGTAACAAATCACCCCTTTTAGATATTGATACTGTTTCTAACAACAACTGTTTTTCTTCAAATGCAAGAGGGCAAATCATCGTTATTTGATCAACAAAGTTATAATCGTTACAGTTATCAATTACTTCAAAGTTAACTTTAATATTTTTAATCTTAAAATATTTTTTTAGTGATGACTTTAGACTTGTAAATTTTTCATTTATGTTTTGTTTTTTTAAGTCTTGACTAAATCTATCCCATTTAATTTGGGCTTCTTTAAAATTTTTTCTATTAGTCTTTTCAGAAATTAGCTCAAATCTACTCAAGCCTTTTAAAGTTATCAGATACCTCTTATCTTCTGTTTCTTCAAACTTTATAATTTTACCTGCACAACCAACGTCATAAAGTTTGTTTTGATTAGAATTGTTGGGTTGTATTATTCCAACTAACCTACTCTTTGACGAAACAGCTTTATTAATCATTTCTAAATAACGTGTTTCAAAAATATTTAATGGGAGATACGTATTGGGAAACATTACCACCCCTTCAAGAGGAAATACTGGTATGAGATCAGGAAGTCCATTATCAATATTATTGTTAATTGTCATTTGATACATATACTTTTTTCTATGAAAATAGTAAAGTAGCAAGCTTTCTTCTTGCATTTATTGTTTCTTCGGCTTCAAAACCAGCAGATGTAAAAAATTCTAATAATTGTTTTCTAGCTTTTTGTTCTTTCCAATCTCTATCTATTTTAATTGATGTTAATAACATATCAAAAGAAGCTTCTATTTCATTATTTCCAAACAAGGCGATGGCCATTTCTAATAAATAATCTAAATTTTGTGGATCTTTTTTCAAATTATCTTTTAATACTTGTATGTTTTCCTTCGCTTTAAACGCCTTCTCTGAGGTGCTTAGAGATAATAAAGCGTCTGTAACAGGTTTAGAGTTTTGTATTTCAGCGTCTAATTCATCAATGATATTTCTAACTTCTTTAAACTTATTAAGACCAATCATTGATCTAATTAGAGTTCCAAAACCTAATTGGCTTTCAGGATCAAATTGTAAAATTTTTTGAGCAATATTTAACGCATCACTCCAATTCCTCTCTTCAATTTTTTGTTGAGCAGTTGCAAGTAAGACTTCGACTTCTTCACCAGGTCCTGATAAATTTGCTGATTTTCTTACAAACTCTAAAATTTCACTATTAATTTTAACACCTTGGAACCCATCAACTACTTTACCTTCAAAAAATGTATAAACTGTGGGAATTGATTGAATTCTTAATTGAGCAGCAATATCTTGATTTTGATCTATATCAATTTTAGCTAAAGTGATTTTTTCCCATTGATCTTTTACAGCGTTTTCTAATAATGGCGTAAGCTGTTTACAGGGTTCACACCAAGGAGCCCAAAAGTCTACTATTATTGGTTTTTCCTTCGAAGCTTCAATTACATCGGTCATAAACGTGTCAGCATTCACATCAATGATGTTAGTTTTTGAAATCATGCTATCTTTATCAATATTATTCATTATTTTAATGTTCTCCTTTTAATAAAATATTTACATTGATACAGTTGTAAATTTATTCAACAACATATTACAAAATACTACAATTGACCAATCTTGAAAGTGTGTATATTTAATTATTATTATTATATTAAATCATTATAAAATTGATACTTTGATATGACTAAAAAACTGAATATTGCTCTAATCGGTTGTGGTAGCTGGGGGAAAAATATAGCCAGAAACTTACATAAAATAGGGGTGTTAGCTTGTATATATGATACAGACCAAAGTTTATCACAAAAATTTTGTCACGATTTTAATTTACCCTGCTATACGATTAACGATATTTTTAAAAATGAAAATATACAAGCCTTAGTAATAGCAACATCTGCTAAAACACATAAAGATTTAGCCGAAGAGGCTCTAATTAATAATAAGGATATTTTAATAGAAAAACCATTTTGCTTATCTTTGTCTGATGCAAATACCCTTTCAGAATTAGCTATAAAGAAAAATAGAGTTTTAATGGTTGGACATCTATTAAATTATCATAATGCATTTATCAAAATGAAAGATCTTATTATAGAAGGTAAAATAGGAGAGACCAAAAATATTCGGGCTCACAGGTTAGCTTTAGGTGCTATTCGTTCGCATGAGTCTGTTTTATATGACTTAGCAGCACATGATATATCTATGGTTCTTGCTATAATGCAAGAATTACCAGTGGAGATAAATGCTCACTCCATTCATCATAATTCTAATATTGGACCAGATGCAATTAGTATTAAGCTCTCTTTCAAAAAAGGGGCTACAGCATTAATAAATTGTGATTGGATGTGTCCTTATAAAGAACATAAGTTTTCTGTTATTGGTTCTAAAGGATCTCTAATATTTGATGATATACAAAGCTGGTCAAAAAAACTTTGTTATAATCCATCAAGTATTAACTCAGATAATTCTATTGATATGTTCCCAATTGAAAAAATTATACTTAAAGAAAGTGAACCCCTCAAAAATGAGTTAGAAGAATTTATTAGCTGTGTACAAGCAAGGAAAAAACCTTTAACAGATCATCAAGAAGCAGTTAATGTCCAAAGTGTGATGCAGATGATAGAAAAAAAACTACAAAATATTTAGGTCACTCATGATACCATTTATTGATTTAAAATCTCAACAGAAACTTATTCGTAATAAAATCGAAGAACGTATAAAAACAGTTTTGGATCATGGACAATATATTTTAGGACCAGAGGTTAAGGAGCTTGAAAAAAAGCTTAGTATTTTCACTGGTGCAAAATATGTATTATGTTGTTCGAGTGGGACAGATGCATTGTTATTAGCTCTTTTGGGACTAAAACTCAAAGCAGGTGAGGGTGTAATAGTACCTGCCTTTTCATTTGCATCATCTGCAGAAGTTATGCCCTTGTTAGGAGCAATACCAGTTTTTATAGACGTAGAAAAAGATACATTTAACTTAGATCCAAGTAAGCTAGCTGATGCTTTTAAAACAGCTACAGAAATAGGAATTAAAGTTAAAGGCATAATGTCTGTTGGGTTATTTGGACAAACTGCTCATATGAAACCAATCAATGAATTTGCCAAAAATAATAACTTGTGGGTTCTTGACGATGCAGCCCAGTCATTTGGAGGAAAATATTATGGGAATAATGTTGGAAACCTCTGCGAAGTATCTGCAACTTCATTTTTTCCCGCAAAACCACTAGGATGCTACGGTGATGGAGGTGCTATTTTTACAAATGATCCTGAAATATACGAAATAGCTAACTCTTCTCATGTTCATGGAATGGGCAAAAATAGATATGAATATGAAAGAATTGGTATGAATGCTCGAATATCAACCATTCAAGCTGCAATATTATTAGAAAAACTTGAAATTTTTCCTTCAGAGTTAAGAAAAAGACAGAACGTTGCCCATAATTATAATAAACATCTTAATGATTTAAAACTTAATATAAAATTACCTTTAATTAAAAATAAATGCGTAAGTAGTTGGGCTCAATATACTATAATATTACCTGAGAACATTGATAGATCTAAGCTGCAACAAGAGTTGAATTCTAAAGGTATTCCGACCGCAATATATTATCCCATTCCACTCAGTGAACACGAACCTTACAAGAACTTCCCAATATCTAAAGGTGGACTATCAAATACAAATTACCTAGCACGAAACGTTTTATCATTGCCTATGCATCCATATTTAACCGAGGATGACATTATCAACATTTCAAAAAATATTCATGAAGCTTTTAAAAATAACTAATTTTTGATTTTTCTTGATACTATCAATTAGAATGTTATATTTCATTTTAATTAAGCGGGCGTAGCTCAGTGGTAGAGCATCTCGTTGCCAACGAGAATGTCGAGAGTTCGAATCTCTTCGCCCGCTCCAATTTCATAATTGTAGAAAAGCTTGTCCACAGATATTTTGAACAAAAAGCAGTTCCAAAATATTTGTCAGGCAAAAGAAAAGTATAAACCAAATAAATTTTTAAGTCTGAAATTGTTTATTACAATACTTTCAATAATGACAACTCAAAGTTATTTTCCATTATATTCCTATGATTAGTACTCTTTACTGTTATTAAGTTCATAAAGAGTTTTACCTTTGTACATCCAAAATTGTGGACCAGCAATTTTACCCCATTCATACCCCATCTCATTAATTATAGTTAATGCTGATTTAGATAAAGATGTTATTTCACCTTCTATCTTACCAAGTCTTATGAGGTTGTTACGAATAGACTTTTGACTACGATTAAGATTTCTACAGATTTTATAAACAGAGTAACCTCCATCAAACATTCTACGAAGTTCAGCTGTCTCATATTTTGTATATCTTCCAACTCTTCTATTCATAATTAAAACTTCTAGCTATAATTAATAACCGCTCCACACCATACTGAAAATGATAACCAAAGTATTGGAATACTATATTCGCAATTATTTTCATATCCGTAATAAATAACAAATGCGAACCATATACCAAACCATAAAACCCAGCCTATATGAAAATCATAATCTTTAAGAGCAAGGTAGCCTGTTATAAAAATTATTATTGGAATACCAATAAAATTTCTTAGATTCATTTTGCTTGTTCCTTACAGGATTAATTTATTTCAAATTTATCATAAATTAGTAACATAAGAAGACTTTAGTATATTTTAAATTGAATTTTAATTTAGAGGTTAGAGGTATGTACACAAGAACTCATATTTTTAAATTTGTTAATAAGGTATCAAAAGATTCTTTCAGACTTTTTTGTATTAATTACACAGATACTTTATTTAAAGACGGTCTCAATTTTTCTTTATTTATTGATATTTCTGACACCTCATTTCAATTCTTAACAGTTTGGAAGTCAGAAAAAGAATGGGCAAAGTCTTATAAA
>CACNRW010000008.1 GCA_902622875.1 uncultured SAR116 cluster alpha proteobacterium
AACAATGGTCAATGGTCAGGGGGTGATCTTCCCATTGACCGTAGTCCATGGAACACGGACCAGGGTTCATTGATGGGTTGGTGGAGTTGGTGTTAGGAAGTTTAGTTTAAAATTTATACTTTTGTTTAATTAATCTCGTCATCTTCAAATAATCTTGCCGCCTCCATGACTGCTGCAACAATTGCTAACAATTTTCTTTCCGTGAAATCTTTAAAATAATGTAAAATAAATGAAGTTTAATTATAATTAATTATTGTAATATTTATATTTAAAATGAATTATTAAAACATTATTTCGGAGTATTTGTTGTTTCAAATTAAAATTATAGGTTCAGGCGTAGCTGGATTGTGTGTTGCCAAGGAACTTATAGAAAAAAAAACTAATATAACAGTAATAGATAAGTGTAATGTACCCGGTCCTGAAAGTTGTTCATGGTGGGCTGGAGGAATGCTTGCGCCTTGGTGTGAGGGAGAATCTACAGAGAAAATAATTGTTGATCTTGGCCAAGAGTCTATTCCTTGGTGGTCTAAAAATGTTAAAAATGTAGTTCAAAATGGCTCTTTAGTTGTAGCTTTATCAAGAGATGAAAGAGAACTTAAAAGGTTTCAAAGAAGAACAGAAAATTATGATATTCTTGAAAATGAAGGAGTATGTGAATTAGAGCCAGATCTAGGGAAAAAATTTAATAAGGGTCTTTTTTTTAAAAATGAAGCACACCTGTCTCCAAGGGATTCACTCTCTGAACTTAAAAATGATCTTATTAAAAATGGGGTTGAATTTGTTAATGAAGAATTTCAATTTGATGAGAACACATATGATAAAAAAGAAATTATTATTGATTGTAGAGGTTTAGCTTCCAAAGATGAACAAAAGAGCCTTAGGGGGGTTAAGGGCGAGATGTTAATTATTGAATGTCCAGAAATTAATTTTACACGCCCTATAAGGTTATTACACCCAAGAATTCCATTATATATTGTTCCAAGAGGTAAAGGAATATACATGCTTGGTGCAACTATGATCGAAAGTAATGATAATAAAAATATTTCTGCTAGATCTCTAATGGAATTGTTGAATGCTGCGTATGCAATTAACCCTATTTTTGGAGAGGCGAAAATTAAAGAAATAGGCGTAGATGCAAGACCTTCTTATCCTGATAATATACCTAGTATAAGAAGGAAAGATAATGTAATTTCAGTAAATGGACTTTTTCGTCATGGTTTCCTTCTTGCTCCTGCTTTAGCTAGAATGGTATCAGAACTTATATTTGAAAATAAAGTACCGGAGATTATAAGTGAATATAGTAGTTAATGGTGAAAACAAAAAAATTACAAGTTTAAATTTGCAGCAAGCTATGAGTGAACTTGGCTATAAGAAAGTAAAATGTGCAACAGCTTTGAATGGTCAATTTGTGTCTGTAGAAGATAGAAATATTACCACTTTAAAAGAAGGTGATAAAATAGAGGTAGTATCACCACAGCAAGGTGGATAATTAGATGAAAAAATTTTATGGAGTAGAGATTGAAAGCCCATTGATGTTAGGCACAGCACAGTACCCTTCTCCATCAATTTTAATTTCATGTTTTAATAAAAGTAAAGCTTCAGTTGCAACAGTCTCCCTAAGAAGAGAAAGCAGTACTAGTCAATCAGGTAATAATTTTTGGTCAATAATTAAAAAACTGAATGTCCGAATTCTTCCAAATACTGCTGGCTGCCATACTGTTAAAGAGGCAATTACTACTGCACATATGGCCCGTGAAATCTTTAGCACTAAATGGATAAAATTAGAAGTTATAGGAGAAGAAGATACTCTACAACCAGACGTTTTTGGATTAGTTGAGGCTTCTAAAATACTTTCAGATGAAGGTTTTGAAGTTTTTCCATATACAACTGAGGATCTTGTAGTTGCAGAAAAACTATTAAATGCTGGATGCAAAGTTTTGATGCCATGGGGCTCACCTATTGGATCTGGTCAAGGATTAAATAATATTTTTGGATTAAAAGCATTAAGGTCTCATTTCCCAGAAATACCAATGGTAATAGATGCTGGAATTGGTGTACCATCTCATGCTACAAAAGCAATGGAATTAGGCTTTGATGCAGTCCTATTAAATACAGCAGTTGCTAAAGCTAGAGACCCTATAATGATGGCAGAGGCTTTTTCTTATGCAATTTTATCTGGATCTTTAGGCAAAAAAGCTGATCCTATGGAGCCAAGAGAAATGGCAGTTCCCTCAACCCCAATTTTTGGCAAGGCGTTCTTAGACTATGATCAGTAAATTTTATCCAATCTTTGATTCCTCTCTTTGGTTAAAAAAACTAATTCCAGGTGGGATAAAGTTTGTACAACTTAGAATAAAAAACCAACCTAAAACTAAAATTAGGTATGAAATCCAAAAAGCAAAATTAATCTGTGATAAGTATGACGCCATTCTAGTGATAAACGATTATTGGGAAATGGCTTTAGAGGAAAATTGTAGCTTTGTTCATATAGGCCAAGAAGATTTACTAAGTTGTGATATTAAAAAATTAAAATTAAATAGTATTAAAATTGGTATTAGTACACACGATCAAGATGAGTTAGAAACAGCACTTTCGAATTCTCCTGATTATATTGCGTTAGGACCCATATACCCTACCATTCTAAAAAAAATGAAATGGGGACACCAAGGAGTAAGAAAATTAACAGACTGGAAAAAGCAGATTGGGGAAATTCCATTAGTTGCAATTGGCGGGATGACGCCGGAGAGATCATTAGAGGCTTTTGATGCAGGAGCTGACATTGTTTCAGCTGTAACTGACATAACGTTAAATGAAAATCCAAAAAATAGAGTAATAAAGTGGTTGGAAACAGTAAATAATGTTTGAGAGATATATAAGACAGCTAATGGTACCAGAAGTATCAAAAAATGGACAGTCTCTTTTAAATGATACTAAAATTTTAGTAGTAGGTGCAGGGGGGCTTGGCTGTTCTGCCCTTCAATTTTTAATAGGAGCAGGTTGTTGTAATATTACAATATGCGATAAAGATCTAATCAATCAAACTAATCTTCATAGGCAAACTTTATACAACGAAACTAATATTGGTTTAAAAAAAGTTGAAGTTGCCAAATCAATCCTAAGTAAATTAAACTCAAATTGCAAAATTACCATCGTAGATGACAATATTAATTCTGAAAATGCTTTTGAAATTATTGAAGATCATAGCGTTATAATTGATTGTGGAGATAGTTTTTCTTTAAGTTACATCCTTTCAGATGCATGTTATAAGCTCAAAAAACCATTTTTTACCTCGTCTGCAATAAGGTTTGAAGGTTATGTTGGTGGTTTTTGTGGTGGTGGCCCTTCCCTAAGAGCAGTTTTTCCAGACCTTCCTGACAATATTGAAAATTGTAATACTGCAGGTATCCTTGGCCCAGTTGTTGGTGTGCTAGGATCAATGCAAGCACAAATGGTTATAAATTATATTCTTAATTTAAGTCCAAACCCTATCGGTCAAATGATTTCTATAAATCTTAAAAATTATCAATTTTCATCCTTCAGATTTGATAATGCATCTGAACCCAAAAAATCTAACTTTAAATTTATAAGTCTCAATCAAATCCAAAAGGATGACATAGTGATTGAATTAAGAGATGACAAAGAAATGCCTGTTAACCGAACTAACAATATTATCAGAATTCCAATAGCAAATATTGAAAAAAGAATTTCAGAGTTTGATAAAAACAAACACCTAATCTTCATGTGTAGAAGTGGAGTACGTGCCTGGAAAGCAGCAAAATCAATAGAAGATAAATGGAATAATAAAATTAGTTTAATTGCTGATAATGAAATTATTTCTAGTTATGGAAAATAAATAGACATTTATATGTAAAATTTATTAAGAAAACACTCCGCTGATAAGTTTATTATTTTTTGTTATAATAAAACCCATGTTCGGTGAAATTCAAAAGGTAACAAAAAGCAACCTTTTAAAAGGTATACCCTGGCGTTTTGGACCTAACTGGTCAGGTAAAAGATGTGAAGCAAAAACTAGAAACGGTACACCTTGTCAACGCCCCGCTAAACTACCAGTCGGTCGGTGCAGACTTCATGGAGGTGCCAGCACAGGACCAAGAACTGAAGAAGGCCTAAAAAGATTAGCCGCTTCCAAAACGAAACATGGACGCTTTACAAAAATTGAAAGAGAAAAAGCTAGAGCTAGAGCAGAGCAAGGGCGAATAATTAGAAGTGAATTAAAAGAACTAGAAGCATGGTTCATTGACCATGGCCATTTGAAAAAGAATTGGCGAAAAGATTGGGCATAGTAAAATGCAATAGAGGTGTAGAGGTGTAGATTATTTTCCTTAAAAATTTGTTCAATGTTAGTTTTTAAAAAAGTTTTTAAGATTATATCTGCACCCCTACACCAACTGCTTGTATCTGATATAGTTAGAATGTTTGTCCCTACCCATTTCAAGCTCTACATCATCCCTAACTAATTGCCTAATCCTTTGTGCAAATCGATTTCTAGTTGGAACATATTGACCATCTCCTATTTCTTCCATGTGTGTTTTAAATTTTGAATATGCATCAGTAATTCCTACTTTTTTATTTTTACGAGCATCTAACAATTCATGAAGATAATTTTCCTTAAACCAATATAATATTGAGTCTGAATCTTCAAACCATTGAGTTGTAGACTGTTCAACTACACTTGGGATGATGAAACCTTCATTTTCGATAACATCCAATGCCCCTTTTATAGCGAACTTAAACAATTGATCTTTTTCATATAAAACTATTTTTTCAGCAATTCTTGGCACTCTCTCTTTCATAGGAATAGATCGATCGAATGGTATAACTTTTACCCTTCTATTAATTCCTTCATCTACTCCTCCCTTGAAATTAGGGAGAACATTGGTTGCAAATATGTGGATCGCATTTGGTTTAAATGAACATACTGGTTTATAAACCTTTTTACCTGACACGGTATCACCAGTTACAACTGCTTTAAGTTTGTCTGATCTTATTGCATTAGCCCCCGATAATTCGTCAGATAAATTTGCCATTTTACCAACTAATTCTATTAAATACTGTTCTTTGCCTAAATCAGCTGGGGGTATAGATGAACAAGCATCCTTAGGAAGAAGAGACCGTATTAATTCTAATATCTGTGACTTACCATTAGATGCAGAGGGGCCATATAAAACAAAACATATTGGAGTTGACAATTTTGTTGCAATCCCAGTTATACTTACCCCTAATATTTGTTGAATGAGTCTTATCAGTTGGGTTTTGATGATTTCATCTAAACTCATAAAACAACCGTTGATTAGTTTCCTGAGATAACCAGGAAATACAAAGTCTTCATCATTCCATTTGGCATCAAATACAAATCTTTGTTTATGATTTGGATCATGATCCAACAACTTTGGTTTTTTATCGTAAGACATCTGTAAAAAACCATTCTTACAGTTTACACCCATCGGTTGGTCTTCAAAAAATCTTGGCTCTGAGCACATTGACATTAATTCGTGAAGGCAACCATCTATGAACTGTTTACTTACTTGAATCAATTTGCCAGATTTGGTTTTCTTTTGATCTAGTTCGTGGACTAACTGTCTTAAGTCGCTATCAGGGATAATCTTCCAACATAAACCATTATATCTCCAAAGTTCCCCCTCATCGTAGACTGGTATTGGACCTTCTAATTCAAATTGCTTTTTTAGGTATTTTGCTATTGAAGTATGTGTATTACTCTCAATTTCAAAGATACCCCCTCCTTGCCAACCATTTTGGGTTGCAAGTTTAAATATATATCTTTTGTCAATTTTTTGTGGATTGAATGAATTCCATTTTTCTTTGTTAAACTCTTTATTTTGATAATTAGGACATGGAGAACCATCTATTTTATATTTTGACCAATCATCAAAGATTTCAAACCCATCTCCTTTAAAAGTTTTTTTAAGAGCATGGCCTATATTTACCCATGTATTATAATCTTCAGGATCTATATAGCTTAAGGCACTCCGTACTAAAGGAATATCCTTAATACCCTCTTCCCTTTTGTGTTCATTTATAGATGTCTTTATTGTTGATATTATAACTTCTTTTTGTACAACATGGTTTTGTAATAGCGTTTCAGATTGAGTAATAATATTTTTCACTTGTTTAAGGGTTACACATGGAAGATCCTCACTGTGCACCTCTAAGGGACTTTCATCAATCCATTGATAAGATTGTTTTGTTTCTGGGTGAGTTCCAAAAATTATACATTGTGTGCCACTAGCTAATACTTCTAATTGAGCTTTTCCTTTTTCAAGATTAAAAATTTTAGTAGATTTTTTTCTAAATTCATCTCCACTTCTTCTATAAAACAATGCTCTCTTTGGAAATTTTCCAATTCTTTCTATCGTATCACCAAGTTCACGAATAATTATGTCTCTAATAAAAAGGCTTTGTTTGTCATCTAGAATATCTATATCAAATACGATTAAATCATTTAATAGTACACCCACACCTGCATGTAGATATTCTAAGGAAAGTTTCTCAATTTGGTCATAATCATTCTTGATGCTTGACCAATTTTTAATGCTTGGCCTTTTTGTTGCTGGAATGATTGGGATTGGAATATAGCCATTTTCATGCAACTTTAAAGCTGCATTGCCGTAAGACTGTAAAGATAGCATTATAAATCTCCATCATCACGTCTTATTTCCATTTCCATAAGCCAATCATCTATTTCAGAACACCTCCATAATCTTGTTTTAGATGAGGGTTTAATAGGTTTTGGAAAATCTTTATTCTTCATCCAATCTTTAATTGTTTCTGAAGTAACCCCAAAAAATTTAAGGATTTCTTTTCCATTTACATATGTTTATTTTCAAATAGTGCCATCGTGGCCTCCTTTTAATTAGATTAAAAAAAACAGGCATCGATTTTTTAAGATGAGATTCAACATCTACGATGTTAACTGAAGTTGTTGCATACTGATTACGCTAGTATGGCAGCGAGGTGCCCTCACCGAGCATTTATATTATATCAGGTCCAGAATCGCTCGAAAAGGCCCTATTTAGATTTTTTTTAATTTTTTTTTAAGTTATTTAATTTACTTAACTACAACTTAAACAATATTTTATGTCGGTCACACCACAGTCACAATTATTTGACAAATCAGCTATAAATTGAGATTCTAGTTGTATTAACTTAAGAGGTGTGATCAACGGTTTATTTAAGTCTTGAAAAGAAAAACGTGGTGCCCGGGGGCGGATTCGAACCACCGACACGAGGATTTTCAGTCCTCTGCTCTACCTACTGAGCTACCCGGGCTTTTGTTAAATAATCTATAGCGTGAACATCAGATTATGTCTAGTTAACAACTATAAAAAATCACATATCTTTTTTGTAATCATCTTCGTTAGATTTAATTAAATATTTTTCTCGTAACCAATTATTTAAATCTATGTAACTACAACGCTTAGAACAAAACGGTTTTGTTTTTAAAGTTATGTCAAACTCTTTTTTACATGTAAGACATTTAGCTTTTTTAGATTTTGATATGGTCATTTTTTTATTTCTATTAACTCGCCATGATCCTTTGAAAAATCCTCTCTTTCAACTAACTTAATAAAAGTTGGTAATTTTTTACTTTTTAATTTATTGAACAAATTTGTCCCACATAAAAATTGAACATTATCTTTTGATTTTAGTTCTTTAGATTTTCTCCATAATGACCTTAAATGATTTTGAAAATTATATTTATTACTATCAACATAAAAACTTTCAAGTGAAGAAAAATTTCTTGGTATATACATTTCGTAAAGAACTAATCTTGAAAAACCAAGAAAACTACCTTCTAAAAAATATTGTTTTCCTATTTCAGTAATATGTTGATGAAGATTTTTTTTTCTATTATAAGACATTCTTGGAAAATCTATAATGATCATCCCTCCAATATTTCTAAGTTTAATTTCTCTTAAACATCTAACAAATGTTCTTTTACAAAATTCAAACATTTCATCATCAGATTTAATTAATAATTTATGTGTATCTATATCAATAATTGTAGCTGCTTTAGTTTTTTCAATCCATATAATTCCACCATGATTTAATTCTACCTTTGGTTGTAAAGCAGCGATAAATTGACTATCTAGGTCTAAAATATCCCAATAAATAGCATAAAGATCCTCAATAATTGGTATGTTTTTTGAAAAAAAAAGATCAATTATTCTTTGGATTTCACCTAAGTTTTCATAATTTTTTGCGTTTGCAGGCAATATTCTAGCTTGGATCGGCTTGTCTTCAAATTTTTCGCTCGTAATTACAATTTTTATTTTGTTATTTACATTTAAAGATTTTGAAACGCCTCTAACTGATAAAATTTTTTTATCTTCTATTTTTGCCCGTGCCAGGCCACCATTTAATTTTTTAATGATTATAGCTTCATGAATGCTCCCAATTAATGATGGAGACTTATCATACCAAAAAATAGTTTTAATAATTTTATATCCTAAAATTTCTACTATTCTTGTTTGTTCCGCACATTTGTCGATTAAAATAAAATGATCATAAATTTTATCAATCATTATGAAATTGATATCCAATAGATAATAGAGCTCGATATAGTTCTGCTAATGGCAAACCTACAATATTGCTGTAAGAACCTGACAAAAAATTAATATAAGATGCCGCAAACCCTTGTATTGCGTAACCGCCAGCTTTACCTCTCCATTCCTTTGATTTGAGATAATAATCTAGCTCTTCAGAATGAAATCTTTTAAACTTCACAATGGATTGTATTGTTTTGACTTTAAGAGGATAATCTGGTGAGTACAAAGCAAAACTGGTTAAAACTTTATGTCTTCTTCCTGAAATCAAATGCAGACATTCTTCTGCCATTTTTTTATTCATTGCTTTGGGCAATATTCTCCTTCCTAAAGATACTACCGTGTCTGCAGTAAGAATTATAGATTGTGAATATTTAGAATGAAAAACTTTATTTTTTTCAACAGACATTCTTCTAACATAATTTATGGGCAATTCTTTTGTATGAACAGTTTCGTTTATGCCTGGAGTTAATACCAAATCAGGTATTACACGTATTTGATTTAAAAGCTCAAGTCGTCTACTAGAACTGGAAGCTAGTATAAACTGTTTGTTTAATTTAGTTTTATTCATAAAAAAACGTTAATAAATAGATCTTATTTAAATCGAAAAGTAATTCTTCCTTTTGTTAAGTCATAGGGAGTCATTTCTACATTAACCCTATCACCCAGCAAAACTCTAATGCGATTTTTTCTCATTTTACCACTAGTATGAGCAAGAACTTCGTGTTCATTGTCAAGTTTTACTCTAAACATTGCATTAGGTAAAAGTTCTTCAACAATACCCGAAAATTCAATTACACCTTCTTTTGCCATTTGACCTCTTTTATATTTTTAAACTTAATCTGACTATTATGATTAATTAGTCAAGAATTTTATGAAATTAATCATTTATTTAATCTTAATGATACAGACATAGCATGAGCATCAAGACCTTCTGCTTCAGCTAGAGTAACTACATGTTTACCTAATTCGTTGAGATTTTTCTTATTGAAGTTTACTATTGTTGTTCTTTTATAGAAATCTAATACACCTAAACCACTGGAAAACTTTGCTGTTCCACTTGTTGGAAGAACATGATTGGGACCTGCAATATAATCCCCTACAGCTTCAGGTGTAAAGGGTCCTATGAAAACAGCTCCTGCATTTTTTACTTTATTAATAAAATTTTTGGCATCTTTGAAAATTAATTGTAAATGTTCTGGGGCAATAAAGTTTACTAAATTAATGGCATCATTCATATCATCTACAAGAAGAATTGCGCCAAAATCTCTCCACGATGAGCTTGCTATTTTTGATCTAGGAAGTTTTCTGAGAAATTTTTTTATTGAAGCTTCTACCTTCATTGCAAGTTCTTCATTATTAGTTATAAGAATAGATTGGGCTAGTTCGTCATGTTCTGCTTGAGATAATAGGTCAATCGCAACATGATCCGGGTTAGCAGACTTGTCACAGACTATTAAAACTTCGGAAGGTCCTGCAATTGAATCAATACCTACTTTACCAAATACTTGTCTTTTAGCTTCTGCAACATAAGCATTACCAGGTCCAACAATTTTATTTACTTGTGTTACTGTTTCAGTTCCATATGCCAATGCTGCTATAGCATGAGCACCACCCATACAAATAAATTCAGTTACGTCAGCCACGTAAGCAGCAGCTAAGACAATAGATGATTTATTGAGATCTGTAACTGGACTTACTACAACTCTTCTTTCAACCCCAGCGACAAGTGCTGGAATAGCATTCATTAATACTGAAGACGGATAAATGGCTTTACCTCCAGGAACATAAAATCCAGCAGAAACAATTGGAGAGTATTTTAGTCCTAGCTTAACATCAATATTATCCCTATATTCAATATCTGCTGGTATTTGATGTGTATGGAACTTCTTAATTCTTTCAGCAGCAATGTTTAATGCTTGTTTTTCTTTTTTCTTCAGACTATTATAAGCTTTTTTTAATGTATCTTTTTCAATATATAATTCTTCTACATTATTTATCTTCTTACTATCAAATTTATTAACAAATTCAATTAATGCACTGTCACCTAATTTTTGAATATTCTCAATTATAGTAAAAACAGTATCGTAGATATTTAACTGGTTTTTCTGATCAAGTCTAATAAGAGCGTTCAATTTATTTTTAAAGTTTTTATCTTTAATATTTATAATTTTAGTTTCAGACTCAGCCATGTATTGCATCTCCAACTTTATTAATCCATGGCTGTATGATTTGTGAATTAGTTTTTAAATAACTTCTATTAACAGCTAATCTAGTAGACACCTCGCAAATTTCTTCAACTTCAACTAAACCGTTGGCTTTTAAAGTTGACCCTGTTTCTACCAAATCAACTATTCTTTTACATAAACCCATTGACGGTGCTAATTCCATTGCACCATTCAATTTTATACATTCTGCGTGAACACCTCTTGATTCAAAGTAATTTTGAGTAATGTTTGGATATTTAGTAGCAACTCTTACATGGCTCCAGGTCCTTGGATCTTCATTTTCAACAGTTTCTTTTTGAGCTGCAACTACCATTCTACATTGTCCAATATTTAGATCAAATGGCGAATAAACTTCAGTATGATTAAATTCACTTAGAACATCACTTCCTACAAAGGCCATTTGAGCAGCACCGTAAGCTAAAAAAGTTACTACATCAAATGATCGAACTCTGATAATATCAATATTTCTAATATTTGTATTAAATCTTAACTTACGGTCTTTATTATCAAAAAAAGTTTCTTCCGGCTCTATACCAATTTTTGATAAAATTGGTAAAACCACATCTAATATCCTTCCTTTTGGTAAAGCTATAGTAAATTTACTATTTTGTTTCATTTTTAGTACCTTTTAGACAATGTGATTAGGTTTAAACTTAGTTGGCCAAGGGATGTCTATATCTTCAATTAATACACTTATTTTCTTACATTTTAATATAATTTCTATTGATTTAGAAAAACTTAAGAAAATCTTATTTTCTCTATGTGTTATAGCTAAAAGATTAAGAAACGTCATGTTAGAATTATAATTTTTGTAATTGATAACTTTCACATTTTTTATTTGTAACCCACAAACTACTCTATAATAAACTTTGTCTTTATTATTAGATTTTGTACTTTCTTTTTCCCAACAATACCTAGATAAAGTTGCAACAAATAATTTTTTTTCTTTGTCAAAAAAAAATTCTTCTTTTGATAATATTGCATCCTGACACAAATGTGAAATTATATCTAAATCATCTTCTGTAGAAGCTAATAATTTAATTTTTTTATCAATAGTCAAAAAAATACCTATATTTTCTATAATTTATCTTGATCTTCGAATATTTGCACCAAGATCAGACAATTTGTTTTCTAAATTTTCGTACCCTCTATCCAAATGATATATACCATCTACTTCGCTTGTGCCCAATGCTACTAGACCACCTAAAATCAGACACATTGAAGCCCTTAAATCTGACGCCATTACCTTAGCTGCTTTTAGGTAATTAACACCTGTAACTGTTGCTATTTGCTTGTTAACAGATATTCTTGCTCCCATTCTGATTAGTTCAGGTACATGCATGAATCTATTCTCAAATATATTTTCACTTATTTTACACTTGCCATCTGCTATTGTCATTAGTGTCATGTATTGTGCTTGAAGATCAGTAGGAAAACCTGGGTGTTCCTCTGTAAAAATATTATAGGGTATTGGTCTTTTAGAAGCACAAATTTTTATTGCAGTTTTAGAAATTTCAACTTTACTACCTGTGTATTCTAGTGTTTTTAAAAACTTTTCTAAATTTTTTGGAATTATATTTTTTATTTCAATATCACCCATTGTTATACTAGCAGCGATTGCAAAAGACCCTGCTTCTATCCTATCTGCTACTACGTCATGTTGGAGCTTTTTCAATTTCTTTACTCCATTTATAATAATTGTATTGCTCCCCTCACCCACAATATTTGCACCTGCTTTATTGAGGCAGGTCACAATATCAACAATTTCAGGTTCTTGAGCTGCATTGGAAATTATTGTTTGTCCTTTTGCTAGGACTGCAGTCATAATAGCGCTTTCTGTTGCTCCTACTGAAATTTTTGGAAAGTTTATTTTACCACCCCTCAAACCTTCAGAAGGAACAGAACCAATTATAAAACCAGAGTCAAATTTTATATTAGCCCCTAATGCTTCCATAACCATTACATGCAAGTCAATTGGTCTGCTTCCAATTGCACAACCACCAGGAAGTGGAACTTTTGCAGAACCCTGCGAAGCTAGTAAAGGACCTAAAATAAGAATTGAAGCTCTCATTTGTCTTACTAGTTCATATGAGGCTTCGTCCTTTTGAGCTACACCATTAAAATTAACTTGTCCATTATCCCAATTTGATTTTATGCCTAAATCGTCTAATAGTTTTAACATCAGCCTTGTGTCTGCAAGATCGGGAACGTTTGACAATCTAAAATCTTCATTAATGATAAGTGATAAAGCCATTAGAGGTAATGCCGCATTTTTAGCTCCACTTATATTAACATCCCCATAAAGTTTGTTGCCGCCAGTTATAAAAATTTTTTCATTAGAATTTTGATCAAAGTTATCCATATTAAAAATCATTAAGATTTGACATTTAAATCTAACCCTGAAATACCAATTTTTTTTGTTCTTTTACCAATAATCTTTTTATTATCTCTATCTATAATTTGTTTTTTTCTCAATTTTAAATTATTTTTTAAAGATGCAGATAATACTTCATTTTTAATATCTTTTTTTATCATGTGTAATAATGCATATCTATTTTAATTATGTAAAATAAGGACCTAAGATAATATTATATAATAATAAAAAAACTTGTCATTAGTGAAAACATAATTAAGTTATTATTTTGTAAGTGCCGTCATAGCTCCAGCGGTAGAGCGCGTCATTGGTAATGACGAGGTCACTGGTTCAAATCCAGTTGACGGCACCATTTTTTGGTTACTCTAAAACATATATATTCACTAACGATTTTAACAGTTTATAAATTCTTGTTAATATTCTATTTTTATTTATGAAATTTATGTGTGTCAAATTTGTGTCATGACACCTTAATAATTTATTACTTAAACTTTACTAGCACTCTGTCTTTATCACCTTGTAGTTCAGGAGTTTGTGAGCCACTTGATTGTTGGACCACGTTCTGTTTTACATATGCGTGTAGCTCACGTGCAGTAATTTTATTGTCCGAGTTAGTATCTGCATCACCTTCCATACCCTTCATTAAGAAGTATGAGAACATTCCATGTTTGGCTTCTTCTAGTGGTTTGCTTGTCTGATCACCTGCTGCAGCTGAAAATACAGTAAAGTTCTCAGGTATAGATTGTTCAATAGCACGTATAGCTATCGGTCTTGATGCTATCAGCACATCTGTGCCACGAGTTGTGCCTGAGTAGCAGGTGTCTAGGAATACAGTCACGCTAAGTGGGTTAGATTGTTGTATCTCTTTGAATAGTTCATCCCTTAATAATGCTGTTTTGTCTAACAGTCTTGGTCTGCCATCATAAGGTAATAAGTACATATTCTTACCATCATCTGATGCTAAACCATGTCCTGCAAAGAAGATGTATATGTCACTTTTATTTGCTTTAGATGCTCTTCTTAACCAATCCTTAGTTGTTAAAAGTATCTCAGCATACTCAGCTTTATCATTTAACAGTGTCTTTATTCTATTATCAGGAATACCTAGTTTTTCTGACGCATAATCTCTAAACATCTTTGCATCTCTATCAGCGTATAAAGCATCTGCATTGGTATTTTCATATCCTTCTACACCAACAATAAGTGCTAATGCATTGGAGTTACCCTTTACCCTTTTACCAAGTGGGTTTAACCTATCAAAAGTTATTGATGTAGACACAGTGCTATCATTACGTTGAAGGGATACTGTTTTTGATGATGTTAACCCTGCAAGGTCAGTTACCTGAATATTTAAAGTAATACCATCTGATGGAACAAAAGTAGAATATTTGAAATTACCGTTGCCACTTAGTTGAACAGCTTTACCATCTATAGTTACCTCTGCCACTTCAACATTATCACGTGCAATACCAGTTATAGTTCCACGTTTTCCTTTTGTTTTATTAGATAATATTTCTAATAATGGCACACGAGTATCAGTATCAATTCTTTGACGTTCTTGTTTCTGCTTAGCCTCCATTGCAGCTAATTTACGTTCTAGTTCAATACGCTTTTGTCTTTCAGTTTCTGCAACGCGTTTGGAAGCTTTCAGCTCAGCTGACGATGAAGTGGATTTAGAATTTTGATTTGAAACTAAAGATTTGTTTCTACCTTTTATATGACGAAGGAGTTGGGCAATAGAATAATCATTTGATTTAAATGTAAAACCACTACCCGTATATGTATTATTAATTTTTATAGCAAATATAAATTTGGTATTTTTTTTATTTTGTAATTCAATTTTCGTAAAATCATCTAACTTTAAAACTGCATATTTTTTTCCAATAAAATTTCTAAAAGATATATTTGTGTTTACCCAATTTAAATCTTTTATTTTTGGGGGAGTTTTTGGATTCCAGTTAGTGGTGGCATAAAAAGAGTTACTAATTTCCTGTTTTGCTATATCAAGAAATTTTTTATGTTTGCCGTGATAAAAAATATAACCATTTTGTAAATTTATTTTTAGAT
Organism: uncultured SAR116 cluster alpha proteobacterium; assembly: GCA_902622875.1. Classification (GTDB taxonomy): domain Bacteria; phylum Pseudomonadota; class Alphaproteobacteria; order Puniceispirillales; family Marisalimonadaceae; genus Marisalimonas. The sequence continues at coordinate 15,255 of CACNRW010000008.1, forward strand.
GACTACCAGATTTAACATAAAAGTCTAAATTGGAAATATCATTGAAAATTTTTAATAATATATCAGAATTTTTTGTTGAGTTTATTTTTTTTGTTTTGGGGTATACTTCAGCATAAATACCCTCGTCACCAGTTAATTTTATACATTTTTCACGTGTCACACCTCTTCTTTTTAACTCCTTAATTAAAAGATTTAGATTATTTCTGTATAAACTAGTTTTTCCTTGTCTAAGTTTTTTGTACTGACATAATTCAGCATCAGTACTTATTGAATTGTCCATTTGTACTAACAGTTGATTGTTTTTAATAACCTCTCCAACGGGTGTGCAACCTGCAAGAATTAGAAAAAAACCTACCATCATTTTAAATGCATTTTTCATATGATCACATTAACAATTTAATAATTGCTTGTGAAGTATTAGGGGTGTGTCAGAACTGTGACAATTCACACCTCTTAATATATTAAATACGACTCGAGATACACCTAATTGATTATAATAGTTTATTTGTGGGTGTTAATAGGTGTATGAAGTGTCATTTGGGCGTCATTGGTAATGACGAGGTCACTGGTTTAAATCCAGTTGGCGGTAACACTTTAACTTAAATTTCGAAGTTTAAAATTATTTAGATCTTAGATATCCTGATAATTTTGTTTCAATCACGTTAATCAGATCCGAACTAATTTTTTCCAGGTCATCATCAGTTAAGGTTTCTAGATTTGGTTGAATAATTACTTTAATTGCAATTGATTTTTTACCATCCGGAATATTTTCACCTCTATAAACGTCAAAGATTAAAACGTCTTTAATTAAATCCTTATTAATCGATTTAGCTATTTGAACTAATTTTTCTGCGTTTGTTATTTCATCTAGTACAAATGCAAACTCTCTTGTAAGTGATTGTAAGGGCGATGTTTTTAACATAGGCTTTGAAATTTTGAATTTTTTGGGGATTGGTATATTCTCATAAAAGATTTCAAAAGCTACAATAGATTTTTCAAATCCGTAGAAATCTGTTATACTTGGGTGTATTTCACCAATATTTGCTATCAGTTTTTGTCCTATTTTTAAGACTGCACTTCTTCCTGGATGGAAGTAACTGGGTGTGTTTTCATAAGTTTGTAGAGAATTTATATTTACACCAATAGCTTCTAGAGTTTTTAAAACGTCCAATTTTACATCATAAAAATCAAAGTTTTCTGAAGAATTTTTCCAATCTCTTTTAACTTTACTACCTAATCTTAAGCCTGATATGGTGTTTATCTGATCATCTGGTTTGTCACCTTTAAAAATTGGACCTGCCTCGAAGAAAGATAAAGTATCTATACCATTATTTAAATTTCTTTGTGCAGCTATTAATAATGTTGGAATAACTGAAGGTCTCATATGAGTTAATTCTGAAGAAATTGGATTTACTAAAACAAGCTCTTTGATACAACCATTAAATTGTTTTGACATCACCTCATTTAAAAAAGAAAAGGTTATAACTTCATTATAACCTCTATTAGCTAATATTTTTGAAGCAATGGATATTTGTCTATGTTTTATATTCATTGCAGGTTTTGCAATATAATTCTTTCTTGGTAATTTTATAGAAGGTATACAATCGTAACCATTAACTCTAATAATTTCTTCAACTATATCTGAAACACCATCTATATCAGATCTCCATGCTGGAGGAATAATACTCCAGAAATCCTTTTTATTGGTTATTAAAAATCCTAACTTTTCCAAAATTGATCTGGCCTGCTTGTTTTCTATTTCAACACCGGTTAATTTATAAGTGTTATTAGGATTAAATATAATTGGTCTAGTTTCTTTCATTAATTCAAATTTAACTATTCTACTGTAAGTACCTCCACATATTTTACTCACCATAGACGCAGCATAGTGCATAACCAGATCTGGTGAATCATAATCTAATCCTCTTTCAAACCTATATCTGGCATCGGAATTTATATTCAACTTCCTACCTGTATTTGCGATTGAGATAGGGTCAAATATTGCTGCTTCCAAAAACATTTTAGTAGTATTTTCTGTTACTCCAGTCCTTTCTCCACCCATAATCCCAGCTAAGTCATCGATACCGTAATCATCAGATATGACCAACATACCTTGATCTAATTCATATTCATTACCATTGAGTGCAAAAAACTTTTCACCTTGTTTTGATTCTTTAATTGTAAGTGTATTTCCAACTATTTTCTCTGCATCATAGGCGTGTAAAGGTCTGCCTATATCAATCATTATATAATTAGTTATATCAACTAATGATGAGATAGGTCGTTGATCTACAGCTAATAAGCGTTTCTTTAGCCAAGATGGAGAATCTACATTAAGTAGGTTTTTAAAAGACCTACCAAATATTTTAGGACAAAGATTTTTTTTATCTTCATTTAAATCTATTTTCCAATCAATTATACTTTCAAAATCACCTTCGATTTCTATAACTTCTAAATCTTTTAAAACACCCATCCCAGCAGCAGCTAAATCCCTGGCAATTCCTCTTACGCCTAGGCAATCGCCTCTGTTAGGAGTAATCTCTATTTCAATAATAGGGTCAGTTAAATCCATAATATCTATAATAGACAGTCCAATTTTAGAATTCTTTGGGAGTTCTATTATACCTTCATGATTATCAGATAATGTTAATTCTTTTTCTGAACATAGCATTCCCTCAGAAGTCTCACCCCTAATTTTAGTTTTTTTTAATATCAAATTTATGCCTGGAACATAAGTCTCAACCTTAGCAAAAACACCAATCATTCCAGTTTTTACATTATTTGCACCACAAACTACACTAAATGTATTTTTCCCATCAAACACTTTACATATGTTTAGTTTATCAGCATTTGGATGCTTTTTTATCTCTAGTACTTTCACAGAGATAAATTCCTTGAGTTTTTCAGCTAGATTGATAACCGAAGAGACCTCCAAGCCTAGTTTAGGTAAAGTCTCTACTATATCATTTAAATTTTTGTCTGTTTGAAGATGGTCAAGTAACCAATACCATGTAAATTTCATGAAAAAACACCGTTAAGGCCAAAATGTAAACTTGGGTTATCTACAGGAATAAAACCATAATGTTTAAGCCATCTCAAATCACTATCATAAAATGGTCTTAAATCAGGAATACCATACTTCAACATAGTTAATCTTTCTAAACCCATTCCAAAAGCAAACCCTTGATATATTGAAGGGTCTATTCCAACTCCTTCAAGAACACGAGGATGAACCATTCCTGATCCTAAAATTTCTAGCCAGTCTTCTCCACTACCTATTGATAAACTTCCATCTTTATCTTTTTTACAACCTATATCAACTTCTGCAGAGGGTTCAGTAAATGGAAAGTAACTTGGTCTGAAACGAACGGGTAGATCTTCTTTACTAAAATAAGTTCTACAGAAATCAATTAAACAACCCTTTAAGTGTCCCATATTAATATTTTTACCAAGAACCAGACCCTCACATTGATGAAACATTGGTGAGTGTGTCGCATCATGGTCTGATCTATAAGTTCTTCCAGGTATAATATATCTAATTTCTTCAAAATTTTCTAAATTGATTTTTTCCATTGTTCTAATCTGTACAGGACTTGTATGAGTTCTTAAAACTTTTCTTTTACCATATTCATCTGGTTGAAGATAAAAAGTATCATGTTCTTGTCTTGCAGGATGTTCATATGGAATATTCAATGCGGTAAAATTATAGTAATCTGTTTCAATATCTGGACCGTCTACAATTGAAAAACCCATGTCTGCAAATATTGCACACAACTCATCTATTGTTCTCGATAATGGGTGCAAAGTACCAGTTTCATTTTCATGAGGTGTTAAAGTAACATCAATTTTTTCTGTTAATAATTTTTTATTTAGAATTTCAGTTTTAAAATAGGATTTCTTATCAATTATTAACTTATTAATTTTGTTTTTAATTGCATTAACTAAACTTCCAATCTCTCTTTTTGAAACTTCGTCGTATTCTTTTAGATTTTTTAAATATGAAGTTATTGAGCCTTTTTTACCCAGACTATTTACCCTAATTTCTTCTATTTCATTTATATTTTTAGCTTCAGATATTAAATCAGAAATTACATCTGACAAATTTAAAAGTTTTGCTTTTAATTCAGAAATCATATCTAATTTAAAACCTAATTTAATGAAACTGCAATAATTTTAGTAATTTATACAATATATGTAAGATTAAGCAGATGCGGATTTTGCTTTTGAAACAAGTTCTTCAAAAGCCGATGGTTCGTAAAAGGCTAGGTCTGACAAAATTTTTCTATCAATCTCAATACCTGCTAATTTAAGCCCATTCATAAATCTTGAATAGTTCAAACCATGTAAACGGGAACCAGCATTAATTCTCTGTATCCATAGGCCTCTAAAGCTTCGTTTTTTATTTCTTCGATCTCTATAGGCATACTGGCTAGCTTTCTCGACAGCTTGTGTGGCGACAGTAAATAAATTTTTCCTGGCACCATAATAACCTTTAGCTGCTTTTATAACTTTCTGGTGTCTTGAGTGAGTTGTTACACCTCTTTTAACTCTAGCCATAAAATAACTCCTTAAGCGTATGGTATAAATCGTTTAACGATTCTAGCGTCAGAATCATTAAGTATCATAGTACCACGTGCCTGCCTTTTCATTTTTTGAGATCTTTTTCGTAAATTATGACTTAAAAAAGCTGGACTTCCTTTAACTTTGCCTGTTGCAGTAAGGCTAAATCTTTTCTTTGCTCCACTTTTAGTTTTTAATTTAGACATAACATACTCTATCATTTATTTTTAAATATTTGTACTGCTTATACATAAGCAGTTGAAAGTTAGCAACATAAAGTTGAATTAAATTATATAAATTAAGTTATTATTATTTTGGAGCCAAAATCATTACCATCTGTCTACCTTCCAACTTTGGTATTGTTTCAACTTTGCATAATTCTTCAGTATCTTCTTTTACCCTATCTAAAACTGTAGCTCCTAAAGTTTGATGAGCCATTTCACGTCCTCTAAACCTTAGGGTAATTTTTACTTTGTCACCATTATCTATGAATTTTTTAACTTGTTTCATTTTGATAATAAAATCATTATTATCTATATTTGGTCTTAATTTTATCTCTTTAACTTCAATAATCTTTTGTTTTTTCCTTGCTTCATTTTTTCGTTTTTGAGCTTCATACTTGAATTTACCATAATCAAGAATCTTACAAACTGGTGGCTCTACGTTTGGCTGAATTTCAACAAGATCTAAATTGAGGTTATCCGCCAACTTTAAAGCCTCAAATATTGGAATCACACCCAATTGCTCTCCGTTTGCTCCAATACAACGTACATTTTCGGCTCTGATTAACTCATTTATTCTTGGACCATCCTGACTTGGTGGGGCATTATTTAATCCAACTATATGGAAATCTCCTTTATTGTTTAATATCCAAATACTATTACAACATTTTTTATAAATTTGTTAATAAATTTCAAAAAAAGTAGTTAACAAAGCAACAATCCTTATTTTTTGTATTATCTCCCTTACTAATACATTTTATTTTCTTGCTCTTGTTTACCTCAAGTTTTGGGCCATGAAATAAATCTTCACCAGAGTTCAATTGTAGTTAAATCCTCATCTTCTATTACGACTATATGTGCTTTTTCAAATATATCCAATGTAATATCAACATATACTATATACTGTTTTTTAGTTGACCAAAACACAAAGTGTTATAATCTTACTCATCTTTTCAAACAATATTTTTATGAGCACAAGTAGAGAAAAACTAATGAGAATTCAATTACAGTTCGACATAATCTTAAAAAAAGAGAGCCCGTAATATGATCACGATCACACTCCCCGATGGCAACACCCTTGATTTCCCTGCCGGAACAACAAGTCTAGAGGTTACTGAAAGTATTGCAAAATCCTTGGCAAAGGCAGCCATTGCAGTTGATTTGGATAACAAGCTTCATGATCTGTCGTTTGGCATAGAACAAAATTGTACGATGAATATCATTACACGCGAAGATGATCGGGCGTTGGAACTGATTCGACACGATGCAGCGCACGTAATGGCCGAAGCAGTACAAGAACTATTCCCAGGAACACAAGTCACAATCGGCCCGGCAATTGAAAACGGTTTTTATTACGATTTCTACAGTGAAGAGCCTTTTTCAGCTGAAGATCTACCTAAAATCGAAAAGAAAATGCGTCAGATCATTAAACAAAATCACCCTTTCACCCGTGAGATCTGGAGCCGCACAGAGGCTATCGAATTTTTCAAAACTAAAGGCGAACACTTTAAGGTTGAACTCATCGAAGATCTTCCAGAAGACGAAACAATCACAATTTACAAGCAAGGCAAATGGCTAGATTTATGCCTTGGACCACATATGCCCAGCACTAACCATATTGGCACGGCCTTTAAACTGATGAAAGTTGCAGGAGCTTACTGGCGCGGTGATTCTAACAAGCCTATGCTCAGCCGCATTTATGGAACGGCCTGGCGTACTTATGAAGAGCTAGATGCGTATTTAAAACAGCTGGAAGAAGCAGGAAAGCGTGACCACCGTAAATTAGGCAAAGAAATGGAGCTATTTCATTTTCAGGATGAAGCACCAGGCCAGGTGTTCTGGCACCACAAAGGCTGGACGATCTATACAGAGCTTCTAGCCTATATGCGTAGTAAAGTCCGCAACCATAACTATATCGAAGTAAATACGCCGCAAATGTTGGATTCCAGTTTCTGGCAAGCTTCAGGCCACTGGGACAAATACCGTGAAAATATGTTCATTATCAATGACGACAGCCAAGGAGAAAACGACAAAAATCCTTATGCTTTAAAACCGATGAGTTGCCCCGGTAATGCACAGCTTTATAATTACGGCGTTAAATCCTACCGCGACCTTCCTATCCGCATGGCAGAATTTGGGCGCGTGTTCCGGCAAGAAGCCTCTGGCGCACGCCATGGCCTTATGCGTGTTCAAGCCTTTACACAGGATGATGCACATATTTTCTGTTCAGATGAGCAACTTGAAGATGAGGTTATTGAGATGTGTAATCTTATCAAAGAAGTCTACACAGATCTTGGCATCGCCAAAAACATTGTAATCAATTTCTCAACACGCCCAGAAGAACGTATTGGATCGGATGAAGACTGGGATCGTGCCGAGGAAGCTTTGCAAAAAGTCTTAGAACGTCTCGGCATGAAATGGGTGATTAATGCTGGGGATGGGGCTTTTTATGCACCGAAGCTTGATTTTATTCTCACTGATGCAATTGGTCGTCAGTGGCAATGTGGCACCATTCAAGTTGATATGAATATGCCAACCCGTCTTGAGATGAGCTATGTAGGCGAGGATGGCCAACGCCATACACCACACATGATCCACCGCGCTATTCTTGGCTCTGTCGAGCGTTTTATTGGCGTTTTGATTGAACATTATGCAGGAAAATTCCCACTCTGGCTAGCCCCAGTTCAAGTTGTTGTGGCCACCATAACCGGGGCTACTGAAGGCTATGCTTATAAAGTGAAAAATGCTCTAATTAAAGTTGGTATTAGAGCGGAACTGGATTTGCGCAATGAGAAAATCGGTTATAAAGTTCGGGAGCATTCCAGCAAAAAAGTACCTATTATTTTCGTATTGGGTAAACAGGAAAGCTCAGAGAATAGCGTGGCCATTCGCCGCCTTGGTTCTCAGAGTAATGAAAGTATGAGCATGAAAGATGCTATAGCTGTAATGAAAAGTGAAGCAACTCCTCCTCTTTAAAACAAGGGAGCAACTTTAATTAATCAAATTATAGTTATATTTATACCACTAACCTTTAGTCTTATATTCTGCAATACATTGCTTATATAAGGATAAAGTTAATTTACACATTCTATCATGGCTAAAGTTTTTAGATACAAATTTTTTTGAAAAAATTCCCATTTTTTCCCTTTTAGTTACTTGTAAAGAAAGAGCCAGTGATATTTTTTCTGCCAAACTCTTAATATTCAAAGGCTCAGCCAAAAACCCATTTTTTCCATTTATTATAGTTTCTGATGCTCCTCCATGATCATAGGCTACAGGTATTTTACCTAAAGCTTGAGCTTCTAGTATAATTCTTCCAAATGGTTCTGGAGTAATTGAGGGCATTACAATAATATCACCTAATATCAGTGAAGCTTGAATATCCATAGAAGAATTTACTAATTTGACTTTAGATTCTAGATTAAATTTAATAATGTACTTAATTAACATATCTTGGAATTTTTTGCTTCCATCACATGCGCCAATTAACACACATTGATAATTTTGATCTACTTTTGATAAAGCCTTTATGAGTGAAAGATAACCTTTCCACATAGCAGGGCGAGCTGCCATAATTATCACTGGCAAATTGTCTTTTAAATTTAAAAGCTGAGATTGGGCAATTATTCTAGCAGGGTTAATGTTAGTAGGATTAAAAAGATCTAAGTCAACACCTCTGTGAATGACTTTAATTTTATGACTTACTTTTGGAAAATATTTTTTTATGCTGTCTTCAATATGTTTTGATATAGCTATAATCAAACTTCCTTTAGTTAAAATACTATTATAATATTTTTTAATAAAGTTAGATTTTCTAAACCTCATATGAACTGATGTTATAACTGGTATATCCAATATAGTACCAAGTGGAAACGCAATCCAGGCAGGAACTCGAGAACAGACATGTATCAAATCTACCTTTTCGTTTTCTAATATCACCTTTAATTGACTACGAATTTTGGGCCATTTAAATGGATTTTTTGTTTGTACATCAAGTTCATAATGAGTTGTGCCATTTCTTTTTAATTGAGGAACCATATATCCACCAGAGGATATAACAATAGATCTGAAATCACTGTCCATTAAAGCTTTAGAAATTTCAATAACGCCTCTTTCTACTCCACCAGTATTTAATGCTGGTAAAATCTGAACTATAGTATATTTTTTTTTATTCATTGTAATTGACCTTGAATTGAATGGATCTTAAATGACAAATTTTATTGATACTCCACATGGTAATACAATAGCATACAACCAATTCATAGGAAAAAACATAGGAATAGTTTTTCTAAGTGGTTTTAAATCTGACATGAGAGGTAATAAAGCCCTTTGTATAGAAGATTGGGCAATTAATAATAAGCACAGCTTTTTGAGATTTGATTACTCAGGTCATGGAGAATCATCTGGAAGAATAGATGAAAAATGTTTTTCAGATTGGTATATGGATGCTGAGTTTGTAATCAGAAAACTCACCAAGGGAAAACAAATTTTAATAGGATCATCAATGGGAGGTTGGGTAATGTTAAAGTTAGCCAAAAATCTTCAAAAAAAAATTTTTGGGATGATTGGTTTAGCACCTGCACCAGATTTCCCCAAACGTTTAATTTGGGACAAAATGGACATTAATCAGAAAAAAAGTTTAATAAAGAATAAAAAAATTTCTTTTAATAATAATGATGGATCAGAAAATATTTTTTCATATAAATTCATAAAGGATAGCTTTAAAAACCTAGTACTATCACAAAATTTATACTTTGACGGACCTGTATATTTATATCATGGAATGGGGGATACTGACGTGCCTTACACTTTAAGTATAGATATTATGAAAAATATTGTTGGGACTCAAAATGTTAATTTATTATTAGATAAAGAAGCTGGTCATAGATTATCTGAAGAGAGTCAGTTAAAAACAATTATTAATATAATAAACGAAATAAAAACCCAAGATTAATTAAATATCTATTAATCCATATTTTTCGTCAGGATTTAATCCAACTATTCGATCTTTCAATAATGTTTTAAACGATGGTCTGGATTTCAGTTTAAAATACCAATCTTTAATATTATCATTATTTTCAAAGCCTAGTAATCCAAGATAATCTAATATAGACAAATTTGCTGAAGCCAGAAAATCTAAGTAAGTTAAATTATTAGTAACAATATAATCCTGGTTTTTTAATAAAAAATCAAAATAGTTGATGTGAAAACCTAAGTTTTGTATGGCTGCCCTAATATTTGAACTGTTTGGCGTTATATTCTCAACAACCCTTGAAAATACTTTTTCGTAAATAATTGGATCTAAAACTTCTTTTTTGAATAAAGTTTCAAACCAATGATATAAACGGTATATTTCTGCCTTATCTCTATAATTTTTACCTACTAAATCCGGTTTCAAATTTAAATCCTTAAAATATTCCAAACATGCATTTGAGCCTATGATTGGGTAGTTTTCTTCATTAACAAGCATAGGTAAATGACCTGCTGGGTTGATTTTTAAAAAATCCTTTTGTGGTTTCCAATAATTTTCAAGCTGCACACTATATTTAATCTTGTGCTCTTCTAAAATTAACCTAATAAACCTAGAAGATGGACAAAGATAATAATGATGAAGAGTGAACATATATTTTATTTATTTTAAAAGTAATGTGTTAAATTTGTTCTTTAATAAGCTCGGATTATAATTTTAATTCAGAATAATGAATTATAATTAAGAAAAGGTCCAAAATAAATAATAAAAATTATCTTGGTAAATCCGATTTACCCATAAGAAACTCATCAATTGATTTTGCACATTGTCTACCTTCTTTAATAGCCCATACGACTAGGGACTGACCGCGTCTTGAGTCACCTGCTGCAAAAAATTTATTAACTGATGTTTGATATTTAGTATCATTGGCTTCTAAGTTTCCAACTGGTGTTAATTTAACCCCTATTTGTTTAATTAAACCCTCATGTATTGGATGCACAAAACCCATTGCTAGTAAAACAAGATCGGCTTCAAAAGAGAATTCAGAACCTTTGATTTCTGTCATTGTCAATCTATCATCATCACCCTTTTTCCACTCAACATTTACACAATTAAGCTTTGATACATTGCCATTTTCACCTTCAAATGATTTTGTTAAAACTGACCAGTTTCTTTCACAACCTTCTTGATGAGAAGTTGAGGTCCTCAATTTCATTGGCCAATTAGGCCAAGTTAAAGCTTTATCCTCTTTTTCAGGTGGTTGATCAAGCAATTCAAGTTGTGTAACAGATTTAGCTCCTTGCCGGTTTGATGTTCCAACACAGTCAGACCCGGTATCACCACCACCAATAACAAGAACATTTTTACCTTTGGCTAATATTTCAATTTCAGAATTAATAGTTTTACCTGATACTCGGTCATTTTGCTGTGACAGAAATTCCATTGCAAAGTAGACACCCTTTAATTCTCTTCCTTCAACGGGAAGATCTCTTGGGTGTTCAGAACCACCACAAAAAGCAATAGCATCAAATTCATTATTTAACTCTTCTATGCTAATATTATTACCAACGTGACTATTAACTCTAAATTCAACACCCTCTAGTTCCATTTGTGACATTCTTCTATCAATGAGTGTTTTTTCCATTTTAAAGTCGGGTATCCCTATTCTAAGCAATCCCCCTATTCTGTCATTTTTCTCAAAGACCACAATAGAATGTCCCGCTCTAGCTAATTGCTGGGCACAGGCTAGTCCCGATGGTCCAGAACCAATGACTGCAACTTTTTTATCAGATTTTTTTAAGGGTATTTGGGGCTTTATCCAACCTTCTTCCCATCCCCTATCTACAACAGAACATTCGATTGTTTTAATAGCTACTGGGTTATCTGTAATATTTAATGTACATGATGCTTCGCAAGGTGCAGGACAAATCCTACCGGTGAATTCAGGAAAGTTGTTTGTAGAATGTAATAAATCTAAAGCTTCTTTCCACCTGTTATTATAAACCATGTCATTCCAATCAGGTATTAAGTTGTTAACCGGACAACCTTGATGGCAATATGGTATTCCACAATCCATACATCTTGCACCTTGATTAGAAACTTCTTTGGGATCTAATGGTATTAAAAACTCTTTAAAATGTTTAACCCTATCCTCGACAGGTTCGTAATCCCTTTCTACACGATCTAGCTCCATAAATCCTGTTGATTTTCCCATTTTATTCTCCAGCAATTCTATTGGGTGTGTTATTTTTTAATTTTAATTTTTCTTTTTTTTCAATTAATGCTCTTTTAAAATCAAAAGGAGTGATTTTATGAAAAAACCTAATATATCTATTCCAATCATCCAAAATAATTTTGGCCTTTTTACTTTTAGTAAACTTAAAATGCTTTTGTATTATTAATTTTAATCGGGCTTCATCGAAGTCTAACAAATCGCTATTTATATTTTTTAAAGAACTATATTTTGAACCTTCAAAACGAGATACTTTTTCTAATTCAACCATAGACCTATTACAATTGGCTTCGAAGGTATTATCCTCATCAAGGATGTATGCAATGCCCCCAGACATTCCCGCTGCAAAATTTCTACCTGTTTTTCCTAAAACAATAACCACACCACCTGTCATGTATTCACATCCGTGATCGCCACATCCTTCAACAACAGCCGTTGCTCCTGAATTTCTTACTGCAAAACGTTCACCTACAACACCACTCAAGTAACATTCTCCAGAAATAGCTCCATACAAGAGTGTATTTCCTGCAATTATATTATCTTGGGCAATAATTGAACTATTTTCTTGTGGATAAATTGATATCCTACCTCCTGATAAGCCTTTACCAACATAATCATTAGCATCTCCTTCTAGATAAAAGGAAACACCTTTAGCTAGCCATGCACCAAAGGTTTGACCAGCATTCCCAGAAAAATTTATTTTTATTGTATCATTAGGCAACCCGTTGTGACCATATTTTTTAGCGATAACACCAGACAGCATTCCACCAACTGATCTGTTTGTATTAACAATTTTTGATTTAAAGTTAACTTTACTTTTATTAGATATCGCATCCTTTGATTTTGAAATCAAAAAATTATCAAGTGCAAGCTCTAATCTATGATCTTGCTTTTTAGAGTTAAAAAAACTTTGGTTATTTTCTTTGGACAAAGGAACAATTAGTCGCGCTAAATCAAGTCCATGTGCTTTCCAATGTTCTTCTGCACCGTGAAAATCAAGCAAATCCCTTCTACCAATTAAATCATTAAAGTTTTTAATACCTAGTTGTGCCATTATTTCTCTAACTTCGTTAGCTATAAAAACAAAAAAATTAACAACATGATCAGGTTGACCTGTAAAGTTTTTCCTTAATTCGGGATCTTGAGTTGCAACTCCGACCGGACAGGTATTTAAATGACATTTTCTCATCATAATACATCCTTCTGAGATTAAAGCTGCAGTAGCAAAACCAAACTCATCTGCACCTAACATTGCCCCTATCACTACATCTCTACCTGTTCGTAACCCACCATCAACCTGCACAGCTATTCTTTCTCTTAAACCATTCATTACAAGTGTTTGATGTGTTTCAGCTAAACCTGTCTCCCATGGTCCTCCAGCATTTAATAATGAAGTAATTGGACTTGCTCCAGTACCTCCATCATTTCCTGAAATTGTAACATGATCTGCATATGCCTTACTTACTCCCGCAGCGACAGTCCCAACCCCAATTTCAGAAACAAGTTTAACAGATACCCTGGCTTTCGGATTAACATTTTTTAAATCATGTATAAGTTGCGCTAAGTCTTCTATAGAATATATATCGTGATGAGGTGGAGGAGATATTAGACCTACACCAGGAGTTGAATGCCTAATCTTTGCAATGAATTCGTCAACTTTACCACCTGGAAGTTGGCCACCCTCTCCTGGCTTGGCTCCCTGAGCCATTTTAATTTGAATGTCAGTGGCATTCGAAAGATATTCAGTTGTAACTCCAAATCTGCCAGATGCTACCTGCTTAATTCTTGAATTCATAGAGTCACCATTTGACATGGGCTTAAACCTGGAAGTTTCTTCTCCACCTTCTCCAGTGTTAGATCTTCCACCAAGACGATTCATAGCAATTGCAAGAGTAGTATGTGCTTCAGTAGAAATAGAACCTAAAGACATAGCTCCAGTAGCAAATCTTTTTACAATTTCAGAGGTTGCTTCTACCTCATCTAAATTTATTGGATTAGACTTAGAGTTAAATTTTAAAAGTCCTCTTAAATTCTTTAGCTTAATTGAATGATCATTAATTTTTTTTGAGTATTTTTTAAAAGTGTTGAAGTTGGCACTTCTAACAGAATGTTGAAGCATTCCTATTGTTTCTGGTGTCCAAACATGTTCTTCACCTCTAATTCTATAACTTAAGTCTCCCCCAACATCTAAGTCATTAAGGAGTATAGGTGAGTTGCCAAAAGCTAATTCATGTCTATTTTCTGTTTCCTTTTGGATTTCGTCTAAATCAATACCTTCAACTTTAGAAGCAGTCCCACAAAAATATTTATCAATTAATTTTGAAGAAAGACCTACAGCATCAAAAATTTGTGCCCCTGAATAAGATTGATAAGTTGATATACCCATTTTGGACATTACTTTAAGCATACCTTTAGTAACTGCTTTAATGTATTTGGTGTAAGCATCACTTTCAGAAATGTTTTGATTATTATTTTTTATAATATTGGATAATGTATAAAAAGCTAAATATGGATTAATAGCTTCAGCTCCATAGCCTGCTAAAAGACATAAATCGTGAACTCTCCTAGCTTCACCAGTTTCAACAACCAAACCAACTTTTGTTCTTAAGCCTTTTTTGATCAAATGGTGGTGTATAGCACTAGTAGCTAGTAATGCAGGTATGGCAACATTATTTTTATCAAGGTCTTTATCTGACAAGATAATAATATTACATAAATTGTTATTAATTAAATTTTCAGCCTTTTCGCAAATCTCTTCAATAAAATCTTCAATTTTGAATTGTTTTTTTATTTTTTTATTATAACAAATACTGAGAGTAAAAGATTTTAAATCTCCCGATGAGAAGTTTTCAATTTTCCTTATTTTTTCGATATCGTCGTTGTTTAATATAGGATGATTAACTTCAATTAATTTTTGATTTGCGCCTGACTTAGGATCCAATAGGTTAGGCCTTGGACCAATAAAATTCATTAGCGACATGACTAATTCTTCACGAATAGGATCAATTGGGGGGTTTGTTACTTGAGCAAAATTTTGAAAAAAGTAATCATACAATAAACGGTTCTTATCAGATAAAGCAGCTAAAGGAATATCTCGTCCCATGGAGCCAATTGGATCTTGCCCTTGTAAAATCATAGGTTCAAGAAAAAATTTTAAGTCTTCTTTATTATAGCCAAAGGCTTGTTGTAAATCTAATAAAACTCCCTCGTCAGGAAATTCTTTATTAGTTTTAATGTCAAAAGATTCAATTTTTAATTTAGATGCTTTAACCCAACTATCATATGGAAAAGTATTGACTAGCTTATCTTTTAGTTCCTCATCAGATATTATTCTTTGTTCTTGTAAATCTACAAGAAGCATTTTACCTGGCTGTAATCGCCATTTTTTTATTATTTTATTTTCTGGTATATCCCGAAGTACTCCAACTTCGGAAGACATAATGACCAAATCGTCATTGGTAACAACATATCTTGCAGGTCTAAGCCCATTTCGATCTAAAGTAGCAGCTATTTGCATGCCGTCAGTAAATGCCATAGCTGCAGGACCATCCCATGGCTCTATTAAAGCAGAATAATATTCATAAAATGACTTACGTTTAGGATCCATTAATGAATTATCTTTCCAAGCTTCTGGTATCATAAGCATCATAGCATGCGGTAATGAATAACCAGACATTACAAGTAATTCTAAAGCGTTATCAAATGTGGCTGAATCTGAAGGAGATTTTTCAATAATTGGCCATATTTTCTTTAAATCATCTTTTAATACGTCTGATGACATACTGTATCTTCTTGAATTCATCCAGTTAGTATTGCCTTTGACAGTGTTTATTTCTCCATTGTGACATAAATACCTAAATGGCTGCGCAAGTCTCCATGAAGGAAAAGTATTAGTAGAAAATCTTTGATGAAACAAAGCAATAGCTGTCTTAAAATTTTTGTTTTGGAAGTCAATATAAAATTTAGATAAGTTTGGGGCTAAAACCATTCCTTTAAATATAATTGTCCTTGAAGAGAGTGAAACAACATAAAAGTCGTCCCAGTCATCTTTTTCATTTTGGAGTAAAAAAAGACATTGTTTTCTGATAACATATAGTTTTCTTTGAAATTCCTGTTCTGTTGATGTAGCTTCGTCTTTTTTAATAAAAAATTGTTTTATAATCGGTGCATTATCTTTAACAGTTTTACCTAATACACTTTCATCTACAGGAACATCTCTCCAACAAATAAGTTCTTGATTTTCGTTTTTTATTGCCTTTTCAACTGCTTTAACTGCTAATTCTGCCCTCTTTTTTTGAGATGGTAAAAACACCATCCCTACACCATAGCTTCCAACTTTGGGTAAATTTATATTGGAATTAATTAAGGTTTCTCTAAAAAAGTCGTCAGGAATCTGTATTAATATCCCCGCACCATCTCCAGCTAATGGATCTGCTCCTATTGCACCTCTATGATCAAGATTATGAACAATTTCCAAAGCTTGATGGACTATTTCATGTTTTGGTTCATTTTTAATATTCGCAATAAATCCAAAACCACAATTCTCGTGTTCGTTTTGAGGATCATATAAACCATATTCCTTAGGAAAACCCATTTTGTTAATCTTGTTTATTTTCATCCATTAATCCTTAGTATTATTTGGCTAATGTAGGTTATAGAGTGCAATTTGTTTATTAAGTAACACCTTAAGGGAAGTGGAACATAGTTAATATAACTATAATTGTAAAATGATTCATTATATGTCAGGTATGCATAAATTGCATTTCAAAAATGATTAACAAATTAATTAATTGTTTCTGCTTCTTTTGTCATAAAATCTTTAAAAGCTTTTATTCTAGAGTCATTTCTTAATTCGTAATTAAAACACAATGATATTGACATTTTAGGACCATCTAATTGTGATAAAACTTCCGTAAGTTCTATCATTTCAAATTCCATCCAATCAGGTAATGAGGCTATTCCCATACCAACTTCAGTAGCTTTTGCGATGCCATAAATACTTGAAACTTCTAAAATTGGTTTTCTAGGTCTTTTATTTTCTTTGCCGATTGTTAACAACCAGTTTAACCTATGCCTATCAATTGGTGGTTGAGCATCTTCACCATAAGAAATAATTTTGTGGTTATCTAAATCACTACTGGTTTTAGGATATCCATTTTTCGAAATATATTCATTTGATGCAAATATCTTATATTTACAATCTGCCAACTTAATTTGAACATCATCTTGCGATAAGCTAGGTGTCATTCTAACTTCTATATCTGAATTAAAATTTGTAACCCTTGGCTCAGAGTCTCTAAGACTAAGTGCCACATTTATTTCAGGATACAAGGTTTTAAATTTAGACATCCTCGGTGCAACCCATAAAGCTCCAAAAGCATTTGTTGCAGAGACATTTAATCTTCCAGAGGGGACATCCATATCTTCAAGCAACTGGTTATGTGTTTTACTTATATCAGACGCTAAAACTTGGACAGAAGACGACAATCTCATTCCTGCCTTGGTCAATGAAATACCATCAGAGTTTCTTAAAAAAAGCTTTACTCCTAATTCATTTTCAAGCGCCTTCATTTGTCGACTTAGAGCAGATTGACTTATATGTAATATATAGGACGCCTCAGTAATATTCCGTGTTTGAGCTACAATATTGAATAATCTTAATCTATCCCATTTCATTACTGTGTTCCTTAAGGCTAGAAAATTAAATTAAAAATTTAATATACATCTAATAAATATCTTTTTTCTTTTTTTAAATTTTTAATGTATGCCAAACTTTTAGTTTCGTTACAATTAAGTTGCTCTTCTATAATTTTTCTCAATATACTATCTACATCTTTTGCCATTTTAAGTGCGTCTCCACAAACATATAAAATAGCACCATCTTCAATCCATTGAAAAATTTCTGCTCTTGACTCATACATTCTGTCTTGCACGTATATTTTTTTTGATTGGTCCCTTGAAAATGCCAAATCTAATTTTTGCAAAACATTATTTTTTTTAAAATTTAAAATTTCATTTTCATAAATAAAATCGTTAATTCTCGTTTGAGCACCAAAGAAAAGCCAATTTTTTCCAGAACTTCTTAAAAATTTTCTTTCTTGAAGAAAAGATATAAAGGGGGCAAGACCTGTACCTGGTCCAATCATTATTAAATCTTTTTTTTGATTTTTGGGTAATTTAAAAGTTCTATTAGGTATTAGAAAAACTTTTATTTTAGTACCCTTAATACATTTATCGGCTAGAAAGGTTGAACATACACCGTGGTAATCTCTTAAATTATTTTTCCATCTTTGTGTGGATACAGTAAGGTGAACTTTTTTTGGGTACGCATTATAGCTTGAAGTAATTGAATAAGCCCTATGCTGTAGCTGTTTCAAGAGAGTTAAAAATATATTTAAATCTATCATTAAGTTTTTATCTAGATTTATAAAGTCTAAAACATCCTTTCCATATTTAAATTGATTTAATAAATTTTTATCATCACTTTTTACAACCTTGTTAAGATCATTATGTTTAATGTTTTCATTTATAAAATATATCAATCTATTTGTCGGAGTTAAAATCTCATAATGTGATATGAGAAGTTCAAATAAAGAAGAATTTTGGCCATCTGGAATAATTG
This sequence comes from uncultured SAR116 cluster alpha proteobacterium, assembly GCA_902622875.1. Lineage (GTDB taxonomy): Bacteria > Pseudomonadota > Alphaproteobacteria > Puniceispirillales > Marisalimonadaceae > Marisalimonas. Next base: position 33,860 of record CACNRW010000008.1, read on the forward strand.
AAGGATTTACATCTAGTCTATCTATAATAGCTAAGACAAGATTATGATCATTGGTTGGAATTACAGCTAAACTATCTCCTGGTTCATAGTATATTCCACTATCTCCTAGAGAAATCTCATAATGCATAATTTCTTTGTTAGAATATTTACCTGATAATAGCTTACTAGAAATGATTTCTGCTAAATATGGTTTTTTTCTATTCCAAATCATCAATTACTACATAAGCTAAAAGTTAAAATTTTTATAAAAGTATTAAGTTAATTTTTTATTAGATAATATGATTATATAAGTCTAATAATATTTATACAAATTAAAGAGTATAAAATGGCTTTAGAAATAATCATTATACTATCAATGGTACAGGGTATTACTGAGTTTCTTCCAATTTCTTCAAGTGCTCATCTAATAATTATTCCAGAAATATTTGGATCCATATCATCTAAGAGAAGTTTTGATGTCGCTTTACATTTTGGATCTCTTTTAGCAGTAATATTTTATTTAAAAAAAGATATTTCAAATATAGCTATTGATACTTTTTTTCTAAAAAAAAGTAATGAAGGGTTTATAACTTTTAAAAACTTGATTATTAGCACTATACCAATCGTTTTTGTCGGATTTTTAATACATTTATATGATTTCGATATAATTCGTAATCTAGAAATTATAGGATGGTCAACCCTAGGTTTTGGAATTTTACTGGGGATAGCTGATACAAACCTTAAGATCAGAAAATTTATCAAAAGCTTAAATTTAAAAGATGCTTTCATCATAGGATTATTTCAAATTCTAGCTCTGATACCTGGTACTAGTAGATCAGGTATTATTATTACTGCAGGTTTATTTATGGGCTTTAGTCGATATGATGCTTCTAAGTATTCTTTGCTATTATCAATTCCTGTAATATTTGCTGCAATGACATTAGAAAGTTTTTCACTTATTTATAAAGAGGGTTTTTTCTTTAATGTTGAAATAATCATGGGGATTATTTTAAGCTTTTGTTCAGCATTTATAACAATTAAACTATTTATGAAATGGATAAATACAGCCTCTTTGAAAATCTTTGTTTTTTATAGAATAGTTCTTGGTGTTGTGATTTTAATATACGCTTATTACTAACTAAATCTATCGATAAATATTGACTAGTTCTTTTTTCATGTCAGCTGGCTTGATACCCAACTCTTTTAAACCCGGCAAATTATTATCTAATATATTGTCTTTTTTTAAAAGTTTCATTTGATCAACTGTAAAAGGTGGTTTTGGTAGTTGTTGTAAAAAGAATGCAGGTATCATCATCAATTTAGGATTAAGAGGAATTAAAATTCTCTTAATGTTTTTAATCTCTAATAAAATTTTTAAAAGCTCCTCGAAACTATAAATGAATTCTCCCCCAATTTCAAAAGTACTTTCTTTATATTTTGTACTTTTTAATAAGTTGATTATTGCCTTTGCAACATCATCTACAAAAACAGGTTGAAATTTTGTAGTTCTTGAAATTAAAGGTAAAAAGGGTGATATGGAAGCCATTTCTGAAAATTGTCCAAAAAAATTGTCATCTTTTCCAAATAATAATGATGGTCTAATTATTTTTCCATTAGGAAAGTTTTCTAGGAGTTTTCTTTCGCCTATTGCTTTACTTCTTGAATATTTACTTTCTGAAAATTCTGAAACACCTAATGCAGAAACATGTATTAGTGAATCTAAATTATTTTGTGATGAGATCTTGCCTAAAAGAGCAGGGAAGTCTGAATGAATTCTAAAAAAATCATTCTTTCTACTCTCATATAAAATACCACATAAATTAATTATACAATCTGAGTTTGATATATTTTCTTTAATAAGTTCATAGTCAGTAAAATTCCAGTACACAATTTTTATATTTGGATTAGATTTATATTTTTGTATCGACTTACCTGAACTTGATACACGGGTAAACAAAATAATTTCGGCATCCATTTTTAAGAGCAATCTAATTAACGAGTTTCCAAGAAAACCAGTTCCTCCAAAAATAAGAAATTTTTTATTTTTACGTTTTCCCATATTTCTTACCTTTATATAAAATTTAATGTATTATAATTTTTAGCGAAGGTGCTTATAATAGAGATAATATAATTTAAATAATATTTCCACTATTTAGAACTTAATGGAAGACAAATGAATTACTTTTTATACCAGGATGATATTCCTTCTAACATAGAGTTTGGTGACATTATTGCAATTGACACCGAAACTATGGGACTAAATCTGCACAGAGACCGACTGTGTTTAATACAGTTGTCTAATGGCGATGGAAAAGCTCATTTAGTTCAAATTTCCAACAAAAGCCTAACTAATAAGAAAAGCTTTATAAATTTAAAAAAAATATTTAATAATCCAAGCTCCACTAAATTATTTCATTTTGCTAGGTTCGATATTGCTGTTATCGAAAAAAATATATGTAAATTAAATGGACCAATATATTGTACAAAAATTGCTTCTAAATTATCAAGAACTTTTGGCGCTAGGCATGGGCTCGCAGATTTATGTAAAGATCTATTGGGTTTTGAATTAGATAAACAAAACCAAACGTCTGATTGGGGTTCAGAAAATTTAAATTCAGCACAACTAAACTATGCTGCCTCAGATGTTCTTTACCTGCATCAAATAAAAATTGAGTTGGATGCAATACTTAAACGTGAGAGAAAAGAAAATATAGCAAAACAATGTTTTGAATTTATAAAAACTAGATCAAAATTAGATATAATTGGATTTGATAATTTAGATATCTTTTCTCATTAAGATTATAACTTAATTTATATTTTTGACTTTGGAAAATGAAAATAATTAGCGGTAAATCAATCTTTGCATCATTTATATTAATAATAATTTTTAGCTTCATAATTAATAGTTTTTTAAGTGATAAAAGTATTTTGAATAACAAAGAAAAATTAAAAAATGTACTTTTAAATAAAGTTCCCAAAAAAAATAAAGATAAAATTCTCGGAGTTAAAATCCGTCAAGAAAATAAAAAGGGAGAAAAATTTTTAATAGTTGCAGAAAGTCTTATTGAAAGCGAATCTTTTGATAAAAAAATTATATTGGAAAATTCTTTGACAACCATTAATCAAAAAGGGATTTTAACAATCATTTCTGCTGGGCATGCAATATTATCAAATAACTATGATAATTTCGACTTTTCGAATAAAGTTAAAATTACAAAAGAACTAAGAAAATTTGTTTTGAAAACAAATAGTCTAACTGGAACCTTTGAAAAAGGTAATTATTACACGAATGAAGACGTATACATAGTATCAGGCAATACTAAAATCAAAGGAAAAGGTCTTGATGTCAAAAAAAATGGTCAATACATAAAGATTAAAGGAAAAGCTACACTTAATATGCTTTTATATAATAAAAAATGACAAATATAAAACACTACCTATTTTCTCTAATTTTCTTAACATCCCTATCATGTGCTGCCTTAGCAAAACAAGTAAATCAAGAAAATAGTACTGTTTTATCTGTAGAAGCAGATATTTCAATTGAATGGTTTGAAAAAGAAAAATATTATTTAGCTAAAGGTAACGTTATTTTAAAAAAAAATGGAATAACATTAAAAGCAAATATTGTAAGAGCTGAATATGGTATAGAAAATGGTGAGAATATACTAAAAAATATAACTGCGAAAGAGAAAGTAATACTTACTAAAAACAAATCCATGGCAACAGGTCAATTTATGACATATGATATTGAAAAAAAACTTTTAATTATATCTGGGCCTTTTCAAACCTTCTCATCCCCAACAGGATATGTTGAGTCAAAAAAAATTATAATGTTTGATGATTTAAAAAATAAAGCAGTGGCTACAGGTAATGTAAAAATCATCTTATCTAACAAAAATGTAATTTTTGCTGATAGCGTTAAGGCAGATTTTACTGCAAAAGATAAGTCTTTACATAAAGCTATTGCAAAAGGAAACGTTATTATAGAAAGTATGAAAAAAGGAAAAAAATCGAAAGCTGATCTAGGCATCTACAATTCATCAGATGGAATAGTAAGACTTTCAGGAAATGTGACAATAATAAATCAGAATTCTATTCTTAATGGATCTAAAGGAATAACAAATCTTAAAACTGGTATAAGTAATATTATTGGAAATCCAAAAAAGAAAGAAAGAGTTAAAGGTATTTTTTCTCCCATAAAAAAAAATAAATAAAGGGGCTCAGATTGAAAAGTTTAGAAGAAGAACTTATGAGGCTGAAATCATCTTCTTTTCAAAGAAATGGAAATGATAATAAAATTCATGATTTTCAACTATCAAAAAGAAATGTTGAAAATGATATTAGCAAACAAGGTTTAGTTGTGAAATCTATTTCTAAAACATACGATAATAGAAAGGTTGTTAATAGGGTTTCCCTTGAATTAAAAAAAGGAGAAGCAGTTGGTCTTTTAGGACCTAATGGGGCAGGAAAAACAACATGTTTTTATATGATAGCTGGACTTATCAACACTGATGAAGGCGATATAATCCTCGATCAATCAAGAATTAACCACTTACCAATGCATATTCGTGCCAAAAATGGCATAGGATATTTACCACAAGAATCGTCTATTTTTCGAGGATTAACAGTTGAACAAAATATTTTGTCAGTTTTAGAACTACAAAAAAATACAAGAAATGAAAAAATTCAAATTTTAGAAGAATTAATATCTGAATTTAATATTGGCAAAATAAGACATTCATATGGAGCTACCTTATCCGGAGGAGAAAGAAGACGCACAGAAATTGCTAGAGCTTTGGCTACAAAACCTAGTTATATACTTCTTGATGAACCTCTTGCTGGGATTGATCCCATAGCCATTGAAGATGTTAAAAGTTTAATTCATAAATTAAAATCAAAAAATATAGGTGTACTTATAACTGACCATAATGTCCGTGAAACATTAGGAATTATTGACAAAGCATATATACTTTTTGAAGGATCAGTAATAATGTTTGGTGATCCTAATCAGATTAAATCTGATAAAAGGGTTCGAGACGTTTATCTAGGAAATAATTTTTAAATAAAAATAATTACAATATAAACTTGACTGAATTCAAAGTTAATACTATTTAACTGTTCCTAATTATTTTGACTTATTTATTAAGGTATAAAATGAATATTATTAATATGATGTCCGATAAATCCTTTTTGGTTAATTTTGAAGCTAGCAGTAAAAAAAATGTTCTTGATGAGTTGACTAAATTAGCAGAAATAAATTTTAAAATTGATTCGCAGAAGCTGCTTGAAACTCTATTAAAGCGCGAAAAATTGGGATCAACAGCAGTCGGAAACGGTATAGCTATTCCTCATGCTAGTTGTCATAATATTGATAAGCCAAAGGTTTTTGTAGCAATATTATCCAACAGTTTAGATTATAATGCTAATGACGATCAACCAGTTGATATTATATTTTTACTATTGGCACCAGATAATAGGGGTTCTGAACATTTGCAAGCTCTTGCTTTAGTTTCACGATTACTTAGAAATAAAGAACTAACGACTAAATTAAGAGGTTGTAAAAATACTGAAAGCGCTTTTGCTGTGATTTCACAATCAGTTCAAGAAAAAGCTGCTTAACCGTTAATTAACTTGGTTTGAAATTGGTTTATGATCAATAAAATTTATTATTGAACCTATAGCTTCTGTTGCAATATCATTAAAACATTCATCAGTCCAACAAAGTGCATGAGGTGTAATTATTACATTATCGTATTTTAACAATCTACTAGTTTTTGACAGGGGTTCTATATTTGTTACATCTAAACCAGCACCGGCAATCTTTTCATCTTCTAGTGCCTTTTCTAAATCAATTTCATTAATTACAGGGCCTCTTGACAAATTAAAAATATATCCACTTCTCTTCATATTTGAAAAAAATTCTGAATTAATCATCCCTTTAGTAGAACTATCAAGATTACAAAGAACCACGACAAAATCAGATTTTGATGCTAACTCATGAATCTCAGTTTTAATTGCACCTTTTATAGAAATTTCTTCTTTCGATAAAAAAGGATCATAAGCTAATATGTTTTTAAAAAACGGTTTTGATAATTTAATTGTTTCTGTACCAATACTCCCTGCTCCTATAACACCAAGAGTTTTCCTACTTAGTCCAACTCCCATAAAATTAGTCCTTTGGTCCCAATTACCTGTTCTTACAAGATTATCTTTTTTTATGACTTTACTAGCTAAACCAAATATCATCGTTAATGCCGCAACAGCAACAGGTCTTCTAACTGCATTAGGAGTGTTTGTGACTATAATGTTTTTTCTTTTCATAGCCTCAATATCAACAGAATCAAACCCCACACCAAACCTAGCAATGATTTTTAATCTACATTCAGTATTGGAAACAGAATGAGCTTTTACTTTTGGTAAATTCAATAATATAGCGTCATAAATTGAAGTCATATCATGTGTTATTTCTGTTATAGTCTTATCCATCCAAGATATTTCTATATCATTTCTATTTTTTAAGAGTTCCAATGGACCATTACCAAAGCAAGGTTCGTTTTTATTGTTTAACAAATCTCCAGAAATTCCAACTTTAAACATCTTAAACTCTCCATAATTATCATTCGAGATTACTGCAATATTTGAGAAATTGATCTTGATAAGATACTCATTTCTGTACCAACAGCAATCATGTTGAAACCAAGATTGGAATACATATTAAGTTCATCACGATTATTTACCATAATTCCAAGACTCTTTTTATTTAATTTAGCAGCATCCACAACCCTATTTATAGCTTTTAAATAAATATCAGAGCTAAATTGACCCGGAATTCCCAAAAAGTTTGTTAAATCAAAATGCCCAACCCATAAACAGTCTACTCCATCAATGGCAGCTATTTTCTCAACATTTTCTAGTGCTACTTTAGATTCTATTTGAATGATATTTGTTAGATTATTATTTGCCTTATCTATGTAATTTAAAGGGTCTTCATTCTTGTAATTATCATGAGAAAAACCAAAGCCAGCACCCCTTACTCCCATTAATGGATATTTAGATGAACGAACAATTTTTAATGCTTCTTCTTGACTATTGACCATTGGTACCATAATCCCAGCAGCTCCCAAATCTAAAGCTCTTGCCACATAATTATAACTAACTTCGGGTATTCGGATTAGAGGAGAAATATTATTTGCATTACTTATGATTGCTAAAGTTTTAAATTGTTCTAAAGAAAGGCCACCATGCTCCATATCAAAAATTATAAATTGACAACCCGCATTTTTTAAAATAATTGGTATTCCAGGGCTAAAGAATTCAAATATCATTGCACCTCGAATAGTATTTAATTCGCTGATTTGTTTTTTTAAGTTCATGAAAGTCTCCTGAAATATTGTATATTCTAATAACCTAAATTTCGATCAATTGTATTAGGAGGTAACTTACCTATTTCTATGCAATTTATTGCATTAGCTATCTGTTTAGCGGCTGTTTCTGGATTTGTTTCTGCAGCTACATGGGGCCAAATTCTAATATTTTTTTGCTTCCAAAATTTATGATCTTTTGGTAAAGGTTCATCTCTGTAAACATCCAAAATTGCGCTTGAGATATGACCAGATTTACATTTTTCAAGTAAATCATCTTCAACAACTTGATCTCCTCTTCCGGCATTTATAAAACAAGATCCACGTTTCATTTTAGCAAAAGTTAATGTGTTAAAAATATTTGTTGTTGATGGCGTTAGTGGTAAAAGACAAACATGGATATCACAGTTCTTTATTAATTTTTCAATGGAATTTTTTCCATAATAACTATTTACACCTTCAATTTCTTTTTTAGTTCTACTCCAACCCTCTACTGTAAAGCCTAAATTATGTAAATCTTTTGCTACAACACTTCCAATTGCTCCAACTCCATAAATTCCAATTTTTAAAGATAAAAAATTTAATTCTTTTCTAGATTTATATTGTTTATTTTTTTCCTGTTCGTAATACCCGTATGCATCTCTGACAAAATTTAGAATAGAAAGTATAACCCAATGACTCATAGATTTTGCCATGTAAGGATCAACTATTCTAACAATTGGTAGATTTTTGGGAATTAAATTATATTTAAGAATATGGTCTACACCTTGGCCTAAAGATATTAACCCTTTGAGATTTTTTAAATTTTTCAATATTTCTAGAGGGGAATTCCATAAAAGAGCCGATGTTGCTTGTTCTGCATCTTTAGATAACAGTGGAACTAGCTTTACAGATGGCAAATGCACCCGCAGTCTTTTTTCCCACTCGATTTGAAGTTCTAAAGTAGAATTTTTACTAAAAAAACCAACAATTGGCATACAAGTACCTTTTGATTAAGAATTGTTGTGTTAATTACTGAAATTATTAGTGCTAGTATATATATGTCCTTTTCTTAAATAATTGGTGGAGCTAAGCGGGTTCGAACCGCTGACCTCTACACTGCCAGTGTAGCGCTCTCCCAACTGAGCTATAGCCCCTGAAATATTAATTATTTTTCTTCATTAATAATTTCTTCCGTATCTTCATCAATAATCTCTTCCGTTTCACCATCATCTCCATTAATTTCATCTTCGTCAATAAAAGAAATATCGTCATTAATGTTTATTTCATCTTCAGCATCTGCATCTTGATTCTCTTTGTTTATATCAAGTATAGGATCGTCATCTACTACAACTTCTTCGTTACTATCAGTGGCAATATCATCTATATTTGAAATATCTTCAGATATATTTTCATTATCTTCAGAAACTAATTTAGTTGATAAACTTTTACCTTTCTTACTTTTTAGATAAACATCTGGATCAAACTCAGTTCCACAAGATGGACAAATAATAGGAGATTTGTCAAAATCATAATATTTTGTATTACAGGCCAGACAAATTCTTTTTTTACCCCATTCAGGTTTTGCCATTATTTAACTCCCAACAAAATTTATTTTATATGGGATTAGACTAAAAAAATTAATTCTGTCAAAAGATTTTTTAAGAATTTTATTAACTTTTGCTAAATTAGATATATATTGGCAATCTAGATAAGAAACGGCGAACTTTAATGAATTCAATATCATCTAATAAATCTTCTTATCTCACTGGTAATTTGAGTGTTCCTGGAGATAAATCAATTTCACATAGATCTCTAATAATTGGCTCTTTGGCAAATGGAAGAATTGAAATTAATAATCTTCTAGAAAGTGAGGACGTTATGGCAACAGCTGACGCCCTAAAAATTCTAGGTGTTAAAATAAATAAGTTAAATGATAAATGGGAGGTCTTCGGCAGTGGAATAGGTAATTTTCACGGATCTAATTATAGACTTAATCTTGGTAATTCTGGAACTGGAGCTAGATTATTAATGGGTTTAGTAGCAGGTTCAGATATTGATGCTACATTCATTGGGGATGAATCATTGTCAAAAAGGCCCATGAAAAGAATAACCGAACCTTTAAAAAAAACTGGGGCAATAATAGATGGACAAACTAATAATTTACCAATCAAAATAAAAGGTAGTAAAATACCTTTACCAATCGAATATCAAAGCCCTATCTCATCTGCTCAAGTAAAATCTAGTATATTACTTGCTGGTTTATCATCATTAGGAAAAACAACAATTATAGAGCCCTCACTGTCAAGGGATCATACAGAAAGAATGTTAAAGTTTTTTGGTGCTAATATTACTACATACCAATTAGATGATCTGTCATGGAAAATTACTTTAGATGGTATTCCAGAACTTAAATCATTAGATCTAAATATTCCAGCAGATCCATCTAGTGCATCATTTCCGATAGTTTCGGCCATAATAACACCTAATAGCAAAGTTAAGGTTATGAATGTTTGCATTAATGAGCTAAGGATAGGTTTGTATAAAACTTTAATTGAAATGGGTGCTAACATTGAGTTTACTAATAAAAGAGAAATGAATGGTGAATTAATTGCAGATATTACGGCTTGTTCAAGTGATTTAAAGGGAACAACTGTTCCTAAATCAAGAGCTGCATCTATGATCGATGAATATCCTATACTTTCAATGGCTGCTACAAGAGCTTCGGGAGAGACTGTAATGGAAGGAGTTGAGGAACTGAGATATAAAGAAACTGATCGGATCAAAAATGTTTGTAACGGTTTACAAAAACTTGGAATTGAAACTTACGAAACTACTGACAGTATGACCGTAAAAGGTAAAGGTCCAAAAGGAATAATTTATGGAAATATAGAGATTAATTCTAATCTTGACCATAGGATTGCAATGTCTTTTTTATGTTTAGGATTAGTTACTGAAAAATCAATAATAGTAAGAGACACTGATACAATAAATTCCTCTTTTCCTTTTTTTATGGATAAAATGAATGGTATTGGCGCGAAATTAAATCAAATGTAAACTAACAAATAAGTATTTTTTAATGATAGAAATAGCAATAGACGGAACTGCAGCTTCTGGTAAGGGAACGTTAGGAAAAAAACTCTCTAATAAATATAATTTTCCTTACTTGGATACAGGCATTTTATACCGTAAAATTGCTTCTTATATCATTAAAGAAAATATAAATAACACTAGTGATTTAGAAAAACAATGTTGTGATTTTGCACAAAATTTAATTCTTGAAGAATTAAAAAATGAAAATTTAAGAACTGAAATTGTTGCTAAGCTTGCTGCAAAAATTGCTACTTTTCCTGATCTTAGAAAAATTTTAAATAACAAACAAAAAGAATTTAATAAGATTAACAAAAAAAAATATGGTGGTTGTATTTTAGATGGAAGGGATATTGGTACCATAATTCTTCCAAATGCAGATTTTAAGTTCTTCATTACTGCTTCATTAGAAGTAAGAGCCAAAAGAAGATTGTTAGAAAAAAATATATCTTTCTTGCATGAAAATGACGAAAAGTGTATGTTGCTCAATTTGATTAACAATATGCGTGAAAGAGACAAGTTAGATAGTATAAGAAAAATTTCGCCTTTAGTTCCTGCTAAAGACGCTTATATAATAGATACTAGCTTAATTAATGCTCAAGAGTTATTTTTTAAAGTATCTAATATTATTGAAGGTAAAAAATGAATTGTCAGATAAACATATTTTTTAGCAAATTGATAAAACTAACTAAGATGCTAAAAAATATAATAATCAAAATTATAGATTGATTTCTTTTGTATGTATAATTATAACCTCATCAAATTGCTTAAATTCAAACAAAAATAGGAGTAAATATTGTCACAAGCTGATAGAACAGCCACCCCAGCTAATGAGAGCTTTTTAGAATTATTAGATCAAAGCTTTCAAGAAATGACAAGCATTGAAGGTTCAGTAGTCGCTGGAACAGTTTTGTCAGTTGAAAAAGACATGATATTGATCGATGTAGGGCTTAAATCTGAAGGAAGAGTACCTTTAAGGGAATTCGGGAATAATGAAGAAGATATTAAAATCAATCCTGGAGATATAGTTGAAGTTTATATTGAAAGATTGGAAGATATAAATGGTCATGCAATATTAAGTAGAGAAAAAGCAAGACGAGAAGAATCATGGGTAAACCTAGAAAAGGCTCTAGAAAAACAACAGAGAGTTAATGGCGTTATATTTGGTAAAGTTAAAGGTGGGTTTACGGTAGACCTTGAAGGAGCCACTGCTTTTTTGCCCGGGAGTCAAGTTGATATTAGACCAATCAAAGATTTAGGCGTCTTAATGGGCACTCCTCAACCATTTCAGATTTTGAAAATGGATAGAAGAAGAGGTAATATTGTAGTATCTAGAAGAGCTGTTTTAGAAGATAGTAGAGCGGAAGCACGCACTGAACTAGTTGCAAATCTTCAAGAAGGGCAAGTTTTGCAAGGCGTAATCAAAAATATCACTGATTATGGAGCTTTTGTTGATTTGGGTGGTGTAGATGGCTTATTACATGTAACAGACATATCTTGGAAAAGAATTAACCATCCATCTGAAGCTTTGCAAATAGGCGAATCTGTTCAAGTTAAGGTTACAAAATTTAATAACGAAACACAACGAATTTCATTAGGGATAAAACAACTTACTGAAGACCCTTGGCTAAAAGTTTTTGAACGCTTCCCAGTAGGCTCAAAAATGTTAGGTATCGTAACTAACATTACAGATTACGGTTCATTTGTAGAATTAGAAGACGGTATTGAAGGTCTTGTTCATGTCTCTGAGATGAGTTGGACCAAAAAAAATGTCCATCCTGGAAAAATAGTTTCGACTTCTGAAAAAGTTGAAGTAATGGTTTTAGAAATTGATGTTGAAAAAAGAAGAATATCTCTTGGAATAAAACAATGTATTGATAACCCTTGGGAAGATTATAAGTCAAAAAACAAAGTAGGAGACACAATTGAGGGACAAATTAGAAATATAACTGAATTCGGTTTATTTATAGGACTTAGTGAAGATTTAGATGGTCTAGTACATCTATCAGATTTAAGTTGGGATGGAAATGGTGATGAATTAATTAAAACATATGCAAAGGGAAATTCTTTAAAAGCTAAAATTCTAGACATTGATGTAGAAAAAGAGCGTATCTCTCTAGGTATAAAACAATTAACTGAAGACGTCACCGCATCAGAGATAGGTAATATAAAAAAAGGTTCAACAGTTACATGTACAATAGCAAATATCACGGATAATGGTCTTGAAGTAAATGTTGGAGACAATATTAAAGGTTTTATAAAGAAAAGCGACCTATCACGTGAAAGAGCAGATCAAAAAACTGATAGATATGGTGTGGGTGACAAAGTTGATGCTACTGTTACTAATATTGACAAGAAAGCTAAAAAAATTGCACTTTCAATCAAAGCAAAAGAAATAGAAGAAGAAAAAAAAGCTATGGCTGAATATGGTTCATCTGATAGTGGTGCAAGTTTAGGCGATATTTTGGGTGCTGCCTTAGCTAAAAAAGAATCAAGTTCTTAATAAAATACATTAAAGGGATATAATCTTGAATAAGTCAGATTTAATTAAAAAAATTGCTAAATTTAATCCTGAATTGTTTCAAAAAGATGCAACTAAAATAGTTAACGTATTTTTTGATACTATAGGGACTGCACTAGTAAAAAATGAAAGAATTGAATTAAGAGGGTTTGGGGTATTTGACATTAAAAAAAGGGATGCTCGTATTGCTAGAAATCCTAAAAATGGATCAATTGTTGCAGTTCCCGCAAAACATATTCCTTTTTTTAGAATGGGTAAATTAATGAAAGATCGTATCAATAATTGATATCAATAGATCTATTCATTAACTAAATTTGGATAATGAAACACTTATTTGAGATTAAGGTTTGTGGTATAAATGATCAAATTTCAATGAATGCTGCTATAAATGTTGGCGTTGATTACATAGGTTTAGTTTTTTATCAAAAATCTCCAAGGAATTTATCAATTATGAACGCTAAATTACTTGCAAAAGATAGGCTTGAAAAGTCTAAAATAGTAGCACTAACTGTAAATCCTGCCGATGACTTTTTATTCGAAATTAAAGAAAATATAAAACCAGACTTTATACAACTCCATGGAGAAGAATCTCCAAATAGATGTAAAAACATTAAAGAAAAATTTAATATTCCAATAATAAAAGGGATTGGTGTTGAAAACGGTATGAATTTAAAAAAATTTGTTAAACCATATGAGGAAACGTGTGATATTTTGCTTCTAGATGCTCCATCTGATGAATTACCTGGAGGGAATGGAAAAAAATTCAATTGGGAAGTTTTAAAAAATTATAAATCTAAAAAAAAATGGATGCTTGCAGGAGGATTGAATATTAAAAATATAAACGTAGCTATTGAGATTGCTAAACCACCTGCAGTAGACATTTCTTCTGGACTTGAGACCAAAAAGGGTATCAAAGATCCGCAGTTAATTAAAAATTTTGTGTTGAAATGTAGAAATTTGTAATGGATCAATAATGTCAGAGATTAATTTAAATAGCTTGAAAAAAGGACCTGACTCCAATGGTAAATTTGGAATTCATGGTGGAAGGTTTGTTGCAGAAACATTAATGCCTCTAATTCTTGAAGTAGAAAATTCATATGAAAAAGCAATAAAAGATCAACGTTTTATTGATGAATTAGAAATGTATAGGAGAGATTATATAGGAAGACCTAGTCCTTTATATTTTGCAGAAAGATTAACTAATCACTTTGGTGGTGCTAAAATCTATTTAAAAAGAGATGAGCTTAACCATACTGGAGCCCATAAAATTAATAATGTAATAGGACAAATCTTATTAGCCAAAAAAATGGGTAAAAATAAAATAATCGCAGAAACAGGCGCAGGCCAACATGGTGTGGCAACAGCAACTGCATGTGCGCTGTTTGGATTTGAGTGTGAAGTTTTTATGGGTGCATTAGATATTGAAAGACAAAAATCAAATGTTCAAAGAATGCAATTATTAGGTGCTAAAATTAATCCTGTAACATCAGGAACTGGTACTTTAAAAGATGCAATGAATGATGCTTTAAGATTTTGGGTATCCAACGCAAATACACATTTTTATATTATTGGCACTGCTGCAGGACCCCACCCTTATCCAAAGATGGTTAGAGATTTCCAATCTGTAATTGGAGAAGAAGCAAAAAAACAAATTTTAGAAAAAGAAAATAGATTACCTGACGTTTTAGTTGCTTGTATTGGTGGTGGATCAAACGCTTTAGGATTATTTCATCCTTTTCTAGATGATAAAGAAGTAGAAATTTTTGGAGTAGAAGCTGCCGGCAAAGGTCTAAAAACTACTTTACACGCAGCATCTCTCTCAGCTGGAACACCAGGCATACTTCATGGTAATAGAACTTATTTGCTTCAAGATAATGATGGACAAATAGTTGATGCACACTCAATTTCTGCTGGCTTAGACTATCCAGGGATAGGTCCCGAGCATTCTTGGTTACATGACATTGGAAGAATAAAATATTTATCAACAACGGATGAAGAAAGTTTAGTAGCTTTTAAGCTGTGTAGTCGATTAGAAGGAATTATACCTGCACTTGAACCAGCTCATGCTTTACATATAACTGGCGCGCTTGCTGCTGAAAGAAAAGGACAGATTATAATTATGAATATGTGTGGCAGAGGGGACAAAGATTTAACATCTGTATTACCATTAATAATGAAGAAAGAAAATTTTTAAAAGCAGATGAACCGCATTAAAGAAACTTTTGATCAACTTAAAGTTAATAATAAAAAAGCTGTTGGAATTTTTTTAACCGCTGGAGATCCTGACTTTGAAAGCTCTTTAAATCTTATACAAAAATTGCCTAAAAACGGAGTGGATTTTATTGAAATTGGAATGCCTTTTTCTGATCCAATGGCTGATGGTCCATCAATACAATTATCAAGTCAAAGAGCTCTTAAATCAGGTATGAACTTAATAAAATGCTTATCTTTAGTAAAAAATTTTAGGAAAAAAAATTTTCAAACACCAGTTATCTTGATGGGCTATTACAATCCCATATACAGATATGGCAAAGATAAATTTATAAAAGAATGCCTTGATTGTAGAGTAGATGGTTTAATTATTGTTGATTTGCCACCAGAAGAAGATGAAGAGTTTTATATTGATGCTGAAAGAAATAAACTGAGTATAATTAGGCTAGTTACACCTACTACAGACACTAAAAGACTAAATAAAATTCTATTGAATGCAACAGGGTTTGTATACTATGTTTCAATAACAGGGATAACGGGTACACAAGCTCCGAATATAGAAGATGTATCAAGAAATCTTAAAAAAATAAAATCTGTCACAGATCTTCCAGTAATCATAGGATTTGGGATAAGATCACCGTCACAAGCTTCTTTAATGTCGAACATTTCGGATGGTATAGTTGTAGGCTCTGCAGTAGTTGATTTAATAAAGTTATCACTAGATAGTAATAATAATGCTACAAAACATACACTTAACTCATGTTTAGATTTTATAAGTGAAGTGTCAGAAAGCGTTAAACATAATTAAGCCTTATTATTTAGTTAAGTTAAGATAAGGAGATTAAAATTGAACTGGATTAAAGAAACAGTACTTCCTAAATTTAAGGCTTTTGTTAAAATAAAAGAGCAAGATGAAATTTTATGGATTAAATGTAAATCATGTTCTCAGATGATATTTCATAAAGAATTTCGTGAAAGCAATAATGTTTGTAAATCATGTGGTTTTCATGATCATCTATCTGCTAGGGAAAGAATTAATTTTCTATTAGAACAAAACACAATACATGATATTATGATACCAAAACCAAAATTAGATCCTCTTAATTTTAGGGATAAAAAAAAGTATATTGATCGTGTAAAAGATGCACAATACAAAACAAAACTAGATGATGCATTGTTGGTTAGCTATGGTTATATTAACAAAACACCAGTTATTTTAGCGTGTTTTGATTTTTCATTTATGGCTGGATCTATGGGGAGATATGTTGGAGACGGATTAATTATAGCTGCTGAAGAAGCAATAAAGAAAAAGTGTCCTTTAATCGTAGTGCCGTCTTCGGGTGGAGCAAGAATGCAGGAAGGTATTTTTTCATTAATGCAAATGCCAAGAACTACTATTGCAATTAATAGAGTTAAGGAAGCTAAATTACCTTATATTGTTTTACTAGCCAATCCTACAACTGGAGGTGTTACTGCAAGTTTTGCAATGCTAGGAGACGTACATATAGCTGAACCAGGAGCGATAGTAGGATTTGCTGGAAGAAGAGTAATTGAAGAAACTGTTAAAGAAAAACTTCCCGAAAATTTTCAAACAGCCGAATATTTAAAATCTCACGGTATGATAGATATCGTCATTCCAAGATCTGAACAAAAACAAAAAATTTCAGATTTATTAAAAGCTTTAACTTTCTATATTAACTGATAACACAGATTAATATAGTTTAATAAAATGATATCAGGAATTAAATTAACAAATACATTACATAGAATGTTTTCAATTCACCCTAAGTTAATAGACTTTAATCTTTCTAGGTTAAAATTATTAATGAAAAAATTTAATAATCCTCAAAATAATTTGCAAAATGTGATTCATATTGCAGGCACTAACGGCAAAGGTTCAACAGCCTCTTTTCTCAAGGAAATACTCGAATATCATAATCTAACAGTCAACTTATACACTTCACCTCATTTAATAAATTTTAATGAACGCATAAGAATAAAAAATCAATTAATATCAGAAGATAAATTAGTAAAGATTTTAGAAGAATTAGAAATAAAAAATGAGAATCTCCCAATTACATTCTTTGAAATAACCACTGCGGCAGCAATAATTGCTTTTTACAGAAATCCTAGTGATGTGAATATTATTGAAACAGGCTTGGGTGGTAGATTAGACGCCACAAATGTTATAGAAAATAAAAAACTATCTATTATAACTAAAATAGGTTTTGATCATATTGAGTTTCTTGGAAACAAGATTAGAAATATAGCACTAGAAAAAGCTGGAATTTTAAGAAAGAATGTTCCTGTTATTATAGCAAAACAAAAAAATAAAACGGCACATAAAACATTAATAGAGTATGCAAAAAAATTAAAAAGTGAAATAATTGAAGTTGAGGATATTTCATCAAATATATTGCTTGGACTAAGAGGTGATCATCAATACGAGAATGCTTCTACAGCGTATACTGCAGCAAAAAAATTAATTCCCATGATATCCATACCAAAGACCAATTTGGCACTAAAACGAACAATTTGGCCAGGAAGAGTTCATCAGTTAGGACAAGGTAAAATTATAAATTATAGAGAAAATATTACAATCTTAGACGGTGCACATAACGAAGATAGCGCATATGTCTTGGATCAATACCTACATAAAAAATCTTTAGGTAAATGGAATTTGATAATTGGAATGTTACGAAATAGAAACGTTAAAGATTTTGTAAATATATTTAAAAATCACATTAATGAAGTGTTTGCTATTTCTATACCAGAAATAGATAACTCATATTCTCCTAATCAAATAATTGTAAAATTAAAAAAATCAGGGTTACAAGTGTATCCTGCTAAAAATTTAGAAAATGCTCTAATACTTGCTGATAAAAACTTACCTCTTCTAATTACAGGTTCACTTTATTTGGCAGGATATACTTTAAAATTTAATCAAACAAAAATTAATTAAATCGTATCATTAACCCAAGATTGAAGAGTTGACTTTGGTAATGCGCCCATTTTTTCAGAAATTTTTTTACCATTTTTGAAAATCATTAGAGCAGGTATGCTTCTTATACCATAAGCTTGTGAAGTTGATGGATTCTCATCGACATTAATCTTTACTATTTTTAGTTTATTAGCCATTTCTTCTGACAATTCCTCAAGAGAAGGACCAATAGCTTTACAAGGCCCACACCACTCTGCCCAAAAATCAACTAAAACTGGTTCCTTTGATTCTAAAACATCTTCTTTAAATTTTTGGTCACTGGTTTTATTGGTAGCCATTTTTTTCTCCTAACTTTCTTCCTTGGTTTTTACTTATTGATATTTTTTTTCAAGATCTTGAAGAAACTTGTCTAAGTTTTCTAAAAATAATAGTTTTTCATCATCACCTTGAATTTCATATTGTTCTCTTAAAGTGTCTAACTCATGATAAGATTTTGGTATTGTATTCCATTTTTCATTATCAGTACTTAAAATTTGTTTTGCAATAATTTTATGAATAAATTCATAATCAGATTTAGGAAGTACTAAGGGTGCTTCCTCATAGATTAATCTTTGAGAAAAATATTTATATCTTTGATCTCTAAATTGATTTGAAATATAAAACTTTTCTTCCCAATCAGATTTATGAAAATCTAACATTTTTGATTTATCATTCTTATCGGGAAATCCTCCAAAGTACAGACTATCTTCAGGTTGTACATCGATCTGAGATTTAGTAATCTCCCTTTCCTCATTTTCTTCAATTAATATTCTTTGAATTTTATTTTTAAAATCAGGGTTATTTTTAATCTTTTTAGCCCTTTCAAGAATAACTTCTATACCAATAGTTTTGTAGATAGGTATTTTATTAATATGACTTGCATTTAATAATATAGGATTTTTATTATTTTTTATTTCTCTAATTAGTTTCGGTCTTTGTTTAATTTTAATTTTTAAATCTTTAATTGACATATCAAAATAATCAACAGGATCATGGAGCAAATCAAAACACTGGGGATAATTAAAATGGTTTTTGCATAAGTACGTAACCACATGAGTATTGAATTTACCAAAATGATATTCGTCCATACAAACTACATCATTATTAATTAAAAAGTTATCAACATCAATTTTATTGCTGCTATTCAAAGCAGAATTCCAAATTATATTCGCCTTATTTTGTAAAATTTTTGTAATTTCTATAGTAGCCTCTACATCACCCATTGCATCATGAGCATTATGAGCAATCTTATTCAACTCAGTCAAATTATCTAATTTAAATATTTGATTCCCTTTTTCATTCATACCAACTAATAAACATTCCGGATAATAATACTTAGATGTTCTAGTAATTCCCAAAACATCTGCTCTTTTATTTCCATTAAATTGAGTTGTGTAAGGTTCTAGAAGTAATTTAAAAAAAGTTTTTCTAAGAAATTCTTCATCAAACGAAATAGTATTATATCCGATAAATATGGCTGGAGACCATCTTTTAAATTTATCGTGAAGTTTTTTTATCAATTCATAATGTGATAAATTGACATTATTTAACATATCTATTGATGTTTTATTAACTAACAATGCACCAGGTTCAGGAACCAAGCCTGATCTTAGACGACATCGACCTTCAAATCTTTCAAGTTCATTAAAATTTTTATCTACTAAAATTGCAGCAACTTGAATAATTTGATCCCAAGTAGAATTTCTTCCTGTAGTCTCCAAGTCATAAAAAATAAAATTCATAGCTATTTACATATATTCTTGTTCAGAGAAAGTTGTTTTACCCTATCCAACCAATTTATAGATCCAAACAGAGATAATTTTCTAAAGTCTGAAAATTTCTTCTTATTACCATCAATAAATGAAATAGTAATATTAAGAGGATCAAAATTGTTAATTTCTAAATTAAATCTCGGCCATTCTAGCAAAATAATTTTTTTTTTAAATCTTCAAAAACTCCAATTTCTTCTACTTCTTCAAAATTATTAATCCTATAAAAATCACAATGCCATATCTCAGTCTCCTTATTCAAGGGATAAGTCTGAACGAGGTTAAATGATGGGCTTGGAACCTCTTTTATATCAGTAATAGCATTTATAATGGACTTACAAAGAAAAGTCTTACCAACTCCTAAATCACCTTCAAAAGTGATTAGATCAGTTGATTTCAACAATCTTGATATCAAACCACCAATGTTTTTCATTTCATTTTCAGATTTAATAATTATTTCTAATAATGGCTTCATGCTCAATATCTATAATCATCAGACTTAAATGGACCTTGAACTGGAACACCTATATAATCAGCCTGTTCATTTGATAATTTAGATAAAGTTGCACCTACTTTTTCCAAATGTAATTTAGCAACTTTTTCATCTAGATGTCTTGGTAATGTATAAACCTTATTTTCATAGTTATTAGAATTTTGCCAAATTTCTATCTGTGCTAAAACTTGATTGGTGAATGAAGCGCTCATTACAAAACTCGGGTGGCCAGTTGCACAACCCAAGTTAACTAATCTTCCCTTTGCTAACACAATTAAACGCTTACCATCTTGAAATTCAACCTCATCAACTTGAGGTTTAACTTCTGACCATTTCATATTTTGTAATGACTCAACCTGAATCTCAGAATCAAAATGACCTATGTTACAAACTATAGCTCTATCTTTCATATCTCTCATATGATCAACAGTTATAACATCTTTATTTCCAGTTGCGGTTACAAAAATATCTCCTCTTGGACAAGCTTCTTCCATTGAACATACTTCATAGCCTTCCATTGCAGCTTGTAATGCGCAAATTGGGTCGATTTCTGTTACAATAACTCTTGCTCCACCCTGACGAAGGGAAGCAGCTGAGCCTTTGCCAACATCACCAAACCCCGCAACTACAGCTACTTTTCCGGATAACATAACATCTGTAGCCCTTCTAATGCCGTCAACTAAAGATTCTCTACATCCGTATAAATTGTCAAACTTAGACTTTGTTACAGAATCATTTACATTTATTGCAGGAAAAGGAAGATCACCCTTTTCAGCCATTTGATATAATCTTAAAACACCAGTTGTAGTTTCTTCAGTAACTCCTCTAATACTGTTTTTAACCTTCGTAAACCAACCTGGAGAAGATTTAAGTCTAGACATTATTTGATCTTTAAGCGCCTCTTCCTCTTCATTAGCTGGTGAAGCAAGCACTTTTTCTCCACTTTCAGCTTTAGATCCTAAAATAATGTAAAGTGTAGCATCTCCACCATCATCTAGTATCATATTAGCAAACTTATCATCAGACCATGTAAATATTTTATCAACATACTCCCAATACTCTTTTAAAGTTTCACCTTTTTTAGCAAAAACTGGAATATTTTGCTCAGCTATAGCCGAAGCAGCATGATCTTGTGTTGAAAATATATTACAACTAGCCCATCTGACAGTTGCTCCTAGACTTACCAAAGTTTCAATGAGTACAGCTGTTTGTATAGTCATATGTAAACAGCCTGCAATTCTAGTCCCTTTTAATGGTTGTTCTTTCCCATACAATTCTTTACAAGCTACTAATCCAGGCATTTCTGTCTCAGCAATAGATATTTCTTTTCTTCCCCACTCGGCAAGACTAATATCTGATATTGAATAATCTTTCATAATAATCCCTAATAAATATTTATACTTCTATAGCACCTTAACTATAATTTGAAAACTGTGAATCAACTCATTTTAATTTTATGCTTTTAAATTTCTAGAAAACTTACTTTTACAATACCTCCAACACATTCGTTATTTTGGTTAAATCTATTTAAAGCTTCAATGGTACCACCATGCGCAAGAACTATTTGTTTTGAAATGGATAAACCTAAACCAGAATGATTGCCAAACTTTTCATTCTTAGGTCTATCTGTATAAAACCTATCAAAAACTTTGTTTAATGATCCATCTGTAAAACCTGGACCATTATCCTCAACTAAGACAATAACAAACTCTGAATTTTTTTCTAAACGTATGTTTATAATTTGTTTATCATTTGAAAAAGAAACTGCATTTTGTATTAAATTATCAAAAACCTGCGCAATCTTATTTTCATTCCCAAAAATATACATATCTTTGGAGTACTTTAAAAAGTTTATATTACAATTAATCGTAGTTGATCTTATATCAATCAGAGTTTCAAGTAGATTTGAAATATTTATTTTTTTCATTTTTATTCTTGATAATTCTGAATCAAGTCTTGAAGCTGCAGAAATATCATTTATTAATCTATCAATTCTCTCAACATCATTTTGGATAACCTTAATTAATTTTTTTTGTTCACTTGTACTTCTGACTTTACTAATTGTTTCTGAAGCAGACCTTACAGATGTTATAGGATTTTTTAACTCATGTGCAACATCCGCAGCAAATTCAGCTATGTGGTCTATTCTTTTTTGCAATTCATTAGTCATTTTAAAAAACGACCTAGCTAGTTTACCTATTTCATCCTTTCTAAATCTGAATTCACTTAAATTAAAAGTTTTCATCATTTTATCTTCTGCTATTTTATCAGCCTCACTTGATAACTTTACTATAGGGTTGGTAATAGATCTTCCAAAATAAAGTGCTAGAGTTATAGTAGCTAGTAAAATTAAGCCAAATGCCTTAAAAAGTTCAGTCTCCAAGTCCACTAATTCTTTTTCTATTTTATTGCCCGAAACTGATAGAAGGACTGCACCTCTTACCATACGAATGTTCTTGATAGGAATTGCAACTGATAAAAATAAATTACCACTCTGATCTTGTCTGAGGACTTTTGTGTTTTTACCTTTGAGAGCCATGACAACTTCTGGAAAATCTTCAA
The DNA here is from genome assembly GCA_902622875.1 of uncultured SAR116 cluster alpha proteobacterium. Lineage (GTDB taxonomy): Bacteria > Pseudomonadota > Alphaproteobacteria > Puniceispirillales > Marisalimonadaceae > Marisalimonas. Next base: position 56,805 of record CACNRW010000008.1, read on the forward strand.
ATGAAAATTTTCTGTTATCGACATACAAAGGAAGATTTAGTGGTTTTGATATAATATTTGAAAATAAAAATACAAAGTCAGTTAAATAAGTTTTTAAGGAAAAATCCTTATCTACGGATGGTAAAGGACTTACTTTAACAAATGGACTATATTTCATGTTTGCTTTTGTGTCGGCTATTAAGTTTCCATATATATTAAAAAGTCTCGCTCTTATATTAGATCCATAATTAACTTTAGGAATAAGACTTTGTAACGCAGGACTTGAGATTTGATTATTTTGAATTAGGCCATATTGATTTTCTGCCAACGCAAGTGCTTTGGTAAGAGTAAGGCCTTGTCTTTCTATAGCTGCAAACTCAGATTTGATTAAAATTTCTTGATACTTGTTGAAGTAAATTATAATGATGGGATACAATAAAACCGGTAACAAAATTATAAATAATATTCTCATTTTAAGAGGAAAATATAATCTCTTTATAATTCTAAAAAACTTTCTCAATTTTTATACATCTCTATACCTATACCCAACACCGTACAAAGTTTCAATACAATCAAAATCTTTATCAAAAACTCTGAATTTTCTTCTCATTCTCTTTATATGACTATCAATAGTTCTATCATCAACATATATAGTTTCTCCATATGCTGTGTCTATAAGTTGATCTCTATTTTTTACTAATCCTGGTCTAAGTGCCAACGTATAAAGTATTAAAAATTCTGTAACAGTCAGTCTTATCTCTTGTCCTTTCCACTTACAGAGATGCCTGTCTGGATCAAGGGACAAATCATTTCTTTGGATCATTTTATCTGACGAATCTGAATTTTTAAATAAAGTTCTTCTAAGGACTGCTCTTATTCTTTCTATTAGTAGTTTTTGTGAAAATGGCTTAGTTATATAATCATCAGCGCCCATTCGAAGACCAATTGCTTCGTCTATTTCATCATCTTTACTAGTTAAAAAGATAACTGGTACATCATTAGAACTCCTTAGCCGTTTTAAAAGTTCCATACCATCCATTTTTGGCATTTTAATATCTAAAACACCTATATCTGGAGAGTTTCTCTGTAATGCAATAAGTCCTTGTTCACTATCATTATAAGTTTCAACTGACCAACCTTCTGCCCTTAAAGCAAGAGAAACAGAAGCTAATATATTACTATCATCATCAACAAGAATTATCTTTTCACTCATTATTTCACCTATATTAAAAATAATAATTAATCATCATTTGATGAGAAAATTTAGGTTTATTCAAGGCTAAATTAAGTTAATTTATATAAAAAATATTATCAATGAGCTTCAGCCCAATTATTTCCAATACCTACATCTACTTTTAAGTTAACTTTCAAAGGTACCATCGGTAGATTCGCTGTTTCCATTATTGGTAAAATTACGTTTGTAAATTCTTCAATATTTTTATCTCTAATCTCAAATACCAACTCATCATGGACTTGCATCAGCATAGAAATTTCTTTTTTATTTAGTAACTGTTTATGAATTTTAATCATCGCAAATTTAATAATGTCCGCTGCAGTACCTTGAATAGGAGCATTAATAGCTTGCCTTTCTGCAAACCCTCTATGCTTTTGATTTTTAGAATTACTATAATTAATATAAATACGTCTATTAAATAAAGTTTCTACATACCCATCACTATTTAAATTAGATTTAATTTGTTCCATATAATCCCTAATTTTTGGAAATCTATAAAAGTATGAACTAATAAAATCCTTTGCTTCATTTGCAGAACATTTCAACTGCTTTGCTAGACCATACGCTGAAATACCATAGATAATTCCAAAATTAATTGTCTTTGCCTTTCTTCTAAACTCTGAAGTCATTTCTTTTATTGGTATTCCAAACACCTTAGAGGCAGTATCGGCATGGATATCTAAATTATTATTGAACGCGTCCAACATCTTATTTTCATCTGCAATATGAGCAATCAACCTTAATTCAATTTGAGAATAATCCATTGAAACTAATTTGAAGCCCTGCTTTGGCTCAAAAGCTGTTCTAATTAATCTACCTTCTTCAGTTCTAATTGGTATGTTTTGTAAATTTGGATTTGAAGAAGACAGTCTTCCTGTACTTGCTCCAACCATAGAATAGTTAGTGTGCACTCTATGAGTCTTAGAGTTTATTTGTTCAACTAATGCATCCGTGTAAGTGCTTTTAAGTTTAGAAAAATGTCTCCAGCTCAAAATAACGTCTGCAATTTTGTATCCCATATCAGAGATTTTTTCTAATATTTCAACACTTGTTTGCCAGGAGCCATTTTTTGAGCGTTTGCCACCTTCAATTTTCATTTTTTCAAACAAAATTTCACCTAACTGTTTAGGAGAACCTATATTGAAATTAGTTTCACTCATTTTGAAAATTTGATCTTCCAATTTATCGATCTGACTTGATAAATTTTTAGAAATTACTTTTAGTTTTTTAGGATTAATGATAATTCCTGTATTCTCCATTTCTAATAATACGTTTATCAATGGGTTTTCTAATCTTTTATAAACTGAAAATTTTTTGTCATTAATTATTCTTGGTAAAACTCTATTATAAATTGATAAAGTTATGTCAGCATCTTCAGCTGCATAATTTAGAGCATCTAAAGGAGATAATTGATTAAATAAAATTTTATTTTTTCCTTTTCCACAAATATCTTCATATTTGATAGTTTCATAGTTCAATTCACGTAATGCTAAAGCATCTAATTTGTGACTATCTACTCTTCCTGGATCTACTACATATGAAATACACATAGTATCGCCAACAGGATTTAAATTAATATTACCATTATGTTCTTGTTTCATAACTAATGCGTCATATTTAATGTTGTGGCCAATTTTTAAGATTGAATTATCTTCGAGAAGCGGCTTAATTAAACAAATTACATCATCAAATGGAATTTGTTTAAAAGATTTGACATTGTCAAAAACAAAACCCGACTGGTTGTTCTCCAAATTTATTCCATGTCTTAGGGGTATATAACAAGCCTCACCTTCTTCAAAAGACAATGATAAACCGACTAAATTAGCATTTTTAGCATTTAGGGAGTCTGTTTCACAATCCACGGCAATAGTAGATTTGTCGTAACATCTATCTATAAAAAGTTTTAAATCTGATAAATTTTCAATTAAATAATAATTTTTTGAAATAGATTTAAATTCTTGGTCATGTTTAATAATATTTATATTTGAAACTTTTGATTCTTCTTTGATTTTTTCTTTCTCAACATTTTCATATTTATTTAATAGACTTTTAAATCCGTACGCTTTTAAAAAAGGAATTAATTTATTAAGTTCTAAAATGGAATTTATTTTAAACTCATCAATTTTTATTTTAACTGGCACATCTTTTTTTAAGGTTACTAATGATCTAGATAATCTTGCTTGGTCAGCATATTCTATTAAATTTTCTCTTCTTTTATTTTGTTTTACTTCATTTGCTCTTGTTAAAAGTTGTTCTAAATCACCATATTGATTTATTAAATCCGCAGCTGTTTTAATACCAATTCCAGGAACGCCAGGTATATTGTCACTACTATCACCTGCAAGTGATTGAACATCGATCACTTTACTTGGGTAAACCCCAAATTTTTCAAAAACTTGCTCATTATTAATCCAATATTGTTTCATAGGGTCAAATAAAATGGTGTTATCATCAACTAATTGCATAAGATCTTTATCACTTGTAATTATAATTACCTTTTTATTTGTTTTTCGGGCCATATTTGAATACGTTGCTATTAAATCATCAGCTTCAAAGCCTTCCATTTCAACAGCAGGTAAGCCAATAGCATTAGTTGCTTCTCTAATTATTGAAAATTGGGGTATTAATTCTTCCGGAGGGTCAGATCTATTAGCTTTATACAAATTGTAAAGATCATTCCTAAATGTTTTTCTCGCAACGTCAAATATAACAGCTACGTACATTGGTTTAAAATCATCAATCAGCTTGAGTAACATTTTTGTATAACCAAACACTGCATTGACAGGCACCCCGTTTTCATTTGTCATAGTGGGTAACCCATAAAAAGCTCTAAAAATATACCCTGAACCGTCAATTAATATTAAATTATTCGGGTCATTGAGTTTTATATCTGGTCTTTTAGTGTGTTTTAAATTATCGCTCATTTAAGATTATTTTAAAAAAATTACAGTTATTATATTGATATTATATTATAAATAAATTGATGTAATTGTCATTAAATCATAAAAATCTGATATTTTTTTTGAATATGAGAAAAATAATTAGAAAGATTATAAATGAATAAAAATTATTGGGAAATTCCAGATAATAAATTAGCCTTAGAAATTAAAAATCTTAATAAATTTTATGATGGAAACAGAAAAAATATTGCATTAAACAATGTATCTTTAAATATTCCAGTTGGAAGTATTTTTGGTCTTTTGGGGCCTAATGGTGCAGGTAAATCAACTCTGATAAATATTATTTCTGGAGCGGTAATTAAAAGTTCTGGCAAGGTAATTGTATGGGGTTATGATATTGATAAACATAGAAAACAATCAAAACTAGCAATAGGTGTTGTTCCACAAGAGTTAAATATTGATGCTTTTTTTACTCCTCAAGAAACTTTAAATTTACATTCTGGTATGTTTAATGTTCCTAAAAAATCTTGGAGAACAAATGAATTATTAAAGTTGATGGATTTAAGTAATAAAGCTAAGAGTTATAGTCGAACATTATCTGGTGGAATGAGAAGAAGATTACTAGTGGCTAAAGCAATGGTTCATTCACCCCCAATTGTTATACTAGACGAACCTACCGCAGGGGTAGATGTAGAGTTAAGACAAAAATTATGGAAATATTTTAAAAAATTAAATAAACAAGGTGTTACTATAATATTAACTACACACTATCTAGAAGAGGCAGAAAATTTATGTGACCATATAGCTATTGTTAATAAAGGTGAAATTATTGCAAATGAAACTACAAATTCTCTTCTTACAAAATCAAAAAATAAAATTATTAAGATTACATTAAGTAAAAATGAGATTTCGGTAAAAGATAAAAAATTTCTTAAAAATATTGGACAAATAATAATTCATGAAAATAAAGTACAACTGCACATTAATTCTAATAAAATATCTACAAAAAAAGTTATTGAAACCTTATATGAGTCCAACTTGGATATAATAGATTTATCTACTAAAGATGTTAGTCTTGAAGATATTTTCATTGATATGACAAACGAAAACGACCGTAAAATATAAATGATATGGTTTGTTTACATGTTAAGATGTAGAGATAATTCAATCTACACTGGCATAACCAACAACTTAGACAAACGAATTGGAGCACATATGTCAGGAAATGGATCTAAATATCTTAGAGGAAAATTACCTGTTAAATTGATTTATAAAGAAGATTTTTCAACTAGAAGTAGTGCTAGTAAAAGAGAAATAGAAGTAAAAAAACTAAAGAAAAAAGAAAAAGAATTTTTAATAAAGTCTGCAAAACAACTTTAAGGGAGAAAATATGTCTAAATCAAAATATATTTTTATAGTTTCTATGAATGTAAAATCTGAGTTTGAAAGTCTCTTTAATGAAATATACGACAAGGAACACATACCTTATTTATTGGAAGTGCCAGGAGTTAATAAAGTCACAAGAGGTCAAGGAGTTCCTTTTATGTTCTCTATTGGAGGTAAAACTAAGTCAATGGATGCTCCAAGTCAAAAGTTTGTAGCAATGTATGAAATAGAAAATCCAGACGTAGTTAACAGTAGTGAATGGTCTATAGCCGTAGAAAAAGGTCGATGGAGTACTCAAGTAAGGCAACATACAAGCGAAAGGTCTCATTTTATGTATAAGTACTGTTAACCTTTAAAATATAACAATAAAAATAATTTTTTTGACTTTATCAAAGATATTAGTTCATACTAATTTTAGTTAATTATACTTGGGGAGGTGTAAAGATGACAAATATAATTGAAACAAAATTTGGAACCTTAGTTAATACAAGTAAAATTGCTGCAGGTAGCGCGTCTAGCATAAAAAAAACTGGAGCTTTTTATAATTTTTCTATCAGAGTTAGCCAAGATGATATTCGTGAGTACTCCTTTACAGATTTGGCCAGAGCTGAATATATGAGAAGAATTATGATAGGTCATCTGGAAGAAAAAATTAAAAAAGAGTCTAAAGGCTAATTAATAATATATTGTATAATACAAAGACTTAATTTTATTTAATAACTCATTATAATAAATTATTTTTGTTAAAGATATTGTAGTTGATAGATATATGTCAGGTTTTTTAATATGATAAATATTGTTAAATTATGAAACATTCATATAAATTGATTAATTTTTAATAACAAAAATAGTTTCTGCACAAATAAATTACATAAATCCAATTTGGATTGAAAAAACTTTGAGAAACTTCAAATTTTGTTCAATATAATTTTAACCATGGGGGATAATCATGGAGAATAAATATGTTTTTTGCAATTATGTTAGTATGTTCGCCAATGAACTTAATCTACCACGAAAAAGAATGTTTTGGGATTGAGGATACTAAAGGTTACTATTCAACAAAAGCTAAATGTAATAAAAGAATAAATGAAATGGAAAATGAATTATTACACTTTATAAATTATCCAGCAATTATTAGTAAGAATTGCATTAAGGTTAAATTAGAATATGTATAATTCTAACTTAAAGAATTAGAATTTTTATTAAATTCATTAGATATAAACTCTTTTAATAGTATTAGTCTTGATAAATATTTGTTAATATGTGAATAGCTTTGCAAATAAGAAACGTAATACCTTATAATTTTCAACTAAACCAATTATCGTATTCTAGATAGGTTACAATAATTGCTAAAATAATATATGCACTAGCATACCATTTAAAAATATAGGTGTGTGGTTTACCATTTTTTTTCAATTTGTGTCCTTTTAAAAAATATTGTTATTAAAATATGTACCCTATGCCAAGACTAAGCAACCAAAAAGTACCGAATAAAAAATGTAAAAAAATAGAAAAATAAATTGCTTTTAAAAACTTGTTTTTACCATCATCCCACCATCTGACAAATATGTATATAAGCTTTGAAAATTTATTATGTCCGTCATTCCACCAATTATTGAATTTTTTTTCTGTTAGCTTTTTGTTCATAATTCATTTTAAAACAAGCAAAAAATATTATCAATTTTTAAAATTTGAGGGTTAGTGTAGATCGTATGTTAATTTTAATTTTATTAGAAGATAATTATAACTTTAGTATATAATTATACTTTCAGTTTTAATCATAAATAATTTCATATGTCATCATATTTATTTAACTATAAATTGATACCCCATATTTGGATTGGTATGTATAGAAGGACTAATAAAAAAGAAAATATAACCTTTTAACAAAATAAAAAATGTAACAACACATAAAAATATTTTTAATTCTTTCCTCATAATCATAATTTAACATGTATTAATCAATTTTAATAACAGATTATTATTTTCATAATTTTATTAGTCAGATGGTACCCAGTCAGGCAAAGGTTCTCAAGCAGTATAATGATTATGAGCAGGTGTTTCACTAAAGAGACAATATACATCTTCTTTAGTAATATTTAACAATTCTTATAGAACTTCAGATATACCGTCAACAAGTGATCTTTTTCTTTTGGTATCTCGCCTGAGTCTCAAATCCACGTCAATAAATTGAAGATCATCACCTATAAAATCAACTGCTTCCATCTTAGATTGTTATATAACAAAACACTCAATCGGCCTTTACTTATCCTTTTATCTATTATTTTTTATCGTAAATCAATCTTAGGTCAGTAGTTTCATCAAATTTTTGTTTTTTTATTCCAATGCAAAAAATGACACCAGCATTTATGGCATTATTTGAAAAATGTTTTGCACCGTAGGGTTCTTCTCAATGAAATATTAGATTATGTATTTCAATTATTGGGTGTATAGTATCAATTAAATCTAATATATATTCAAAATTAACCTTTTGGGGATGTAAATCACGATTGAGCCTTATTAAAAATTCAGCTTCCATTACTGTATTTAAATAATTTTTTTTACTCAATTTTATTCTACTTGAATGTAGTTTACGTTCCCATAAAGGTCCCCAAGTAGGATAGAAAAGCCATATTTTTATTATATTTGTTTTGAAATATTACCAATTTTACAACCAATTACTTTTTAATCCCTCTTTATTCTGAGATCAGTTTATATAAATCAATTTTATAAGCATCTGAAACATTTATACTAATATTATTGTTTTTGAACAAAGTACCAAGATTTTTTGAACAATAATCATTTAAAATTTTCTGCGCATAATTTTTTAGTTCATTTTAAGTTAATGTATTCACAATTTTTATATTCATTTAAAAATTATATTAATTTGTAAATTGAGAGGATTAATACATTTATATAATGATTATATTTTCATCAACAAAAACTTATTTACGTAATGAGTTTTATTTCAATAATAATCAATCATATCATTAAATTATCTAATAATCTAAAAAAGTGAATGATTTAAATAGAGCCACACATTATATTATTAAGAAATTTAATATGAGTTTTTAAAATTTTAAAATATTAAATGTCAATGTACTTTTGAGAAAGTATTTATAAGTTTTTAATCAATAATGAAAAACCAATAATAATTAAAATTACTAAAATAGATTTTTTAAATATTTCGTTAGATAATCTTATTCTGATTTTAGTTCCAAAATACTGTCCTAATAATGCTGGTGCAGTAATAATAAGACTGAGTAACAAATCATAAAAATTACCTAAGCCATGATAAATAAGAGATGTGTATAATGGTATAGAGGCTAGAAGATACATTGTTGCGGTAGTTCTAATAAAATTCTCTTTTACTAAATTTAAAGAAACTAAAAATGTGATTATAGGTGGTGCATAGAATGTAGATAAACCACCAAGAATACCTGAAAAAAAACCAATAATGACAGATATTTTCTTCTCATATTTTGGCTTAAGACCTGTTAGATTTAATCCTAAAAAATTGAGAAATGTAAAAATAATAATTGTAAGCGCAATTATTATTGAAATTGTTTCCATATCCAAACTTAATATTAATTTTCCGCCAATTAATATACCTAAAAAAAGTGCTACAAACATCGGAAAAAACCTATAATTACTAATTCCTCTTTTAATATCCATTTGGATAAGGTTTGTAACTATAATTGGAAAGCATAAAAGCATCATTGCTTTAGTAGGAGGTAAAATAAAAACTATTAAGGGAACTGAAAACATAGACATTCCAATACCAACTGAACCTTTAACTATTCCTCCAAAAAAAACAGAGCATAGGACAACAGCAAAATTAATAGTTTCAAAATATTCTAAAAACAAAATTGTACCTTAAGTGAAACAAACATGATTGGTAAAGTGTAATTAGAGACAAAGTTTTATTTGATACGTTTATAGCGGTTCTAGTACAATTAAAAAGTTTGGGGTATGTATCAAAGTTTTTTGTCACTAGCTTTTATTAATTTATTAAGTTTATTTTTTATTCTTATTTTCAATTATTTTGATGATGTAAGTTCACATGTCCGTAAAAATCTTCTTATCCAGTCACCATTTACATAGTCTAACGATACATAGTCTAAAGTTCTACTAAATATCCAACCAATTGGTCTAGATATTAAGCCTTTTTTCTTCATCAATTTCATTAAGTGTTCGTTGAATAAAAATTACATTTTCAGTAAGTTCGTATGAAAAATTTGCAGAAAATATGTGAAGTTTATTTAAGTTAATATCTAAAATTTGAACATGATCAATAGATATAAATTGTAACGTCTTGTATCTTTATCACAAATTAACGTCTTACCCTCAAGAGATGCAAATGCCTTGTTAGAAATTACTATTAATAGTATTAATGAAAATATTCTATTAATTATCTATATAGCTATATCCTATTTTTGGTTATTAAAAGGCATTGTTATGAGTTTTACCATATAACCATAAAAAACTGGAAGCATCAAAACTTGTAGGGCAGCACCCATTTTATCTATATCACCCCAATTGTCATACCTTCCTCCAGTCAAAGCAATTAAACCAATTAACATTCCTAACCATCCAAAAAAAATGGCTCCTTTTCCAAAATTAGCTATATAATCTTCTTTTTTATTCTGTATAAGTGAGTAGCCAAATGCTCCTCCAAAAACAATTAGTATACTATTAAAATCTACATACAATAAAACGCCAATTTGAAATAATGCACCCATTACTAAAGACAAGCAAATTAGTAATCCAAAATATTTACTCATTATTGAACTCTTTTATTCTGATATGCATTGGCTTTAAATAAATTAATACTATAACATATTTAGTACCAAATGTATTATACTTTATTTTACATCAATAAAAACCGATACTAATGTTGGGTAAGTGGGTATGTAAATTTATTTATACACCTCTCTTAAATATAACTTATATTTTTCACTTAAAGTATAACATTGCTCGGGCATAAGACATGGGGTATAGCTAGATAAATAGTTAGGGCGTGAAGAAATGGGGTAAATTTGTTTACTCTTAAAAATTTTATAATTGACTACACAAAATCTTAAATTATAAAATAGTTTGTGAATTACAAAAAGGAAACATAACGATATCTGTACTTATTAATTATACTACTATTGTCTTTACAACCGAATTTGAGATGAAGGAGATGATAAAGCACATTGACGATACTAGTAAGAAATGGGCACCTGAAATGAAAAAACGTGGTTTAAAACGTTTTGTATGTACACGCATTTGGAACAAAGGTGATACATTTAAATTAGGAATTTTATTTGAATACGATACAAAAGAAGCATTTGAAGCAAACATTGAGTATTTAGATAAACATTTCAATACCCTCCCTAAAACAAAAGAATTGATGACTTTGGCAAAAATAGAAGGAAGCAGAGGTATTGCAGTATTTGAAGTCTAACTATCATCTTCTTCCTTACAAATTGATTGGATTTTAGATAAGTCTTCTGATGGAATAACTCCGATAACGTTTACGTTATGGAAAGATGGTAAGTAAACTTTTGAGAATGGATTGAAAATATTCAAACCAAACTCATTGATAGCAAGATTAATAATTGCTCTAACAGAAGAGAATATTCTTTTAACTGTTGAGTAAGACATACCCTGCTCTATTAACCAGTCACGAAATTCACCAGCTTCATTAGAAGTATATGATTTAATGGGTTTATTACCTATTACCTTAATAATATATTCTATATTTCTATTAGCAGTTCTAATAGAGGTTTTATCTTTATCTTTGCCCTTCAATCTTAGATACAAATCTAATGTATCTGAAATAACTGGACTACTATCATTTATTCCATTATCTGATTTAACAAAGTGGATAGCCGAAATATCCATCTTCTGCAATCTTATGGCTAACCAATAGTCTTCTAGTCCTTAAAGGACTGACTTAGTTATTCTTAATGCAGATGCATAAGACTTAGTTTTCAAGCTAAAACATAACCTTTTAACAGAATAATAATCTTTCAAGTCATATGGAACACGCTTTAAGAAATAATAAGTTTCATTACGCAATAACACATAATTTGTTACACATTTGTTTCTCATATTGTTTCACACCATCAAGCCATAGTTAAAATAATGCTTGAAGAACAATGGGTTAGCTATACATTTTTAGATGAAATGGTGCGGCTGAGAAGACTCGAACTTCCACGGGTTTTATCCCACAGCGACCTCAACGCTGCGCGTCTACCAGTTCCGCCACAGCCGCACATAAAAGAACATGTTTGCGATAACAAAACAATATGCATAATGCAAGTTAAATAATATATTAATAAATATAAAATTAGGATTATTAAATTGACTGATTTAATTGAATGGAAAATATCTAATGAGTTGATAGATTATGACTTTGCTATTTCAGAAATGGAGAAAAGAGTTTTAAATATAAAAAGAAATTCAAAAAAAGAGTTAGTTTGGCTTTTGGAACATAAATCTGTTTTTACAGCAGGCACATCTGCAAAAAATGAAGATCTAATTAATAATAAAGTAGAAATTAGATATACTGGAAGAGGAGGTCAATGGACTTGGCATGGTCCAGGACAAAGAGTGGTTTATTTAATGCTTAATCTTAAAAATAGATTACCTGATATTAAAGCATATGTGTATGCTCTTGAAGAGCTTATAATTTTATCATTAAACGATTTCAAAATAGATGGTGTGAGAGTTAAGAATCAACCTGGCGTATGGGTTAGTAATAATAGTGGTTTTGATAAAATTGCAGCATTGGGTATTAGAATTTCAAGTTGGATCAGTTATCACGGTATATCCATAAATTTAAATCCTAATCTTGATGAATTTAAAAATATTATACCATGCGGGATTGAGGATGGAGGAATAACCAGTCTACACAGATTAAATACGAAAATTTCACTTCGAGAGTTAGATTGTACCCTTCACAAATATTTCAAAAAAATTTTTGGAGAAAATGGCTCATTTTGTATCAAATGAATTTTTATCATCTAAAAAGATCCACAAAACATTTTTGTATAATCTTATCAGCTCTCAAACTGTCTTTTTTTAAAACATTAGTACTATCTTTATTTCCTAAAAATCCATCTTTTGGACCTTTATAATGTAGTATTTGATTTCGTCTAGATCTCAACCAATGAAAATCTCGTGAATTTTTAAAGTGATTTATATCTAGTCCATCTATGTGATCTAAATTATTTTCATCTGACAAAATATTATCTATTATTGTTAATGATAAGATTATGGTTGATAACCACATTTCATTTTGACTAGCTTTTTTATATTCTTCTAATAAAGTTCTATTTTGTGGATTTAAATAATTTACATAATTATATATGCTCATTTTACTTCGCTTTTAATTCAACTTATCGATAATTAATATCACTGCCTGAGACAATCTAAAAAGTAGACAATTCTATTTAACTCATTTTTAATTTTTTTTCTATTTCTAGAAGCTTCTTCTTCATAACCCCAATTTTGAGCTTGCCACAACTCATCTAAATAAGATAACTCAAAAACATCTTTCTTTATTATGTCATTTTTTAAAACACACAATGCTAAAAAAATAGATCCTGTTATGTTTGTAATTCTATGCATAACTGAAATTTCTAAATCAGAGAATTTAGTTAAAGATTTAGTAATTGTATTTTTAATTACTTTGTTTTGTCCTACAGGCATTATTCCATTAAAAACAGCTATCTTATTATTAATATATTTTTCAACTTTAGATATAATTGGATCCCAGTTTTTACTTTGCAATCGAACTAAATCATCAGGATTTTCTGCTCTATAACAAATAAGGTCTGTATCAATAAAATGGAGCATGTCATCAATATATAATTTTCTATTAATGTATATCTTATCAATTGATGTAGATATAATTCCATAAAAAATCATATTGTCTGTATCTATAAAGTTAGTATCTTGGTTCCATTCCTTGTAAATTTCTTCAGCTATTTTTGCATTTGAGATTATTAATTTTTTCTTCAAAGGAGTTCTTAAAATCTTATCATCTAATAAAATTTCATAGGAATTAATTGATTTTTTTTTTACTTGAACTATTTTCCAAAACTTTTTCATTTTAGACAAATAAGGTTTTCATTAATTTACTTAAATCATTTGCATTATTGACTAAATGGGTTGCACCAGCAGACGTTAATAGTTCTCTACTATTGTACCCCCAAGTCACACCTATGCTAATAATACCTGCATTCACACCCAGGCCAATATCATTTATTGTATCACCAATTATCACACAAAATTTTTCGTCTACTCCTAAATCATGCATTGCTTTTATTGCCATGGCAGGATTAGGTTTAGGAATATTCTCATCTGTACTTAGGGTTATATCAAAAAAATCAGACAAATAATGCTTTGCTAAGCCATTAGTCAAACCTATACGGGACTTATTAGTAGCTATTCCAACTAACCAACCACTAGCTTTCAACTCTTTTAACAAATCAATTACACCAGGGTATAGAGGTTCATTTTGTAATCCTAATTTTCCTTGTTCAGCATACCATAACCTATATGCATCAGAGATTTGCTCTGGAGTTACTTCATAACCTGACGGCATATATTCGTCTAATGCAATTGCAAGTGGTTTTCCTATATTTTCCCTTACTTTTTTGGGGTTAGGGTCTGGTAAACCACACATTCTAAAAGCAGCAATTGCTCCTTCGACTATCATTATCGCTGAATCTACTATAGTTCCATCATAGTCGAACAAAGCTAATTTTAAATCTTTGGACAATCGAATACCTCCAACTATTATGTGAATATTTTATTTATGTTTTTTGGTATTATTAAACCGAGGAAATTGAGATTTTTTTTAAAATTATCTGAAACTTCAGCCTCTATTAATTCATTTGAAGGCATTCTAATTGAATAAGCATGTAATTGTAAGCTATTTATACCGTCGTGACGCCATTTAATTTGAGAAATAGTTTCATATTCCATAAGATTATATTCAGACGAACATAGACCAAATGAACCGGAGTATTTCTTATCCCCAATAATTGGACAATTCATATATTCTAAGTGTACTCTTAACTGATGTGTTCGACCAGTTTTTGGATAAAGAGCCATAAGAGCAACTCTTGAGCTAACTTGATCTAAAACTTTATATTCAGTGATTGCTTTTTTCCCTCGATTATTATCAATAATCATTTTAAGTTGCCCCTTGATACTAGCTTTAATTATAGGGAGTTCAATAACACCATTTTCGGTTTTTGGACAAGGTGAAACAATAGCTAAATATGTCTTTACTACTTTTCGCTGCTTAAAATAATTCGAAAGTTTTATAGCTGATTGTTGGTCTTTTGCTACTAGTAATAATCCAGAAGTATCTTTATCAATTCTATGAATGAGTTTAGGAACGTTAGCGTCTTTAAATAAATATTTTAACATATCATCTATATGATATTTTTGTGAACTTCCTCCTTGGACAGCAAGACCAGAAGGTTTATTTAAAGCTATATACTCGTTTGTCTCCTTTATAAAGATTTTTTTATAAAGATTACGATAATATATATATGTACGATTATCAAAATCTTGTGTGGTATCATTTTTGTCAAATTGTATATCAGTTGAATAAAATATAATTTGACCTGACTTAACTTTAACCGATGACTTTACTTTTTTATTATCTAATAAAATCTTTCCTAATCTTAAGTATTTTTCTAATACTGATTGATTAATATACCCTAACAATCGTCTAAGACATCTATCAAACCTCGACCGATTTTCTGATGTTGGAACCTTAATATTTCTCATTTTAAATTATTTCATCCTTCATCATATTATTTATCTAAACACCAAATATCCAACCTTCTTTCTTAGACAAATTTGAAACATTCCAAATATTTTTTCGAGAAGAAAAATATCTTAAAGCTGCTGAAGAAATTATTGCATCTGCATCATCTTGGTCTGGACCACTAATTTCTTGATTTTTATCAAGCTTTTTTGAATTAAAAAAACACAAGCTTTTGTTAATATTTTTAAGCGTATACCCATAATTTTTAATAGGTTTCACTGATGAAAGTCTAAAATAATACGTAGGAAAAATTTCTACGAAAACACTTTTATTTGACATTTCACAATTATCAAAAGGCCATATATTGACCCGCTTTTCAAATAAGTTAAGTATTCTCATTCCTGCCAAAGAACCTGTCCCGACTGCACCTGGGCCTACACAATTAAAAGTTGGACTAGGTGAATAAATTTTATTTTTAGAATGAATCTCAGTTAACCTTCTTCTACTAATATATAGTTTACCTTTTAAATTTGGAGCGTTATAAAAGTTGAGATATGGTTTTTTATTCCATATTTCACCACCATATAAATTAACTTTTTTTTGGTTTATTTTATCGATCATTGACCACAAAATTTTTGCATTGAGCGGGCTATCTCTAACACCTGGAAAATATGAGTAAAAGTCATAAAATGGATATGAAAATGCAAAATCAAATCCCACAAGTGATTTTTCTTTAACTAATATCTTGTTTAGCCAATTTATTAAAGTACTGCGTGACCAGTATTTTTCTTTAGGTTTAATAATTTTGGGGGCACCTGTTCCATTTTTGCATAATGATACGCTGATACCTTTTTGAAACTTATTTTTATCACCTGACCAATCTATTCCAATATAATTTTCAAAAACCATATTTTACTCAAAAAAACCTTCCTTAATAAAAGAACGGTTAGGATTATGAATTAATTTATTTTTAACTAGCAGTTACTTCCTTAGGTTCATCTGCACTTTCGGTTATACTTTGAACTGGACCGCTGTCTATTCCTCTTGCCGATTCATCACGATCAACTAACTCTATAACTGCCATTGCTGCAGAATCTCCATATCTATAACCTGCCTTAAGAACGCGCGTATATCCTCCTTTCCTGTCCGCATATCGTGAAGCAAGTATTTCAAATAGTTTTGTTACCATTTTATTATCACGTAATTTTGAAAAAGCTTGCCTTCTAGAATGTAGACCACCTTTTTTAGCCAAAGTGATAAGTTTATCTATTATAGGCTTCATTGTTTTGGCTTTTGGTAATGTAGTTATGATCTGTTCATGCTTAATAATGGCTTGAGCCATATTTTTAAATAATGCTTTCCTATGTGAGGATGATCTATTTAATTTTTTACCTTTAATTCTATGTTTCATCTTTGTTTCCTAAAATAATTTTTAAAAGCTAGAATGGTTCTTCAATTCTTTTAACTAACTCTTCGATATTCTCGGGTGGCCAATTTTCTATATCCATTCCAAGTTCTAAGCCCATCACCTTTAGCACTTCTCGTATTTCATTCAAACTTTTTCTTCCAAAATTAGGAGTTCGTAACATCTCTGGCTCTGATCTTAAAACTAAATCTCCTATATATACTATATTGTCGTTTTTTAAACAATTTGCAGATCTTACTGAAAGTTCAAGTTCATCTACTTTACGCAGAAGGTTTTTATTAAAAGGCAAATCTTCTAAAACTTCTGCAACCTCTTCTTCTTCTGGTTCCTCAAAATTAATGAAATTATTTAATTGATCTTGCATAATTCTTGCAGAAAAGGCAACTGCATCTTCTGGTGTAACTGATCCATCAGTAGTAACTATAAGAGATAATTTATCATAATCAGTTTGTTGACCTACACGAGCATTATCTACATTATATGAGACTTGTACAACTGGACTAAAAATCGAATCAATTGGTATTACACCGATGGGTATGTCTTCTTTCCTATTGATTGCAGAGGAAACGTATCCTTTTCCATTTTCTACAGTAAACTCAACATTAAGTTTAGCTCCCTGGTCTAGAGTGCATATTTCATGATCTTTATTCATTATTTCAACTTCGGGTGGACATTCTATCATACCTGCAGTTACAGTTGAAGGTCCATCCACATTTAAATTGATTTTTTTTACTCCGTCAAAATCCATTCTAACTTTTATACCTTTTACATTCAAAATTATATCAGTAAGATCTTCTCTTACACCTGGTATTGATGAAAATTCATGAAGTACACCTTGGACTTGAATTGATGTAATAGCTGATCCTTGTAGAGATGATAATAATATTCGTCTAAGTGCATTTCCAATCGTTACTCCATAGCCTCTTTCAAGAGGTTCTGCTATTATTGTTGAGGTATACTCAGGATTTTTTTCATCTCTCACTTCAAGCTTAGAAGGCTTTATTATTTCTTTCCAATTCTTTTCAATCATGATTACTCTCTATAAATTAAAAACTTATTTTTGTATTAGCTTTAGATAAAATGTCTAAACTCTTCTTCTTTTTTTTGGTCTACAACCATTGTGTGGTATAGGTGTAACATCTCTTATGGAGTTAACCTGAAATCCAATAGTTTGGAGAGCTCTTAAGGCAGATTCTCTGCCAGATCCAGGACCTTGAACTTGAATATCCACTGTTTTTACACCATGTTCAGAAGCTTTTTTTCCTGCATCTTCTGCGGCAAGTTGTGCTGCATATGGGGTAGATTTTCTTGAACCTTTAAACCCCATGCTTCCAGACGATGACCAGGAAATTGCGTTACCTTGTATATCAGTTATTGTCACAACTGTATTATTAAATGACGAATTAACATGAGCAACTGCATTTGTTACATTTTTTTTTTCTTTACGTCGTATTCTTGTTTGAGAAGGTTGTTTAACCATAATATTTTATTCCCCTTATAAGAATTATTTCTTTTTACCTGCAATTGCTTTTGCTGGACCTTTTCTAGTTCTAGCATTTGTGTGAGTTCTTTGGCCCCTAACTGGCAAATTTTTTCTATGTCTTAAACCTCTTAAACAACCTAAATCTAAATATCTTTTTATGTCCATAGAAGTTTTTCTTCTTAAATCACCTTCAACTAGATAATCAGCATCTATTATATCTCGAATTTTAGTAAGTTCATCTTCGGATAAGGTGTTAATTCTTTTATCTTCTGCTATCCCTACTTTTTTACAAATATTTTTTGATCCCGTTAAACCTATACCATGAACGTAAGTAAGTGCAATATGAACCCTTTTGTTAGTTGGTACATTAACTCCTGCAATTCTTGCCACTTGTTTCTCCTTTTTAACCAAATTTAGGATCTATATAAATCAAATAAATCCGGGATTATAATCTTAACTAAAATACAGTCAACATTTTAAAAGATCATAAAATCTTAATAATATCTTGAAATACCTTCTCTATACTTTGTGTCCCATTTATTGTATTCAGTTTTCTTAAACTTTTATAATATTCT
>CACNRW010000009.1 GCA_902622875.1 uncultured SAR116 cluster alpha proteobacterium
TTAAAACAAATAAAACTTTTTTAGGCAAATTACGTTTTTACTGGTTTAATTTTTTTGCAATAATCAGAGATTTAAATAAATAATGTCAAAAGGGCATAAGGAAGAAAATATTATTTTTGACGGAGATGATTATCTTTTCAAACAATATTTACTTAACTGCAATTTTTATTTTGAGTATGGTGTTGGGGCATCAACTAATTGGGTTTTAGAGAACACACAATCAAATATAATTTCTGTAGATACAGACAAGAAGTGGATAGATACCATTAATGTTTCAAATAAAAGTTCAAGGATAAAACTAAATTGGATTAACTTAGGCGATTTAGAAAATTGGGGACGACCTAAATCATATGACTATAGAGAGCGTTTCATTGATTATATTAGTAATGTTTGGAATTTTAAACAAAAAGCCGACGTAGTTCTCATTGATGGTCGTTTCAGAGTTGCTTGTTTTCTTTATAGTTTAATCAATGCAAAAACTAATAGCATAATAATCTTTGATGATTATAATAATAGACCTTATTATCATATTATTGAAGAAATTATTCCTATTTATAAGACTTGTGGACGCCAAGCTCTTTTTAAAGTACCAAAGAATTTAAATCATACTTTAGCAAACAACATGCTTAATAAATTTATATATGTTTTCGATTAATTTCTCATAGTGGCCAATCATATGTACCTAAATTTCTAAAATTAAAGGTTAAATAAATAGAATCTTCTGGAACCAAGTCTCTATCTACGATCCTACTTGTACTTTTGTATTTAAACAAAATAGTTAGACAGTTTCCAAAAGCAAAGCCAGTATCTTTATACTCTAACCCTAAATTTTCTGAAACTAGTTCTTCTTTATTATTATTTAAATCATATGTTCTTGAGTAACTAGTTTTCCAGTTTGAAAAATTTTTAGATAACTCCAATTTTAATTCCTCTCGATCGACTTTGTTAGAAATAAATCCTCCATCAACTGATCTATGTTTAGCTAAGTAGTTCCATCCTTCAAAGAAACCGCTATAACTAAATTCTGACATGTCTGATTTTAAATTATGGTGATCATATAAAGAAAACCATGAAAATTTATTTTTCTCACTTAGATTCCAGTCCATTGAGTTGATAATATGGGATTGTCTATCTTCATTGGGTAAGGTTAGATTTTTTTGAGTACCACTAACTTTTTGACTTTGTCCCATAAAAAAACTTAGATCGCCTAAGTTTTCAGTCATAATGAGCGAGGTTATGCCAACATTAATTCTATCATTTTTTTGAACATTATCTCTTCCTTGGTATTGATTATTTAAAAATAAATTTGCTTGATCTAATCTGAATTCTTTGGAATCTCTATTTGGAATTTCTTCGGTTCTATCAGAAGAAAAAACAGAACTAAACTGAATTTTAGGTTCTATAATAAAGTGAGACACTTCATTAATAAATCCATATTGATTACTCGCAGCAATAGAAAATCCTGAAGATATTCTGTCAACGTATCTGTTATCATTACTATCAGATGAAGGTCTTCCTTGTATTGAATATAAGTCTATGCCTAAATTCGTTTCTGCTTCCAAAGAGATATTCGTAAGATCTAATTTTTTACTAATTTTTCCAATTCCAGACCATCTTTTAATATCATAACCTTCGTCATTATAGATTGAATGAGCCTTGAATTTAATATCGTAATTATATTTTTTGTTACTATTAAAAATGTGATGTGATATTGAAGGAGCTAATATAGGTTCGTTATTGCTACTTTTCTCGTCGAGATTCTGAATATTATATATTTCAATAAACGAAATAGAGTTTTCGCTATTTTTCTCTAACTCCAAATAAGTTTTATACTTTGAATCTCCATCAAATCCATATCTTCTCATGAAAGTATCCTGATCTGCATACTTAGCCTCGAGGTTCATGGTCCAATTATATTTCAAGTTAGATGATGCCTTTAAATTAATACCAAATACATTGTCTCCTTTAGATTTGTTTGTATCAAGATTTCCTTTATAAATATTTGTTTCCAGCAATGAATTTTCATACTGCTTTCTAATATTCAATTGGTCAGCATGTCCAGTTTTTCCATTTTGGTGAGATGTAAATGTCATGTCCCAGGTAGGATCATTTTCAGGAGCATAATAATATGGAATTTTAAGATTAAATCTATTTTGTTTTGAGTAGCCATAAACAGGTGTTAAAAAACCCGAACGTCTTTTTACAGTCCAATCTGCAAAACTTAAATATGGAACATAATAAATAGGCAAAGAAAATATTTTCATTACAGCATTTTTAATGTAAATAGTTTGTGTTTTTGGATCATGTTTAATTTGTTTAGATTCTATTCTCCAAATTGGTGTTTCATTTTTTTTAAAGTCACATTCACAAGCAGTATATTTTCCTTCATAAAAAAAACTTTCTCCAAAATCATTTTTATCCAATTTCTTAGCACTAATAGTTGATTTATCTGCCAACTTACCAAAAAGCGGTATGGCGATAACTGATTTAAATTCATTCTTTAAAACTGCTTTATCTGTTTCAAAGACAGAACCATCTTTTTCTGTTAATCTAACATTACCAATAGCGGTAGCCTTATCGGAAGTTTGGTCATATATGACTTTGTCAGCTTCAATTTTCCTAGTGTCACTTACTATTAGAACATTACCTGATGCAGTCACAATTTTATTTTTTTCATCTACTTTGACACTATCACTTGTGAATTTAATATCATCATTAGCTGATGATATATTTTTATTAGTATCTGCAAATATTTCTCCCGGGAGAAAGAAAATCAAAACAAAAAGTATTTTTGAAAATTTCATTTTTTACCTTTTTATACTTAAAAAAAATTATTAAATCTTAAATCAAATTATTATACTTTAAAACAAAACTTTACCGGGGTTCATTATTCCTTTTGGGTCTAGTTGACTTTTGATAATTTTCATAAGTGAATAAGCAACATCATTCTTATGAAATTTTAGGTTATTTTTTTTTAATTGACCAATTCCATGCTCAGCAGAAAAAGATCCATTATATTTATGGACAATTTCATAAAGGTTGTTAGTTAAATTAACACTTTTACCTTTAAATCCGTCAGGTAATGATCCATTCCCAAAAATATTATAATGTAGATTACCATCACCTAAATGTCCAAAAAAAATAGTCTTTAATTCAGGTAAAAATTTAGAAATCATATTTTGTGCATCTTTGTGGAAATCGTCGATAGATTCAACAGGTAGAGAAATATCATGTTTTAAACACTTAATTAAGTTTGATTTTTCAAGTTCTTTTTTTTCAGATTCAGCAGCAGCTTCTCTGATTGACCATAACGATTTACTTTGATTTTCATTTTTACAAATAGTTGCATCAGATATTATGTTTTTCTCAAAACATTCTTCAAGAACGTTCTCAATTGTTTTAATTGTCCGGATTTCACCTTTTTCGTTTGGAAAAATGTCATCCTTAGAATAACTAGAAATATCTATCAAGACACCCATCTGAGGAGTGTTTTCCAAAGGCATCCTAATTTTCTCAATATTATTTCTAGCAACTTGCCAAAAAACTTTTGGCATAAGCTCAAATGACTCTATTCTATCTGGAAAATAAGACTTGAAAACATTTAGCAATTCTATAGCGTTCGATATTTTATTTGCCTCTACAAATAATGTAGAGATCATTTTCGGTAATTGAAAAAGTTTCAGAGTTGCTGCAGTAATTACCCCAAGGGTACCTTCAGCTCCTATAAAAATATTTTTTAAGTCGTATCCAGTATTATCTTTCTTGAGTTCTGAAAGTAAATCCATTACTTTGCCATCTGGCAAAACCACCTCTAAGCCAAGACATAGTTCTCTTGTGTTGCCATATTTCAAAACATTAATGCCACCGGCATTTGTTGATAAATTGCCACCGATCATGCACGACCCTTGCGCACCTAAACTTAGTGGGAAAAACAAATTTTCGTTTTCTACTATATTGTGTATTTGAGATAATACCAAGCCTGACTCTACAGTAATAGTTTGAGCAGCTTTATTAAATTGTCGAACATTATTCATTTTCTCTAACGAAATTATTATAGATTTTCCGCTTTCGTCTGGAGTTGCTGCCCCACAAAGGCTTGTATTTCCTCCTTGAGGAACAACGGCAACATTGTTTTTATGGGCATATCTTAAGATGGATGAAACTTCTTGTGTGTTTATAGGTTTTAATACAGCTGCAGCCTGTCCTTTATAATGTCCTCGCCAGTCATTTACATATTTGTAATGTTCATCTTTATTAAATATAGGAGGGTTTTTTAGATTGAGTGTTCTGAGATCAATATCTAAAAGTGTTTGTTGCATTTTTTTCCTAATTAATGTGTTCTGTTTTATAAGAAGCTCTTTTCAAGCGGTCATTTATAGCAATTCCAACTCCTTTGTTAGGTATTGGCATTACTTGAATATTTTCAACTCCACATGTGTCTAGGTAACGTAATCCTGAAAATAGTAAATAACATGCTTGTATTAAATTTTTGTTAGGACTTAAATTAAACATATTTTGTTTTTTCTGCAATGACTTTGGAATCTTTCCAAAAATTAACCATCCACTATTTTTCATATTTGAACTCTGATTTAAATAGACATTAGCACTTGGTGAGTAGTGACTTTTTAATAGTCCAGGGGAAATTATTTCTTCGTTGCTTTTAAGATCTAACACATTAGTTTTTAGAACATCAAAAATCATCTCAGTAGTTATATAACCATGTCTTAGAATAATAGGGTTTTCTCCACGACAATCAACCACAGTAGATTCAATGCCAATTTCACAGGAGCCATAATCAATTATCTTAGAAAGTTTCCAACCACTACCTTGAAATTTTGGGCCAAAATCATCAATAACATGTCTAGCCGTTGTTGGACTTACGCCACCAGACTTGTTTGCGCTAGGAGCTAAAATAGGAATTTTCACTCTTTCAAGTAAGTCTAGTGCTACAGGGTGAGATGGAACTCTTATCCCAAGACTACTGCTACCTTGTGATAATATATTTGATATATTATTATTTTTTTTTGTTTGTAATATTATAGTTAGTGGACCTGGCCAAAATTTATTGGTTAATTTATGTGCAATACTTGTGAATTGAACAAATTTTTCAGCTTCGTTTTTACTAAAAGTGTGTGCGATCAAAGGATTGTTAAATGGACGATCTTTAGCTGAATAGACACTCTTAATAGCTTTTTTACTATTTCCTATTGCCCCAATCCCATAAACGGTCTCAGTTGGGAAAGCTACAAGTTCTTTTTTATTTAAAGCCTTTACCCCGAAATTTAAATCTATATTATACTTTTCATTATAAGTATTACTCAGATTCAATAAAAATTTACACGGTAAATTATCAGTAAGGCCATGTGCTAAGAAATTTTTATTTTTAAAATTTTCTTTACCGTATCTCATTTCAAAACCTGAATTGGAAATAACGTTCCCGCCGGCTGCTTTCAGAATACTATGCCCGGCAGCAATATCCCACTCCATTGTTGGAGAAGTACGAGGATAAAAATCTACTTTGCCTTCAGCTAAATAACAAAACTTTATACTAGAGCCAATATCTCGATCTGAAACAGGATTAACAACAGAAATCCATTTTTCTAATTCTATTGATCTGTGATTAGAGCTACTCAAAATTTTTATATTATTATAATCAATTTGATTACATTGTATAGGCTGAGAACTTTCAAGATCTTGGTCTTTTTCTAATTTCCATGCCTTACCTTTGAAGTTATACCAAATATTATCAGTGTAAGGCTGTGATATGATTCCAAATATAGGGGAATTACTTTTTATAAGAGCAAAATTTACAGTGAAATTTGGCTTGTTATTTATGAACTCTTTGGTACCATCAATTGGATCAATTAACCAAAAAATATTATTGTTTTGGAAGAATTTTTGAGATCTCTCAAATTCTTCACTAACAATTTTTACTTTTGGAAAAAGTTTTTTTATCCCATTAACGGCTATTTTATTAACTTCAAGATCTGCTTGAGTAAGTGGAGAGTTGTCATTTTTGTACTTTATCTGATTAACACTAAGATTTTGAAAATGCAACATTGCACATTTATTACATTTCCTTGCTAAATCAATTAAGTGAAAAAGTTTTTTTGAATTTATCATAATTTAAAGTCTTTTTTTTCTTTTTTTACTTTATTGTAAAAGTGCCATAAAAATAGAGCTGCGGCACCTCTGTAAGGTTCCCACATCCCTCCAATTTTTTCCATCTCTATTTCACTTGGTCTGGTTTTCAAATCTTTTAATAGTTTGACAGCTTCTTGCAGGGCTAAGTCAGCAGATGGCCAAGCGTTTGTATCTTGTAGAGCAAATATTTTATAATTATTAATTGTCCAATGTCCAATTCCTTTAATTTTTATCAATAAATTTGTAACTTCATCACTTTTTTGTTTATTGAGATAATCAAAATTGATTTCATTTTTAATTACTAGTGTTGCTAAATTTTTTAGATAAAATGATTTTTGAGAAGATAATCCATAAAGCTTTAATTGTTCTATGCTGGCCTCAGACATCTTCTTTTCATTTAACATACCATCTTTTTTTAGTTTATCGCTCAGAGATTTTGCTACACTAGTTGAAATTTGTTGTCCAATTATAATCTTAGCAAGGCTCTCAAAACCTTCCTTGATTGTACGATTAAGGGGTAAACCAAATTGTTCAAATACTTTTTTAAAGCTTTCGTCAATTTTAATGATATGGTAAAATGAATTGTTCATATTGGTATTCCATCTTAAATTCATTCTTTACCTTTCAATTTAATTTTAGGCTCTGACTATATAAATGTATGAAGCAGATCAAGATAAAAATAATTTAGTTAAAGTTTGGGATCTTTCTTTAAGAGTATTCCACTTTATTCTAATAATTCTTATATCAGGATCTTATATCACAGCTAAATTAGATATGTTAAATATACACCAATATTTTGGTGTTTCTCTTTTAGGTTTAATCTTTTTTAGAATTTTATGGGGATTTATTGGAAGTTACTATTCAAAATTCGAAAGCTTTAATATATCTATAAAAGGAGCATTGACGCAGTTTTCAAAAAAAAATTATAATAAATCAATAAGAACGGAACTTGGTAGTTTTTCAACTTTAACTTTTATAATTGTCCTAATTGCATTATCCATTTCAGGGTTGTTTTCAAGCGATGACGTTTTATACGATGCACCACTTGCTCATTTGGCTTCTAACTATGTATATTTCTGGACAGATATTCATAATTTACTTCACTTTTTTTTATATTTTTTGGTGGGAATACATATTTTGGCTATTTTATACTATCAAATTATAAAAAAACATAAAATTATACAAAGAATGACTGATGGATATACAAGAATAAATCAAAAAAGTGTGAAACCCATAAATGAGAAATCATCAAAAGGTATACTGTTAATATTTATTTTTATTATAACACCAATTTTAATTTTGAGTTCTTTTTAAATACTTTATCCTATATCTGCTTTGTATCCCACTGACTCAATTCCAGAAACTGCTGCAATTTCGTCATTATCTGATGTATCACCAGAAACTCCTAGAGATCCTACAACGTTATTATTTTTGTCTCTTATTAACACACCTCCTGGAACAGGAACTAAAGCCCCATTTGTAAGAACATTCAAACAATTTACAAAATAAGCTTGTTGTTCTGCTCTATTAAACAATGCTCTTGAACCCATGCCCATCTGATATGCACCATTAGCCTTTCCATGAGCTATTTGAAAACGTAAACTACTTATTCCATCTTCACCAGAACATGCCTTTATTGCACCTCGATGATCTAAAAGAACAACCATAATAGGATTAATTTTTATTTCTCTTGCTTTACTGATTGCATTTTTGACGATTAGATTTGCTTTTTCTAATGTGATTTGCTCCAAAACAATATTAGACACTGTAAAACTCCATTTTAAAAACTTTAGTATTCAATAATATAATATTAACGTATATTCTAATTTGATTGATTTGTGTTATTTTTTTTTAAATTTTCGGAATAAATGGAATATAATGTGTCAAAAATTAGATTATCAAGATTTCTTAAAGTCTAATGAAAAAAAAATTATAAATAATGATATTTATATTGTAGTTGCATTTTATAAATTTTTTGATGTAAGCAATCTTATTGATTTACAAACCTTATTGAATTCAATTCTATCTAGAACAGAGATTAAAGGTACTATTCTGTTAGCTAATGAAGGTATAAATGGAACTATTGCTGGCAAAAAAAATGAAATATCAGAAGCTTTAGAAAGTATTTGGAAGATTGAAAATTTAACTGATCTCAAACCTAAATTTTCTTTGGCCCCAAAAAATCCATTCTTTAGGATGAAAATTAAATTTAAAAAAGAAATTGTAACTTTAGGAATAAAAGATATTTCACCAAATTATATAGTAGGGAAATATATTGAACCTGAAAAATGGAATGAATTAATTTCAGATGAAAACCTATTGTTAATAGATACAAGAAATGATTATGAAGTATCTATTGGGACTTTTGAGAACGCTTTAAACCCAAATATCAAAAACTTTAGAGAATTTCCAAAGTGGGTATCTGAAAACCTAATTAAAAAAGATCCTGAAATTAAAAATAAAAAAATTGCAATGTTTTGCACAGGTGGCATTAGATGCGAAAAGTCTACCTCATATTTAAAATCACTGGGCTTTAAAGATGTTTCTCATTTAGAAGGAGGTATATTAAAATATCTTGAAAAAATCCCTCAGAAACATAGTAAATGGAATGGTAGTTGTTTTGTTTTTGATTATAGAGTATCTGTTCAACACAATTTAAAATTAGGTAATTATGATATGTGTTTTGCTTGCAGAATGCCTGTTAATGAAGAGGATAAAAAGCATAAATTTTTTGTACAAGGTGAAAGTTGTCATTACTGTTATAATGTTTCAAATAAAAAACAAAAACAAAAGTTTAAGGAACGTCAAAAACAAATTGAATTGTCAAAATTAAAAAATGAATCTCATATTGGTATTCCAAATATTAGGAACAAAAAAACTAAACTTTAATTAAATAAGGTGTTTACTATCTCAGGTGGTCGTCCAATTAATGATTTAACTAACATACCACCTTTGTATTTAGTAATTAATGGTCTTTGTAATAAGATAGGATTTTCAATAATAAGTTTTTTAATTTTATTTTTATTTATTTCAATCTCGCTTACATTTAAATTTTTAAAAGTAATTTCATTTTTTCTTATTAAATTATTTTTTTTGGATATCTTTTGAATTTATTATTGATGATAGTTCATCTACATCAATACCAACTTCTAAATATTTTATAATTTTGTAATTTTCAGTTTTCAACTTTAATAACTCAAAGGCTTTTCTTGATTTTGAACATCTTGAATTGTGGTATATTTGATAAAAGTTTTGTTTCACAATAATCCACCATTGCCCATATAATTAATATTGTTATTAGAGATACCCAATCCACAAAAAATTCGCCATAATATCCAATCTACGCCATTTTCTTTTGGAGAACGTGCGCATCCAGGCATACCTATGAAATTAATTGTTTTGTTTCCATTTTTAATCTCTCCTAAGAGCATCAAATTTCCGGGTTCTACGGGCATTCCTAAGCGTAAAATTTTTCCGTTAATTTTTTTTAAAGAATTAGGTATAACGTCATTTTTATCACATATGGCAGAAGCTCCAAAAACTAATATTAAGTCTGCATTTTCATTAATACTCAATTGTATTTCAGATGATAATGATTTGATGTCATGATTACATTTCTTTTCTGAGATTCTAGTAATACCACAATTAAGTAATCTTTTTTTTGTAATAATTACTGTTTTTTCTAGAACTTTTTCAAGGGTATTTTGATTACGGCTTTGAATCAAGTGGACATTTTTTTTCTGGAAAGGTAAAACCTTAAAACAATTATTTGAGGTTTTAATTATTTTTTTTAATACTTCTTTATTTATTGCAAAAGGAATAGCTTTTATTGATGCGATTACTTTATTTTTTTTGACATATGAATAGGGCTTTAAACTTGCAACTCCAATCTCGTCGGTTATGGAATTTATTAAAAATAATTGCTCAGGGTCAAACATCAACAATCCGTTGATATTTGATACTATATTACATCTCCCATGTCTTGGATCTTGGATATTTAAATTAGATTGCTCACTACTTAAAATATTTTTTGAAATTTCGTAAACCGCTTTATCTTCTAAAACATCATCTTTATCTAGTTTAGCACAAGTTACTAATTTAATATCATTTTTTAATAACAAATTAATCAAATTTTGATTTATTATTGTTCCTTTTTTAACCTTAATGATGTTTTTATCTTCATATAACACTAATGATGTTGACAATATGCCATTAAGCGACGACTCTGTTCTTATTTCTCCGAATATCATTATTTGCCTTAAAATAAAATCATTAGGCTGATATACATATATCAATTTACAAAAAATGTTAATTATTTTGGTTCTAAAACATAATAATTCTTGACGATAAGAAGCTCAAGGGATATTTAACAAAAGTAAAGTGTTAGGGGCTGTAGCTCAATTGGGAGAGCGCCTGCTTTGCAAGCAGGAGGTCGTCGGTTCGATCCCGTCCAGCTCCACCATACACAAGTTATTTTTATAATAATTTTATTAGAGAGATCATTATGGCAGTACCAAAAAGTAAAATAACCAGATCAAGAAGAGGAATGAGGCGTTCTCATGATGCTCTAAGTGCTGATACATTTGTTGAAAGTAAAGATACTGGTGAATTGCACAGACCTCATCATATCGATCTAAAAACTGGCATGTATAATGGCAAACAAGTTTTAAAAGTTAAATCAAAAGTATAGTTCCAAATAATTACATCGGAATACAAAAGGTATAAAATGTCGATGAAAAAAAATAATAATGATAGAAAAGAGGGTCTAACTTCAAAACCAAATTTATCAAAAAAAATAAAAGTATATAAAGACCCATTATTTAACATAGGTGATATAGTTAAGCACCGAATTTACCCCTTTAGAGGGGTAATAGTCGATGTTGATCCTGAATTCTCTAATACAGAAGAATGGTATCAATCAATACCTGCTGAAATACGACCATCTCGAGAACAACCCTTCTACCACCTTATGGCAGAAAATACTGAAACTTTTTATACTGCTTATGTGTCTCAACAAAATTTGGTTGGTGATGGTGAGAACGGCCCTTTGGAACATCCTGATTTAGAAGAAATTTTCAGTGGGATGGATCACGGCAAATATCACTTGAAAAATGAAGTTAGAAATTAATTTTTTTCAAGTTTAACCTTTAATTAGTACTATTAATGTACTATATATCGGTTATGATCAAACTTAATAAAATGACTGATTACGCTGTTGTATGTCTTGGAATGCTATCACGTAAATCAGGATGCGCTATGTCAGCTTCAGAATTATCAAGAGATACTGGTTTAACATTGTATACAGTTCAAAAAATCTTAAAAATTATTGTATCCAAAAGTGACTTAATTAGTGCACATCGTGGGTCTTTAGGTGGATATGTTTTAAATAGAAAATCTTCAGAAATATCTGTGGTTGAAATTATAGAAGCATTAGAAGGGCCCATTACTTTGACTGCATGTGTTGACAATTCTGAAAATCTTTGTGAAGCAAGTAATATTTGCTTTCTAGGAGGAAAGTGGAACAAAGTTAATGACATTATCAGAAAAACACTTAACGATATTTCATTAGATGATCTTCTTAATTTTGGAAACTCTTTTATAACCGAGGGTAAAAAAGAAATTGTAGCTAATACAATTAATTAAAAGGAATTCAAATGGTAGCCACTAAAGAAACAATTGATAAAGTAAAAGAAGTTGCTAATTCTTATAAATATGGTTTTGTAACTAAACTTGAAGCTGAAAAAGCACCACTAGGTTTAAATGAAGAGATTGTAAAATTTATATCTAAAAAGAAAAAAGAGCCAAAATGGTTGTTGGATTGGAGACTTAAGGCTTATAAGAAATGGCTGTCTATGGAAGAACCTAATTGGGCAATGGTTAATTTCCCAAAAATAGATTTTCAAGATATTTATTATTACTCAGCACCTAAAACTAAACCTAAATTGAATAGTCTTGATGAAGTGGATCCTGAGTTACTGAAGACTTACGAAAAATTAGGTATACCAATAAAAGAGCAAGAAGTTTTAGCAGGTGTTGCAGTTGACTACGTTTTTGACTCAGTTTCGGTAGCAACAACTTTTAGAGAAAAACTTGCAGATGAGGGTATTATATTTTGTCCAATATCAGAAGCAGTTCAAAATTATCCTGATCTTGTAAAAAAATATATCGGATCTGTTATACCTATAGGTGATAATTATTATGCTGCTCTTAATTCTGCAGTTTTTACTGATGGGTCATTTGTGTATGTTCCTAAAGGTGTGAAATGTCCAATGGAGTTATCAACTTACTTTAGAATAAATGAACAGAATTCGGGTCAGTTTGAAAGAACATTAATTATCGTTGAAGACAATTCGTATGTTTCATATTTAGAAGGGTGCACTGCCCCACAAAGAGATGAAAATCAGTTGCATGCTGCAGTCGTAGAATTAGTGGCTATGGATGATGCAGAAATAAAATATTCAACAGTTCAAAATTGGTACCCAGGCGACAAAGATGGAAAAGGTGGAATTTATAATTTTGTTACCAAAAGAGGAAATTGTCTTGGCAAAAGATCAAAGATATCATGGACACAAGTCGAGACTGGATCAGCAATTACATGGAAATATCCATCCTGTGTTCTAAGAGGAGACAATTCAGTCGGAGAATTTTATTCTGTGGCAGTGGCAAATAACGCTCAACAAGCTGATACTGGAACTAAAATGATACATATAGGAAAAAATACTAAATCTACTATTATTTCAAAAGGGATTTCAGCTGGTAAAGCTCAGAATACTTACAGAGGTCAAGTTCAAATTCAAAAAAATGCTAAAGGTTCTAGAAATTTTACACAATGCGATTCTTTGTTAATTGGTGATCAGTGTGGTGCTCATACTGTTCCTTATATAAACCAACACACTCCATCATCAAGAGTTGAACATGAAGCTACTACCTCGAAAATTTCTGAAGATCAACTTTTTTACTGTCTTCAAAGAGGTCTTGATACTGAACAAGCAACATCCTTGATTGTAAATGGTTTTTGTAAAGAAGTTATGAAAGAGTTGCCAATGGAGTTTGCAGTAGAAGCCCAAAAATTAATTGGAATAAGCTTAGAGGGATCTGTAGGTTAATTGGGTAAAAAACTATTTTGAATAGGAATTTATATGTCATTACTTGAAATTAGAAATGCTCACCTAAAACTTGATGGTAAAAACATTCTAAACGGTGTTTCTCTATCAGTAAATAAAGGTGAAGTTCATGCAATCATGGGACCTAATGGTTCTGGTAAAAGTACTTTATCTTATATGTTGGCAGGAAGAGATGGATATGGATTAGAAGAAGGTGAGATTTTATTAGATGGAAATTCTTTATCTGAAATGGAAGCAGATGAGAGAGCAAGATCTGGTTTGTTTCTAGCATTTCAATATCCTGTTGAATTACCTGGTGTTGCAGGAATGAGTTTTTTAAGAGAGGCGGTTAACTCAAGAAGAAAGTTTTTAGGGGAACAGGAACTTAATCATTTAGCCTTTGTTAAAGAAGTAAGGAAAGAAGCTTCAAAAATGTTTGTCAAAGACGAAATGCTAAAAAGAGCTGTAAA
Source organism: uncultured SAR116 cluster alpha proteobacterium (assembly GCA_902622875.1). Lineage (GTDB taxonomy): Bacteria > Pseudomonadota > Alphaproteobacteria > Puniceispirillales > Marisalimonadaceae > Marisalimonas. The sequence goes on from CACNRW010000009.1 coordinate 13,718, forward strand.
TGTTGGATTTTCAGGCGGAGAAAAAAAACGATTTGAGATTTTGCAAATGGCAATGCTAAAGCCTAGAGTTTCTATTTTAGATGAAACTGACTCTGGCCTTGATGTTGATGCTCTTAAAATAGTTTCTGATGGCGTTAATGACCAGAGAAATAATGATAATGCTATAGTTGTTATTACACACTATCAAAGGTTGTTAGATTATATTGTTCCTGATTTTGTTCATATTTTGTCTGATGGTGTTATTATTAAATCAGGTGGACCTGAATTAGCTCTAGAAGTTGAAAAGAATGGTTACACAGGTTTAATTAATGCAGCATAGTATTAAAGACGATTATATCAATTCTATTAGAAATTATACTAATCAGTTTGAAGATAACAACTTTAGAAGTATAGCTTGCAAGGATTTTAAAAGCTGGCCAGGTCCTCGAGATGAGACCTGGAGATTAAGTAGATTAGGATCCTTATCTCGAAAAAAAATCAAACCCATATATCCTAATTTGAAAAAAACAAATAATACGTCAAACCTTATTGGATCAAAAATTATTCATTTTGTTGATGGCGCTTATCGAGATGATTTATCTTCTAAATTGCCTTCAGGGGTTAATTTGTCAATTCTTAGTGATAGTGAAAGTCTAAAGTATTTGCAAAAAATCAAAAAGAGTAATTTAAGTAATCATCCTTCTACAAATATTTCATTATCTTGCACTCCATCAATAATTAAATTGACAGTTATAAAAAATATAAAAGTAAAGGATTTTTTTGAAATCATCTACGAAGGTGGAGAAGATAGTCATTCAGTTCATCCAGTTTTATATATAGAATTAGAAGAGAATAGCAGTTTATCTGTAATTGAACGTTTTAATCATTTAAGTTCATTAGTAATGCCGTTGCAACTAACAGAATTGGGAAATAAAGCTTCTTTAAATTCTATAAAAATATTCAATGATAATAAAAAAACACATAATTTATCTGCTCATTGTATTAATTTGTCTGAAAAATCTAACTTAAATTCGTTTTCACTAATAAAAGGAGGAGTTTTCACTCGTTCAGAAACACATGCTTATTTAAATGGTTGTGGAGCAAAATTAAATCTTAATGGAATTTATATCTCTGGAAACAAACAACATCATGACCTAACAACAGCAATATATCATGATGTACCCGACTGTACTTCTAAACAAATTGTAAGAGGTGTCCTAGGTGGAAAATCAACAGGTGTTTTTCAAGGAAAGGTTAGAGTAGCACAACATGCTCAAAGAACCGATGGCCAACAAATGAGCAAGTCTATTTTATTATCAGAAAATGCAAGTGCTAATGCTAAACCTGAACTCGAAATTTACGCTGATGATGTGATCTGCGCGCATGGTGCCACTGTTGGTGAATTAGATGATGATCAACTTTTTTATCTCAATAGTCGGGGAGTTCCTATGGATAAAGCTAGGGAAATTCTTATAAAAGCCTTTTTAGAAGATATGATCAATCAATCTGTTGATAATTCATTACATGATTTTGTTTTTAAAGAAGCTGAATTAGCATTATCCTTAATTATAACAAAAGAAACATTATAAAATGAAAATTTATGATTTAAAGCATATTAGAGATCAATTCCCAGCTTTAAATAGACAAGTTTGGAATAAACCACTTGTATACCTTGACTCTGCTGCATCAATGCAAAAACCTAGAAAAGTTTTAGAGGCTATAAATAAAAATTACTCATTTAATTACTCAAATGTTCATAGAGGTCTTCATAAATTATCTGAAGAGGCTACTTCTAGTTATGAGGGTGCTAGAAAAAAAATAGCAAATTTTATAAACTGTGATGAACAAGAAGTTGTTTTTACCTCGGGTGCTACAGCTGCAATAAATTTAGTTGCATATAGCTGGGGAATGAAAAATATATTACCTGGAAATGAAATAATAATCACAATCGCAGAACACCATGCAAATATTGTACCTTGGCAACTAATTGCAGAACAGAAAGGTGCAAATATTATAGCAGCAGATGTTGATCCTAATGTGGATTTTGATGCTGGTGTTATAAAAAAATTAGTTACTGATAAAACTAAGGTTATTGCTTTCCCTCACGTTTCTAATGTTTTAGGAACTACTTTCCCGGTTAAAGAAATTTGTAAAATTGCTAAAGATTGCGGTGCAATTAGTGTTGTTGATGGGTGTCAAGGCGTTATTCATGAAAAGGTTGATATTGCTGACTTAGGATGTGATTTTTATTGTTTTTCTGGTCATAAGTTGTATGGACCTACAGGTATTGGTATATTATTTGGTAAATATAAAATATTAGAAGAAATGCCGCCGTTTTTAGGTGGTGGAGATATGATAGACATAGTTAAAATAGAAAAATCAACTTTTGCAGATCCTCCGCTAAGATTTGAGGCAGGAACACCACCTATTGTAGAAGCTATAGCTTTAGGCGAAGCAATTGACTGGGTTTTAGAGGTTGGTATTGATAAAATTGGGGCTCATGAAAAATGCGTTATTGATTATGGAACATCTTTATTAGATTCTATTGAGGGCGTAAATGTTTTTGGAAAAGCACCTAATAAAACAGGTGTGGTTTCCTTCACAATGGATTGTGCTCATTCACACGATATAGCAACAATTGTCGATAGGGAGGGTATAGCAGTAAGAGCAGGTCATCATTGTGCACAACCATTAATGGATGCATATAATTTAGTTTCAACAACTAGAGCTTCTGTTGGGGCATATTCAACAAAAGAAGACTTTGATAAATTAGCTCATTCTCTAAATAAAGTAAAAAAGATCTTTGGTGTTTGATATGAGTAATTCTGAAAACCTTCCTTTATCAGCATTTATGCCACATCATCCATCTTCTGATCCGCATAAACCATTTAAAGCTAAAGCTGGAAAAAAAAATAATATATGTAGAAGAAAAATTGAACTTTCAGAAGTTATTAAATTTATTGAAACTATTTATGATCCAGAAATACCAGTTAACATTTATGATTTAGGCCTTATTTATGATATAAATTTGTTGGAAAATAATGATATCAAAATTAAAATGTCTTTAACAGCTCCAGGTTGTCCTGTTGCTGGAGAAATGCCCGGACAAGTCGCTAATACAATTGCGAAAATAGATGATGTTGGCTTAATTGAAGTTGAACTTGTATGGGAACCTGCATGGACAAAAGATAGAATGAGTGAAGATGCAAAGATGGCACTTGATATATATTAATTTTGGAGGAGTTTTTAATGATTAATAAAAATAAGCCATTATTAACCTTAACGGATGCTGCCGCTAACAGGGTTAAAACTCTAATGCTAGATACTAAATCAGATGTTATAGGACTTCGTATTGGCATTAAAACTGCTGGTTGTTCAGGAATGAAATACAACATTGAGTATGCGACTGAAATAAAACCCTTCGAAGAGAAAATAATTTCTAAAGATATTATCATATGTATTGACCCAGCAGCAATTATGTTTTTAATCGGATCTGAGATGGATTATAAAGAAAATAAGTTTAGTTCAGGTTTTGAGTTTTCCAATCCAAATGAAATTGCCCGTTGTGGTTGTGGTGAAAGCTTTACCGTAGCTCAATAGCAATAAAATATAGGCTTTATTTCATGAAAAATGCTGAAGCATTTTCTTCAAACAGTAAAATTTTAACTCCTCTTAAAACACTTAAGGAACTGCTAAGATTTGTTATACCTAAGGGTAACAAAGAAATGCCGTTTAGGATATTCTTAGCATTTGTTTTTTTATTTTTGGCAACAATAGTAACTGTTTATACGCCATTTTTATATGGGAAAGCTGTAGATCTTGTATCGGAGGGAAAGCAAGTAAATTTAAATCTACTTTGGTTTGTTATAGGCTCTTATGCATTAGCTAGACTTGGACAAGTTTTTTTTGATGAAGCAAAGGAGTTCGTTTTTGCAAGAGTTGCACAAAAAGCAGTAAGAGGCGCTGCATTAAAAGCATTTCAGCATTTGCATAGTTTGTCTCTTTCTTTTCATCTTAATAGGCAGACTGGCGGGTTAACTAGGGCTATTGATAGGGGATCTAAAGGGATAGAATTTTTATTAAGGTTTGCAGCTTTTGAAATTGTACCAGTTCTAGTTGAATTGATAGCAGTAGGCATAGTTTTATGGGCAACATTCGGTTTGGCGTATGCAACAGTTACTGTAACAACGGTCATAGTTTATATTATTTACACAGTAAAGGTAACTGAGTGGAGAATTGGAATTAGAAGAAAAATGAATCTAGCTGACGAAAATGCATCTACAAAAGCTATAGATAGTTTATTAAATTTTGAAACCGTAAAATATTTTAATTCTGAAAAAATAGAGGCTGAAAGATTTGATAATGCAATGAAATTTTATGAAGATTCTGCAGTTAAAGCAAGGGCTTCTTTGTCAGTTGTTAATATTGGTCAGGGAGCAATAATTGCTATTGGACTCTTCCTAATTATGGGAATGGCGGGTGAAGATATTTCAAGTGAAAAAATGTCAATTGGAGATTTTGTAGTTGTAAATACTTTTTTGTTACAGTTATATTTACCCTTAAACTTTTTAGGTTTTGTTTATAGAGAGATTAGACAATCTTTATTAGACATTGGCAGGATGTTTGCTTTAGTTGATGAGATGCCGGATATTGTTGACAAGGAAAATGCTTATGATCTAGATGTACATAGCGGCAAAATAGAGTTTAAAAATATAAAATTTTCATTTGGAAATAGGGTAATTTTGAAAAACTTAAGTTTTGTTGTAAATCCAGGTCATAAAGTAGCAATAGTTGGTCCAACCGGTGCTGGCAAATCTACAATTTCTAAACTTCTATTTAGATTTTATGATCCTTCTTCTGGTATTATTTCAATAGATAGCCAAAATATAAAAGATGTTACTCAAAGTTCATTAAGATCAAATATTGGAGTTGTTCCTCAGGACACAGTTTTATTCAATGACACTATAAAATATAATATTTCTTATTCTAAACCTGGAGCATCTATTGAAGAAATTAATAAAGCAGCAAAATTATCATCTATAGATAGATTTATTGCTAATTTAGAAATTGGGTATGATACAATTGTTGGTGAAAGAGGTTTAAAACTTTCAGGAGGAGAAAAACAAAGAGTTGCTATTGCTAGAGCGCTTCTTAAAAATCCAAAAATTTTTATTTTTGATGAAGCTACATCTGCTCTGGACTCAAAAACAGAAAAATCAATAGAGAAGTCTCTCAAAAAATTATCTAATAAAAATACCACTCTAGTCATAGCTCATAGATTATCAACAATCATAGATGCAGATAAAATTATTGTTTTAGAAAACGGTTCTATTGCTGAACAGGGAAGCCACAAAGAACTTATTAAAAAAAATGGTCTTTATGCAGAAATGTGGTTGAGACAACAAGAAAAGTTGAACTAATTCTATCCAATCGAAAATTGTTCTTTTAAATATTTATCTTCCATACTGTTGGTTTTATCGTAAAGAATTCGCAAATTAATATTATGTTTTTGAGAAACAAATACTTTTTCAATATTCTTAACTTCTTTAGCATCAGCGCTAGCGCTAACAGGACGAAGTTTTGGATTTATTATATTAAATTCAACAACAGATTTATTTTTAATTAATGCGCCCTTCCATCTTCTAGGCCTAAATGGACTAATAGGAGTTAATGCTAGAATTTCTGATCCAATTGGTAAGATTGGACCATGAGCAGAAAGATTGTAAGCAGTAGATCCCACCGGTGTTGCAACCATTACTCCATCACAAGTTAACTCATTTAATCTTTCAGTGTTATCAATTTTTATCGAGATTATAGCGCTCTGATGAGTTCTTCGAAAAATAGCTACCTCATTAATAGCCAGCTCAAAATACTTTTTATTTTTAGAGTCAATAGCTATCATTTCTAGAGGATGAACAATTATTTCATTTGCGTCCTTTAATCTATCAATTAAATTTAACTTTTGAAATTCATTCATTAAAAAACCAATATTGCCTCTGTTGAGTCCAAAAACAGGTATACTATATGAAATACTTTCTCTCATAGCAGCAAGCATTGCTCCGTCACCTCCAACAGCAACAATTACTTCTGCTTTAGAAAGTTCCACCTGCCCGTATAAATTTAGAAGTTCATCCGCTACTATTTTTGCTTTTTTATTTTTGGCGATGTGAAAGTGAATTTTCAAAGATTTTACCCTTTTTGTGGTATTTTTTATTATTTCAAGTTAAAACATATCCATATTAAATGGTGATTAAAATGAAAGCAATAGAAACAGCACTTAGCCTAACCCGAGCTTACAAATTAGGTATAGCAAGATTTGAAAAAATGCTTGGAGATGAATTTTCTAAAGCAATTGAATTAATGAATAAAACTAACGAGCATATAATAATCTGTGGAATGGGAAAGTCGGGGCTTGTAGGAAGAAAAATATCATCTACTCTTGCATCCACAGGAACACCAAGCATTTTTCTTCATCCTGCTGAAGCTATTCACGGTGACTTAGGGAAAGTTCAAAAAAAATCTATAATTTTATTAATTTCATATTCTGGTGAAACGGAAGAAATTATTGCTCTTATACCAGCCTTCAAAAGGCTCAATGTTACTATTGTAGCTCTAACTGGAATGAAAGATTCAACTTTGGCAAGTAAAGCAGATATTATCTTAGATACTTCTGTAGATAGAGAGGCTTGTCCATTAAATTTAGCTCCGACTACTTCTACAATGATAACTATGGTTTTAGGAGATGCTTTAGCGGTTTCATTAATGGAATTAAAAAACTTTAAGCAAGAGGATTTCGCATTAACCCACCCAGGAGGTTCATTAGGAAAAAGACTTCTTTCATCTGTAAAAGATGAAATGAAGCAAACTAATTTACCGTTTATTTGTCAAGATTCTAGCGTGCAAGATGTATTAGTTAAAATGACTGAAGGGCGTCTTGGGCTAGCATTAGTTGGAACTAAAGAAAATTTAAATGGTGTTATTACTGACGGTGATATAAGAAGAGCTTTAATTGACAACAGTAATTTTTCTGAATTAAAAGCAGCAGATTTAATGAGTGAGAATCCTTTAACTGCACTTGAAACTGATAATTTACAATTGGCTGAAAATCGAATGAGAGAAGCAAAAGTTCAATGTTTAATAGTTAAAAATAAAATTAATGATGTTGTAGGTGTTATTCAAATTTTTGAATAACTAGATTGTTAAGTAATGGATATATCTCAATTTGACTACGAATTAAGTGATGATTTAATTGCCCAAAAACCTTGTTATCCTAGAGATAATTCACGATTGTTAAATTGTATTAAAGAAATTCCTGAAGACCTAAAATTTAAAGACCTGCCTAGAATACTAAATCCAGGAGATGTATTAGTTATTAATGATACTAAGGTAATACCATCAAGATTGTCTGGCAAAAAAGATACGGTTAATTTTCAAGTAACCTTACACTTGAAAGTTAAGCATAATTTGTGGAGAGCTTTTATAAAACCTGGTCGTAGATGCAAAATTAACGAGATTATAATTTTTAAAAATAATTTAAAAGGAAAATTAATCAAAAAGTTTGTTGAGGGTGATGTCTTACTAGAATTTAATAAAAGTGATCAATGTTTGTTGAATGAAGTGTATCATCAAGGAGAAATGCCACTTCCTCCTTACATAAAAAGAGAGATGAAATCCAATAATGATAAAAAAAATTATCAAACAATATTTGCAGACCAAGATGGAGCTGTAGCTGCCCCAACAGCTGGATTACATTTTACTGGAAACTTGATAAAACAATTACAAAATATAGGTGTTTTGTTTGCTCCAATAACCCTTCATGTTGGTGCCGGAACGTTCTTACCTATTAAAGTTAATAATATATTAGATCATAAAATGCACAAAGAATGGGGGAGTGTAAGCGAAAAAACTTCGGAGATTATAAACAATGCGATTGCAAACAATAAGCGTATAATATCAGTAGGTACAACGAGTTTAAGGATATTAGAGACGATAGCCAAAATCAATAATGGGAAAATAAAACCATGGTCTGGTTTTACAGATCTTTTTATAATACCGGGCTTCAAGTTTGAAATAGTAAACTTACTTATTACAAATTTTCACTTGCCAAAATCAACATTGCTAATGCTTGTTTCAGCTTTTCATGGACAGGAAAATATTTTTAAAAAATATCAATACGCAATCGAACAAAAATATAGATTTTTTTCTTATGGAGATTGTTGTATTTTTTCAAGAGATAATAATAACTATTATGATAAATAAATTTAATTTTAAATTATTATCCAAAGATAAAAATGCTCGTTTAGGCAAGTTAGAAACAGCTCATGGAGATATAGATACTCCAATTTTTATGCCAGTGGGTACAACTGCTACTGTGAAAGCGATGCATTTAAGAGATTTACAAGTTTCTGGCGCTCAAATTATTTTAGCCAATACCTACCATTTAATGCTAAGGCCTGGTCAAGAAAATATAAAAAAAATGGGCGGGGTAAGAAAATTTATGGGATGGAATAAACCTCTTTTGACAGACTCAGGAGGTTTTCAAATTATGAGTTTAGGCAAATTAAGAAAAATTCAAAATGAAGGTGTTACTTTCAAATCTCATCTAGATGGAACAAAATACTTTTTATCCCCAGAGATAAGTACAGACATTCAAAATGCGTTAGATGCAACTATTTCAATGCAGTTGGATGAGTGTATTCCTTTTCCAGCTTCATATGAAGAATCAAAAAGGGCAATGAAACTATCTCTTGAGTGGGCTGATAAAAGTAGAGAAGCTTTTCAACATAGAATTGGTTACGGACAATTTGGTATTGTACAAGGATCTATTTATCCAGATTTAAGGAAAGAGTCGTCAAAAAAACTTATTGATTTAAATTTTGAAGGCTATGCAATAGGAGGCTTAGCCGTTGGAGAGGGTCAAGAATTAATGTTTGAAACTTTAGATAATACAACAAAATTTATGTTAGAAAATAAACCAAGATATTTAATGGGTGTAGGTAAGCCAGATGATCTTGTAGGGGCTGTAAAAAGAGGTGTAGACATGTTTGATTGTGTTTTGCCCACTCGTTCTGGAAGAACTGGACAAGCATTCACTTCTAAAGGTCAAGTAAATATAAAAAATTTCAGGCATAGTTTAGATACAAGACCTTTAGACATTGATTGTAATTGTGATACTTGTAGAAATTATTCAAGAGCATATCTTCACCATCTTTTTAAAGCTCAAGAAATTTTAGGGCTTATGCTCTTAAGTTTACACAATATTCATTTTTATTTGAATTTGATGAAAAATATTAGAGAGTCTATAAAGAATAATGATTTTGATAAGTTTGAAAAAACTTTTCTAGAAAATTATTATTCAGGTGATATTTAAATAATTTAGTTATAATTTTTTTAGAATGAAAAAAAATTTAGAAAATAAATTAATTAAAGAGTTAGCTAAAGAATTTAAATTTGACCTCTGTAAAATTACAGATGCTAAACTACCTTTGTCTACTGCTCTGAGATTAAAAGAATTTATTGATTCAGGCTTTCATGGTGAAATGAAATGGATGGAAGATACTTTTGAAAGAAGAAAATCTCCTATCAATTTATGGGAAGAGGCAAAATCTGCAATCATTCTTGGTTTAAATTATGGTCCTAAAACCGATCCTTTAGAAAAAAATAATTATAAGAATGTTGGAAATATTTCAGTATATGCCCAAGGAAAAGATTACCATAATCTTATAAAAGGAAGACTTAAATTACTTTCAAGCAAATTAATTTCTAAATTAAATAAAGAAAATAAAATTAAAATTAAGGTATTTGTTGATACAGCCCCAATTATGGAGAAGCCATTAGCTGAAAAAGCTGGATTAGGATGGCAAGGAAAACACACTAACCTAGTTTCTAGAGATTTTGGATCATGGCTATTTTTAGGCGTAATTCTTATAAATAAATCACTTGGGTATGATGCTCCTGAGAATAATAATTGTGGCTCCTGCAATAAATGTATTGCTATTTGCCCAACTAATGCATTTGATGCACCAAACAAGTTAGACGCGACAAAATGTATATCTTATTTAACCATAGAAAATAAAGGTATCATTCAAAAAAAATATAGGGTTGCGATTGGAAATAAAATATTTGGATGTGATGATTGTTTAGCTATTTGCCCTTGGAATAAATATGCAAAGAAATCTAAAGAGATAAAATTTAATGATAATAAATATAATTTTGACTTAAAGAAATTGCTAAAACTTTCCGATCAAGATTTTAGGAATGAATTTGCAGGATCTCCAATAAAAAGAATTGGAAGAGATAGGTTTATAAGAAATTGTTGTATAGCGAGTGGTAATAGTAAAAATGAAAAGCTCGTACCTTGTCTAATTAAATTATTGATGAATGATAAGTCTTCATTAGTGAGGGGTGCTGCAGTATGGGCAGTTCAACAATTAGAAAATTCAGAAAGATTATTGAGAACGAAAACACAACATTTAAATTATGAGAAAGATAGAAGTGTTATAGATGAGTGGTACGTTTAACACTTATAATGCGTTATTTTCAGTTTCTCCTGTTCTTATCCTAGTTGCGCTGTGAAGATCTAAGATGAATATCTTTCCATCTCCAATTTGTCCAGTTGAAGCACTTTGGAGTAAGGCTTCATGAACTGCCTCTTGCATTTCATCTGGGACAGCTATTTCAATTTTGAGTTTTGGAACAAACGAAACGCTATACTCCGTTCCTCTATAAATTTCTGTTTGACCTCTTTGCCTGCCAAACCCACGAACTTCAGAGGCTGTCAAACCTTCAACTCCAATTTCTGTTAAAGCATTTCTAACATCGTCTAATTTGAAAGGCTTAATTATAGCAATAAAATATTTCATAATGTTAATCCTTAATCTGAATGATATCCTTTTTCACCATGTGAGCGCAAGTCTAAACCTTCAATTTCTTCTTGCTCATCTAATCTAAGTGGCACTATGAATGAAGTTATTTTTAATATTAAATATGTAAAAACAGAAGTCCAAACAACAGTTAAAACGACAGATTTAAGTTGAACAAAAAATTGAGAAACCGCTGTTCGACGTTTAGCTAGCCCTAAGCCTGAAAAAGTTGATGTCGCTAAAAATGCTACTAGAAGTGTACCTAATATTCCCACACCGTGAACAGCAAATACATCAATACTATCATCAATTTGAAGCTCGCCTCTAATATAATCTACAGCTAGATAATAAAACAAACCGCCAAAGAAACCTAAAATTAAACTACCAGAAACACCTATATAACCGGAGGCAGGAGTTACAGTAGCTAAACCAGCTACCATTCCAGTAACGATACCTATTAAAGAGGGCTTGCCAAATCTTCTCCATTCCATAAACATCCAAACTAATGATGCAGAAGCTGCTGATATATAAGTAACTAGCATCGCCATTCCTGCGCCTCCGTTTGCACATAAAGCAGACCCAGCATTAAAACCGAACCAACCAATCCACAACATTGAAGCTCCTACCATTGTTAAAATAGGGCTATGTGGAGGTGTTATAGATTTTGGAAAACCTCTTCTTTTTCCAAGCGTTAAAGCTGTTACCAAAGCTGCTGTTACAGCAGTTGCATGCACAACAATTCCTTCTGCAAAATCCATTGTACCCCAAGAAGATAATATACCTCCTCCCCATACCCAATGAGTAACCGGAACATAAACTACTAATAACCACATACTAAAAAAGATAAGCATTGCTGAAAATTTTATTCTTTCAACAAAAGCACCTATCATTAATGCGGGTGTTATAATTGCAAAAGTCATCTGAAAAGTAGCAAACAGGCTTTCGGGAATACTTCCAGATGGTCTGTTAACATCTATGGAATTCAAAAAAATGTTACTAAATCCTCCAATCCATTCATTTCCTTCAGAAAAAGCTAAACTATATCCTAAAATTACCCATATAACTGACACCATACAGGCAAGGGCAAAATGTTGCATTAATACTGAAACAACGTTTTTAGAATTAAATAGTCCTGCATAAAATAAAGCCAAACCTGTTAAAGTCATAAATAAAACTAATGCTGTTGATTTTAGTACCCAAGCTGTATCTCCCTTAGTTATAACTGCAAATGCTGGATCAGAAAAAATACAAAAACAATTATAATTAAAAAATTTTTAGTAAAATTAAAAAAATTGGAAAAACAAACCATAATTACTCACTAAATTAACAAAGAGAACATATGGTACTTTTTAATTTTTACAAAAAAATGCGCTAAAATTATAACATTCTTTATTAAATTGCCTAATTATTAATAAAAAAAAAATAAATAAGAGATTGGCTATATTAGATATTACTTAATTATTCTTTTTTCAAATGAGTAAAAAGTGTAATAATTAATAATAATTTTTAAAAAGGTTTAGAGTGTCAGAAATTATACTAAAACAACTTGCTCCAAGAGGTCATCTAAGAGCTGCAATAAATATGGGTAATTTTTTATTAGTTACTGGTAAAGAAGCTAATGGAGATCCCCAAGGAGTTTCTCCCGATATGGCAAAAGCTTTAGCTCATGAATTAGGTGTTGATATTGAATTGATTTCATTTTCCAGGCCTGGAGAATTAGCTGATGCTATTTTTGAAGATAAATGGGATATTGGTAATATTGCTAATGAGCCAGAAAGAGCTAAATCTATTAACTTTAGTTGTCCTTATACATTAATAGAATCAACTTTTTTAGTAAGAAAACATTTAAATTTTAACACTATAAAAGATATTGATAATGAAGGAATTAGAATAGCTGTAGCAGAAAGAAGTGCTTATGACCTATGGTTAACCGAAAATATAAAAAAAGCAGATTTAATTAGAGCGAAGTCAATTGATGAATCTTTTTCAATTTTTCAGGAAAAGCAATATGAAGTTTTAGCTGGACTAAGACCCAAACTTTTTGACGATATTAAAAAAACTAAAGATTGTTTGATTTTAGATGAAAGTTTTACATATATTAATCAATGTATTGGTAGTAAATTAAATAATACAGAGGCTGCAAATTTTATTAATAAATTTATCAAAAAGAATATTGATAATGGTTTTATTAAAAGTCTGTTAATAAAATATAATGTTTTTGGTAAATTATCTCTTCCAAAAAATTAGAAAACTAATAAAGTGCCTCATATATGAAAAATACGGCTCCAATTTTGGCAATTTTTTCTACTATTTTCTTTTGGGGCTCTTCTTTTCCTGTAATGTCATTTATACTAGAAACTTCTACTCCATTAATTTTGGGTGCAGGTAGATTTTCATTAGCAGCATTCATTTCATTATTATGGTGTGTTTTTAACCATAAGAAGAAAATTATGTTAAATCATTTTCTAAGATATTTCATTGCAGGATTTGTAGGTATTTTTTTATATAATTTATTCTTGAACTATGGTCAGCAAAATGTAACAGCTGGTGCTAGTAGTTTCATAGTAAATTGTAATCCTTTGTTTACGGTGTTAATAGGCTTTTTGATTTTAAAACAAAAAGTCTCATTCATTCATTGGTTATGTGTCTTTTTTTGTTTATTAGGTGTATGTATAATTTCTATTGATCAAGAAGGTGGATTAGAATTTGGTAGTGGTTCAACATTAATTCTATTTGCAGCAATTTTAACTGCTATTTATTTTCATATATTAAAACCTTTGGTTTTAATATATGGAGCCATAACTTCAGCTGCTTATACGATTTTATTTGGAACTTTACCCATGATTTTTTGGATTCCAGAAACATATTATTTTATCATTAATTCTAATAGTGAAGTCCAAATAGCTTTTTTGTGGCTGTCTTTATTTCCTACAACAATAGGTTATTTAACCTGGACTTATACAGTTGGTTACTTTGGAGCTAATAAAGCTTCATTATTTCTCTATTTAATTCCACCAATTTCAATAATATTAAATTTTTTATGGTATGATAAAGATCCTTCATTAAACACAATTTTTGGTGGAACTATTATTATAATAAGCTTATTTTGTACCTGTTTTTTAATAAAAACAAAAAATTAAGTTTAGTATTATTTTAATATGTGAGGTACATGGTGATAATAAAAATACTAATTATAATGAGCATAGCGTTATTCTCAACTAATGCTTTTGGAGAGAAATGTACCTCATCTTTTAGTAAAAGTTTTTCAATATCGTCTGATGTTGGCTTTGGAAACAAATATATAAAAAGTTTATCAAATAATTTTAAAAAATATGGTGTTTGCATAGTTGAAAAATCTAAAGGTCACCCAACACGCTTAGGACAACAATCACTTAGATTTGAAGTCAAACCAGGTGATTGTGGATATAACAATGGCTGGAATGATTGTAAAAAAGATAGAGAAAGACATGAATTAAGTGGTGATAAACATGAAGATGGAGAATATTGGTATGCTTGGTCTATTTATTTACCAAAGGATTTTAAAAACGTATTTCCTACTAAATTAGCCATGGGTCAATTTCATCAAAGCAAAGGTCATGTGGTTTGGATGTTTCAAAATTCTTCTGGCGGGTATCATATTGATAATCAAGTTAATGGTTATACACAATATGAAATGGAAGTTTTAGAAGCAAAAGATATGTTTGAAAATTGGAATGATATTCTTGTTAATGCATATTGGACACATACAAACAAGGGCTTTTTTAAAGTTTGGATAAATGGGAAATTAGTACTCAATTATTCTGGACAAACAAAAAAAGTAGGAAAAAAAGTGTATCAAAAATTTGGTATTTACAGAAGCTATATGAAACGTTTTAAGAATTATAACAAGACAGATAAAGTGCCCGGTCAAGTAGTTTACTTTGATGAGGTTAGAACTACAAAATCCTGTAAAAAACTAAAACTAGACGAACTTGGTTATAATTGCAAAGATTTGAAAAATATAATGAATTAGTAAATGTTTAAAATCCATTTGCTAAGTACAGATAGCTCATACCCTTTACCTTAACCCTAACCTACACTCTTAAATCGCCATCCACCTAATTGGTCTATGACTTCTGAAGGACATTCAACTGCTCTTAACCTGTCTCTAAAGCTATGTCTAAATCCATGAATAACATATGGCTTTGACAGTTGCTCTTTAAACCATTTGTTTAGAGCAGCACTTGCACTATTTGCATTACAATTATCTTTAGTGGTGTATCTAGGAAAGGCATATCTACTATCATTATTATAGTTAAGGATTCTTTTACAAGCCCAAAGAGATGCTCCTACAAGTGGTATGCACCTTTCTCTTCCTTTAGTTTTTAGACGTCTCCATGGATGAGGAATGAGTCTTATATGAGGTATCTCAGAATTAAGGATAATATCTGATTTTAGTAATCCTACACATTCACCCAATCTCATGCCGGTGTCACTTAATAACGCTATCAACCATCTTAAATCATCATCATATTCTCTATATAAAGATTGAATACTCTTAATATCTTCAATTGGGATTGGTTTTCTCGTTTCTACATTATTACTTTCTGGCATATAAGTTTTACTGAAAGCATTTAAACAATTAATACCTTCTTCACTAATTGATAAATTTATAATTGAACGAATGGATGAGAATATTCTTTTGACAGATGATATTAAAAGACCTCTATCTAACAAGTAGTCACGAAACTTGGATGCATCTTTACTGCTATATTCATCAATGGGTAGATTACCTAAAACTTCTATAACATATTTGATGTTTCTATTAGCAGCACGGACAAATATTTTATCTTTACCTTCACCTTTTAACCTCAGATAAGTAGAAAGAACTTCAGACAATAAAGGTGCATTTGAATTACTATTTATAAGTGGTTTGCTCACAAGCATATGCTCGGCAGGAACTTGCATCTTAGTTAGCCTGATAGATGTCCAATAATCATCAAGCTTTTGATAGAGTGATTTACTTGAACGAATAGCTGATACATTTGATTTGGTTCTAAGGCATATAACTATACGGTCACTCTTATAATATGACCTTACATCACACGGAATACGCTTACTGAAATAGTACACACCACGCTTTTTATATAAGTAGGAAACATTTAAATGGTCTACCATCTGGTCTACCCTCCAAGCACAAAATACAAAATATGCTTACATATCAACTACTTAGGGCGACTTATTTACATGAGATGGAGCGGGTAGCGAGAATCGAACTCGCGTCATTAGCTTGGAAGGCTAAGGTCTTACCACTACACAATACCCGCTTAGATGACTGATTTATAAGCTTTTATATATAAAATGTAAATAGCAACTTTATAATTATATATAATCAAAAAAACTAATTTATTGTCTAAGAGTTCCACCCAAGAAGGTTTTGTTTAATAATATATTCCAAGAATTTTATTGAATATTCATTATCATTTAGACAAGGAATATATTCGAAACTTTCCCCGCCATTTTCAATAAATAACTCTCTTGCTTCAACATTAATTTCTTCAAGTGTTTCCAAACAATCTGATATAAATCCCGGAGCAACAACAGCAATATTTTTTTGACCCTGTTTAGCTAGGTCTATAATTGTTTCGTCAGTGTAAGGTTGAAGCCATGGTTCAGGTCCAAATCTAGATTGAAATGTTACTAAAATTTTGTCATCTGGCCATTTAAGCTCTTCCTTTAGAAGTCGAGCTGACTTTATACAATGACAATGATAAGGGTCTCCAGCCATAAAATATCTCTTGGGGATACCATGAAAAGATACGATTAATTTGTCTAGTTTATTTTTATTTATAACATTTTTTTTAACTGTCTCGGCCAAAGCTTTAATATAATTATGATTGTCAAACCAAGGAGCTATGGTTCTAAGATCAGGTTGCCACCTTTGTTTTAACATCCACTTAAAAACTTCATCTTTAACTGTTGCAGAAGTACTAGCCGCATATTGAGGGTACAAAGGAACAAGAAGAATTTTAGAACAGCCATTTTTGGTCATTTTGTTAAGTGTTTTCTCAATTTCAGGAGTACCATATCTCATTGCATATTCAATTGAAATATTATTATAACTTTCAAAAATTTTCTTTAATTTACTTGTTTGCTTTATTGTAAATTTTCTTAGGGGGGATCCATGATTATCTTTATCCCAAATTTTTTGGTAGGCTTTGCCAGATTTTGAAGGTCTAAAGGTTAATATAGGCCCGTTTAGTATTAACCACCACAGAGGTCTAAAAATATCTACAACTCTTTTATCCATTAAAAATTGTTTTAAATATCTTCTCATTGACCAGTAATCAGTTCCTTCAGGAGTTCCTAAATTAACTAATAGAATACCAATGTTAGATTTATCGGGAAATAATGGGTGATCTTTAGGTTTATCAATTATAGCCAATTTAAGCTCTTAATAAATTTTTATGCATATTTTTTATATACAATATTATCTGTTTTGTTAAACGCATGTTTAAGTGCGATAGTTAAATCAGATATCATTTTATCTGTATGAAGAGGTCCTGGGGTAATTCTAAGTCTTTCTGTGCCTTTGGGAACTGTGGGATAGTTAATAGGTTGGATATAATGTCCAAAGTCATTTATCAATATATTACTTATTTCACTGCATCTAATTGGGTTGTTAACCATTACTGGTACAATGTGTGAGTTGTGATCTAAATAATTGATGTTTTCTTTTGATAAATATTTCTTAAGCGTAATTGTTTTTTGTTTTTGTAAAATTCTCTCATAATTTGATTTTTTTAAATATTTAATAGATTCAGTTGCAGTTTTTGCAAGCGCAGGTGGCAATGCTGTAGTAAAAATAAAACCACTAGCGTAACTTCTGATCGCATCACAAATTTCTTGAGAAGATGAAATATAACCACCCATAGTCCCGTAAGCTTTGCCAAGTGTACCCTGGATTATATCTATCGAATTTTGTAAATTCATCATTTCAGCTATACCAGCGCCAGTATTTCCATACATACCGACTGCATGTACTTCATCTAAATAAGTTAGTGCATTATACTTTTTTGCAATGTTGACTATATTTTCAATGTCACCAAAGTCTCCATCCATTGAATAAACAGATTCAAATATAATTACTTTATGTTTTTCAATAGGATAATTTTTAATCAAATTTTCTAAATGATTTAGGTCGTTATGTCTAAAAATCTCTTTTGTTACATTAGATTTTTTTATACCATTAATTATAGAAGCATGATTTTTTTCATCAGAGAAAACTACAACATCATTCAATATACGTAGTAAGGTACTAATGCTTGATTCGTTAGCTACATATCCAGAAGAAAATACTATTGCTTTTTCTTTACCGTGTAAAACTGCTAATTCTTTTTCTAAATCGACAATTGCAGAACTATTACCAGAAATATTTCTTGTTCCTCCAGAACTTGTTCCCATATTTTTAACAGCATTAACCATAGAATTAATGATTAAATTATTTTGACTCATTCCTAAATAATCATTTGAACACCATACTATAATGTCAGAATTTATAGAATTAACTCTCAAAGAAGCTTTGGGATGTAAGCCTACACGCCTTTCAATTTCTTTGAAATGCCGGTATCTACCTTCAAATTTCAATTTATTAATTGACTCTTTAAATGTTTCTGAGTAATTCAATTTTAGCTTCTCTTGATATTATTACATTTAAGTAATATCAAACTATTTATTTACAACTATTTTATTTGATAAACAAAAAGATTAATATTAAAGCGCTTTTAAAAATTTTTTAAATTTTTATTTTTCATACTTGAATTTTTTTAAAGATTTTATATAAAGTGATAATTATTTACTACTATGGATATTAGAGTGGGTTCATCTAAAGTTAAAAAATCGAAAAATAAAACTTTTGGCAAAGGAGCAGATAGAGGTGGAATTTTAGGCAACAGAATACTTCTTCCAGAAGATTACATACCTAATAATGATGAAGAATTTATGAATGATAAGCAATTAGAGTTCTTCAGACAAAAACTTACTAGTTGGAAGTTAGATTTACTTAATGAGGCTACTGATACAAAAGATAATCTTTCTACTGAAGGTTTACAAAGACCAGATCTTGCTGATAGAGCACAAGTAGAATCAGACGCATCTATTCGATTAAGAACACGTGACAGAGAAAGAAAGCTTATTAGTAAAATTGACGAAGCTTTAAGAAGAATTGATTTAAAAACATATGGGTATTGTGAAGATACTGGTGAACCAATAGGTCTTGGAAGATTAAAAGCCAGACCAATTGCATCTCTAAGTGTTGACGCACAAGAGAGACATGAAAAAATGGAAAAAATCCATAGAGATATATAATTTTAATTCATAAGAACAAAACAAGAACATTATTGACAAAAGAACAAAAGGTGAATATATCTTATAACTAAATAAAATTTGTTTATGGTTGAATCTATATCAACCATATGTCAGTAAGGAGCTTAATAATGAACGCTGAGGTAATTAAAATGTCTAATCAAGATAAGGATAGAAATGTGGCTTTAGAATCTGCTATTGGACAGATTGAAAAAGCTTTTGGAAAAGGTTCAGTTATGAAATTAGGTACATCTGGAGAAAATTTAGATGTTCAAGCAATTTCTACTGGTTCACTTGGATTGGATGTTGCATTAGGCATTGGTGGTTTACCAAAGGGAAGAATTGTGGAAATATATGGACCTGAAAGTTCTGGTAAAACAACCTTAGCTTTACATGTTGTTGCTGAAGCGCAGAAAGTAGGTGGGACATGTGCGTTTGTAGATGCTGAACATGCTTTAGATCCAGTATATGCTAAAAAATTAGGAGTTAATATAGATGATTTACTAATTTCACAGCCTGACGCAGGCGAACAAGCATTAGAAATAGCTGACACATTAGTTAGATCAGGAGCTATATCTGTTTTAGTTGTTGATTCTGTTGCTGCTTTAGTGCCCAGAGCTGAATTAGAAGGTGATATGGGTGACAGTCATATGGGGCTTCAAGCTAGATTGATGAGTCAAGCATTGAGAAAATTAACATCATCTATATCTAAGTCTAATTGTTTAGTCATATTTATTAATCAGATTAGACAAAAAATTGGTATTATGTTTGGTAATCCTGAAACAACTTCTGGAGGAAATGCACTTAAGTTTTATGCATCTGTTAGACTTGATATCCGTAGAATAGGTGCAATCAAGGATAAAGATGACATAATTGGTAATCAAACGCGCGTTAAAGTGGTTAAAAATAAAGTGGCTCCGCCTTTTAGAACAGTAGAATTTGATATTATGTATGGTGAAGGTATTTCTAAAAATGGTGAAATAATTGATTTAGGTGTGTCTGCGGATATAATAGAAAAGTCTGGTTCATGGTTTTCGTATAATGATCAAAGAATTGGCCAAGGAAGAGAAAACGCTAAAAATTTCTTAAACGAAAATACTGAAATTGCTTTAGAGATAGAAGATAAAATAAAAGGTAATTCTGTTTTAGTTGAAGAGATTTTAATGAATCCAGAGCAACAAAATTCTGAAGAAGAAAAATAAATATATTGTAGATTTGATTTTTGCTAGATTGGTGTTATCAAGAATAAAATTTAATAATACAGTCTAGCATAATGATTAACAAAAAAAATTCAGTTAATGAAATAAGAAAAACTTTTATTAATTATTTTAACAAAAACAATCATCAAGTTATATCTTCTAGTAATTTAGTCCCTGAGAATGACCCTACACTTCTCTTCACGAATGCAGGTATGGTACAATTTAAAAATATTTTTACTGGTCTAGAACATAGAGAATATAATAAAGCTGTATCATCTCAAAAATGCTTGAGAGCAGGCGGAAAGCATAACGATCTTGAGAATGTTGGCAAGACAGCTAGGCATCATACATTTTTTGAAATGCTAGGTAATTTTTCTTTTGGAGATTATTTTAAAGAAAAAGCGATTTATCAAGCGTGGGAATTATTAACAAAAGAATACGTAATCCCAAAAGAAAAATTAATGGTAACTATTTATCATAATGACAAAGAAGCCGAAATGCTATGGAAAAAAATTTCTGGTTTTAAAGATGATAAGATAATTAAAATTAAAACTAGTGATAATTTTTGGAGTATGGGTGATACAGGTCCATGCGGTCCATGTTCTGAAATATTTTATGATCACGGTGATACAGTTGAAGGTGGTCCTCCTGGTTCTAAAAATGAGGACGGGGACAGGTTTATTGAAATATGGAATTTGGTATTTATGCAATATGAACAAATTTCTAATAATGAAAGAATTAGTTTGCCAAAACCTAGTATTGACACAGGTATGGGGTTAGAACGGATATCTGCACTATTACAAAATACTCATAATAATTATGAAACAGATATGATGAAAAATCTTGTAAACGCTTCAGTATTTCTTACTAGCACAGATCAAAACACAGATAATATTATATCTCATAGAGTTGTTGCAGATCACTTAAGGTCAATGTCGTTTTTAATTGCTGAGGGTGTATTACCTAGTAATGAAGGAAGAGGTTATGTTTTAAGAAGAATAATGAGAAGAGCTATGCGTCATACACATCTACTTGGTGCATTAGATCCGGTTATATACAAATTAGTAGATTATTTAATTAAAGAAATGGGTGAAGCATTTCCTGAATTAATAACTCAAAAATCAATCATTGAAAAAACAATTCGTGACGAAGAAATCAAGTTTAAAGATACCTTGGATAGAGGCATGAGATTATTATTGAACGAAATAGATGAGAAAGTGTCCTCAGGTGTTTTATCTGGTGAAAAAGCCTTTGAATTATATGATACTTATGGTTTCCCAATAGATTTAACTGAAGATGTATTAAGGTCCTATGGATGGACAATAGATCATTCAGGATTTGAAAGTTCAATGAATAACCAAAAAAATAAAGCCAGACAAGCATGGTCAGGTTCGGGTGATAAGCAATATGATCAAAAAATTTTAAAGCTTTTATTAAAACTTCCTAGTACAGATTTTCAAGGATATGATAATAATTTCTTAGAAACTCAAATTAATTTAATTATTAAAAATAATGAAATAGTAAAAAATATTTCATTTGGTGATAAAGTTGATGTCGTTTTTAACAAAACTATTTTTTATGCAGAATCTGGTGGACAAATTGCAGATAAAGGAAGCTTGGAAGGAGTGGAATTTAAGGCAAATGTTCTTAAAACCAAAAAAATTAATATTGGAAATAATAAAAATATATTTATTTCAACCATTGAAGTTTTATCAGGAAACTTACAAAGCGGTGATATTGTTAAACAATTAATTGAATTAGATCACAGAAAAAAATTATGCTCTCATCATTCAGCAACACATTTACTACATGAAGCATTAAGACAAAAATTAGGTGATCATGTCGCTCAAAAAGGTTCTCTGGTTACACAAGAAAGATTAAGGTTTGATTTTAGTCATCCAAATCCAATTTCTACACAAGAAATAATGGATATTGAAGATGAAGTTAATTTTAGAATATTTTGTAATGATGAAGTTTTAATTAAAATTATGAATCAAAGCGATGCTATTAAAAAAGGTGCGATTGCTCTTTTCGGTGAAAAGTATGGGGAAAAAGTTAGAGTGGTTTCAATTGGAAAAAGTGTTGATGCAAACAGAGATGCTTGGTCAGTCGAATTGTGTGGTGGCACTCATGTTAAAAGAACTTCTGAGATCTTATCTTTTAAAATTATTTCAGAAACAGGTGTTTCTTCTGGAGTACGTCGTATCGAAGCTGTAACAAATGTTGCAGCAATCAAGTTTTATAATGATAAGATTGATAAAATTACAAACATATCAAATTTATTGAAAACTAATAATAACCAAGTAGAAAAAAAAGTTGAACAATTGATTCAAGAAAATCAAAGAATTAACAAGGAGTTAAAACGTCTAAAAAAGAACCCAACCACTACTGAAAAAAATAATTCTGTCCAAGAAACAATAAAGGGAATAATTTTTGAGTATATAATATTTGATGATTTAGCAATTAAAGAATTAAAATCAAATGCTGAAAAGTTAATTAAAAACAATAAATCTGATATAGTTTGCCTTATTAGTAAAATTGATAGAAAAGCTTCCTTAGTTATTGCAGTAGAAAAGAAACTAGCTGAGAAGATAAGTGCAGTAGAAATGGTAAAAGAAGTTTCGACAATTTTAGGTGGTAAGGGTGGAGGTGGAAGAGCTGATATGGCTCAGTCCGGAGGTTCATCACCAGAAAACATTCCGTTGGCTATTGAAAGTATAAAAAAATATATTATTAAAAACACCTAGAGTTTAAATTGCTAGAAAAATTAAATGAAGAAATTATTTTTTTTAAAGAAACAGCAATCATGGAAATTGCAAACTTTGGAAGGAAATATACAAAAGACACTGGTAAACATGTCTATCCTGCCTGGTTCGGAGAGGGCGATACTCCAACAAGTAAATTAATATATGATAAAAGCATAAATGCTTTGAATGAGGGTAAAACTTTTTATACCTATCAAAATGGAACACCTAAACTTCGATCTGAAATTACAAAGTATATGAATGAAGTTTTCAATATAAATACTAAGCCAGAAAATCATAGCGTAGTTACTGGTGGTATGATGGGGCTTAGACTAATTTGCGATTTAATAGTCAGTAATGGAGATGAAGTTGTTATGATTGGTCCTGTGTGGCCTAATATTAGATCTTCTGTTTTACTAAAAAAAGGTAATATAAAAGAAATTTCACTAAAATTGAAAAATGGAGATTGGGTAATTGATTTTGATTTATTACTAAACTCAATTACTGCAAAAACAAAAATGGTATTTGTAAACAGCCCAGGAAATCCAACAGGTTGGGTTATGCCTAAAGAACAACAAAAATTATTGTTAAATCATACACGTCATTTAGGTTGTTGGCTAATATCTGATGAAGTTTATCATCAGATAACATTCAATGATTTTGTATCGCCAAGCTTCCTTGAACTCTCAAAACCTAATGATAGATTGATAGTAATAAATTCTGCTTCGAAAAGCTTTAACATGACAGGATGGAGAATAGGTTGGATTACCCACCCAGAAGAGCTTGGAAGTCATATTGCTAAGTTGGTTCAAATAACCACAACAGGTGTTCCTGAGTTTCTTCAAAATGGTTTGGTTTCAGCATTGGAGAATTATAAAACTATTACACTTGAACTACGAAAAAATTTAAAAAAATCTAGAAATATTATGTTTGATAGGTTAGTGACTTGGAATAAAGTTGAATGTAGTATTCCTGAAGCAGCATTTTATGCATTTTTTAAAGTTAAAGGTATTAATGATTCACTAGATTTTGCTAAGAAATTAATTTTAGAAACAAATGTTGGTGTTGCGCCAGGTATAGCTTTTGGAGCTTCTGGTGAAGGACATCTTAGGATCTGTTTTGCAGCAAAAGATACTTTTATATCTGAAATTATGGATAGGTTAGAACCTGCACTAAATAAATAATTTATTTACCAAGCAGTAATAGAACTTTTTAATTTTCTATATCCGTCTATAAAACCAGGTCTATTATATCCATATATTTCATCAAACGCGTTAAGAGCATTGTCTAGCCACTTTTTAAGTTCTGTATTCTTGGGATTAGCGTCTATATATGCGTCTCTTATTAGTACAAAGTGAATTCTAGGATCATATGGTTTTTTTGTTCCCCCCACGGTCTCATCTCCATCAAGAAGTCTCAATAACATCGCATCAGCAGATCCTAAGGTTTGTTCGTGTATAGGTGAACCTTCCATTCTATACATGACTGATGTCATATCTCTACCATTTCCTGTTTTATAACCCATCGACTGCCAAGCCAAATCCATTCTTAGATCACTTTTTACATAATCAAGCACTTTTTGCCCAAATTCCCTAAGAGGATCTGAAATATCTGCTAACAAGTCAGTCAATCTATCTCCATCTAAGTCTGTTGCTAGGACAATGCATTCTTGATTATTAATTATATCCCATACTAATAAACCATAATTTGTGTCTGCAATGTGTTGTTCAATTTTACCTGACCAATTTCCCATACCTTCTTTGAAGTCTTTAGGTAGTAGAGAAATTATTTTATCAATATTTGTTTTATGTTCTTGATATGCATTTACAGCCCATTTCCTACCAATTTCAAATTTTGTACCCTCAAGTAACCAAATAAGAAGGCCTGCATTTATACCATCCTCCATAGCCTGAGTAGGTTTGAAAGCTACTCTTCCCAATTTTCCAGTGTCATTAACCATTTTTAGAAAAAGGCGACATGCATAAGCCATTTGTACTCCGGGCGTATTCATTTCAGTATGAACAATGCCCGTTTTCTCATTTACATTAAACTTAGATTTATCTTGCGAATAAGGTAGACAGGGCATACATCTTACTACTGTTATAGGGCCGTATGGACGAACATTGCAATACACACCTGCCTGAGTTCTTAAGGGAGCATTTCCAGACTTACCCATAACAACCACTTTTTTTCCTGTTTCATCATTAACGTAAGCATCACCAGCAGTAGACCATTTGATTGAAGTGTTTTTCATATTTCCAAACCAACTTAAAGCCTCTAGTTTTGTATCATGACGGATTTGAGACCACATCGGCACAGCATAAAAAGGAAGATTTAAAATATCAGCAGCTGCAATAGTTCCTAATAATGCATAGGCATCAGTTAATGAATGACATATTGGTTTTACAATTCCGTCGTGCTTTCCACCCTTCCACACTGTAGCATTTGGATAGCCATTTGGTCTTATTTCAGTTTCTTGATATAGATTACTTAGATAGGATTTTAAGTCACCGCCTTCAGCTTCTATCTTAGCTATCTTTATTAAATCTAACATATTTTTCCCTTATTACTTTTTTGAAACGTTATTTTGAAATGGTTATTATTATTTATACATACATAAATTATTTGATTATTTAAATATTTTTTAGAAAAATTTTGAGAGTCTTTATATCTTTTATTTCTTCAAAATATTTCAAATTATTTCGGCCCATATATTGTTCTTCAATTATGTGGTTTATTAAATTAATAAGAGGATTCCAATACCCATTAAAATTAATTATACCTACATTTTTGTTTTTAATTTGATTTAATTGGCACCATGTTAAAACTTCAAAACATTCATCTAATGTTCCAATTCCACCTGGTAAAACTAAAAAACCATCAGATTTGTTATACATAAGTTTTTTTCTTTGATGCATAGTCTTGGTCTTAATTAGTTTAGTATTAAAAATTTTAGAGTGAGGTGGGCTTAAAAGATCTTTATTTAATAAAAAATTTGGGATAATACCTGTTGTTTTTGCACCATTTTGTGTTCCTGATAATGCAACTGCTCCCATAATACCATTCTCACCACCACCAAAAATTATATTTAAATTATTTTCAGCAATTATTTTACCAATGATTTTGGCTGCTTTTTCATTTTCTATGTTTTTTCCAGAAACAGAACCACCAAAAATACAAACATTTTTTTTCAAGACTACTCCAATTTAATTACAAATAATTAAAAATTGTATGTTAATTTCATTTATTTTAATGTAATAAAATTAAATAATCTAAGGTTTTTTTATGAAATTTTCAAAAGTAGTTTATTTTTTATTAGTAGGGACAGTACTAGCTATTGTAGCTTTACTAATTGTTTTTTATCAACAAGATACTGAAGAAAAAAAAGAGGTAATTGTTCCTCTAGTCAAAGAGATTGTTGACGCAAAACCAATAGAAATCAAACCTACAACAAGAAATCAAACTGCAGAAACTATAAAACTTGAAGTGGTTAGAGTAAGGCCAGATGGAAGTCTTGTTATTGCTGGCAAGGGTTTACCAAATTCTAAAGTGGAAATAATTTCTGGCGCACATGTTATTGCAGTAACTACCAGTGACAAAATTGGAGATTTTGTAGCGGTTCCTGAAAAACAGCTTAATGCAGGAGAATATCTTTTATCTTTTAGACAAACTACTCAAGATAAGAAAGTTGTTATAGCTAATAAGTCAGTTGCTATAAATGTAACGGGTGGCATAAACGATATTCCTATTGTTGCTATAGTTGATAGTGAAGGGAAACTTGGTGCTAAAGTAATACAAGCTCCAGGTTTAAATACAAAAAAAGAAATAAGTAAAGAAAAAGGAATTAATATTAATGAAGATAAAAGAGATCCATATATAGCAATTTTGGCTATTACTCATGATACAAAGGTAGGACAACTTGTTTTGTCAGGAAAGGCCCACAAAGGAGTACAAATAAATGCTGGTTTTTCTGGACAAGAAACCTCTTCCACTAAAATTATTAATGACGAGTGGACCTTATCAATACCTGGTAAGCTTATTGCGGGTAAACAAAAGGTTTTTGCAGTTCTATTAGGAAAAGATGGTAAGGTTTTAACCGAAAATTCAATTATAATCAGTGGAAAAACGGTTCAAAATGCTAATGGTAAAACTTTTGTAGTTGTCCAAAAAGGAGATGCTCTATGGAATATAGCTTATCAAAGACTTGGGGTTGGGAATCGTTATATCGATATTGTAAATCTTAATAAAAATAAAATAGTAAATCCTGATTTAATTTATCCAAAACAACTCTTTATTATTCCTAGTAAAAATTAAGATTAGATATGACGTAAGTATAGATGATTGATTCTCAAATAAATAATATTCTAAAACCCACTTTAAGTGAAATAGCAAAATTGTTTATTAAACTAGGTGTAAAAGCAAATCATGTTACTTTTGTAGGATTTTTTTTTGGTATTTGCTGCTTGTACTTTATTGTAAACTCCCTATTTATTTATTCTATCATCTTCCTTTTTTTAAACAGATTTTGTGATGGACTAGATGGAGCAATTGCACGTATTAAGGGAGAAACTGATATTGGCGCATTTTATGATATTATTTTAGATTTTTTATTTTATTCATCATTTCCTATTGCTTTTATTTTTGTAGATTTAAATAATTCTTATTCTGTATGTTTTCTGGTATTAAGTTTTGTTGCAACCCAAACAACTTTTTTGACAACTGCTTGGATTATAGAAAAAAATAAAATTTCAATTTCAGACGGGCACAAAAAATCTTTTTTTTATTCGGGCGGAATTACGGAAGGTTTTGAGACAATCATATTCTTTACATTGATGTTATTTTTCCATGAATTCTTTAATTACATTTCATATATTTTTGGTATATTATGTTGGATCACTTTTTTTATGAGAGTGAATTTTGTTAAAAACATTCTAAAAACTAAAAAGATTGTCAATTAACTATTTTATTTGATAAAAAATTATTTAAATAAAATGAAATTAAATAAGGCCTAGATCATGGTTAATATAAATAAAAAATTAAGTGATGAACAATATAGAGTTACACAACAACATGGTACAGAGCCGGCTTTTTCTGGCGCTTATTTGGATAACAAAGAAGCAGGAAACTACATCTGTGTTTGTTGTGATACAGTTCTTTTTTCAAGTAAAACAAAATATGATTCTGGGACAGGATGGCCATCTTTTTTCAAACCTATTTCAGATAATGTGATAGGCAAAAGTATAGATAATTCTTTTTTTATGCAAAGAACTGAAGTTCATTGTCTAAATTGTAATGCACACCTGGGTCATGTCTTCCAAGATGGACCAGAACCCACAGGATTACGTTATTGCGTAAACTCGGCATCTTTAAATTTTAAAAAAATAGAACAAGAATGACTAATGTTAGGAACTACTAAAATATATGGTTGTATTGCTGACCCTATTGATCATGTGAAAGCGCCTACATTATTTACTTCAATTTTTAATAATAAAAAAATTGATGCCGTTATGATACCAATTCATTTAAACGAAGATAATTTGGAAAATGTTATAAGTTCATTAAAATTAATTGAAAATTTTAAAGGTATGACTGTTACAATTCCTCATAAAGAAAATATATCAAAATTATGTGATTATCTTGAGCCAGACGCAAAATTTACAGGTGCAGTCAATTGGATTAAATTTGACAAAGACAGAAAATTAATTGGAAATAATTTTGATGGTCAAGGGTTTGTAAATGGTTTTCTTGGACAAAATTATTCTTTAAAAAATAAAAGTGTTTGCCTTTTTGGAGCAGGCGGTGCTGCTGTTTCAATAGGCTGTTCTTTAGCTAGTGAACAAATAAAATCTTTAAAATTAATTAATAGGGACATAAATAAAGCTATTCATTTGAAAAACAAAATAAATGCTAAATCCAATCTTTTAAACGTAGAGGTTTTCCCAGAAAATGATTATACATTGGCCGGTAGCGATATTATAATAAACGCAACAAGCTTAGGCCTAAAAACAACAGATAAACTACCTTTTGATATAACAAGAACTTCAACTAATGCTGTGATTGCTGACATAATTATGCAGCCAGAAGAGACTGAATTATTAAAACATGCAAAATCTTTGGGACGCTCTATTCATTATGGGAAATATATGATAGAAAGTCAGATCGATTTGGTAGATGATTTTTTAAAATTTGATAAACTGTAGGAAATTATATGGAAAACAATTCGGTTTGGGATAAAAAACAATTAGAAAAATTAATAAAATTATGGGATGAAGGTTTACCTATTACTAAAATAGGTCTCGAATTAGGTGTTTCAAGAAATGCAATTGCTGGTAAGGCCCACAGACTTGGGCTACCAAAAAGAAATTCACCAATTTCAAAATCTGGAGATCCCAGAAAGAATAAAATTGATTCTAATCCTGAAACTAATAAAGAACTTCCCCTTAAAATTTCACTTAGAGAAGTTGAGTGGTCTAGAAATCGTTGTTGTTGGCCAATTGGCGACCCTAAATTGCCAGGTTTTTCTTTTTGTGGCACTTCAATAATGCCAGGACGACCCTATTGTGAAGAGCACTCTAACTTGGCTTATACTTCTACAAGAGAAAGTTAACTAATTTATTATGATGCGGCTTATTAAAAAGCGATCTGATTATAAGCCTTTAAAATGGTTACCTGAAGAAACTAATCTTGAATTTTTAATTTTTGAAGATTACACAATAGTAAAATCTAAAATTATATTTAAAAAAAATAAATCAAAAGCAATTAAAAACTTTAGTTTAAATAATAAAATAGAATTAAATGGGTTAGATTTAATTACAAAAAAGTTTTTATTAATTATTGATGAAATTGAAAAGATTAACATAAAAATTGAAAATTCAAAACAAAATAATGAAATTGTTTCAATACCCATTCCAGAAAATGCGAATTCACTAAAAATTTACACTGAAGTTAAAATTTTTCCTAGAGATAACGCTTCTTTGGAAGGATTATATGAAACTAATAATATGTTTTGCACTCAATGTGAACCAGAAGGATTTAGAAAAATAACGTGGTTTCCAGACAGACCAGATTGTTTAAGTAAATTTACTGTTAAAATTGAGGCTTCAAATAAATTTAATACTTTAATTTCAAATGGTAATTTGATTGAAGAAGGATCCAAAAAAAATCAAAGACATTTTAAACTTTGGCATGATCCTCATCCAAAACCTTCATATTTATTCGCTTTAGTAGTTGGTAATTTAGAATTTTATGAATCTAGTTTTACAACTGTTTCAAATAGAAAGGTTATAATTAAAATATTTACTGAACTTGGGAATAAATCTCTTACAAAATATGCAATGAAAAGCCTGAAAAATGCAATGAGTTGGGATGAAAAAAAATATGGATTAGAATATGATTTGGATACTTTTATGATAGTTGCAGTAAGCCATTTCAACATGGGAGCAATGGAAAATAAAGGCTTAAATATTTTTAATTCAAAATTTATTCTTGCTGACTATAAAACGGCTACAGATAGAGATTTTAAAAACATTGAAGCTATTGTTGCACATGAATATTTTCATAACTGGACCGGCAATCGAATTACTTGTAGGGATTGGTTCCAACTAACTTTAAAGGAAGGATTAACAGTTTTTAGAGATCAAGAGTTTTCTGCAGATATGAATCAAAAAGGAGTTAAAAGAATAGAAGATGTTTTACTCTTGAGAACTATACAATTTCCTGAAGATGCTGGTTCCAATTGTCATCCAATAAGGCCGGAAAGTTATCTTGAGATTAATAATTTTTATACACCTACTGTATATGAAAAAGGTGCAGAGATTATTCGAATGATATTCAATTACCTTGGTGAAAAGCGTTTTAGAAAAGGAATGGATGTTTACTTTAATAGTTATGATGGCAAAGCAGTAACGTGTGAAAATTTTATAGATGCTCTTGCTAAGGGCAGTAAATTGGATTTAAAAATATTCAAAAAATGGTACTCTCAATCAGGGACACCAACCGTAAAGATTTCCAGAGAGATAAAAAGTTTTGGGATAAAGCTTAATTTTTTTCAACGAATAAATGTAAAAAAAACTACTCTACCACTACCCATTAAAATATCTTTTTTAAATGAAGAAGGAAATTTTGTTAAATTTAAATTAAATAATTCAAAATTAAGTTATGAACATGTTTATTTATTAACTAAATCTGAAGATAGTGTTAAAGCAACTGTGAATGAAATAAACCTTGTACCCTCGCTTTTAAGAGAGTTTTCTGCTCCAGTAATATTAGAAACTGACTTAAATATTAATGAATATATCCACATACTTAAATTTGACAATGATTCTTTTAATAGATGGGATGCAATTCAAAATTTATATTTAGATTGTTTTCGTAATAAATCTACAGTTAAGTCTCTTACTAAATCATTAAAAGATTTATTATTAGATAAAACCATTGATTTTTCTTTAATGGCCCTTTTTCTGGAATTGCCATCCAGAAATTCATATGAGAACTTTTTAGAAATTGTTGATCCAATTGATCTGTACTTAAGAAAAATAGAACTCATAAAGTCAATTGCTAAAAATTTGCAAGACACTCTGGAAAAATTAGCATTCAAGATTTTTGATAGTGAAATTGAAAATATTGAATCTGATGGAGAAAGAGCATTGTTAGAAAAAATACTAAAATATTTAATGTTGATAGACAGTGAAATAGGGACCAAAATTAGTAAAAAAATTGCAACAAGTAGCAATATGACACTTTCTATTGCTGGGTTGAAGTGTTTATGTTTAAGTAATAAAAAAATAGCATTAAAATATTTAAATAATTTTTATTTGAAATGGAGTAATAATGACTTAGTAATAGAAAAATGGTTTGAAATGATGTCCTCTTTAAATTTTGACGACGAAGGTATTAATCATATTAAGAAATTAATGGAACATAAATCATTTGATGTTAAAAACCCTAACAAATTAAGATCTGTATTAGGCACTTTTCAAAAAGAAAATATCTTACTTTTTCATGCTGAAGATTCATCCGGATATAACTTTGTATCTGAACAAATAAGTATTATTGATAAAAAAAATCCTCAAGTGGCAGCTAGATTAATTTTACCGCTTACAAGATTTAAACATTATAATGAAGATAGAAAAAATAAAATTAGAAAGGTACTAAAAAACATTTCTGACCAAAAGCCCTCAAATGATTTGTTAGAGATTATTGAAAAAGCTTTAATTTGATTTTTTTTTGGTCAAAAATTCAGGAATTAAACCACTTTCTTTGAAATTTAGAAAATTTTCAACTGGCAGTAATTTAAATTTATGATTATGTTTAGTGTTTTTCTTATTTAAATTTATATTAGACTTTTTATGTTCTATTGTAAATTTATGTTTTTTAAAATTTATGTCTTTTAGATTTAACTTTTTTATTTTCTGTTTTATTAGTTTTTCTATCAACAAAATATTTTTTTCGTCTTTTTCATTAAATATAGTATACGCAATACCTTTTTTCCCTGCTCTTCCAGTTCTTCCTATACGATGAACATAATCTTCAGGATTGTTTGGGACGTCATAATTAAAAACATGACTCAAATCTTTAATGTCAATTCCTCTTGCTGCCACGTCAGATGCAACAAGAATATCAGCAGACTTACTTTTAAACTCTTCAAGAGAATTGGTTCTTGAACTTTGATCCATATCACCGTGAAGACAAACTGTCCTATAATTATTTTTTTTTAAAAATGTATTTACTTTATTAATATCATTTTTTTTATTACAAAAAATTACTGCGCTTATAAATGAATCAATATCTAATAAAGTTTTAAGATCATCCAATTTATTTTTATTATGCGATTGAAAAAAATAACTGTCTATATTCGAAGAGGTTGATGAAAAAGGGTGAACTGATATTTCTTTTGGATTAATTAACAAGTTTTTACCAATACTCATTATTTCATTAGATAGGGTTGCAGAAAAAAATAAAGTTTGTCTGATTTTTGGTAATAATTTGTTTATTTTCATAATATCGGGAATGAAACCCATATCCAACATTCGATCAGCTTCGTCTATTATAAGTATTTTTATGTCTTTTATTATAACTTTACCTCGTTCCATATGATCTAAAAGTCTACCAGGGGTTGCTATTAGTGCATCAACACCCTTAGCTAATTTATTATCTTGCTCAGCGAATGAGACACCACCAATTAATAAAGCCATTTGAAGCTTAAGAAATTTATTGATAAAATTAAACTCTTCAGCAACTTGCATGGCTAACTCTCTTGTAGGGGCTAATATAAGGGACCTAGGCATTCTTGACTTTGACTTTCCACAATTTAACATTTCTGCTAAAGGCATAACAAAAGAACCGGTTTTACCAGTCCCAGTTTGTGCGCAACCTAATATATCTCTTCCCATTAAGATATGCGGTATGGCTTTTTTTTGAATTTCTGTAGGATTTTTATAACCTTTTTCATTGATAGCAGATATTATTTCTTTGCATAAGCCTAGTTCATCAAAATTCACGTCTTTTCCTTACATATTAATTATAATCTATTTACTTAAATTTATTAATTGTCACATTGAACCATCTCTAAGTTAATTATTTAGATATCAAAATTATTAACTAAATTTGCATTTTCTTTAATGTATTTGAATCTAAGTTCTGGTTTTTTTCCCATCAGTATATTTACTAACTCATCAACTGATCTTCTTTGGTCAGCTTCATCAACATCTCTTTTTGGTATGGTGATTTTTAAAAGTTTTCTTGTTTTAGATGACATTGTTGTTTCTTTCAGTTGTGATGGAGGCATTTCTCCTAAACCTTTAAAGCGACTTACTATTCCCTTACCAGAAAAATTTTTATTTACAATTTCATTTTTCTTTTCTTCTGTTTGAGCATATTGAGAATTTCCATTATGTGTAATTCTATATAGAGGAGGCTGGGCAAGATATAAGTGACCTTTTTCTATAATTTCTGGAAAGTTATTGTAGAAAAAAGTTAATAAAAGAGCAGCAATATGTGCTCCATCAACGTCTGCGTCTGTCATTATTATAATTTTATTATATCTTAGATTTTCAATATTATTTGATTTTATTTGTTCCAATCCAATAGCTTGTTTTAAATCACTAATTTCTTGATTTTGAGACATTTTTTCATTTGATGCACTTGCGACATTTAATATTTTACCCTTAAGCGGTAGTACCGCTTGCGTAACTCTCTCGCGTGCTTGTTTAGCTGATCCACCGGCACTATCACCTTCCACGATAAAAAGTTCAGATTCTTCAAATTTATCACTAGTACAATCAGCTAATTTCCCGGGAAGACGGAGTTTTTTGGACATTGTTTTCCTAGAAATATCCTTTTCTTTTTTTTTTCGTTTCCTTTCTTCGTAATTATCAATAGTGCGGTTTAATATTGCCTCACCTATTGAAAGATTACTTGATAACCAGGTTTCAAATCTATCTTTTATGGCAATTTCAACAAGTTTAGTACTTGAAGAACTTACAAGTTTTTCTTTTGTTTGTCCCTGAAATTGTGGATCCTTTATAAAAATTGATAAAATAGAACCAGTTGAATGTATTAGATCATCATAAATGAGCTCATTGGCTTTTTTAAACCCTTTAATATCTGCAAAATTTCTTATACCTTTTGTTAGAGCATGTCTAAATCCCAATTCATGACTGCCACCAAGAGGTGTTGGAACAGTGTTACAGTAAGTTTCTATAAAACTGGATTCACTATTTGTAAGCCACGCAATAACCCATTCTACATTTTCATCTTCAATTTTTACATTTCCGTTAAAAGTAGATGAAGAAAACATAGGTAATGTAAAAGTCTTATGTTGAATATAATCTATTATACCATTCTTATAACATATTCTTTTTAAATTTGGTGTTTTACTATTTTCTTTAATCAAAACTGCTTCACAATCCCAATTTATCTGAACACCACCAACGAGATAAGCTTTATATTCTAAAATTTTAAAGAGCTTGTCAGGGCTAAATAAATTATTTTCACCAAATATACTTGTGTCTGGTTTAAATGAAATGGAAGTACCATTAGGTCTTTTTGTTAACCCAATTTTATTGAGTTTTGTTGTAGGAAAACCCTTAGAAAATTGCTGCTCATAAATAATACCCTTGCGAGTGACCTGGACTTTTAAAAAAGAAGAAAGAGCATTAACAACAGATGCTCCAACTCCATGAAGACCTCCGGATGTTATATAATTTTTATTCGAAAACTTTCCTCCTGAATGGAGTGTAGTCATTATAATTTCTAGTGCTGATTTGTTTTTAAACTTTGGATGACTATCAATTGGTATACCTCTGCCATTGTCAGAAATAGAGATAGTATTATCATTCGAAAGTTTAACATTTATAATTGTTGCATGTTTTGCAACAACTTCATCCATGCAGTTATCAATTATTTCAATAGCTAAGTGGTGCAAAGCATTGTTATCTACACCACCTATATACATTCCAGGTCTATGTCTTACTGGTTCTAGACCTTCTAAAACTTCAATTTCTGAAGCATTATAATCGCTATTAAGTAAGGTTTTATTCATAAAGTTTTACAATACATAGAGAAATAAAAGTTATGTTAGAACATCTACCATTTTTCACTTGTTTTGAAATAAAAAAAACCTTACTTAGATAAGGTTTTTTTAATATTAGCTTGAATAATACATTTTGAATTCGACAGGATGAGGAGCATGTTCAAATTGAACAACTTCTTCCATTTTTAATTCAATATATGCTTCAATCTGATCTTCTGTAAAAACATTACCTTTAGTTAAAAAAGACATGTCATTAGTTAGATTATCTAGAGCCTCTCTTAATGAACCGCAAACTGTAGGAATACTTGTAAGTTCACTGGATGGAAGTTCGTATAAATCTTGATCCATAGCTTCGCCAGGATCTATTTTATTTTGTATTCCGTCTAACCCAGCCATAAGCATAGCAGAAAAAGCAAGGTAAGGGTTAGCAGTTGCATCAGGAAATCTAACTTCAACTCTTTTTCCATTTGGACTGTCTGTAAAAGGAATACGACATGAAGCAGAACGATTTCTAGCTGAATATGCTAAAATTACAGGAGCTTCAAATCCAGGAATTAATCTTTTGTAAGAATTTGTAGAAGGATTCGTAAATGCATTAATAGCTTTTGCGTGTTTTATAATACCACCTATGTAATGTAAGCAAGTTTGTGATAATTGAGCATATTTATCTCCTGCAAACATTGGTTTACCATCTTTCCATATTGATTGGTGTGTATGCATACCTGTGCCATTGTCGCCTGCAACTGGTTTAGGCATAAAAGTAGCTGTTTGCCCAAAAGAATTAGCAACGTTATGCACTGCATACTTATAAAGCTGTACATTATCTGCTGTATCAATTAAAGTTCCAAATTTCATACCTAGCTCATGTTGTGATGGTGCTACCTCATGGTGATGTTTCTCCATTGGCACTCCCATATCAACTAACGATAGAACCATCTCACTTCTTAAGTCTTGAGCAGAATCGACTGGGGGAACAGGAAAATATCCACCTTTAATGCCTGGTCTATGTCCCATGTTACCTTCTTCAAAACTTTTACCAGAATTATATGGGCCTTCTGATGAATCGATTTTATAAAATGATGAATTCATTTCGGCTTCAAATTTCACGTCATCAAAAACAAAAAACTCTGGTTCAGGACCAAAGTAGGCGGTATCTCCAACTCCAATAGAATCCATATATTCCAAAGCTTGTTTAGCAGTAGACCTAGGATCTCTTTCATATGGTTTACCGGATATAGGATCTAAGACATCGCAGAAAATTGATAAAGTAGGCTGTGAAAAAAAAGGATCAACAATTCCTCTTGAACAATCTGGCATTAATTTCATATCAGATTCGTTTATTGCCTTCCAACCTGCAATAGACGAACCATCAAACATAAAACCTTCGGCTAATGATTTTTCATCAATTGTACTAACATGCTGAGACAAATGTTGCATTTTACCTCTAGGATCAGTAAATCTAAGATCTACAAACTGTATTTCCTTTTCCTTTAAAATGTTCATAATAGATTTTGCATCTGACATAGTTTTCTCCATTTATATTTATATTGCTTCATTACCTTTTTCACCCGTTCTTATGCGGATGGCTTGATCTATAGATGATACAAAAATTTTACCGTCACCAATTCTACCGGTCTTAGCAGATTGTTCGATACACTCAATTGCTGCGTCGACTAGTTCATCATCTAAAATTATTTCGATTTTAACTTTAGGTAAAAAGTCAACAACATATTCTGCACCTCTGTAAAGCTCAGTATGGCCTTTTTGCCTACCAAAACCTTTAGCTTCATAAACTGTTAAACCTTGTATACCAATCAAAGAAAGTGAATTTTTAACTTCATCAAGTTTAAATGGTTTAATAATGGCTTCTATTTTTTTCATATATAACACCTTTATTTTTTGTAATATTTATATTTAAAATAACTTTTATCAAAATTGTATTTTAATTGTTCAAAAATATTAAAAAATATGATTAAAAATTAGGCACTAATTTTTAAAAAAGGCTCTTTATTCTAAATATTGCTTCTTCAATTGCTTCGTCAGAATTGGCGCAAGACAATCTAATAAAACCTTCACCAAATTTACCAAATGAAGTGCCAGCAACAGTTGCTACTCCAGTTTTATCTAGTAGTAAATTTTGGATTTCAATTGAACTTTTATTAGTACTTTTAATATTAGGAAAACAATAGAAGGCTCCATTTGGTTTTTGACAATTGAATCCTTTAACTTCATTAAGTTTTGAAAACATTAGATTTGCTCTTTTTTTGAAAGTTTGATTCATTTCTTCAACGCAATCTTGAGGTCCTTTTAAGGCTTCTATTGCAGCATATTGAGCACTAGCATTTACACATGAATGTATGTTAACAGCTAATTTTTCGGCAACTTCATAAAGCTTTTTTGGAAATATTCCATAACCAAGGCGCCACCCAGTCATTGCGTAAGTTTTAGACCATCCATTCAAGATTATAAGTCTATCTCTTATTTCAGAAAATTCTAGCATTGATGTAAATTTGTTGTCTCCAAAACAAAATTGGTCATAAATCTCGTCACTCATTAGTACTATATTAGGAAATTTTTCCAATCCCTTAGCAAGTTTTTCAAGTTCAAAGTTTGGAACAACTCCCCCTGTTGGATTTGCAGGACTATTGATTATAATCAGGGTTGTATCTTGATTGATTTTTTTAAGAATATCGTCTGCTGAAAAAGAAAATCCTTTATTTTCGCTTAATTCGTAGGGAATTGCCTTAGCTCCAGAATAATTGATTGCTGATTCATAAATCGGAAACCCTGGATTAGGGTATAAAATTTCTTTATTTTTTTCTCCCATTAACATAGCAGAAAAAAATATTATGACTTTTCCACCGGGAACAATCATTATATTGTCAGGAGAAATATTTACCTTATGTCTCCTATTAATATCATCCGAAACAGCCTCTCTTAATATAGGCATACCTATTGATTGTGTATATCCGTGATGCCCATCTCTGAGGGCTTTTATTCCAGCTTCTACTATGTGCTCTGGTGTTTGAAAGTCTGGCTGACCAATACCTAGATTTATAATACTTTTACCTTCCGAAGCTAATTTATTAGCTTTTGCCAGAACTGTGAAAGCTGTTTCTGTGCCAAGATTATTATTTCTAGTGGCCATGTTACAAAAATTCTTCATTTAATAAACCTTGATTATTTAAATAATATTAAATACTTATACATACATATAATTAAATAAACTATTTTTATATCTTTAAATGTATATTTAATTTATATGGCGGGTGTAGCTCAGTTGGTTAGAGCGCGGGTTTGTGGTACCTGAGGTCGCCGGTTCGAAGCCGGTCACTCGCCCCAAGTTAATTTCTGATTATTCTAACTTGACCTTTGTTCATTCCTAAGTTAGCAATTATTTAAAATAAGATTTTAATGTTTTGCGGGCGTGGCGGAACTGGTAGACGCGCAAGATTTAGGTTCTTGTATCGAAAGGTGTGGGGGTTCAAGTCCCTTCGCCCGCACCAAAATTATAAATTTTAGTATGTAAGGGGTTTGATACTGATATGGCTGTTACACAAACTTTATCTGAAGGTCTTAAACGCGAATTTGAAGTTGTCATTAGTAATACTGAGATAAACAATTTAGTTGACGAAAAACTTACCAATATTGCCAAAGATGCAAATCTACCTGGATTTAGACCAGGTAAAGTTCCTGTATCAGTTGTAAAAAATAGATTTGGTAAACAAGTCGTAGGTGAGGTTATTAGAGAAACTGTAGATAATGCAACTAAAGACACAATGGAGAAAAATAATCTCACACCTTCGTCTCAACCTAAAATAGAAATAATATCATTTGAAGAAGGAGAGGATCTAAAGGCAAAGCTTTCGGTTGAAATAATGCCTGAATTTGAAATTCCAGACTTATCAAAACTAGAGATTACCAAACAAACAGTCAAAATTACCGACGAAGAAATAAATGATGCTGTTGAAAAAATAGCAAAAGAGAATATTGGAACTAAAACCATTGAAAAAGATAGACCTACCAAAAAAGGGGATACAGTTGTAATTGATTTTTTAGGAAAAGTTGATGGAATTCCTTTTGAAGGAGGAGAAGCTAAAGGTCATAACTTAAAGCTTGGAACTAATTCTTTTATTCCAGGTTTTGAAGACGGTTTATTAGGATACAAAGTTGGAAAAAAAGTGAATGTCAATGTTACTTTCCCAGATGATTACCAAGCTAATAATTTAGCGGGAAAAAAAGCTATTTTTGAGACAACTATAAACGAAATTAGAGAAGATACTGATTTAGTTATCAACGACGAATTTGCTAAGACTTTAGGTATGGAAGATTTAAAATCCTTAAAAACAGCTGTTTCTGATCAAATGACTAAACAACATGATCTAGCAAGTAGAGAAAAGTCTAAAAGACAAATTCTCGATAAATTAGCTGATAGCGTTTCATTTGATCTTCCAGAAACTTTGGAAAAACAAGAATACATTAATATATGTAAAGCTATGAACCCTAACGCAAAGCCAGATAATTTTTCCAAAAACAATGAAGAAAACTTAGACGTTGAACCAGATAAAGGTATGAAAAAAGAAGAAAAGCAAGATGCTTTTGAAATTGCTAAAAGAAGAGTAAGACTTGGTCTTCTTTTATCCGAAATTGGTAGAAAGAATAACATAAAAGTGGAAGAAGAAGATACTAGAAATGCAATGATGAAAGAAATACAAAAATACCCTGGACAAGAAAAAAAGGTTATGGATTTTTTTAAAAACAACCCTGAATCTCAACAACAGTTATCAGGACCAATTTTTGAGGATAAAATTATAGACTTTATTTTAGAGTTAGCTAATACAAAAGAAAAGGTTGTTTCTGTTGAAGAACTTTACAAAGAAGAAGAACTTGATTTAAATAAAGAAGCACAGAAAGCAAAAAAATCAAATAAATTGGTTAATAAAAATAAAGTAAACAAACCAACTAAAAAGGTAAGTAAAAAAAGCTTATAAACACGACCTTACTAAAAATTTTAAAAGGAGACATTATTAATTATGCTTGAAAATTTTTCTGATTCAGTTTATTCAACAATTGAAAAGAGCGCTCTTGTGCCTATGGTTGTTGAGCAAACAAGTAGAGGTGAAAGATCATATGATATTTATTCTAGACTCTTAAAAGAAAGAATAATTTTTCTCGTTGGGCCGGTTGATGATAATATTGCTTCATTAGTATGTGCTCAATTATTATTTCTAGAAGCAGAAAACCCAAAAAAAGATATATCTATGTATATTAATTCTCCTGGTGGAGTAGTAACTTCTGGATTATCTATATATGATACAATGGAATATGTAAGACCAGATGTATCAACGGTATGTATTGGTCAAGCAGCTAGCATGGGTTCTTTATTACTTACAGCAGGTGCTAAAAAGAAAAGGTACTGTTTGCCTAATGCAAGAATAATGACACATCAGCCTTCAGGAGGTTTTCAAGGTCAAGCTAGCGATATAGAAATTCATGCAAAAGAAATAATCAATTTAAGGACTAGATTAAACGGTATTTATGTTAAGCATTCTGGCAAGAAAATTGCAGAAATTGAGACTTTAATGGATAGAGACACATTTTTATCTCCTAATGATGCTCTTAAACTTGGCCTGATAGATGAAGTTGTTGATAAAAGACCAAATGCTAAATAAAACTAATAAAAGCTTTTATATATTGCATTTTAAACAAAACGGATAGAATAATACATTGATAATTCAATAAGTGAGGTAATGAAATGGATGAACAAAAAAATGAAGGTAAGAATAAAACAACTCTATACTGTTCATTTTGTGGAAAAAGTCAGCATGAAGTTAAAAAATTAATTGCTGGACCTACAGTCTTCATCTGTGACGAATGTGTTGAATTATGTATGGACATAATTAAAGAAGAACATCAAACCTCAATAACTAAAAATAAAGATGGAATACCTTCACCAGCTGAAATTTGTAAAATATTAGATGATTATGTAATTGGACAAAGGAAAGCCAAAAAAGTTTTGTCCGTTGCTGTTCATAACCACTATAAAAGACTAACAAATACTTTAGATATGAATGATATTGAAATTTCTAAATCAAATATTCTTCTGGTTGGACCGACTGGTTGCGGAAAAACTTTGCTCGCTCAAACTTTAGCTAAAATTCTTGATGTTCCATTTACTATGGCTGATGCTACAACACTTACAGAAGCTGGCTACGTCGGTGAGGATGTTGAAAATATAATTCTAAAATTACTTCAGGCATCAGACTATAACGTTGAAAGAGCTCAAAAAGGGATTGTATACATTGATGAAGTCGATAAAATTTCTAGAAAATCAGAAAATCCTTCCATTACACGAGATGTAAGTGGGGAGGGTGTACAGCAGGCTTTACTTAAAATTATGGAAGGCACAATAGCAGCTGTACCTCCACAAGGTGGAAGAAAACATCCCCAACAAGAATTTCTTCAAGTAGATACAACTAATATACTTTTTATATGTGGTGGAGCTTTTGCAGGTTTAGACAAGTTAATTGCTAATAGAAATAAAGGATCTTCAATTGGTTTTGGAGCAGAAATTGTTAATTCACAAGATATAACTAGTTCCGAAGTTCTAAAAGATGTAGAACCTGGAGATTTGGTTAAATATGGACTTATTCCAGAATTTATTGGACGCTTGCCTGTGCTAGCAACCCTTGAAGATCTTGATGAAGATGCGTTAGTAACAATTCTAACAAAACCCAAAAATGCTCTTATTAAACAGTATCAAAAACTTTTTGAAATGGAAAATACTAAGCTTGAATTTAGAGAGAATGCCCTCAAAGCTGTAGCTCAAAAAGCTATAAGTCTGAAGACTGGGGCAAGAGGATTACGATCAATCATTGAAAATATTTTAATGGATACTATGTTCGAATTACCCTCTGAACCTGACATTGATGAAGTTGTTATTAATGAAGATGTGGTATTGAAGGGAAGTAAACCTCTTTTAGTTCATGAAAAAAAATCAAAAGAAATTAATAATTCTTTATAAAATATTATTTTGACTTGTATTTTTTAAAAAAAATATCATCTAATTAATTATAAATACAGAGGATATTGTCTTGACTAAAACTGTTTACCCCATATTGCCCCTAAGAGATATAGTTATATTTCCTCACATGATTGCTCCACTTTTTGTTGGAAGAACAAAGTCAATTAATGCTATTGAAGCAATTATGGAAGAAAACAAGGAAATAATCTTGTTAACTCAAAAAAAACCATCTATCGAAAACCCAAAAGAAAATGATTTATATAAAGTTGGTACTATAGGCAATATACTTCAAATGCTAAAACTTCCTGACGGAACAGTGAAAGTTTTAGTTGAAGGTAATTCTAGATGTGTTGTGAATAATATTAAAGTATCTGATGCTTACTTAAGTACGGATTCAATTTTATTAAAAAAGGAAGAAGCATTAATAGAAGCAGATAATCAAACAACTTCTAATTTGTTAGAGTTGTTTAATAAATATGCAAAATTAAACGGTAAGGTAAGTACTGAAATATTGGCGACAATATCCGACATAAAAGACCAAAACACATTAACAGACACTATTATTAATCACCTAGTATTTAGTATAGATGAGAAACAATCTTTTCTTGAAATAATGAAACCTGCCGATAGAGCAGAAAAATTAATACTAAAAATTGAAAATGAGATTGATATACTTACTTCTGAAAGAAATGTAAGGAAACGTGTCAAAACTCAGATGGAAAAAACACAACGTGAATATTATTTAAACGAACAATTAAAAGCCATTCAAAAAGAATTAGGTTCATCTGAGGATGGGAAAAATGAATTTGATGAAATTGAAGAGAAGATAAATAAGCGCAATTTATCAAAAGAGGCTAAAGAAAAAGCATTATCTGAACTAAAAAAATTAAGAAATATGAGTCCAATGAGCGCCGAGGCCACTGTTGTTCGTTCATATATAGATTGGTTGGTTTCAATCCCTTGGACTAAAACTAATAAGGTTAAATCAGATATAATTAAGGCTAGAAAAATCTTAGATGATGATCATTATGGATTAGAAAAAGTTAAAGACAGAATTATTGAATTTTTAGCTGTTCAGAAGAGAACTAAAGAAATAAAAGGACCTATTTTATGTTTGGTTGGACCTCCAGGAGTAGGTAAAACTTCCTTAGGAAAATCAATTGCAGAAGCCACAGGAAGAGAATACATTAGAATGGCGTTAGGTGGTGTTCGTGATGAAGCTGAAATAAGAGGTCATAGGAGAACATATATAGGATCTATGCCTGGCAAAATTGTACATGGAATGAAAAAAGCATCTGCAATTAATCCATTATTTTTATTAGATGAAATAGATAAATTAGGTAATGATTATAGAGGCGACCCTTCTTCAGCGTTGTTAGAGGTTCTTGATCCCGAACAGAATAAAACATTCCAAGATCATTATCTAGAAATAGATTATGATTTGTCTAAAGTATTGTTTATTACGACATCCAATACCTTAAATATGCCCCAAGCTTTATTAGATAGAATGGAAGTGATCAGACTTTCTGGTTA
This sequence comes from uncultured SAR116 cluster alpha proteobacterium, assembly GCA_902622875.1. Taxonomy (GTDB): domain Bacteria; phylum Pseudomonadota; class Alphaproteobacteria; order Puniceispirillales; family Marisalimonadaceae; genus Marisalimonas. The sequence goes on from CACNRW010000009.1 coordinate 57,934, forward strand.
TACTGAAGATGAAAAGCTTGAAATAGCAAAAAGACATTTAATAAAAAAACAAATGAATAATTGTAAACTTAAAAAAACTGAATTTTCTATCAATGAAAAAGCTCTGAAAATTATAATCCAATCTTACACAAGAGAAGCAGGTGTTAGGAGTTTAGAAAGACAATTAGCCAAATTAACTAGAAAAATAGTTACTCTGATAGAAAAAAAAGAAGCTAAATCAGTTAATGTCACCGAAGATAATATAACTGAAATATTGGGTGTTCCCATATATCAAAGACTAGAAATCGAGAAAGACAATCTAGTCGGTATAACAACAGGTTTAGCATGGACAGAAGTTGGAGGTGAATTATTATCTGTTGAAGCGGTAAAAGTAAGAGGTAAAGGCAAGTTAACTGCTACTGGAAAATTGGGTGATGTTATGAAAGAATCAGTACAAGCAGCTGAATTTTTCATAAAATCTAAGGCTTTATCTTATGGATTAAATCCTATTGATTTAGAAAAAAATGACATACATGTTCATGTTCCAGAAGGTGCAACTCCGAAAGACGGCCCGTCAGCAGGTGTTGCTATGGTAACCAGTATTGTTTCAGCTTTAACCGAAATAAAAATCAAAAGTAATATTGGAATGACTGGCGAGATAACGTTAAGAGGTAGAGTTCTTCCAATTGGTGGTCTAAAAGAAAAACTATTAGCTGCAAAAAGAGGTGGTTTGGAGACAGTTTTAATACCAATTGACAATAAAAAGGATCTAATGGAAATACCTGATAATATAAAAGAACAGTTAAATATTATACCTGTAGAATCTATAGATCAAGTTATTGAAAATGCTTTAGTTCACTCACCAAAAAAATTAAATGTGTTAGATGTAAGTAATTTAAGTTCGACAAGCGATAATAATATAACAGATAAAACAAATATTTCACATTAATTCATATTGTTTTTATTTTTTTCTTTGTGTTAAGTAGCTTTATTTACTAGTGTTATAAAATTATATCGTTTATAAATGTTAAAATTAATCTTTTAATGGAGGTACGAATGAATAAAAACGAATTAGTTGCAAGTGTTGCTGACGCATCAGGTCTTTCAAAAGTTGACGCTGCAAAAGCTGTTGACGGTGTGTTTGAATCCATAACTGGAGCACTAAAATCAGGTGGTGATGTACGTATAGTAGGTTTTGGAACTTTTTCTGTTGCTAACCGTGCTGCTACAACGGGTAGAAACCCAAGAACTGGAGAAGCAATTCAAATTAAAGCCTCTAAGCAACCAAAATTTAAAGCTGGAAGCCCATTAAAGGACGCAGTAAATAATTAATTAATCTTTATATTTTAAAAAGACGTCTTAACTTAAGACGTCTTTTTTATTAAACATCTTTGTTTTATAGATATTTTTTCTTCTGTCACTTTGCCATTAAAGTAACTCAATATTTCATTTCCATTATTGAATATATTTATTAGTTCTCTATCTTTCAATAAAAAATTTGGATTTTTTGGAGACCCATAATTCTGGTTGCCAACTGAATAAGTTTCATAAAATAAATACCCACCATTTTTTAACAAACTCATTAATTTTTTTATTTTAGGTCTATATAAATAATTCACAACTATGATGATATCGTAATATTTTTCTTTCAAGGGCCAATTTTTATCCGTTTCAAGATCAAAACAGATTGTATTAATATGTTCAAAATGATTGTACAAAGCTAGTTTTGTACTGTTTTTATCTACGGCTGTTATAATTCTATTTTTTCCTGCTAAATGAATACTATTTCTTCCATTTCCACTAGCAAAATCCAATATTTGGATTTTTCTTCTTAGGGCTTTTAGTTTTATTTGTTCTATTATCCAATTTGTTGGCTGTTCATTTACTTTTGATTTCAACATTAGCCTCTTATATTAATTAATATATATTATAGCAAAATAAATAAGTTCATAGTTGTCAACTTTATTAAAATTACGTATAAACTTAAAATATATGGGCGGTTAGCTCAGTTGGTAGAGCATCTCGTTTACACCGAGAATGTCGGCGGTTCGAGACCGTCACCGCCCACCATTATAGCTATAAAACTTTTCAATCTTTAATTATTTGCATGATAAGAATTATTACTTATTTTAATATGAATTTTATTTTCTTTTTGGAGATACAATATGACAAATGTTACTAAGCCCGTATGTTTGATTACTGGACTTGGAGAAGGTACTGGAGGCTTTACGGCTAGACGCTTCGCTAAGGCAGGTTATAGAATTGCAATGCTAGCTAGATCTAGTGAAAGGTTATTTAAATTTGAAAAAGAATTACCAAACTCTAAAGGCTATATCTGTGATGTATCAGACTTAACTTTATTAGAAAACATATGTAAAAAAATTAAAGATGAAATGGGCTCTCCAGAAGTACTAATTCATAATGCGGTTAAAGGAAATTTTGAATATTTACTTAACGGAAAACCAGAATGGTTAGAAAAAAACTTTCGAATTAATACAACCTCTCTTATGTATTTGGCTCATTTTTTGATACCAGATATGTTAAAAAATAAAAAAGGAGTAATCATAGTTACAGGAAATACTGCTGCACATAGGGGTGTTGCTATGACACCATATTTTGCACCTACCAAGGCTGCTCAGAGGATTTTAGCACAATCTTTAGCTCGTGATTTTGGCCCAAAAGGTATTCACGTCTCATATGTAACTATAGACGCATCAATTAATACTCCATGGACCAGAAGTAGGATTGAACATCAAAAAAATAAAGACGAAATAGAATTTGCACAACCTGAAGATATAGCAGAAGAAATTTATAGAATATCACAACAAAAACGCTCAGCTTGGTCATTTGACGTAGAGCTAAGGCCTGATATAGAAAAATGGTAAGCTAGCCTACAAAAGCCTTTTCTAAAACAAATTCGGCTGGGTTATTATTTGCTCCTTCTTGTAAATCATGTTTTACCATTATAGCCTTTAAATCATTGTTTAAACCCATTGAACCACAAAACATAAATCTATCATCAGAGGATATACTATTAATTTTAAGGTCATTAAAAATTTTATTAGTACTAATTAATTCAGTTATTCTTCCATTATTCGTAAAATTTTCTCTTGTAGTTGAATGATAACTTATTAATTTATTTTCAATGAATTCTTTAATAATTTCATCATTATTACTCTCATCAATTATTTCTTGGCTATAAGCTAGTTCTGGAACAGTTCTGCAGGTATGAGTTACAACTACTGTCTCAAATTTTTCATATGTTTCTGGTTCTCTAATAAGTGACGCAAAGGGTGCAAAACCAGTTCCTGACGAGAGTAAAAATAATCTTTTACCAGGTTTTAATGCATCCAAAACTAGTGTGCCAGTAGATTTAGGCATCATAATTATTTCATCATCTATATTTATATTTTTTAACTTTGATGTTAAAGGACCATTTTTAACTATAATTGAATAAAATTCTAATTCTTTTGACCAGCTAGGTGAGGCAATTGAATAAGCTCTTAATATTGGCTTATCATCTTCATTTGGTAAGCCAATCATTACAAATTCACCAGATCTAAATCTAAAATTTTGTGGTCTTTGAATACGAAAAGAAAATAAACTGTTAGTCCAATGTTTAATGAAAGTTACTTTATGATGATTATCAGAGAATATTGACAATGAATTTATCCTAGATTTATTTATTTTTTATTAATTTTTTAGTCAAAGTAAGTAAAGCTTTTGCGTAATCTGGATATTTATATTTATATTTGAGTTCATTTTCTACAACTCTACATTTTATAATTCTATTAAACTCATAAAAAGACTTCAAATTATCAGAAACTTTATTTGGGTTATACTTAATGATTGAAGGTTTTTTTAATTTTAATTTGGTTGTAACGTATTTAATAGCATCATAACTGCTAATTTTGTTTTGATCGCATATATTAACAATTCTGTTATTCTTATTTTCAACTAAATATTGAATAGTTATTGAAGACAAATCTTTAACATGGATTCTATTTGGTATATAGTCTTTTTTAACTATAATTTGGTTATTACCTTCAAGATATCTAATCATAGGATGTCTTTTAGGACCGTATATACCCGCAATTCGAAAAATTGATATATCACTATTGGTTTTAATCCACTCTTCTTCGGCATTAAGTCTAATTAAACCTCTACTGTGCTTTGGATCAGGTTTAGTTTTTTCATCTATATTTCCTACTCCATACACTGATGTTGCAGAAAAATAGATAATTTTTTTTTTATTTAATGCAATCGATTTTTTATAATTTTGGATAATTGGATCTAAACCCAGTTCATTTGGAGGGACTGTAGAAATTATATTTTCTTTACTAAGTTTTTCTGCAATATTTTTAGAATCATAATAATTAAAATAATGGACATTTTTTTTTGGATTTGAAATATTTCTTGTAATTATAGAAACTTCAAAATCTTTTTTTAAAGCTTCTTTAGATAAAAATTTAGCTGTATAGCCATTTCCAATAATTGATAATTTTTTCATTTTAAAAAATATAATTTAGTACTTGCAATGTTAAGGTTATTTAAACTAATAATAAAATGTTTATGGTGCTTCGAAGATTTCTTCAAGCTTAAAATGGGAATTCGGCAATTCACATGAATTGTAAGCCGAAGCTGTCCCCGCAACTGTAAATGCTTAGTAAGGGTAATATGTCACTGGATCTCATATCTGGGAAGGCTACCTAAACTGTGATGCATAAGCCAGGAGACCTGCCATACACAGTCGCTTTGTCAGCTTCCGGGTAGAGTAGATGGCACGTGTAATATTTCGTCTAGCGACAAAATAGCAAAGGGCTTAGGCTCTCTAAATTATTTTTTTGCTGGAGGCAATTATTATGACACGTACGTTCTTTTTTTATTTAATATTATCACTACTTCCAATTTCCAATTCATTTTCTCAAAAAATAGAACCATTAAGAATTGTTATTACACCGTCCAGAATTTCTCAGGACATAAGCAAAACAAACTCTTTTATATCAGTTATTACTGAGGAAGATATTAAGAATTCTTCTGCTACAAATATAATTGAATTATTAAATGGTAATACTAGTCTGGGCATTGCATCTACTGGTGGTGTAGGTTCCACGCCATCTTATTTTTTGAGAGGGTTTGCCAAAAAATATTTAAAAGTTACTGTTGATGGATTAGATATTTCTGATCCTACTGCAACTCAATCTGAAACATATCTCCAAGATATATCCATAGGAAACATTAAAAAAATTGAAATTCTTAAATCTACCCAAGGTTCTATATATGGTTCGCAAGCTGCGGGAGGCCTTATTGCTGTAACGACTAAAGACGGAAAGTATAATAAAAAACAGTTTTCACAAAAAAATGAGTATGGATCTAACAACAGCATTTATTCAGGTACATACTATTCATTTGGAAAAAATAATTACAAATTAAGTGTTAATACAAATGTTTATCATAGTGACGGAATTTCATCAGGTAACGTGGAAGGAAAGAATGAAGAAAATGATGCCTATAATTACGCAAATGTGACTTTAAAAGGACAATTAAAATCAGAAAAAAACAAAGTCAGTTTTGTTTTTAGAGATTCTAGCTCAAAATCCGAATATGATAAATATAATCAAACTGACAACCATGATTTTTCCAAAAATAATACTCAATCAGGTTCAGTGCAATGGGAGTTTGTTACTGATGATGATATTAATCATGCGATAAAATATAATCCAACCCGAGTTAACAGAAGAACTGCAGGAAGTTATAATTCAGATCAAAGTTCAAAGAAACACACAGTAGAGTATGTAGTCCAAAAAAAAATTTTTGGTAAACATCTAATAGGCTTTGGTGCTGAGCATAATAATATAAAATATAAAATATCCAATGTAAGAGAAAAAAGAGAATCTAATGCAATTTTTTTGCAAACTCAGTTTCAACCCTCGAACGAATTATTATTAGATTTATCTTTGAGAAGAGATCAAGATCAATTATATGATCAGCATGATAGTTATAGAGCACAAATAGGTTATGACATTTTCAAAAATTTAAGATTTAAATTATCAAATGCTACTGGATATAGGCCACCTTCTCTTTACGAAGGAAATAATTTAAAAGATGGTGTATTAAAATTAAAACCAGAAGAAACAACCAACAAAGAAATAGGATTTGATTACAAAAATTTTAATAATAAATTCACCTTTTCTGGTTCTTATTTCACGGGAAATATTGATAATGAAATAGCATATAGTAGTGGATATTACCAAGGTATTGGAAAAACTGAAATACAGGGATATGAGTTATCAGCTAAAAAATTCTTTGATGATAAATTTTCATTGTTTTCCTCTTATACATTTACAGACAGTGACAAAAATAGCTCTTCATCAGCAAAAGGTTCTCTAGTCCCAATGCACAAGTTTAATTCGAGCTTAAATTACAAATTTAATAAAGATTTAAATACTAACATTTCCCTTATATACCAAGAAAGAGCTTATGATACTAGTATGAACGAGCTGCCTGCTTTTACTCTAGTAAACTCATCAACTAATTATAATTTAAATGATAATTTGATTTCTTATTTTAAATTTAATAACATTCTTAATCAAGATTACGAAGTTAATAGAAATTACGGAGTGCCTGGGTTCACCTTTTTAGCAGGGATTGAGAGCAAGTATTAAAGATGGAATTTAAAAAATTCTTATTAGAAAAAAAACTTCCTTCATTTTTGGTGTTATGTTTTTTATTGTTTTTTTTTAGATATATTCCACATCCACCTAACTTTTCACCTGTCATAGCATTTGCTATGTATGTCCCAATTATTTTTGGATTTTGGTTTATTCCTTTTTTTATATTAGGCTATGCAATAACTGACTTTTTTATAGGGTTTCATAGCTTGTTAGTTTGGACTTGGGGCAGTTTAGCCTTTATTACTATTTTATCTAAATTTTCTAATGGAACGGTTTCAAGGATTGTACTGTCACTTTTTGGAGCTCTAGGTTTTTTTGTGATTTCTAATTTTGGTGTTTGGGTTGGTAGTTCATTTTATGAGCCAAATGTTCAAGGATTAATAAAATGTTATATAATGGCAATTCCTTTTTTTACAAACACTTTAATAAGTACACTTCTATTTAGTTTATTATTTGAAATTTTACTTAAATATAGAATTTTCTTTATTTTTTCAAAATTTAGAAAAGTTAACTGAATATTTTATTTAATTTATATTCTTTTCTTGACCTAAATCACCACACCCTTTAATTATCAAATGACATGTTAATGGGGGTGTAGCTCAGTTGGTTAGAGCGCCGGCCTGTCACGCCGGAGGTCGCGAGTTCGAGTCTCGTCACTCTCGCCATTTATTTTTAATTACATCAATGGTTTATATAAAATAACATTTTTAATAAATTCACACCTTATATTTGTGTTTGCATTTTGTTTGCAATTTATTGTCAAACTCATAAAATAAATTAATTTTAGGTGGAGTACAAAATGAAATACTTAATTATGATTTTGTTCCTTTTTTTTGTTACAAGTTGTAACACTACTAAACAAATGGTTATTCCAAGTACTTCAACAAAAACCTCATTTACTCCTTTAAAAATGAATGAGTCCAAATCAAATTTTGCTCTTGCTAAAATTATAAATGATATTGATAGGGGCGAAACTATATTTGCTTTTCCAGCTAAAAATAATACTAAGGGAAATATGTGTAATTATATGACCCAAGGTGAAGTCACTTATGCAGGCGGAAAACAATTTCTTGGTGACTGGTCATCCGAGTTAGGTGAAGTTTTCTATGAAACGCTTACAAAAATGGGCTATACAGTTGCTGGTGATCCCTCAGATTTATTTAATCAAAAAACTGTTGCTAATTCTGCAGAATATCTAATTGGCGCTAGACTTTTGAAAATGAGTGGTAATTTTTGTCATGAACATCACTGGTGGGACGGTAGACCTCTATATAAATATAGCGGCGAACTTTTTGTAGAATTTGAATGGTCAGTTTTTAATACGCTCACGAAAGATATAATTTATAAAAATAAGACTTCAGGATACTATAAACAAAATGATCCCATTAAGAATGGTATTTCTGTTACATTTGACAATTCTTTTGCAGATGCTGCAGAAAAATTTGCAAGTTCATCAGAAATGAGAAAGTTAGCTGTAGGTAAAACCATTAAGTCTGCAGAAGTAAAATCAGGAAATACGTTAATCAGTATATCTCAAGGAAGAAAATCAGAAATTTTTCAACTTTCAGATATTCAATCCAAAATTGTAACCATTAGAATTGGTAGAGGCCACGGTTCAGGATTTTTTGTTGGAGATAGTGGTTATATTTTAACAAATGCTCACGTAGTAGGTAATGCAAACAAAGTAAGAATAGTTACAAATCAAGGTTTAGAAATTGATGCAATGTTAATAGAAAAGAATAAAACTAGAGACGTAGCATTACTAAAATCTCAAATTAAAAACAGGAATCCATTAAGAATTAATATAAATCCTCCTAAAATAACTGAACAAGTATATGCAGTAGGTACCCCTTTAAAAGAAAGCTTAAATACAACAGTCACAAAAGGAATTGTAAGTGCATTCAGGACAGATAAATCCTCCAATTTAAAATTTATTCAATCCGATGCAGCAATTTCTCCTGGAAACAGTGGAGGTCCTTTATTTAATAATTCTGGAGAAGTAGTAGGTATAGCAGTTGCAAAATATGCTTCATCATCGTCTGAAGGGTTAAATCTGTTCATACCTATAAAAGATGCTCTAAACGTCCTTAATGTGGATCTTAAAAAATAAATAAGATTTAGATAAAATCCTAATTGTTTGCATTTTGTTTGCACTTTTTCGAGGGAATCGGTGGGAACTCTGTAGCCGTATTTCCCTGAATACCTACCTCTTTACACCCCACGCATAAGATTTTTACGAACTGTCACGCCGGAGGTCGCGAGTTCGAGTCTCGTCACTCTCGCCATTTTCTAACAATTTCTTATTAGTTTTTTTACTTGTTTATAGGTTAAAATTAACTTTAAATAAGATTTTAAATTAGTTTGAAGGTTATTATGAAAATTGAATTGCATCACCTTAACTTATCTTCTGATAAAGTAGATGAAATGAATGACTTCTACTTAAAAGTTATGAAACTTAAAACTGAAACTCAAGGTTTACCAATTTTAGAGAAGACAAAAGGATACTCAGGTAATGTTGCTTTCGTTTCAGATGGTAAAATACAAACTCATCTTGCTGAAAAAGATTTAGATGTTTGCTTTAAGACTGGTCATTCTATAAATCCTTTAGAAAAAGGACACATAGCTTATAGAACTGATGATCTAGAAGCCTTTAAAAAACATCTTAATGAATTAGGCGTTAATTTTTCAGATTGGGGTAAAACCGCAGTAGCAGGCTGGAAACAAATATTTTTTTATGATCCAGATGGAAATGTAATCGAAGTCCACGAAGTTGAAAATAATTAAACTTTAAATTTAACAATAAACATTAATTTAGCAAGAATGGCGGTAATCTTTGTTAAAGCCGAATATTAATTTGTTGGCAGTAATAGTTGCCGTTCCTGTTATAGGTATGACTATAATCTCACCAGCATTAACTCTTATTAAAGATGACTTAAATGTTTCATTTTCTGACACTCAGCTTGTTTTGACTTTATATTTTATTTTTTTAGCTCTCGGACAAATTTTATCTGGACCATTTTCAGATAAATACGGAAGGAAACCAATTTTAATATTAGGGGCTACAATATATTCAATCTCAGCCTTTGCAGCTTCGTATTCCTCTAATATTGAAATCTTATTAATACTAAGATCTGTTCAGGGTTTTGGAGCTGCTGCTTGCTTATCTGTCGGAAGGACTATTTTGAGTGATTGCTTTGAGATAAGTGAAGCTGCAAAACAAATGTCCAAAATGACAGCTATAATGGCAATTATTCCTATTTCTTGTTTTATTTTTGGAGGATTTCTAGCGGAATTCTTAGGATGGCGAACTAACCTAATTGCTTTAGGTGTAATTAGCTTAATATTAATAATTTTAATCTCACTGATTTTGCAAGAAACATTAATTAATAAAGCTAAAAGCGTAAGCTTTAAAAATGTATTTTTGGTTTATAAGGGGTTAACTAAAAATATTTCTTTTAATTTTTTTACAATAACAACGGCAATGCAAACTTCAATGTTCTTTGCAATGAATGGTTTTATGCCATATGAGTTTGAAAGAAAAGGAGTTAGCATATCTGAATTTGGCATATGGTTTTCTCTTACATCTGTAGGCTATATTTTAGGAAATATAATAAATAGTAAATTAACGCCTAGAGTTGGTCTAGAGAAAATGTGTTTTGTAGGAACAGTATGCTCTTTTTGTACTGTGTTTATATTTTTTTTAAATAATAATTTAGGAGAAAATGGTTCTCTAACTTTATCATTAATATGCGTTTTATTTGGTTGCTCTAACGGGTTTGCTGTAGCTAATAGTATGACGGGAGCAATTAATTCTTCTAAATTAAATAAAGGTGCTGCTAGTGGTTTGATGGGAGCATTTCAAGTTGGCTCAGGAGGTTTAGCAGGCTTTTTAATTATTTTCTTTGGAGGTGCTGAAAATTTTAATATATGTTTATTTGCACTGTTTATTATGTCAGGTATTTCTATAATATCTTCTTATTTGGTATTAGATAAAAAGAATATAATTGCGTGAGATTTACAGATGAGTGAAGAGATTGAAATTATAGACGCTCATCATCACTTCTGGGACTTAAACAAAAATTATTACCCTTTTTTGATTGATAAAATAGATGCTGAATTTTTTTTTGGAGATTATTAATCAATTAGAAAAAATTACCTTCCAGTTGACTACATTAAAGATATAAAAAATCATAATGTAATCGGTACTGTTCACTGTGAGGCAGAGTGGGACAGACAAGATCAAGTTGGTGAAACTAAATGGTTAGAAAGCATATCAAAAAAGAATAAATTTCCAAACGCTATTGTTGGTCATGCATGGTTTCATAAAAATAATGCTGAAGCAGTTATAGCTGAACAGGCAAGTTTTGATATTGTCAAGGGCATAAGATCCAAGCCAAATGTAAAGTTTTCAAGAAATACTCTGCAATACGTTAAAGATGGTTCCATGCAGGATGAAAAATGGAAGTCAGGCTTAAAGTTATTAGAAAAATATAATTTGAATTATGACTTAAGGGTTCCTTGTTGGCACTTAAAAGAGGCTGTTGAAATAGTTAGGTTGATACCGAATATTAAAGTAATTATAAATCATGCTGGGTTTCCTTGGGATAGATCTAAGGAAGGTATGGATTTTTGGAGAAATGGCATTAGGTTGATTTCTCTAGAACCTAATACTTATATAAAATTATCAGAACTTGGAGTAAATGGACAAAATTGGAATTATACTGAAAATGCAAATATTATTTATGAGTTAATTGATTTATTTAGTCCTGATATGCATTTTCGCAAGCAATTTTCCTGTTTCAAAATTAAAAGTTACTTTTAATGATTTATTCAATAATTATATAAAAATTGTTGAAAAATTCTCAATAGATGAAAAAAAAGCTCTTTTTTCTAAAACAACTATTAAACTTATAATATTGATCACAAGGTTTTTAATAAGCAATGAATTACCCAAAAGGATATAAAGTCAATAATTTAAATAATTTATAAGTTATGCTAATTAATTTGTATGTATAAAATATGGAGTAAATATTGAGTATTCAATATACAAAAATAGTTGAAAAACTTCCTTCTTCAGTTCCTTTTATAGGGCCTGAAGCTCAAGAAAGAAACTTAAAACAAGTTTTTAAAGCTCGTATCGGGGCTAATGAAAGTGTTTTTGGCCCCTCATTAAAAGCTACTTTAGCTATGCAAAACGAAATAATAAAAACATGGAAATATGGAGACCCTGAAAATTTTGATCTTAAGCATGCGCTTGCAAAAAAGCATATGGTTAAATCTGAAAATATTGTTGTTGGTGAAGGTATTGATGGCCTGCTTGGATATCTAGTGAGATTATTAATTGAAAAAGGAGATAATGTTGTAACCACTGATGGAGCCTACCCAACTTTTAATTATCATGTTGAAGGTTTTGGCGGCCAATTACATAAAGTTCCTTTCAAAAATGACACTGAAGATTTAGAAAATTTATTAATAAAAGTTAGAGAAACTTCAGCAAAAATTTTATATGTTTCAAATCCAAACAATCCTATGGGTACTATTAATAAACCAATAGATATAGAAAGATTAATTCAGAATCTTCCTGATAATACTGTTTTGTGTTTGGATGAGGCATATATAGATTTTATTGATTCAGCATTAATTCCTAATGTATCAACAAACATAAAAAATGTTATTAGAATGAGAACTTTTTCTAAAGCTTATGGAATGGCAGGATTGAGGGTAGGGTATGCTATAGGAGAAAAAAATTTAATTTTAAATTTTGAAAAGATAAGAAATCATTTTGGAATGTCAAGAGTTTCGCAAGTGGGTGCATTAGCTGCAATTGAAGATAATGAATTTATAGGTGAAGTTGTAAAAAAAGTTTCACTTGCTAGAAATAGAATAAGTGACATAGCTTTAAGTAATAATTGTAAGTTTATTCCTTCACACACAAACTTTATTGCAATAGATTGTCTTAAGGATGCATTATTTGCAAAAAGTGTATTAGAAAACCTAATTAAAAAGGGAATATTCGTTAGGATGCCGTATTCCTTTCCCCAAAATAGATGTATCAGAGTAACAGTTGGATTAGATAGTGATATAGATTTATTTGAACAAAATTTTCCAATTGCACTCGCAGAAAGTTAGTGTATTCCATTAATTAATTCTATAAAGTATTAAATATTAAATTATTAAAATAAAGTTAAAGGAGTTTATATATGTCAACCAATTATCCAGATACCCATCTTTTTCTAAATGGAGAATGGAGAGAAGCAGCAGCAAAAGAGAGTCTTGAAATTATCAACCCAGCAACTGAAGAAGTTATTGGGAAAGTTTCTCATGCCAGAAAAGAAGATTTAGATATTGCTTTAAATGCAGCTGAAAGTGCTTTTAATAGTTGGAAACATGTTTCTGCATATGAGAGATCAAAAATACTTCGTAAAGCAGCTGATATTGTTCGAAGTAAAGCTGATCAAATTGCTACTTTGATGACTATGGAACAAGGCAAACCTCTAATTGAAGCAAAGATGGAGACAATGGGAGCGGCTGATTCAATTGATTGGTATGCTGAAGAAGGACGAAGAGCATATGGTAGAATTATTCCTTCAAGAGCTCCTCAAGGTGTTTATCAATTTGTATTTAAAGAGCCAGTTGGAGTAGTGGCAGCCTTCACACCCTGGAATTTTCCTCTTAATCAAGTGGTTAAAAAAGTTGCGGCAGCTTTTGCAGCTGGTTGTACAGCTATTGTAAAAGGACCTGAAGAAACGCCAGCTAGTGTAGCAGAATTAATAAAAGCTTTTGACGAGGCAGGAATGCCAAAAGGATCTATTAATTTGGTTTATGGTATTCCAGCTGAAATTTCAGAATATTTAATTGCTCATCCAATTGTAAGAAAAGTTACTTTCACAGGATCTACAGCTGTTGGAAAGTTATTAGCTTCGCAAGCTGGAACGCATATGAAAAGAGTAACTATGGAGCTAGGAGGTCATTCGCCCGCTATTGTCTGTGCAGATGCTGATGTTAAAGCTGCAGTAAAAATCTTAAGTGCAAATAAATTTAGAAATGCAGGCCAAGTTTGTATTTCTCCAACAAGATTTTTAGTTCATGACTCTGTTTATGAAGAATTCGTTGATGGTTTTGTTAAACAAGCTGAAACCTTAAACGTGGGTAATGGTCTAGACGACGGAGTTAAAATGGGTCCACTTGCCCACGATAGAAGACTTACAGCAATAGAAGGTTTTGTTGCAGATGCAGTTGAAAATGGCGCAAAAGTTTTAACAGGCGGTAAGAGAAAGGGTAATAAAGGTTACTTCTTTGAGCCGACTGTTATGACAAACGTCAGCAATGAGGCAAGAATTATGAATGAAGAGCCATTTGGTCCTTTAGCTCCAATTAATTCTTTCAGTTCTATTGATGAAGTTGTCGAGGAATCTAATCGACTAAATTATGGCTTAGCTGCATATGCTTACACAAATTCTGCAAAGACAGCCCAAGATTTAGGTCAATCTATAGAAAGTGGACAAGTGTCAATTAATCATCATGGTTTAGGGCTCGTGGATACGCCTTTTGGAGGTGTTAAAGACTCTGGTTATGGATCAGAAGGAGGTCCAGAGGGTTTAGATGCTTACATGACAACAAAATTAGTTTCTCAGACTGGTTTATAAAATATTTTACATAAAGGTAGCCTTAAAAAGCTACTTTTATAATTTATTTGAAAAGTTTGTATTTAAAAAAACTTTTAAATAGTTTAACATATTAATTAATTTAAATATTCAAGGATTTTAAAATGGAATGGGTACCCGCACCAACACCAATTAATGAAAATAGAAGGGCTAAAGCAGTTGAAAAAACAGGGATCATTGGTACTGATCAAATATATTTGTTTGATATTTACCTAGAAATAGCCAAGGATATATCTGGTTATGAGGCTGGAAGTTTTAGTTTATATGACTCAAAAAATCAATGTATGATTTCTGAAATAGGTAAACCTGGTGAGAGAGAACTTCATAAAAAAAATGATAAAAATGCAAGTGTATGCTCATACGTTTTACTTGACAAAAAACCCTTATTAGTCTTTGACTTAAACAACCATGAAATATTTAAGTTTCATCCGGGTGTCATCGATGGTTTAGTAAAAAGTTACTGTGGTTTCCCAGTTATAAATAAAGATGGCTATGCGTTAGGTACGTTTTGTATGCTGAATTTTTCTGAAGTTAAAGAAATGTCATCAGAAAAAGTTCATCTAATAGAAAAACTTGTGTCTCGACTAACCTTGCAAATTGACACTCAAACCGAACAAAAAGAATTAACGTCACAAAAAATTTCAAAATCAATTGATATTTTTATGGATAATTATAAGGACTTTACGCTTTCAGATTATAAAAACTTTATTGATATTTGTAGTGGCTTCAATTTACCAGAAAAAAATGCAACAAACTTAATTAAAGCTAATTTATGTGAAATTAGAAATATGTCAGTTATGTTATCTACTAAAGGCAATGAATTACAAGAAAAGATGAATATAGTTACCAAGATTCATAATCAATTTAAAGTTGAGGGTAATGAGGCTAATTCTTTAATAGATAACGCACTAGATAAATTAGGTGATTTATAATGTTTGCTAAGGTTTACCAATATAAATTTGGGACTGTCGCGGAAGCAAAGGTTGCAGCCTCTTTTTGTTCAGATAATTTAGGAAAAAAAATTAGTCAGTATAAATTTCAATCTTTAAATGTAATGATTGGTAAAGATGGAGATTTATCAATTTTTATTAAATTTGATACTATTGATAGATTAAAAAAATATGAAACAGAATCTGATGCCTTCATAAAAGAATTAAAACAAACATTTGTATTTAAGGAAAATCAATATGCTGGTGTTTTTGTCTATAATTACGAAGCTGAGGCTACTTCGTCTGAAATTAAAATTTCAAATCCAGCAGCATAATTAATACTATTTATTATTTCCTGAAATTTAATATGAGTTTAAAACTTCTAATAGATTTTTATTCTAATTTACTATAAACCTTACCAACATTTATGATGGTGGGGGTATAACTTGGAAAAAGAAAAAGAAAAACAGATTAGTATTATTTTATCAAAATATATACCTAAACTTAAAAATAAATATAGAATTCATGAGCTTAAAAAAGAACATCTTTTAAAAAATAAAGATCATGAAGAATGTTATATTGTTAAAGAGGGCTCTGTATTAGCAAGAGATAAAAAAGGAAAAACTTTTACTTTAGAACCAGGTGCTCCAATTGGTTTTGCTGAGGCGTTAATTTCAAAGCCATACGAACTAGATTACTTTTTAAAAGAAGATGTTACAGTTTTTGCTTTTAAAAGTTCAAATTTACGAAAAGCGTTTGCGACATCTTCATCTCTGACTCGTGGTATCATAAAATATTCTTTGGATAGAATTTTTCATAATAATAAGAGTAAAACCTACCATCTAATCGACGATGGATTTTTATCCAAGCAAGAGGTTAAGTTTCCTATTAAAGATTATAATGACAATGAAACTATTTTTATGAGAAATCAGAAGCCTAAATTCTTTTTTTACGTTGAGGCAGGTCGAGTTCAACTTGTATCAAAATTAGATAAGGTTATAGCCACTTTTAATTCAGGAGATTCATTTGGAGAAATGGCTTTGTTTACTGATCGAGTTAGGTCTGCAACCGCTAAATCAGTTGGAAATACTACGTTACACGCAGTAGGAGTAGATTTTATCAAAGATTATTTTGAAAAAGAGGAAATTTTAGTCAAGTTTGCTCTTATTTGTATTTTGGAAAGATTAAGAGCCATGAACAGTTTACAAAATTTAATAACATAAATAAAAGTTTATCTCTTTACATTTATAATTTAAAATATTTACAATTATAAAGGAAATATTTTGGATAGATGGATAGATGGATAGCTGTTGACTGGGGAACAAGTTCTTTTCGTGCTTATTTAATAAAAGACGATGTTGTATCTGATACCATTGTGACTAAAGATGGTATGAAGTTTGTAAAAGATAACAATTTCGAAAATACCTTTATAAATTTAATTGAAAAATGGTTAATTAAAGATAAAAAAATAGATGTATTGGCAAGTGGTATGTTAGGTGCCCGTCAAGGATGGATTGAAGTTCCTTACAAAAAAGCACCATGTAACTTAAATAATATTAATTATATTTCCCCTATTTTAATTGATAATAGAATTTCTTTAAAAATATTTTCTGGGATTTCACAAAACAAACCTCCAGATGTTATGCGTGGAGAAGAAACTCAGGTTGCTGGATTTCTGATTGATAATAATAACTT
>CACNRW010000010.1 GCA_902622875.1 uncultured SAR116 cluster alpha proteobacterium
CATATGACGTAAAAGAAGATGAACCACTGTTCCTTGGAAAAAGAGGTGGAGAACTTTCTCCAAGAATTATTCAAAGAAGAGTTGAAAATTTAAGATATGAATTAGGCTTACCATCTCATACTACCCCTCATGCACTTCGACATGCATTTGCAACTCATTTACTGTCTGGTGGAGCAGATCTAAGAGCTATTCAACAGCTTTTGGGCCATTCAAGTCTTTCAACAACTCAGAGATATACTGACGTCAATGAAAGTGAATTACTAAAGTTACACAAAGCAATACACCCTCGCTCATAAAAAAAGGCGGTTAAAACCGCCTAATTTAATTTTTTATTGATTCTTATTATATCAAATCAAATCTGTCTGAGTTCATAACTTTATTCCAAGCAGATATGAAGTCTCTAATAAATTTATCGTGTGAGTCACTACATGCATAAACTTCTGCTATAGCCCTTAATTGAGAATTTGAACCAAATGCCAAATCTACACGTGTAGCAGAACTGATTTTTTCGCCTGTGGATCTATTCACACCCTGATAAGTATTACTGTTAACTGGCTTCCATTCAATACCCATATCAAGAAGTTTTAAGAAGAAGTCATTTGACAATTTACCTGTTGGCTCTGAAAAAACACCTTGAGCGTTAGTCGAAATACCTAGGGATCTCATACCACCAATTAAAACTGTCATTTCAGGAGCTGTAAGGCCCATGATTTGAGCTCTATCTAAAAGCATCTCTTCAGGGCTAACACCATAATCTTCCTTTTGAAAGTTTCTGAAACCGTCCACTACTGGCTCTAAAACTGCAAAAGAGTCTATATCTGTATTTTCCTGAGTTGCATCACCCCTTCCAGGAATAAACTCAAGACTTTGTCCAGAAGCTTTTTCAATTCCTACATTTCCAGCTAAAATTATTATATCAGCAATAGATGCGCCTGTCTTATCTGAGATACCAGAATAAATATCTAAGATTTTAGATAGCTCATTTGGCTTATTTACTTCCCAACTTTTTTGTGGCTCAAGACGGATGCGTGCTCCATTTGCTCCACCACGCATGTCTGTACCTCTATATGTTGAAGCACTTGCCCAAGCAGTCTCAACCATTTCTTTAGTAGATAGTCCACTTGCTGAAATAAAAGACTTAACAGCCTCAATATCATAATCCTTATTACCGGCAGGAACTGGGTCTTGCCAAATTAATTCCTCCTCAGGAACTTCAGGTCCTAAATAACGAGTTTTTGGTCCCATATCACGATGTAACAGTTTAAACCAAGCTCTAGCAAAAGCATCTTGAAATTGGTCTGGATTCTCATGGAATCTTTTAGAAATCACTTTGTAAGAAGGATCTTCTCTCATCGCCATATCGGCAGTTGTCATCATAGTTGTTACTTTTATAGAACTATCTTGAGCATCTGGCGCTAAGTCTTCTTGTTTAGGGTTAATAGGATGCCATTGATAAGCACCTGCAGGGCTCTTAACTAATTCCCATTCGTAACCCAAAAGAAGATCAAAATATCCATTGTCCCACTGTGTAGGATTAGTAGTCCATGCACCTTCAATACCACTTGTGATAGTATCTCTTCCAACACCTGAACCAAAGGAGTTTTGCCATCCAAATCCCATTTGCTCTATTGGAGCGCCCTCTGGTTCTGCACCAACATATTTGTCAGGATCAGATGCTCCATGAGCCTTGCCAAAAGTATGACCACCTGCTGTAAGAGCAACTGTCTCTTCATCATTCATAGCCATTCTCGCAAAAGTTTCGCGAATATCTCTAGCACTTTTTAATGGGTCAGGATTACCGTCAGGACCTTGAGGATTAACATAGATTAATCCCATTTGAACAGCACCAAGAGGCATTTCTAATTCTCGATCACCTGAATATCGTTTATTTTCTAACCACTCATTTTCTTGGCCCCAATATATATCTTCAGGTGGAGACCAAATATCGGCACGTCCACCACTAAAACCAAATGTCTTACCGCCCATAGATTCAATTGCAACATTTCCGGTCAAAATAAACAAGTCAGCCCAGCTAATTTTATTTCCATATTTTTGTTTAATTGGCCATAATAATCGTCTTGCTTTATCTAAATTACCATTATCTGGCCAGCTATTTAGGGGTGCAAAACGCTGATCTCCGGTCCCACCACCGCCGCGGCCATCACTTGTTCGGTATGTTCCAGCAGCATGCCAAGTCATACGAATAAAAAAAGGACCATAATGACCGTAGTCTGCTGGCCACCATTCTTGTGAATCAGTCATTAAATCGTTTAAATCTTTCTTCAATGCTTGATAGTCAAGTTTTTTAAACTCTTCTCTGTAATCAAAATCCAAACTCATAGGATTTGATCTTTTATCATTTTGATGAAGTATACTTAGATTTAATTGATTGGGCCACCAATCACGATTTGATGTACTTACACCACTATTTGTAGTGGCTGAACCATGCATTACTGGGCATTTACCTATGTCATCCATAAGGAATCCTTTCTAAAGAGATATATTGAATTGATTGTTTTAAAAATATTAATTGTGTGGATATATGTCAAGTAGTTTAGAACGGTTTTAAAGTAAAAAATTTAATTATGCCTCTTTAATTTTATTATAACTTCAATACCGTTGTTTAAATATCCTTGAGGAATTTCAGGTATCTTATGTAAACTTATCTCTTCGTTTTCAATATCTATTAACTCACCAGTCTCTTCGTTTAAAAAATGGTGATGATAATCCGTATTTGTATCAAATATTGCTGTATCTTTAGAAGTTTCAACTTGTTTTATAAGTCCACAATTTTTAAATTTTTTTAAACAGTTGTATACAGTAGCTATAGACATAGAATTACCAGATGAATTAATTTCATCTTGGAGATTTTCAGCGGTAAAATGTCTATTAAAACCATTTAATAGTATATCAGCGACTATCATCCTTTGTTTAGTAGGTCTAAGTCCTGCATTTCTTAATTTTTCTTTATTATTCATAGCTTCAATTATATACTATTTGATAATCGTTCTCAATATTCAAATATTATTATATTTAAATAATGTCAAGTTTGTTGTTTCTCACTTTACGAAACTATAATAAAATGTGATCTTCTTTTTGATAGGAAAATAAATGACAAGACCATGTGATCTAAACGCTACTGAAGCAAGAAAGTTAATTGGTAATAAGCAACTTTCACCCGTTGAATTAACTACAAGTTGTATTGAACAGATAGAAAAACACAATCCTTCAATAAACGCGGTTGTAGCAATTGACAAAAATGACGTATTAAAACAGGCCAAAAAAGCTGAAGACGAAGTTATGTCAGGATCTGAACTTGGGATATTACACGGTCTCCCAGTTGGAATTAAAGATTTAAATACAGTAAAGAATTTACGCTCAACTTCTGGATCCAAAATTTATGAAGATAGAATACCTAAAAGCGATGATACTATAGTTGAAAATATTAGAAACGAAGGTGCAATTATATTTTGTAAAACCAACACTCCAGAATTTGGTGCTGGAGGAAACACGAAAAATAGAGTTTATGGCACCACTTCTAATCCATTTGATATCACTAAAACTCCAGCAGGCTCTTCAGGTGGAAGTGCAGCTGCATTAGCAACAAACATGATGCCATTGGCAAATGGAAGTGATTACGGAGGGAGCCTAAGAACTCCAGCAGGTTTTTGTGGTGTTACTGGTTTTAGACCTTCGCCTGGACTTGTTCCTGCTACCGAAGCCTCTGTTGGCTTAAACCCTTTTTCGGTTCAAGGTCCTATGGGAAGAAATGTTTCGGATACTTACCTACTACTTCAAGCTCAAGTTAATTTAAACAGAATAGATCCATTTTCCAGTCTAGATAGTTTATCAATGCCCGATGAACTATTAAGTGCAGATTTATCTGGAATTAAAATGGCTTTTTCATATGATCTTGGATGCGCTCCAGTCGATAACGATATAAAATCAACATTTTTAAATAAGATTGATACTTTTAAAAGTAATTTTCTAACTGCCGATCAAGGTGAACCAGATTTTTTAGATATTCACAGTTGCTTTGAAGTTATAAGAGGCTTTAACTATGTTGCTTCTCATAAAGACAAACTTGATAATTATAGAGATTTATTAGGACCGAATGTAATTGATAATGTTGAAAGAGGATTAAAGTATAGTCTTGCTGACGTTTCATCAGCTCATGTAATGCAAACAAAAATATATAAAAACTTTAGAAATTTTTTTAATGATTATGATGTCTTAATCTGCCCTGCTGCATCAGTATCGCCTTATCCACACGAGCAATTATTTGTAGATAATATTAATGGCGAAAAATTGCCAACTTATATGCGCTGGTTATCACTAAGTTATGCATCAACAATGGCAATTCCATGCGTTTGGGCATTACCATGTGGTTTAGATCATAAAGAAATGCCTTTCGGCATCCAATTAATTGCTCCTGCTGGTAGAGATGTAGAGTTATCAGAAATTGCGAAAAGCTTAGAAACAATTTTAATGACAAATGAAAAAACTAAAAGACCTACACCATTAATAAAATAATTTAATAAGGTTTAAAGATGAACAAAATAAAAATAGACGAAAATCTCCATATCAAAGGGTTTTTTGATGATCAAACATCTACGATAAGCTACGTTGTTCATGACAATATAGAAAAAAAATGTGCTGTTATTGATAGTGTCTTAGATTTTGATTATTCGTCTGGTGATATAGATTATGTAAATGCAGATAAAATAATATCTTATGTTGATCAAAAAAAACTAAATGTAGAATGGCTTGTTGAGACTCACGTCCACGCAGATCACTTATCTGCTTCTCCTTATATTCAAAAAAGACTTGGGGGTAAGATAGGAATATCTGAAAAAATTTCAGATATTCAAAATATTTTTGGGAAAACATTTAATGCTGGTACTGAGTTTCAAAGAGATGGTAGTCAATTTGATAAACTATTTAAAGATAATGATGAGTACAAAATTGGAAATATAAATTGTAAAGTCATTAATACACCAGGACATACCCCTGCGTGTACGGCTCATGTCATTGGAAACTCTATTTTTGTAGGTGACACATTATTTATGCCTGACTTAGGTAGTGCAAGAGCAGACTTTCCAGGTGGAGACGCCCGCCAACTTTATAGATCGATACAGAAAATATTAAGTTATCCTGATGAAACAAGAATTTTTGTTTGTCACGATTATCCACCTTCTTCAAGAGAAGTAAAATGGTCAACAACGGTTGGTGAACAGAAAGAAAATAATGTTCATGTTAAAACATCAATTTTAGAAGATGAGTTTGTTAAGATCAGAGAAGCTAGAGATAAAACACTAAAAATGCCTAAACTTATTATTCCTTCAATTCAAGTGAACATGAGGGCCGGTAACCTACCACCACCAGAAGACAATGGTAGTGTTTACATAAAGGTTCCTATTAATAGTATAAAAAATTTAGTCTAAATCTTTAAGAACAGATTGAACAATTTCAAAAATTTTATCAATATCATGTTTTTCTGCTATTAACGGCGGTGAAAAAGCTAGAGTATCTCCTGTAACTCTTAACATCAAACCTTTGTGCCAAGCTTTTTTCATTGCTTCATAACCACGAGCACCAACTGCTCCTGGCCTTGGGGCAATCTCTATAGCAGCGACCAAGCCTAAATTTCTGATATCAATGACATTCTTATCATTTTTAAGTTGGTGAATTACACTTTCTAAATACCTTGCTGTTTTACCAGCTTTATTGAATAAATCTTCGTCTCTATAAATGTCTAAGGCAGCTAGACCTGCTGCTGAGGCGATTGGGTGTCCAGAATACGTATATCCATGAAAAAGTTCTATTGGCATATCAGCTTCATCCATCATAATATCATATATTTCTTTGGATACTACAGCTGCTCCCATTGGAATTATACCATTGGTAATCGCCTTAGCACATGAAATAATATCAGGTGTAACTCCAAAATATTCTGAAGCGGTGGCTTTTCCTAAGCGACCAAAACCAGTTATTACTTCATCAAAAATTAATAAAATATCATGCCTATCACAAATTTCTCTTAATCTTTTTAAGTAATTTTTAGGTGGTGGGAGAACCCCTGTTGATCCTGCTATTGGCTCAACAATTACTGAAGCAATTGTGGATGCATCGTGAAGAGCTACAATATTTTCTAGAGTGTCAGCCAAATAATCACCATGTTCAGGAGACCCTTTAGAAAATTTATTTTTATCTGGCAGGTGAGTGTGAGATATATGATCAACGCCAGAGAGTAGTGTTCCAAAATACTGTCTATTTCGTGGCATACCTCCAACAGAAATCCCCCCAAAACCTACACCATGATATCCTCTTTCACGACCAATTAATCTCGTCTTTGTCCCTTTTCCTCTAGCCCTGTGGTAAGCTAAAGCAATTTTAAGAGTGCTGTCTACAGCCTCTGAACCAGAATTTGTAAAAAAGACATGATCTAAACCCTTAGGAAACAAGTCAGCAACACGACTTGCTAATTCAAAAGCTTTTGGATGTCCATATTGAAAACTTGGGGCAAAATCTAAAGTGGCCGCTTGTTGAGAAATTGCTGACGTAATCTCTGGTCTATTATGTCCTGCGTTGACACACCATAATCCAGCAGCACTATCTAAAATATCTTTGCCAGTTTCACTTTTGTAATACATGCCATCAGCTGAAACAACCATCCTAGGGTCTTTTTTGAAATCCCTATTGGCAGTAAATGGCATCCAATAAGATTCTAAGTCGTTCAATCTTTTCATAATATATCTCCAAAAGCTTAACCAAAAAAACTGGCTTCTTATCCCATTACTGTGACAAGATGAATTGACTAGGTCAAGTTAATGATTATTTTGCTAAAAAAATAAATCATTATGAACACCAAGTTTTGGGGCTTTTTCCTCTATTTTAGCTTTTCTAAATTGATTGTCTATAGGAACAGGTAAGGCAGGTATTTCGTGTCCTTCTTCACTTAAAATTTTTCTTGAAAAAATCTCTCTTACTTTAAAATGGTTGTCATTTATAGCTTCTTCCAATGATTTAACTATAGAACAACAACAATCGGCTTTTTCAAAAACATCAAACCAATGATCTTTATTTTTTAATTTAATTATATCTCTGATTCTCTGAATAACTTTCTTTGGATTATCATCCATATTTATATATTTTTTAGGTAAATCTATTGCCTCACAAAACTTATTCCAAAACCTGTCTTCTAAAGGTGCAGCCGCCAAATAACCGCCATCTTTTGTCTCATAAATATTATATCTAGGAGATCCCCCAGATAAAGTTGAGTCAGAGTTACCGGGCCAACTGTTTTTTGAAAAGCCGGATCCTAACCCCCAAAACATAAAGGGGAATAGATTGTCTGTCATTGAAATATCAATGTAAGATCCTTCCTGATTCATATCTCTTTTTCTGAGGGCCAACAAAATATTTATTACGGCCGGATATGACCCACCTGCTATATCAGCGATTAATCCTGGAGGGACTACTGTCTTGTCACTACTTCCCATACTTAAGCTTAACAACCCTGTGTTTCCAATGTAATTTAGATCATGACCAGCTACCATACTTTTAGGACCTTTCTGTCCATAGCCAGTTATAGAAACATAAATTATTTTCTTATTAATTTTTTTTAAAGTTTCATAATCTAAACCAAGCCTTTTCATAACGCCCGGCCTAAATTGTTCAATTATAATATCAGTCTCTCTAATTATTAGCTCCAAAATTTTTAAATTTTTTGGATCTTTTAGATCTAATGATAAACTCTTCTTTCCTCTATTAAGCATTGAAAAAGATACACTTTGATCATTCCATTTAGGCTGAGACAACCTTATCTCATCACCAATCTCGGGTCTTTCAATTTTAATAACTTCTGCACCAGTTTCTGCTAAAAACAAACTTGCAAGTGGTCCCGGTAAGAGAGTAGAAAAGTCAATAACTTTAACACCTGCGAGAGAGCCTTTTATTGAGTCATTCATCTTAAAATCCTTAATTATTTATAAAAGGTCTCTTTGACTTAAATTCTTTATCATTGAAGCTATTCCAAAATCCCACTGTGGACACGCTGTGGATAAATTCACATAATTTATTAATTCTCCCAAATTAGGTTCTGAAATTGTAACTTTGTCTCCAATTTTATGAGTAAAGCCTTCACCAACAACATCTCTATCTTCTGTAGGGGCGAATAAAGTGCCCAAAAACAACATAAATCCGTCTGGATATTGATGATGTCTACCTATAGTTTGACTTACAAGATCTTCTGGATCTCTACTTATTTCAGACATAGAGCTTGAACCATTTAGCACATAATCATCTTTACCCTCGACTTTGAGAGATATATGGGCTGATCTCATGTCATTAAGGGTGTAGCTTTCATCAAAAATTCTTATAAATGGTCCTATTGAACAAGAGGCATTATTATCTTTTGCTTTGCCTAAAAGGAGAGCAGAACGCCCTTCTACATCTCTTAAATTAACATCATTACCAAGAGTAGCTCCTTTAATTACTCCTTTACTATTAACTGCTAAAACAATTTCAGGCTCAGGATTATTCCAATTAGAAATTGGATTTAACCCAACTTCTGCTCCAAAACCAACAGATGATAAAGTTTGAGCCTTAGTAAAAACTTCCGCATCTTTACCTATTCCAACCTCTAAATATTGTGACCATAAGCCTTCGCTAATAAGCGCTTTTTTCACTTCATTAGCTTTTTGTGAACCAGGAATGATATTTTGCAAACTATCGCCAATTAATCCTCCAATATGATTTCTCAGACTTTCTGCTTTCTTGGGATCACCTGCTGCTCTCTCTTCAATAACTCTTTCAACCATAGATTTAGCAAACGTAACACCACACGCTTTAATAGCTTGGAAATCACAGGGAGCGAGCAGAGATATATCTGAGTTTTTTTTCATGCTAGTTTCAAACAAATCTTCAGCAGAGACAAGTTTGGCACTATCACAACGACCTAAATATTCATTGATGTCGTTAAGCTCGAGTAAATCTCTTATAGTAGGAATTTCTTTTGATGTTATGTCATATACATAGTTGTCTTTTATAGTTACTAAACAAGGACCACCTTGTGCGGTGTTCCAAACTCTTCCAACAAAACATCCTTCTGTATAATTCATCACTCACCTCCTCAAAAACTAATAGGATTAATATAAATGAAAATTTGAATAATTAAATTTAATTATATAATGTTTATGTTTAATTACTTTAATGGAGTGTTTTAATGAGTGCATTTTTTGAATTGAGAGTTTATCAAATTTCTCCTGGAAAAATGGATGAATGGGTATCATATATGGAAAAAACTATCATGCCTTTTCAAGTGGAAAAAGGTATGGTTATTCATGGAAGTTTTGTCATGGATAGTTCCGATCAATTTGCTTTGGAAAATGGCGAACGCGTTATGAATTCCGAAGAAAAGGGTAATACCTATGTGTGGATCAGAAGATTTGAAAGCCAGGAAGAAAAAGTAAAACTTTATAAAGATGTTTATGAAAGTAAAGAGTGGTTAGAAAACATCGCTCCCACAGTTGCAAAACTTGTAGACAGAAATTCTATACTTGTTCAAAACTTAAGTTCTACTCCTTTATCTGTAATGAAATAAAAAGGACAATTTCTTGATACAATTATACGGAAGACGAAACTCTATTAATGTTCAGAAAGTTTCGTGGGCTCTTTGCGAATTAAATATTGAATTTAAGTGGCACGATGAGCATGGAAAGTTTGGATCTGTTAATGTAGAAAACTATGAGAAGTTGAACCCTCAACTAATTGTTCCTACTTTGGATCATAATGGTACTATAATTAATCAATCAAACAGCATTGTAAGATATCTTTATAGAAAATATACTGATGTTTACGAAATTTCAAAAGCAGAAGATATTGCAATTGCTGAGCAGTGGATGGAATTTCAAGCAACTGACTTACAATTAAATATGACACCAATATTCTGGGGATTAGTAAGAAACCCTCCTGAAGATCGGGATCAAGAGCTTATTGATAAGAATATTGTCTTATTGAATAAAAAATTTGAAATCTTTGATAATTTTTTGAGCGACCGGGAGTATATTTTAAATAATAGTTTTGGTATGTCAGATATTATTATGGGTGTTGCTTCCTATAGGTATAATTCTTTGCCAATAGAGCGTCCTAATTTAACAAATTTAAAACTTTGGTATGATAAAATAATTAAACGAGACTGTTTTAATAAAAATATTTTTGGTACCTTTTCTTAAATTAATGAGTACCTGCCTCAGGAGATTCTCATGGAAAAAATAGGATTTATTGGCTTAGGTAACATGGGTGCCCCCCTTGCTGAAAGATTGCTTAAAAAATACCAACTTGTTGTTTATGACCTTGATGAAAATAATATTAAGTACTTTACTGATAAAGGAGCGTTGGCTTTTTCTAATCCTGCTGAATTAGCCTCGCAAACTTCACGAATTTTTTTATGTTTACCAACCAGTGCTATTGTAGAAAAAGTTGTAAATGGAGATAATGGATTAGTAAAAGCTGCTGTGAAAGATACATACATTATTGACATGACAACAGGAGAACCAGAAATTACCAGAAAAATTTCTAATGATCTTAAACAAAAAGATATTAATTTTATAGATGCTCCAGTAAGTGGGGGGCCCAAAGGAGCTAACCAAGGCAATATAGCTATAATGGTAGGTGGAACTGAAGATCAATTTTCTACTATTAAACCTATAATGGACGATATCAGTTCAAATATATTCTATGCAGGTGAGATTGGATCAGGACATTCAATCAAAGCGGGTAACAACTTACTCAATTTAATATGTAGAATGGCTACATTCGAAGTTATCTCCATGCTTGTAAAAGACGGTGTTGAGCCTGAAAAAGCAGTTAATATTATCCAGAAGAGTTCTGGAAGAAACTATGCAACAGAAATCACACTTCCGGACAATATTCTTTCTGGAAAAATGATCCAAGGTTTCAGTACTGGTTTGATGAAAAAGGATGCTGGTGTTGCAAGTAAGATTGCTGACGCTAACCAAGTTAAAATTCCACTAGGACAATTATCTCAAGAGCTTTTAAAAACTACAATAGATGAATTTGGTGAAGAAGCTGATATGAGCAACGTTGCTCTTACGTACGAAAAACTCTCTGGTGCTAAAATTAGACCTTAAGATTTATCCAATTAATTCAGTATACCCTCTTTGATTGCTTTAATTTGTAAAGCTAAGAATTTTGAAAAAATTCTGCATTGAGCTAAACTTCCTGCGTGAAACCATAATCCAGGTTGTTTAGTCTGCATCCACATATTTCTTAGTTCTTGTCTATTGTTATCAAACCCCCAAATAGGTCCAATCTTTTCAACAACTGATTTTCCAAAAAACTTTTCAACCACATATTCTTGACCTTTATAACCGGTTGCGGTGACCATCAAATCAATTTCAAAATTTTCGCCTGATTTCATCTCTATTCCTGAAGGATTAAAATTAGAGATATCTGAAAATTGTATTACTTTAATCTTTTCATTAGCTATTAAATCAGAAGCTCCTACATTAAAATAATAACCACCACCCCTAGTTAAATATTTAAATTGCCATCCAGTATTTTCTTCACCGTATTCTAATCTAAATCCAACTTCTTCTAATTTATCCAATAAAGGCTTATCAATCTCTTTTGTTTTTTGTGTGAGAAGTTGATGTGTTTTTTTCAGAACATCAAGAGGAGTTGAAATAGTAATTAAATCACAATCATCCGTATTGGGACCTTCTTTATATAACTGATAAGGTAGTTGTGCGCTCGGCTCAACATTAACAACCATAGATGGTGATCTCTGGACTATTTTAACATTTGCACCATGGACATATAAATCTTGTGCAACATCATGGGCACTAGTACCTGTTCCATAAACCAATACATTTTTACCTTTATAATCTCTACCGCTACTGTAGTCTGTAGAGTGTATTACCTTACCCTTATATCCTTCCATTCCAGGAATTTTATTGCGATTAGGAACTGAGCTTACACCTACAGCCATTACTATATGCTTAGGTTTCAATATCCTTTCATTACCATCAGATAATCTAAGTATAACTTTCCAATTTTTTTCGGCTTCATCATATTCTGCACTAATAAAAGTCGTTTTTGTCCAAACATTTAACTCCATACTTTCAGCATAATACTCAAACCATCCTGCTAATTTGTCTTTGGGAATATATGTTGGCCAGGTAGGTGGAAATGGCATGTAAGGAAGGTGATTTACATGTGTCTGATTATGCAATTTTAGAGAGTGATACCTATTTCTCCAGTTATCCCCTACCCTTTCATTTTTATCTATAACAAGAGTGTCGATATTTTGTTGTTTTAATCTTGCAGCAATTGATAAGCCAGCTTGTCCACTCCCAACAACTAAAACTTCAGGGTCTCTATCTTTATATAACCTATCTTCTGTTCTGACATCTAACCAATTGGGGCCCTCTAAGGTGTTTTCATATTCATCTTCTTTCTTGTTAAATGAAGAATTGAGGTTACTTAAAGCTGTAAGAAAACTCCATGCTTTAAACATTCTTGGAGCCTCAAGGTCTTCGTATAGTCTTACAACACCCTCACAATGTCCAAATTTTGTTTTAAATTTTAAAATTACTTCTATTACATTTTTACCAGCTCTAATAACTTCCCTAGGTTGAGTTCTTTGAGGGTCTAGAGTAAAGTCTCTTGCGGTAACATCTAAAACCTTATCATAAAGTTTGGGAATTATATTCTGTTTGCCGGATGTTGTTTGGATCTGCCAAGTCAGCGCCAATATGTCTCTCCAATGGCAATCTTCAAAAAACAATTTATTAAGATTTTCAATAGAATCTTTTTTATTATGTTTATCAGATATAGCTTCGTTAAAACTTAAAAGCCAATTATCTACTTCATTTCGAACGTTAACGATATGACTGTCTAACAACAAAAACTCCAAGAAAAATAGAAAAAGATATATTTACTTTATCAAACAAAACTTTCTAAGAACAGAAATTTTTTATAGGATATTATTACAATATGAACATTTTTACATCTTAAGGGGGTGCTTTATGGATAGATTAGAACAAATAGCACAATTTATGTTGGATCAACATAACTCAAAACAAACCTTTCAAAACTTACCTGAAACATTGATGCCGAAAGGTTTTGATGAAGCCTATAAGGTACAACAAGTTTTTCAAAAAAACTCTAGTCGAGGAGGATTAGGAGGGTTTAAAATAGCTTTGGCTTCTAAGATCCAACAAGAATTATGCGGCATAGATCATCCTATAGCTGGCGGAATTTTTGCAAATGAAATAAAGAGTAGTCCTTCTACATTTGAACTAAGTGATTTTCACGGGTTAGGATTAGAGTTTGAAATAGCTGTTACTTTATCCGAAGATTTAAAGCCTGAAATGGGTTCATTTGATAAAAATAATATAAGGCAATATATCAAGTCACTTTCGCCTGCATTTGAACTCATAATTGACAGGAATGCTGATTATTCTAACATAAACGCTTTGACTATGATTACTGACAATGCTTGGTGCTCAGGAATAGTTTTAGGTAAAGAGCTTCCAAACTGGGAAAATTTAGATCTGGATGTTATTAAATCTCAACTACTTTGGAATGATGAGCCTCCACAAAATGCAATGATTAAAGATGCAAATCCGTTAGAGTCATTATCTTGGGTTGCTAATTTACTACTCTCTCATGGACGGACAATTCCTAAAGGTAGTGTTATAATTACTGGCAGTGTAATTAAAACACGAGCACCACAAAGAGGAGACCATATTATTTATAAAGTGGGTGATTTATCTGAGGTTGAAATTAAAATTATCTAATAAAGCTATTCTAAATAAATACTTCAAATTCTACGAGAGATTGAATTATCATTTTTAAAGCTGCAATACTAAAAAATATAAGTAATAAGTTTTTAAATGTTTTTGCATTTATTTTATTTCTTAACTTTTCACCAATCTGGAAACCTATCACAGCTGTTACAGAACCAAGTGCTCCATAAATAAACATATTTGGTTGAAATACACCTGTGGCAATATAACCAACAGAAACAGGAATACATCCAATCGTGATTAAAAAACCACTAACATCAACAAAATGTTTGGGTTTAACATTTTTCATCAAAAGATACATTGTCACAGGAACAGCCCAAATTGATGCGGCCCCTCCAAATATTCCACCTAAGGTTCCTAAGCTACTTTGCCAAAACACATCATGTTTTGGGTTCATTTTAAAGTTAAATCCAAAGAAATTTACACTTACGAACAACAAAACCGCACATGCAAAAATTATTCTTACAACATTATCGCCGATTTGGTTTGCATAAAATGAGGTTATCAGAATGCAAATTACCAGTGTAATTGCAAAATATTTATAGTTGGCAACTATTTTTTTAGGATTATCCGCCTTACTGAATTGCCAAATATTGGTAACGGTCATAGGTATAAGATTAAGTCCTAAAGCCATTAATGGTGAAATGAAAAACGTCATTATCGTTATAGCGGTAGTAGGAAGACCAATTCCAATTACGCCTTTTACAACGCCAGCTAGAAAAAATGCAATAGCAACTATGATGGAAATTTCATTACCGTTATTTAAAATATCCAAAACTTAAACTTCCATGAAACTTAGAGAATTTATAATCTAACATGTATATTTAATTATATTTAACTTTTTTGATTTGAGTACTGTTTATCCAACTCTCAAAAATAAAAGACCAAAAAATAAACCTACAATCAAAAATGATTTTATTAAATTTATCTTCTCTTTTAAAAAAAACAAACCTAATAAAATTGCAAATAAAATTGAAGTTTCCCTAATGGAAGACACAACAGCAATAGGTAGAAACAGGCAAGCCCAAACTACAATACCATAAGCTGCATATGATGCAGTTCCTCCAATAAAAAATGAACGTTTTCCACTAATGAAAATTCTTTTTATTATGTCTCTATCTTTCCATTTAGCATAAAAGTAAAATATTAAACCATTAATCAAAGTCATCGTACTATAAAAACCAATTGGATTTTGTGTTACTCTTGCGCCATAACCATCTACAATTGAATAACTAGCAATAAAGCAACCTGTTATAATAGCTAAGCTGAAACCCTTTATACTGGAATCACGGCTTAGGAATTGTTTTAATCCATAAATTATCAAAGAAAGTGAAATAAGAAATATTCCTACCACTTCGTGAGAAGATATATTTTCTTTAAAGAAAAACAAACTGATAGTAATAATTATTAGAGGAGACAACCCCCTTGCAATTGGATAAATTTCTGACAATTCACCAAATTTATATGCATTTAGAAGAAATATTTGATAAAAAAAATGAAGTAATGCACTTATTAATATGTAACTTAAACCATTTGAATTAGGAAGACCAAAAACTAAAATTCTAATTAAGGCAAATGGTATATGACCTAGAACGACTGAAGTCATACTTAATAATTTATCTTCAGAACCCCTTAAAATAAAGTTCCAAAGCGCGTGCAAGAATGCAGCAAATAGAACTGCAATTATAATGAAGGTGTTTATAATGTTTTTCCTAAATTATGATTATTAGTTTAAAAAATTATTTATTAATAATACTTAATTTAAACTATCTCATAATTTAAATTGGAAGCGTTAGCAAAATTCTTTAATCTTCTTTCGACTTCTTTATCCAGCTGAAATTCTTTAGATCATAACTTCAATTAAGAATGGGCCATTGTCTTTTAATCCATGCTTAAAATTTTTTACTAAGTCTTCTATATTATCTACTCTAACTGCATCAACTCCCATACCCTTGGATACTGATACCCAGTCTAAAGATGGATCTTTTAAAGATAACATTTCCAAAGCTGATTTGCCTGGATTATCAACACCAACGTTCGTTAACTCACCTTGTAGAATTTTGTAACTTTGGTTTGCGAATATTAATACGACTATGTCTAAATTTTCTCTGGCCATTGTCCACAAAGACTGGACAGTATACATCGCACTACCATCTCCTTCTAAGGAAATAACTTTTTGGTCAGGACATGCAACTGCCGCACCTATGGCAACTGGCATTCCAAAACCAATTGATCCCCCACAATTATTAAGCCATGTATGTGGATAAGAACCAGCTGTTTGATAAAAAAATTCTCTTCCAGTAGTTACAGATTCATCTACAACTATTGCGTTTTCTGGAATAAGAGCACCCAAAACCATACCAAGCGAAGTTGGATTGATGGGACCACTTGGAATATCAGGAATTTTGAGTTCTGAAACTGTGCTTGGTTTATTATCACTAATTCCCACTTTACCTGATAACTCATTAATAACACTAGTAAAGTCATCTGAAAGTGAAGCTAATTCAATAAACTTTGTACTTTCTTGTGTTAGCACACCTGGTTTATTTGGATATGCAAAAAAAGCAACAGGTCGCCTTGCTCCTATAATTATAATGCTGTCAAAGTCTTTTAGTACTTCAACAGCTTTATCAACCACGTAAGGAATTCTAACTGAGTTTATTCTTCCTGCACCTTTATCTAATCGAGCATTAAACCAATCTGTTTTCATTGGACAACCTATTTTATCAGCTACTTTTGCTAGCTTTATTAGATTCTTTTCTTCTAACGCTGAACTACCTACAAGTATTAGGGGATTTTTAGCTTCACGAAGAGCTATTACAGCTTCATCAATTAAATTTGAGGAAACGGTACTATATTTATTTTTTAACTTAATAGATTGAATTGCGTTCCCTTCATTCCATGCAGTGTCACCAGGTAATATCAAAGTAGCAATTTGGCCTGGATTAATATTTGCCATTTCAATCGCCTCAGCTCCATCAACTGCAATATCTTTTGATGATTTACTGGTTTTAACCCAATGAGAAACAGGTCTTGCTATCCCTTCAATATCCGAAGTCAATGGAGCATTGAGTTTTATATGATCAAGGGCGTGCTCTCCAACAATATTTACTATTCCTGAACTAGCCTTCTTTGCATTATGAAGATTTGCAAGACCATTAGCCAAACCAGGACCCAAATGTAGTAAAGTAGAGGCTGGAGTTCTTTTCATCCTAAAGTAACCGTCAGCTGCTCCTGTAGCACAACCCTCAAATAGACATAAAATACTTCTCATTTTATCGTATTTATCTAAAGCTGCTACAAAATGCATTTCAGATGTTCCTGGATTAGTAAAACAGACGTCTACATTTCCTTCTAATAGAGTGCCAACTAAACTTTCTGCTCCGTTCATCTAATCCTCCAGACTTATAATTATTTATTAACATATCAAATAAAAAATCTAATTGGTAATAAATTAATAATATGCCAATCTTTACAAAATATGTTTCGAGATTTGTATGTTTAGATCATTAATTGAAAAAAATGAAAGACGAAGCCAACTTTCAATTATGGCGCAGTACCTTAATACATGTTTTATGATAAGCACTGTTGATGATGAATATTTAATTAGTATTGAAAAAGGCAATGTAACAAATGTCGAAGAAGGGCCGTTTGTAATGCCAAGCTATATTTTTAAATTAACGGCTTCAAAGAATGAGTGGTTAAAATTTTTGCAATCAACTCCTCAACCAGGATCACATGACATTATCGCAATGCTTAGAAGAAAGGTTTTAAAATTTGAAGGAGATCTCCATCCCTTAATGTCACACCTACTATACTTCAAATTGCTACTTGCCTCTCTAAGACCAGCGGAGAGTAATAATGAAAATTGAAAAAGAACCTATAACTGGTAATTACGGTAAATTTGAAATAGACGGAGTTAAACACAGAATTTACTGGGAAGAAGCTGGTGAGGGTATTCCTTTAGTTTGTCTTCATACTGCAGGCTCTGATGGAAGACAATACAGAGCTCTTCTAAACGATAAAAAAATATTAAAAAAATATCGTGTTATAGTTTTTGATATGCCATGGCATGGTAAATCGTCACCTCCCGAAAATTCACAAGTTGGGCATTATAAACTTTCAACTGAGTCATATATTTCTCAAATAATGAGCTTTATAGACGGTTTAGAATTAGTTAAGCCGGTTGTAATGGGCTGTTCAATAGGCGGTAGAATCATTCTACATCTAGCTATACATTTCCCTGAAAAGTTTAAAGCCCTAATAGGGCTTCAAAGTGCCGGACATTTAGATCCTTATTACGATATTAGTTGGCTTCATAGGCAAGATGTACATGGAGGTGAAGTCTGTGGCGGAATTGCCTATGGTTTAATGGCTCCAACTAGCCCTGAAAATGATAAGTTTGAGACTATGTGGCATTATATGCAAGGTGGACCAGGTATTTTTAAAGGAGATTTATTTTTTTATAAATTTGATGGAAATATTGGAACAGAAATTAAAAAAATAAATAATTCAAAATGTCCAATATTTTTACTTACAGGTGAATATGATTATTCTGCAACTCCAGAAGAAACAAAGTCTCTTGCTGACACGATTGGAATCGAGATGGTTAAAATGAAGAATGTTGGTCACTTTCCAATGAGTGAAAACCCAAAAGAGTTTTTAAAATACTTGCATCCAGTTCTAGAAAAAATAAATTAACTACCAATCCTTACCAGCTGTCCAACCACCATCTACAATTAAGTTTGTGCCTGTACAGAAGCTTGCTTCTTCACTGGCTAAATACAAAACGGCACTCGAAATCTCATTGGGTTCTCCCCAACGTTTCATAGCGTGTAAGTTTCTTACTTTTTGAGAAGCTTCTTCATCTTGGAAATATCTTTCTGTTAAAGGTGTCCGAATTACACCTGGCCCCACTGCATTAACCCTAATATCATACTTAGCCAAGTCGATCGCTAATTGTTTAGTCATTCCAGCTGTAGCATGTTTAGATGAAGTATAAGCACATCTATTAGGCGCTGCGGTTACACTTAAAGTTGATGATGTAATAACTATGTTACCTTTTATTTTTTCTTTTATGCAGTGTTTTGCAAATGTTTGAGCAGTGATAAAAACACCGGTAACATTTATATCGATAACCTTTCTCCATTCCTCGATAGATAACTCTAAAGGAGAAACAATTTCTCTTATACCAGCATTACAAAATGCTACGTCTAAGCCTCCAAAATGTTTGTAGGCATTATTCATTGTTTCAATTGTTTCATTCTGATTTGTTACGTCTAATTTGAAAGGTTCTGCAATACCGCCAGCTGATTTTATTTCATTTGCAACTCTTTCAGCCATTTCAAAATCTAGATCTGAAACAGCTACATTGGCACCTTCCTTGGCAAAACTTAATCCAGTTTGACGACCTATACCCCCAGCAGCGCCTGTAATAAATACAGTTTTATTTGTAAATCTCATTGAAAAGTCCCCCTGTTAATATAAGTTTATTTGAAATAACGCTTTTGACAACAAATAATCTAACTAGGAGCAGTCGATTGGATATAGAACATTTAGTATTTGAAAATGGTCCTAAAAGAGTAGGGCCGTTTAGCCATGCTGTAAAGGCAGGTGACTTTATTTTTGTTACTGGACAGATGCCAACATTACCAAATAATCCAGACGTACTAGTTAGTAATGACGTAGAAGAACAAACTCATCAAGTTATGAATAACCTTATGGACGTCTTAAAACAGTCAGGATCATCTTTGGAAAGGGTTACATTTGTAAGGGTTTATTTAGTAAATTTTCAAGATTTTGATAAAGTAAATAAAATATATAAATCTTATTTTGATGAAAATAAACTTCCTGCAAGAACATGTATTGGTGTGACTGGCCTTGCTGTTGGTGCGTCGGTTGAAATAGATCTAATAGCAAAACAATAATTTAGAAAAAATAAATTTATGAAGAAAAATTATAGTCCCTTTAAAAAAGGTATTTTAACCGGTTTTGGTTTTCCTGGAATAGGAATGAGTGCAGCTATGTTTGGCTTTGGAGTTTTCGCTGGTGAAGCTGGTCTTGATCTTTATCTGACCGTTGGTTCATTGATTGTACTTTGGAGTATGCCAGGAATGGTTATATTTGTATCATTGTATACTGTAGGCACACCAATATTTTTGCTCTTCACAACAGTCTTGCTGGCGAATATGAGACAGTTTTTTTTAGTTTTATCTGGTATGACTTTAATGAATATTCATAGTCACAAAATACCATTCATTTCAAAATTATTGTGGGCACACCTCATAAGTCCAACTGGCTGGGCTGAGTTAATAAAAATTAAAAATGAGTTTCAAGAGAAAGAGCTTTTAAGTTTTTTTAGAGGTCTAAGTTTAGCTCTAATAACTATTAATACATTCACAACAATTATCGGTTTTAAATTATACGATATTCTGCCGACTGACATTGTCTCCATACCTGTTTTCATAATGCCCTTATATATAACAATTTTAATGTTAAGAGCTGTAGAATTATATTATAGGGTTGCTGTTGTAAGCGGAGGCATAATAGGACCCATTCTCTATCCGTATATAGGTGATTGGAGTATAATTATTGGCGGTTTGGTTGGCGGGACGTTGGGACTTTTAATTAATTATCTTCAAAAAAAAGGTAAATCTAATGCATGATCTTTCATTCATTAGCCCAGAGTTGATGCCTTGGTTTATGTTATTAGTCGCGGGTCTAGGTATTTTTATTTGGAGAATTCTTGGTGTTACATTATCTAGCAAAATCGATAAAGATGGCCTTTTTGCAAAATGGATAAATGCTGTTGCCTTTGCGATGACTACAGGATTGATGGTTAGAATTATTTTCTTCCCTACTGGCGCCTTAGCTCAAACTAATATGCTTGAAAGATTAATACCATTCGTGATTGGGGTAATCGTATTTTTATGCTTCCCCAAAAAACCAATTTTGGGCTTACTAGTTGGAGTAGGCGCTTTTAGTATAACAATTTTTTATAATCAATACTTTTAATTATCTGAAACTAATTGCTTGGCAATAATAAGTTTTTGTAATTCATTTGTACCCTCACCTATGGCTAATAAAGGTGCGTCCCGATAATATCTCTCAATATTATATTCTGGAGAATATCCAAATCCACCATGAATTCTCATTGCTTCGGTTGAATTAAACAATGCTGTTTCAGTAGCAAAAAGTTTAGCCATTCCTGCCTGCAAATCAGACCTGTTTCCTGAGTCATAAGCTTTTGCGGCTTGCTCTGTTAGTAACCTCGACGCCTCAAGCTTTGTTGCCATTTCTGCTAATTTAATTTGAATTGATTGATGTTCACTTATAGGCTTGCCAAAAGTTTTCCTTGTTTTAGCATACTCTATAGAATCGTCTAGAGATGCTCTGGCAACTCCAACACCCCTTGCAGCTACATTTATTCTACCTAACTCAAGGCCAGCTAGAATTTGCTGTAAGCCCTTACCTTCTATTTCACCAATAAGGTTAGACTTAGGCACCTTTATATTTTCAAGTTGTACTTCCCCAGTATCTATGCCTCTATATCCAAGTTTTTTTAATTTTCTGGCTACAAATCCATGCTTTTTTTCTACAAGTATTAAACTCATTCCCTTGTGAGGAGGTTTAATATTTGTATCAGTCTTGACTAAAACTGCTAAAATTGAACCCTGAACTGAATTTGTAATCCAAGTTTTAGTCCCATTTATAATGTAGTTATCACCTACTTTTTCTGCTTTTGTTTTAATTGATTGGAGATCAGTTCCACAGTCTGGTTCAGTTAATGCAATACCACCTCTTATTTCACCGGATGCGAACTTTGGAAGATAATACTGTTTCATCTCTTCGGAACCAAACCTCTCAACAGCCGCACACATTATTAAATGAGAATTAAAAATACCTGATACAGACATCCACACTGCAGAGACGTTTTCCACAATTTTGGAATAAGTAACTGCCGATAAACCCAAGCCTCCGTATTCTGGGGATATTGTTGCTCCAAAAAGACCTAAATCTGCCATTTTATCAGCAATTAATTGAGGGTATTTATCTTCTGATTCAAACTCCTTAACAAATGGCTTTACATCTCTTTCAAGAAACTTATTTACTGTGTCTATAATAAGATTATCTTCTTCTGAAACAGGACTTTTTTGCTCGACTTCTAAAACTGTTTGATCATTCATAAACTTACTCCTTAAAAAATCTAAATATCAATCTGACTATATTCAAAAATTGAATTTACATTGTTAGCTTGATCAATTTTAAGCATTAAATCTGTCAATTGATCGACTCTTTGTTTTGATAGATATGGCTCAGTTAATCCCTTAAATTTTGATATAAACTCAACATCTTCCATAAAGTTTTCTGGTTCTCCTTTAGGAATTTTTACGAATTTTTCGTATTTTTCTCCTTTTACCACAACTTTTACTTTAGCACTCATATATTCAGGACAACATTTTTCTGCATCCTCGTCAGGGCTTACCTTTATTTTATTACATAATGAGAGTGTATCTTTATTATTTAGATGATTTTTATAATCATCCCATCGCAATCCACCACTTTTAACTGTAACTGCAGCACAAAATGGCATCGAAAACTGACCGTCAACAACACTTTTAGGATGTTGCTTGTCAGTTAATGGATAACCAATTATGTTCAAAGCAGTTTCTGACAAGCCAATATCAATATCATCTAAATCATCAGATGAAAATTTTAATTCTTTTTTCAACTCTATTAATCCATCTATTGCAGCATGACTATATCTACATGACGGATAGGGTTTGACACCAAGATTGAGAGTTTCAAACTCTTCTCCAAGACCATTTGTTGCTTTTTTGACATCACCACCTGAAGCATAAGAGTGTAAATAACCCCATTGTCCTTCGAAGGCTTGTGAAGGACCTTTGAAACCTTCACCAGCCATAATTGCACAACTTAGACCATTTTGAGCAGCCTGCCCAACATGAGATCTTTTAGTCCACGCACCGTCTGTTAAAAATTGCATAGAACCTGCAGATTGACTTAAAGCAATGCCAAATGCAGATATATACTGCTCCTTAGTTAATCCCATCAAGTATCCTGCTGCAGCTGCCGCACCAAAAATACCGCATGTTGCAGAAGGATGAAATCCTTTTTTATAATGCGCTGAAGATCCTCCAGCCAAACCTAGTCTTATTTGAACTTCGTAACCAACAACACATGCTGTAATTAATTCTTGGCCAGATGATTTGTTCATCTGCGCAGCTGCCAGCGCGGCTGATAAAATAGGTGCACTTGAATGAAGAGAGGCTTCAGCATGTGTGTCATCAAAATCAAGAGAATGCGCTAAAGTTCCATTTAAGAGTGCTGCAGCGCTTGGTGAATATGTTTTTTTATCCGAAAATACTTGGCAGCTACCATTGCTCATTTCTAATTTATCAATTGCAGAAACTAAGCTAGATGTTGATTCTGCGTCGTGTCTGGCCCTGATGATAATACCTACAGTATCCAAGATAAGTAATTTTGTTCTTTTAATAACTTCTGGAGAAAGATCTTCATATTTTAACTGTTCACAAAATTCAGCAAATTTATCAGTCATATTTTCCATCTATTTCTCCTCAGTTTATATTAAATATTAAACTATAATTTAATTTTACAAAACCAAAAAATAATCATTAGTATATACAATCTTGAAATTATTTAGTGAAAACAAATGACAAAACCTTTCGAATTAACGGCAAGTGAAGCAATTAAACTTATAAGAAATAAGAAACTTTCTATATATGAATGGGTATTGAGTTGCTTTGAAAGAATCAAAGAAAAAGAAGATGTTGTGAAAGCGTGGATATATTTAGATGAAGAAAATGCTTTAAAAAAATCAATACAATTAGATGAACA
The DNA here is from genome assembly GCA_902622875.1 of uncultured SAR116 cluster alpha proteobacterium. Classification (GTDB taxonomy): domain Bacteria; phylum Pseudomonadota; class Alphaproteobacteria; order Puniceispirillales; family Marisalimonadaceae; genus Marisalimonas. The sequence goes on from CACNRW010000010.1 coordinate 23,715, forward strand.
AAAAAACAACATCGCACTTGGTATACCATTTGGAATAAAAGACATTATAGATGCTAGTAATGTGCCTACTGGTTTTGGTACACCTTTTTACAAAAACAACATTCCCGCAAGAGATGCTGCATCGGTTGCAGTTGCAAAGCAATCCGGTTGTGTGTTTATGGGCAAAACAGTATCTACAGAATTAGGACATAGGGCTCCAGGCCTAACGACAAATCCACATAATAAAGACTTTACTCCAGGTGGCTCTAGTTCTGGATCAGCAGCAGCTGTTGCTTCTATGATGGCACCAGTTTGTTTTGGAACTCAGACGACTGGTTCGGTTATTAGACCAGCAGCCTATTGTGGTGTCATTGGTTATAAACCAACATATGGAGATTTTGATAAATCTGGAATTCTCCCAAACTCTCCTTCAATTGACACATTAGGCCTAATGACAAGATCAGTAGAAGATTTATCTCTTTTTCGGTCAATTTTATTAGAAGAAAAAATTGTAAAACCACAAAATGCAGACTTGAAGAAATTGAAAATTGGTTTTGTAAAAACTCCTCACTGGAATAAAGCAGATATATGTACCCAGAGTAACCTAGAGACATTTGTAGATACCCTTAGGACAGATAAATTAAATATTATTGACCTTAATATTGACGCATTAATATCTGAAGCAGACAAATTACATTTAGACATAAGTGGTTATGAGTTTAAAAGATCTATCTCTTTTGAGAGATTTAATCATTATGACCAATTAAGTGATCAGTTGAGAAACGGAAGATTAAATGATGGATATCAAGTAACAAATGAACACTATAAAATTGCCCTTAAAAAACTAAATATTTTAAAACATGAGACAGATTTAATTTTTGACGATATTGATATGATTATCACTCCAAGTGCTCCTGGTGAAGCTCTTGAAGGTCTCGGGTATACAGGCTCACCGATGTTTAATACTACATGGTCCTTAAATGGTAACCCTTGTGTTACCTTACCTTTATTTAAGGGAGATAAAGAACTGCCAATTGGCTGTCAGCTAGTCACAAAATTTGGAAATGATAACCAGCTTTTAGATTATGCTGATACTATTATGAATACTTACTTAAAGTGAGATACCACTAAAAGCTCTGGCAGTGTTAAAGCTAACGCAGGAAATAAAAGTACAATAATTAAAACACACGTATCAGAAATACAAAAGGGAAATGAGCCTTTTATAACTGTAGTTACTGGTAAACCAGTAACACCACTTACAGCAAACAAATTTAAACCAACTGGAGGAATTACACTACCAATCTCTATACAAAGAGCAGTTAGTATTCCGAGATGGATCGGGTCTACACCAAGGGCTAATGCTACAGGAAAGTAAATAGGAACAGTTAATACCAAAATAGCTACGCCCGTTAAAAACATTGATAAAAATAACAAAGATCCCATTAGAGCAAATAAAAAACCTAAACGAGTTAATCCCAATTCGCCAGCCCATTCTGCAATCATTTGCGGCCAACCCATATTAGCAAGATAAAATTGAAAAATACCCACACAACCCAATAAAAAGAAAACAACTGCTGTTAAATTCATTGTTCTAAGAGTTGTGGGCATTAATTCTTTAACGAAGGTTTTGCGTTTAAAAATTAATCCATAAAAGAGAGCATAACTAGCCGCTGCTGCACCCGCTTCTGTGGGGGTAAATAAGCCGCCATATAATCCTCCAAGAATAATCACCGGCATTAGTAGAGCTGGAACAGCATCCCTAAATGAACGCCATACCTCACACAAATCAAATTTACCTCTTGGTAATTTTATAAACAGAGATACACTTACTATAATCACAGCGTCACTAATAGCGAGCATTATACCAGGAATAATGCCGGCAAAAAACAAGTCAACTATAGACATTTCTGTAATTACTCCAAATAAAATAAGAGTAATACTTGGAGGTATTAGAAGAGCAATGCCACCAGCCGAAGCTATTACACCTGCAGCCATCCATTTAGGATAGCCTCTTTTAATTAATTCAGGGTATGCAATGACACTCATCGCTGCAGCCATAGCAGTTGAAGAACCTGAGATAGCTCCAAATAAAACAGCTGCAAGTAAAGTGGCATAGGCAAATCCACCAGGTACCCATCCTACAACAGAATCAGCAAATCTAAACAGGCCAGCTACTAGTCCTGTTTTTTCCATTAAAAACCCGGCAAAAATAAAAAATGGTATTGCTACTAACGTATATTTCGTAAGAAAACTAAAAAAAGCTTCAAATAATGTGCTGTATGTTAAGAAATCGTCGAATAAAACTAAAAGTGCTGTAGCGCCAGCAAGGGCAATTCCAATTGGAGCACCTGCAAATAAAAGTGTAAATAAAGATCCACCAAGAGCCCACATCATAAATTTCCTACTTTAAATATGTTATACATCGGTAGCAGCTTCGATTGTAGCCGTAAAATGATCACCCTTGATGTAACTATGCACATCTTCAATAAATTGCAAAAAAGCAACCAAAGACATCAAGCCCATGCCAATAGCTAGTATAAAGTAGAATGGCCACATGTAGAAAAACAAACTCTCAGTTCTTTCTCCAATTTGAATAGAGTACTCAATTGTTGAATAAGCTGTATAAGTTAAAGATCCGGTAAAAACTGATACAAACATGGAGATAAAAATCTTACAGAAACCTACTGTTCGATGGAACCCTTTAGCATTTAATAATTGTAAAACAGCAGTCATAACTAAATGGCTCCTGTTGATTTGGGTAACGCATATATAAAACGCAACCGAAGAAACCATCATATAAATCACAGCATCTTGGCCCCATTCAAAAACGACTCCAAAAATGTATCTTCTAATAATTTCAGCTAGTGCAAAAAGTGTAACAGCTATCATTAAAATTGCAGAACATCTTCCCAAAATAGAAGTTATCAAATCCTGTATTTTATGAGAAATGTTATAAAAGCTGTCCATAATAAATTTTCAAATCAAGAAGGCCTGACAATGTCAGACCTTCTTTGATAAATTATTTTCTAGACTTTTTCTTAAAGAGAGGAGTTCCCTTTGCAAACTTAGCAAAATCAGAAGCAAACGCTGAACAGTCAGTTTTTTCTAAGTCACTTGAGCCCATAGGATTAGCTGCAACTAAAGCCTTAGCTTCAGCAGTAAACTGGTCAACCATTTTATCACCGGTATCGTCAACTTTGGTTTTAATCCAGTCGTTTGTAGCACCACCTTCTTTTTTCTGTAATACGCCAGCTTCAGCAGGACTCATCACATAAATACCAGGTGCACTTTTGTCAGTAACCTTAAACTTATCAACTAATCTCTTATCATTACAAAAATTAATCGCTTTTTGATATGGTATGAAATCATTCATTATGATATCAGCTAGGGCTGCTTGTTGCTTTTTATCAAGTGTGGACCACCATTTGTTGGATGCACCCATCCAGTAATAGTCACCTACAATTCCATTGATACCTGCAACTGTAAAGTAAGGGGCTTGCTCCTTAGTGGCATTAAATCCACCTAAACTAGTGAGCAATCCATCAATAACACCTGTCTGCAGAGCTGGTGGGACATCACCGAAAGCCATTGTAGTCGGATTAGCACCTAATGCACCTAACAAGGCATTTTCAGCAGGTCCCATACTTCTAACTTTCTTACCTGCAAAATCACTAGGAACTAACATTCTACTTTTAACAGCACCAGCACCCATATACATACTAAGGTGTCCAGAACCAAAAATAGTAATTCCATGCTTATCATTAAAAACCTTCTTCAATTGAGCAAAAGTTTTAGTTCCGTCCAAACCATTTATTGCACCAGGTGTTGTTAACTTTCCAGCACCAACAATTGTGTTAGCATATGGCTCAACACTAGAAGTTTTTCCAAACTGACCTGTCATCATCTCTAGGTTGCCTTTGGTTAAGGCTTGAGTTCCTTTTGGAACATTATATAAAGACTTAGCCCAATAAATTTGAACTTTGCTTCCAGGAATTTTTTTCTCAACCTGCTCTGCAAAGAACATCTCTGCAATCGCAGCAGGGTGGGGGGGACCAGAGTGGTCTGAGGCCCAACGCATTTTAATAGGTTTAACTGCATGTCCGTCTGCAATAGCTAGGTTAGTCCCAGCTGCAAACGTAAGAGCTACAGCACTAACTGCGCCCAAAAGTGATAGTTTAGTAAATTTCATTAAAGTTTCCTCCAAATATATAGAATCACAAACTATATCTTTATAGGAATTAGGTAAACCCCTAATTGTAATGAAATATAAGAAATTGATTAATATGTTATGTAATTTTACTATATTATGCCTTTATTTTTAAAATTACTTATTTGTTCTTTATTAAAACCAATTTCCTCAAGTACATCATGCGTATCGTCGCCAAGTTCTGGGGCAGTTTTATCACGAAAATTGCTATCTGATACATGAACTGGGGTTTTCAATAAACTTATATCTTCGCCACGTTTAGTTTTTAGATGTTGTATATTTTTTCTATCTTGTAAAAATGGATTTTCAAGAGATTCTTTTAAATCTAAAATTGGCGCTGCTGGCACTATTCCACCAAATTCTTTCAACCAATCTGATGTGTTTTTTTTCATTAATTCATTATCTAGAATTTTAGTTATTTCATCTCGGTTTTCTTGTCTACAAGCAAAGTTTTCAAATCTTTGGTCTTTACTTAAATCTTCTCTACCAATTTTTTCACATAATATTGGCCAAAAGCTCTCCTTATTACACATTAAAAAAATCCAGCCATCTTTTGTTTTATATAATTGACATGGAACTAAAATTGGATGAGCTGATCTATCCAATCTTTCACTTTTAAACTCTGTATTTAATGTCCAAGCAGCCATATAGCTTTGGTTAAACATAGCTGTGTCAAACAAGTTTACATCTACGTCTCTTCCCAAACCAATAGATCTCGCTGACAAAACAGCACTGACTAGACCAAAAGACATTGTAAGCCCTGACATATAATCTACAATTGAAAGTCCAAATCTTGCTGGAGGTCCACTTGGCTCACCTGTTAATGAAAAATAACCTGCCTCAGCCTGCATCAAATAATCATATCCAGGCCAATTTTTTCTGGGACCTTCTCTTCCATATGCTGAACAATGAGCAGCAACAATAGCTTTATTAAATGGTTTAAGTTGTTCATAAGTTATTCCAAGTTTTTCTGGAACATCACCTCTTAAATTGTTACAAACAGCATCAGCATTTTCCACTAATTTCTGGAATATAATTTTACCTTCCTTGGTTAATATATCCAAGGTTATGCTTCTTTTGTTTCTGTTAAGTGCTTGAAAAAAGATACTAGATGCAGAATTCTTATTGTCTCCATCTATGAAATAAGGGCCAATATCTCTCAAATAATCTCCGCTAGTTCCTGCTGGCTCTACTTTAATAACGTCTGCACCCAAATCCGCTAAATATTGAGTTCCAAATGGACCTGCACCGTACTGTTCAAAGGCAATTACTTTAACGCCAGATAAAGGTAAACTCATTAATATTGCTCTCTAATTAGCGGTTTCTTCTATAATTTTGTCAACAACACTATGCCCTCGTTTAGCCACAAGGAAAGACCTAACCATATCCATAACGACAACTTTATCCTGATTTTTCCCAATATGTCTAACCTTAACAATACCTTGAGTTGGTCTGGATTTTGATTTTCTTTTGTCTAAGACTTCTGTTTCAGAATATAGAGTATCTCCAACAAATACAGGTGCGGGAATTTTAATTTCTTCCCATCCCAAATTAGCAATAGCTTTTTGACTTGTACCGCTAACACACATTCCAGTTACTAGAGCCAATGTGAAGGCAGAGTTTACTAAATATTTTCCAAATTCTGACTTAGATGCATAATTTGCATCAAAATGTATTGGGTGTGTATTCATTGTTAGGTTGGTAAACCATATATTATCAGCTTCACTTACTGTTCTACCTGGCCAATGTTCGTAAACATCACCAACTTGAAAATCTTCAAAATATCTGCCTGGATCTTCTCTGTACCTTTGTGGCCCTATTTTTCTAATTCCGTATGTGTTGTCATCCATCTAATCCTCCCTTGATATAATCTGCCTAGCTACTGCTAATACAGGTGCATCAACCATCTTGCCTTGATATTTAAAAGCTCCAGTACCTGCAGTTTTAGCTTCTTCTAAAACACCCTTTGCCCATTCTAATTCCTGACTTGTCGGTCTGTAAGCATCATGAATTGGTTTAATTTGATCTGGATGAATTGCAAACCGCCCCTTAAATCCCATAGTTTTAACGTATTTTGTTTCTTCTCTGCAACCATCAGGATCTCTAAAATCCAACCATACACCGTCAAGAGCATCAGCATTGTATATAGCAGCGGCGTTAATAATTTTACCTCTACCGTAAGCTAAACTGGCTTTGCCCATGTCTCCACCTGTAGATGCGCAATAATCTGCTGAACCAAATCCAATTCCAGAAAATTCTATATTTGAACAATCCCAACTCTCAACTGTTGCGATACCACGTGGAGTTTCTATTTGTGGTAATATCGAAATATTAGTTCCAAGGTCTTTTAAAAAAGTTCTACACTGATCTGCAGTTTCTATTTTGGGAATGGCTATAGAATAAGGAAGAGTGGATAAAGATTTTAACATCTTTACATCATCTTGATATTCGTCAGTGTCCAAGGCGTTAATTCGTAATAAAAACTTGTCCGGTTGACCATCAAAGTTTCTATTTGCTAAATCAGCAAAGTTAGATCTACCAAGGGCTTTTTTATCTTGAGCCAGACCATCCTCCAAGTCAAAGATTACTTTGTCCGCTCCAGATCCTAGAGCTTTAGGTAATCTCTCAATTTTGTCTGTTGGTAAAAATAAAATGCTTCTCAAAGTTAACTCCTATTTTTTATAATTTTATATAGAACTAAATTCAGTTCTAATCATTTTGCCATGCTCATCTAATTCAGGCATTTTGTTTACATCTGGTATAAAATTATCATGTATAGCACCAGGGCCTAAAACTTTTACCTTTCCATTTTTTGTATCAATTTCTAGAAAGTTATTTTGTGGATGGTTTTTTAATTGTTCCATATCAGAAATTCTTCCATAAGCAACACTGGCTTCTTCAAGTTTTCTAATTAATTCTTCTCGTTCGAATTTCATAAATTTATCTTGAATAATTTTTTCTGTTAGCTCTCTATTAGCTACTCGATCGGAATTAGTTTTAAAACGATTATCGTTCGCCATAAATTCATCATCCAACACTATTTTACACAAGTTGGCCCACTCTCGGTCATTTTGGATTGCTATCAATAAAGTTAGCTTGTCCTTACAAGCGTAAGCTCCATATGGGACAATTATTGGGTGTGTCATACCATTTCTTTTGGGAACTTTTTGATTATAAACATAACCTAAATAAAAAGGATTCATCCAATCAGCGAGTGAATTAAACATTGAAACTGAAATATGTCTTCCTTTTCCAGTTATACTTCTTTTAATTATTGCTTGCAAAATTGCTTGATATGCGGTCATACCTGCAGAAATATCACAAACTGATGGACCAACTTTTGCTCTTCCATCAAATCCCTCTTTATCTGGTAGACCAGTAATATCAATAACTCCAGTTTCAGCTTGTATTAACATGTCATAGGCTTTTTGGTTTTTATAAGGACCTTCATCTCCAAAGCCAGAAATAGAACATGTAATTAAAGAAGGATATTTTAATCTTAATTCTTTTACATCTAAACCAAGACGTTCAAATGCACCTGGGGCTAAGTTTTGAATTAATATATCTGATTTAGAAATAATATTTTCAAAAATAGTCATATCTTCTTTATTTTTAAGATCTAAGGCAATTGATTCTTTACCCCTATTTAACCAAACAAAATAGGCGCTATTGCCAAGTGCGTTACTATCATAATTCCTGGCAAAATCTCCCTCTGGTCTTTCTACTTTAATTACTCTAGCACCTGCATCAGCTAGTCTACATGATGTGTACGGAGCAGCAACGGCTTGTTCGACTGTTACTACCAACAAACCCTCTAAATCTTTAGATGAATTTTGTGCATTCATTAGCTAACCAAACAATCAACTAGAGCATCTACTTTATTTTCATTAGGGGCATTTAATATATTTGATATTTGATTTGATTTAGTCTCTGAAAGTAAAGAAACTGACTTATTTACAATTTTAGTTTCTAGAATATTATTCTCAATTTTATCTGACAAGTCGTGGTTGTTTTTGACATTACTAGAACCATCCTTAATTGAAATTAAAGATTGAGTGTTGCTTAAATTATCATTGGGTATCACTCTTACTTTATCTCTAATATTATTTAAATTATCATCAAAACAAATTTCATCGCTATATGTATCTAAGTCAGACGTATCTTTGCCATAAATGGACATCGCTGCAGTTAATTTATAAGAAAATTTTGATTCCAAGCCTGTTTTTGGTTCTTCAATATTACAAACTTTCAACCATGAAGGGTTAGTCTCAATTGCGATTTCCTCTATTGTTTCAGGGTTAAAATTATTTTCTAACTTCATCTCATCCAGCGCCTCTAAGAAAGAGTGTAGGCCGTGACAACATGCATGGAACTTGTATTTAATTTCAGGAAATAAAAACTCTGTACCTAAATTTTCTGTAGCTCTAGGAGGAAATTTTTTATCCCAACCGTGTGTTAAGAAAAAACCCTGCTCACATTCAATACCATCTTCTTTTGATACAAATCCAAGCTTTGATAATTTAGCAGCTTCAATACCATTTGAAGCAGCCATTCCGGCATGAAATGGTTTACCCATAGTTCCAAATTGGGATTTTATTCCTGAAGCTCTGGTGGATACTAATCCAAGAGCATTTATTGTTTGGTCTTCATTCAAATCTAATAGTTTTGAAGCAACAATTGTTGCACCAAACGAACCACTGGTAGCGGTTTGGTGAAAGCCCGCATTATAATGAGAGTATCCTAAAATATGTCCTATTCTCGTTGAAACCTCTACTCCTGCCATATAGGCAAGTAATATATCTTCAATGGAAGAGCCTAATTCTTCACCTAATGCCAAAGCAGCTGGTAATGCACTGGAAGTTGGATGGCCGACAAAAAGAAAATGCGTGTCATCATAATCTAATGCATGCCCTGTTGCTCCATTAGCTAAAGCTGCTCCTCTGGAGGAAACTTTATGACCAGTAGAAATTACCCTTGCTTGATTAACACCATTTTCTTCTTTAACCATATCAGAAACGATTTTAGAAACTGGTTCTTTTTTTGCAGCATAGGCAACACCACACCAGTCTAATATAGACATTTTTGCAAAAAATCTCATTTCATCATTAAAGCTGTCTAATTTACAATTACAACCATAACTACCAAACAATTTTGTTATCGACACCATATTTTTCTCCTATAATTTTATTTAAAATGAGCTTCAGCTTGCATGGTCATTCCCGAGCCTTCGACTGCTCCCCAACAAGTAACACTTCCGTCTGTATTTTCTTTAGCGCCGATTATATAATCGCTATTCGCAAAAACAGGAGCCATGACTTTGTGATTAAAAGAAGTTACAGGTTTACCCTTAAGTTTTTCTGCAGCCCTAAGTAAGAATGTTGCTTGTAGAGGACCGTGCACTATTAAATCAGGATAATTTTCTTCATTTTTAGTATATGGATAATCATAATGAATTCTGTGCCCAACAAAACCAATTGCCGAATAACGAAATAAAATAGTTGGATGCATAAAAATTGTTTCAGTGAAATCTGCATCTTTTGGTATAACATCAGATACTCCAGATCCTCCCCCAGCCTTAGTTACATCACGATAAACAATATTATGGAATTCATGTAAACGAACATCGTCATCAACTAAATATTCATATTCTGCAGTTACAAAACATAACTTACCTGTTCGACCTTCTTTTAATTTGATATCAGCTACTTTAGATTTTTTTATTACCTTATCACCTACTCTAAGAGGGGCTTTTACTTTAATTTGGCTTCCTGCCCACATTCTTCTTGGCAGTGGGACTGGCGGAAGAAAGTCACCACGTGCGGGATGAGAATCAACACCTAGCTCATCATTTTTTTTTAAATTCCAACCTAACATCCAATGTAATCCAGTAGTCGCAGCATCACCAATTGCAGGATCACCTGGATCAATATTTAGAGTGGCCCTATACCTTTGTTCAACAATTGGTGTTAGATAATCTGTAACCATTTCTATATTGCCAAGCCATTTATTTAAATGATTGATATCTAATTCTTCATTATTCATTTGCTGAACCTCTAATTTTTTAAAGTAATATTATTAAAAACTATTTAATATAAAAGATATATTATTATCAATTAATAAAATATCAAAATAAGTGGAATTTCAATATGCCTTCTTTAATTTTACATATCGATGAAAGCTTAGATTCTAATTTTAAAAAATCAGAAATTAAGATTATTGAAAAACAATTGACAGAAATAATTATAAATGAACTCGATGCTGAAGAAGATAATTGTCAAATTATTTGGGTAGAAAGCAAAACCTTTACTTCAAATTATAAACTTTATGGCGAAATGAAATTTAGAGAGAAAAAAAGTAGAGACTTAAATAAAAGAAAAAATTGTCTAAAAAAAATTGGTAATATTTTAAAAAATGAATTTAATGTTTTTATAAAACTTAGGGCGTTTTCTATAAAAGAAACTTGTATAACCGCGCTAGACTTAAAAGATTAGGGTAATTGTTGAATTAATTTAGAAGGATGAAAAATGAGTAAGGGTGTTGTTTTAACAAGTATAGACAGCCGAGGTATGGCTGAGGTTATCTTAAATCGTCCTGAAAGAAACAATGCTTATAATGGAACTATGATTGACGAGCTAATTGAAAGTTTTACATCTTTATATAAAAATAATGATGTTAGAGTAGTTCTTATAAGAGGTAATGGAAAGCACTTTCAAGGAGGTGCAGATTTAGAGTGGCTGAAAGAGATTGGTAAATTAAATAAAGAAGAAAATATAGAGGTATCTAGAAGAACAGCTTCTGCAATAAAGGGCCTTATAGAGTTTCCGAAACCAACTATAGCTATGATCCATGGAGGCTGCTTTGGAGGGGGTACTGGTATTGCAGCTGCAGCTGATATTGTAGTTGCTAGCGAAGATGCTATATTTTCTATTGCCGAAGCAAGATGGGGTGTAATGGCAGGAATCATTATTCCTCATCTAAATGCTAGTATAGGTGTCAGAAACGTCAGAAGATACGCGTTAACTTGTGAACGTTTCGATGCTCATGAAGCCAAAAACATTGGTCTGGTCCACCAGATTTGTAAAACAGGAGAGCTTAATGATGCTGTAAAGTCTATTGTTGAGAGTTTGTTAATGTGTGCTCCTGTCGCACTGGAAATGACAAAAAAGAGAGCATTAATTGAAAGTGGTTTAATATTATCAGACGATAAATTTGAAGAATTAATACTAGAGCATTCTCAAAAGAGAATGACTAGCGAAGCGACTGAGGGATTAAATAGTTTTCTTGAGAAGAGAGTTGCCTCTTGGTATCAAAAAAAATTGATAGGGAAATAAATAATGCCAGCCTTAGTTACTAATTCCAAAATATGGGGTGAAATGTTTGGAACAAGTGAAATGCATTATTTGTTTTCAGATGAAAAAACCACTCAGTTGTATTTAGATGTCGAAGCCGCTTTAGCAAGATCACAGTCTAAATTAGGTATTATACCGAGTGAGGCTGGACAAAAAATAAGTGACGCAGCCAAAATAGATATAATTGATTGGGAAAAACTACAAAAGAGGACATCAATTGTTGGCTACCCTATTTTACCTGTAGTAGAGCAATTAAGTGATAATGTAAGTGATGGTTATGGAAAATACTGTCATTGGGGCGCAACTACCCAAGACATTATGGATACTGCTGATGTAATTCAAATAAGGGAAGGATTTAAATTACTGTCTTCAGATTTAGATTCTATTTCAAATGCATTAGTTAAAATTATCAATGAGCATATAAAAACCCCAATGGCAGGAAGAACTCACTTGCAACACGCCTTACCAGTATCTTTTGGCTATAAGGCATCAACTTGGTTGTCTAGTATTGATAGACATATGAAAAGACTAGAAGAAATTAAGGCTCGTGTCTTTAATGTTTCATTCTTCGGTGCTGCGGGAACTCTTGCATCACTAGGTGAAATTGATGGATTAAAAACTCAATCAGCGTTAGCAGACGAATTAAATTTGAATGTGCCTGATGTAAGCTGGCATTCAATTAGAGATAACTTTTGTGAAGTAACTGGTTGGATTGCCTTGGTTGGAGCTACGTTAGGTAAAATAGCCTATGATGTAATGTTAATGATGCAAACTGAAACACAGGAAGTTGCTGAACCTTTCCTTCATGGAAGAGGTGCTTCTTCTACAATGCCCCAGAAAAGAAATCCTATTTCTTCAGAGATAATGTTAGCTTGTTCAAAACTGCTCCGGGAACATCATTCTTCTATGCTTGATGCTATGGTTCTTGATCATGAAAGAGCAACTGGTCAATGGCATGTTGAGTGGTATGCTTTACCTAACGCCTTTATTATTGCTTCTTCATCTTTTAGTGCTGCTAAATTTCTTTTAGAGGGACTGGAAATTTCTCCAAAAAAAATGAAGGAAAATATTGATAAAACCAATGGATTAATTGTTGCAGAAGCTGTTATGATGGCGCTCGCCCCACATATTGGAAGACAAATTGCTCATGATATAGTGTATGACTGCTGTCGTGACACTATAAAAAATAATATTCCATTTATTGACGCACTTTTAAGAGACGAAAAAATTTCTAATATTTTTAATAGAGATGATTTATCAAAAATTGTTGATCCAGCCAACTACTTGGGGGCAGGTCCAGCAATGGCAAGTAGACTTTTAATTAATAGATAAAAGTACTGGGTATATAATGAACCAATTAATGACAAAAGAAGACCTTAATGATTTTTTAGAAAAAGAGTTTCCTCAAGTTAATAAAAACTTTGAAATCTTAAAAGTAACCAATAAAAATTTTTCAATGCTCATGCATATTTCCAGTGAACACCTTAGACCAGGAGCAACGGTTTCAGGCCCAACAATGTTTCTACTAGCCGACGTTACTTTTTACTTAGCAACACTCAGTGTAATAGGACCCAAAAGTCTCACTGTCACGACTAATTGTTCAATAAATTTTTTAAGAAAACCTAATGAAAAAAACTTGATCAGTGAAGCTCGTATTTTAAAATTAGGTAAAACTCTAAGTGTAGGAGATGTATTAATATATTCTGAGGATATTGATGAGCCTGTAGCTCATGCATCATTGACTTACTCAATTCCAAAAGATTAAAATTTAAATTCTTTCTCTATGCCAATTCAAATGATCAGTCATAAAAGTTGAAATAAAAAAGTATGAATGATCATAATTGGGTTGCATTCTAAGATTTAATTTGATACCGGCTTTTCTGCATGCATCCTCTAAAAGCCAAGGTCTTAATCCTTCTTCTAAAAAACTATCTGCTTCCCCTTGATCAACAAGAATTTCAGGAAAACGATAACCATTTTTAATTAAGGCAACACTATCATACATTTGCCAGTCATCTTTATCTAATCCAATGTATTTTTTAAATGCTTCACTTGACCAACTAGCTGTTGAAGGTTCTACGATAGGGGCAAATGCTGAACAACTGTTATATTTCTCAGGATTTCTTAAAGCCATTATCATAGCTCCATGCCCGCCCATCGAATGACCAAAGATACTTTGTCTGGACATATCAAAGTCAAAATTATTTTCTACAAGTTTCGGAAGTTCATCATTTAAGTAACTATACATATTATAATTTTTATCATATGGCTCTTGTGTTGCATCTAGGTAAAATCCTGCCCCAGATCCAAACTGCCAATTATCTTTTTCATCTGGCACTTGATCACCTCTTGGACTGGTGTCAGGACAAATAATTACCATGCCTAATTCTGCGGCCTTCTTTCTATATTCACCTTTTTCCATAACGTTTAAATGACTGCAAGTTAATCCAGATAAGTACCATAAAACTGGGGGATTTTTAACTTTTGGGGGAGTAAAGATTGCTAAAGTCATTTTACAATCATTTACAATAGATGCGTGACTGAAGACAAATTGTTTCCCACCAAAAGAAAATGCTTCAGATAATTTTTCCATCAAAAAACAACTACAGATCTAATGGATTCCCCTGCATGCATTAAATCAAAACCTTTATTTATATCCTCTAATTCTAATGTGTGAGTAATCATTGGATCAATATCAATTTTCCCTTGAAGATACCACTCTACAATCTTAGGTACGTCTGTTCTGCCCCTAGCACCTCCAAAAGCAGTACCTTTCCAACTTCTGCCCGTAACTAATTGAAAAGGTCTAGTTTTAATTTCCTGACCTGCTCCTGCAACTCCAATAATAATGCTCTCTCCCCAACCTTTATGCGCGCATTCTAAAGCCTGCCTCATTACATTTACATTTCCAATACATTCAAAAGAGTAATCAGCACCACCTCCTGTGACTTCAACTAAGTGATTTACTAAGTCACCTTCTATCTCCGAAGGGTTTACAAAGTGGGTCATTCCAAATTTTTTACCCCAGGATTCTTTTTTATTATTCATGTCGACGCCAACAATCATGTTGGCGCCTATCATTCTTAAACCTTGGATAACATTGAGACCTATACCGCCTAATCCAAATACGACAGCATTGCAGCCAGCTGTTGCTTTTGCAGTATTCATTACAGCGCCAATACCAGTAGTAACACCACAACCAATGTAACAAATTTTATCAAAGGGAGCTTTTTCATTTACCTTAGCAAGTGCAATTTCTGGAACAACAGTATAGTTAGAGAAGGTAGATGTTCCCATGTAATGAAGAATAGGTTTTCCACTTATCGAAAATCTACTAGTTCCGTCTGGCATAACTCCCTTACCTTGAGTTACCCTTATAGCCTGACACAAGTTAGTCTTTGGATGTAGACAATACTCACATTCTCTGCATTCGGGTGTATAAAGTGGGATTACATGGTCACCCTCTTTCAATGAAGTAACACCTTTGCCAATCTCTCTGACAATTCCAGCTCCTTCATGTCCTAAAATTGCTGGGAAAAGCCCTTCAGGGTCATCTCCTGAAAGTGTAAATTCATCCGTATGACATATACCAGTTGCTTTAATTTCAACTAAAACTTCTCCTGGACGAGGACTCTCTAGATCTACATCCATAATTTCAAGTGGTTTACCTGCCTCAACAGCCACTGCCGCTCTAGTTTTCATTATTTACCCCTTAATAACAATTTATATAAGATTAATTTATTATGATTTAATATCGATGACTTGCAAGAATTTTTAGTATATAAAATTATCTTAGTAAGATTCTATATATGTAGGAGTAAATCTATGAGTTTTGTTGAAACTGAAATAAATGGACAGATTATAACTATAAGGTTAAATCGTCCTGAAAGATTGAATGCCTTGAGTACCGTTATAAGAACTGGTATGGCGGAAGCATTTAACAGGTTTCATGAGGATAATGATCTTGAAGTCGCAATCTTGACAGGTACAGGTAGAGGTTTTTGTGCGGGTGAAGACATGAAAGAGTCTCTAGATAGAGGTATTCCTGGCTCTCCAAAAGAATTTGTTGAAGAAAATTTGGTAGATCCATTTCAAACTGGAGTACTAAAAAAACCAGTTATAGCAGCTGTAAATGGTTTTGCTATGGGTGGTGGTTTCATGCTGGTTGAACGAACAGATTTAAGAATAGCAGTAAAAGAAGCTATATTTGAAATGTCAGAGGCCAAGAGGTGGCTTCTCGGTGGTTATAATCATGGTCATTATGGAAATCTTCCTCATCCAGTAGCAACAGAAATGGCATTTGGATACAGAATTACAGCTGAAAGAATGCATCAGGTTGGTTTTATTAATCGTCTTGTGGAAGCTAAAGATTTAATGAGTGAAGCATATTCTATGGCTGAACACCTTCTTACACTCCCTCCTGCTGCCAGAGTTAATACACTTTATATGATGAAGCATATGGCACCAAGAATTAGTCCAAACATTGCTGATCTAGCAGAGAAACTTCACCTTCATGGAGATACAGAAGATAGAATGGAGAGCAGACGTGCTTTCGCTGAAAAAAGAAAACCAAACTATAAAGGTTGGCTCAAGCCTGAAGATAGATACAATATGCCCAAACTAGAAGAAAAATAGAGGTTAAGATGAGTGAGATAAATGGCGCTCTTTCAGGCCTTAAAATAGTTGCCTGCTCAACAGCTCAAGCTGGAACAGTACCCTACATGCTTATGGCAGATCTTGGTGCTGAAGTAATTAAGATAGAAACGCCAGGCAAAGGTGATAATAATAGAGGCTCTGGCTATTTAATGGGATCAACTGGATCATTTTTTGAAACGAATAATAGAGGAGTTAAAAGCTTAACGCTTAATCTTAAGTCTGATAAAGGTCAAAAAATACTGCATGATTTAGTAAAAGATGCCGATATATTCGGACAAAATTTTAGACCTGGAGTTGCTGAAAAATTAAACTTTGATTACGATACACTTAGTAATATAAATCCTAAAATTGTATATGCTTCTGTTTCTGCTTATGGACCTGATGCTCCTGATGGACATTTACCTGGAACTGATGCGGTTGGTCAAGCTTTGAGCGGTATAGCCGAAGCTTATTCGATACCAGGTAATAATTTGAGAACTGGTGTAGCTTCAGTTGCTGACGAAAGTTGCGCAATTTTAACATTTGGGGGCATTTTAGCTGCTTATATAAATGCACAGAAAACTGGTAAAGGACAAAAGTTAGAAACGTCTCTGGTTGGAAGTGCTTTTAGACTTCTTGGCTGGACAATGACAACAGCTATGTGGAGTAACAGACCTCCAATAACCGGCGCAAGAATAAATGGTACAAGAGAGCGCCCAGGAATTGCTGCATGTTTTAATGATGTTGATGGTAAACCTTTTGCACTTCAACTTGATCCAGATGATTGGCGAAAAGCAATGAAGGAGCTAAATTTTTTTGATGTGCTTCAAAAAGATAATCTTATTGATCTTGGTCTTGCATTTGAATCTGATGAAAAGAAATCCCAGATCTTAAGCAAGCTTGCTGAATTATTTTCAACTAACAAAAGAGATCATTGGATTACAATTTTAAGAAATGCTGACATGATATCTACTCATGTAAATACAATGCTAGAAGCATCTAATGATCCTAATTTAAAAGAAAATAATTATGTAACTGAAGTATGGTATCCAGAACTCAATAAAAATATGAAAGTCCATGGAACACCATGGAAGTTTTCAAAAACTCCTGCAAATATTAAAAGAGCGCCTAAACTTGGAGAGCATAATTCAGAACTTCTTAATAAATTAGGATATTCTCAAAAAGATATCCAAAATTTGATTGAAGATAAAATTATTTAATTACTTTCATTTCATCAACAAATCTTTTGAAGTTTTTAACGTAGTGTTTAGAAGAACGCGTCATATTATCAATCATATCTTGGCTCAATTCTCTTACTGCTTTAGCTGGTGAACCAACTATTAGTGATCCATCTGGAAATTCTTTGTTTTCGGTTACCAAAGCTCCTGCACCTACAAGACAGTTATTACCAATTTTTGCATTATTGAGAATTGTTGCTCCCATGCCAATTAAAGAGTTATTCCCAATAGTACATCCATGAATAATTGCATTATGACCAATCGTGCAATTATCACCTATAGTTACAGGACAACTTGGATCAACATGAATTATGGTATTTTCTTGGATGTTAGTTTCATTTCCAATTTTAATAACATCATTGTCCCCTCTTAAAACTGACCCAAACCAAATACCAACGTCCCTACCTAAAATAACATTTCCAATAACATGTGCATCAGGTGCCACCCAATATAAGTCTTGTTCTGGAAGTTGAGGTTTTTTCTCACCTAAGCTGTAAATTGGCATTTCTTCTCCTTTATAAGAAATCATCATTAAAAATATATTTACAGTATATACTTTTTTAAAGTTGTTAATATATTTATTGATAAACTTTAAGGATTTTTTATGAGTAATAAAGATAGAATTATAACTAAAATTTCAATTTATCGGTTAGATTTACCCTTAATTAAACCTTACAAATTATCGTATAACACCTTCCACTCTTTTGAACCTTTATTAATTCACATTATTGATAATGAAGGTAATGAGGGATGGGGAGAACAACATATTTCTCCCGGCTCAAGTAATGAAACAAGAGATGGTGGATGGACATTCTCAAGAATATTATCAAAATTAATTTTGAATAAAACATTTAATGAAGCCAAAGAAATTATTCTATCTCACTCTCATGTAAGTATTGTTGCATCTAGTGCCTTACATACAGCAATTGAAATGCTCTCAAATCCTAGTATTTTAAGCGGTAAAGATCCTATTAAAATGAAATTATTAACGGCATTTAATGCAGAAGAAGAAATAGAAATAAGGGATGAATTAGACAAAGTCACTGAACAGGGTTTTACAACAATCAAAATAAAAGTTGGTAGAAATGTGAGTTTAGATCTCAAAAAAATTGATGCTATTCAAAAAAACTTAAATGGAAGAGCTAATCTTAGGATAGATGCTAATCGAGCATATACAAAAGTTGAAGGCTGCAAATTTGTAACAGGTTTGGAACCTAACTTTATAGAATTATTTGAACAACCTTGTGATGCCGACGATTGGGAAGCTAATGCAGCAGTTGCAAAAATATCAAGCGTACCAATTATGTTAGATGAACCTATTTGCAGCATGCAGGATATTGAAAGAGCATCACGCATTGACGGTGTGAGCTTATGCAAACTAAAACTAAAAAGGTTTGTATCTATTTCAAAATTAACAGAGTCAATTAATTACGCTCATAGTTTAGGCTTGGAAATTATAATTGGTGACGGATTAGGCTCTGAAATAAATTGTTGGATGGAAGCTAAAATTGCAAGTGGCTTGATTGAAAATGCCGGTGAATATAATGGATTTTTAAAAATAAAACCTGAAGCTAGGATTTTATCCAACCCTATTAAATTTCAAAATGGCTTTTTAGAGACTGAAGATAATTGGAAACTGCAAATTGACAGAGATAAATTAGAAAAATACAGTATTTATAAAGAAGTTATATATAAATAAATTTATTAAGGAAGAAAGAATGAAATTGTTAAAAAGCGCTGCTAGCTTAGGTGGTGAAATTTTAGGGATAGATCTTAGTGAAAAATTAAATCAAGAACAGATAAATTTTTTAAATCAATGTTGGGATGAACGGTTAGTTTTAGTCTTTAAAAAACAGGATTTAGATGATAACAAATTAATAAACTTTAGTAAAAATTTTGGAGAATTGGATCCCCCTGGACCTAATCCATATGGAATAAAATTTTTACCAGAGTTTCCCGAAATAAATGTAATTTCAAATGTAAAAAATAAAGAAGGTACTCCTATCGGAAATTTGGGAGACGGTGAAGCTGTTTGGCACGCAGACATGACATATCAAGAAATCCCTCCGAAAGCAGGAATTTTATATGCTCTAGAGGTACCGGAAAATCAGGGTAACACTCACTTTGCAAATATGACTATAGCATATGATGAATTACCTTATAAACTTAAGAAAAAAATTGATGGTAAAGTTTTGATCCATGATTCTGCTCATAATAGTGCAGGTATGCTAAGAAAAGGCTATTTAGAAGTTGACAATCCGCCTGAAACACCTGGGGCCAGACACCCAATAATTATTACAGATAATAATACTAAGAAAAAACTCCTCTTTTTAGGAAGAAGACCACATGCTTACATAATTGGTATGGAAATAGAAGAAAGTGAAAATTTGTTAGATCAAATATGGGAACACGCAACTCAAGAAAAATTTACCTGGACACAAAAATGGGAAAAAGGTGATCTATTAATGTGGAAAAACTTAAATGTTCTTCATAAGAGAGATGCATTTGACCCAAACACAAGAAGAATAATGCATCGAACTCAATTAAAAGGTGAAATGAAAATATCTGCATAAATAAATTTAAACTAATTAATCAATCGATTAAATTATTTAAAAGATTAGTTGATTTATGGACTTTTCAAATGCAAACTTAATTCTTAATTTTAAAACTGGGAGAGTAATATGACGCAAAAGAATAATTCTTTTCGAAGAAATATTGTAAAAGCTGGATTGGGTGTCGTCGCTATAGCAGGAATAAGTGCCTTTGGCCTAGTTTCTACAGCTAGTGCAGACAAGTACCCGAGTAAAGCAATTGAACTTGTTATCCACGCAAAATATGGTGGTGGAACAGATACTACTGCAAGAATGGTTTCGATTAGAACTCGTAGAAATTTAAAAGCTGACATCTCAATAGTTGCAAAAAGAGGTGGTTCAGGTGCAAAAGCACAAAACTATGTTTTATCTAAGCCTGCAGACGGATATACTATAATGGCTTTAACTCAATCTCATCTTTATACTATGGCAAGAGGTAAATCTAAGATGAAGATTAATGACATTGTTGGTGTAGCAAGAGCAATGGATGACCCTACTTTTATAGCTGTGTCCGGCAAAGGTAATTTTAAGACCCTAGAAGACCTTGTATCCGCTTCAAAAAAGGCTCCTCTAAATTGGGGTGTTGCTCAAATTGGAGGAACAGAGCATATTGGTTTAGCTCAATTTGCCAAAGAAGCTGGAATAAAATTCAAGGTTGTTCCTTTTGGTTCTGGAGCTCAAATGGTTCAAGCTTTAATGGCTGGAAAAATTGATGCTACTTTACCAAACGTTAGTGAAGCAGCAAACCAAGTAGCTGACGGAAGTTTCAGAGCCCTAGCTGTTATGGCCGAAGATAGACTTAAAGACTATCCTAATGTTCCCTCAACTTTTGAAAAAGGAATAAAAGCTAAATGTTCCACAACTAGAGGTTATGCTGTTTTAGCATCAACACCACAGCCAATTATTGATCAAATATCAAAGGCTATGGTTAAGGCAATGAAACATGACGTTTTCAAAAGTTATCTTGCTGGTGCAGGTCTAACAGTAGAAACAAGTGTGGCTGGTACTAAGGTATGGGACAAACACCTTAAGGCTGAATATAAAGTAGCTGAGGCAGCTCTAAAAGAGCTTGGTTTAGTTAAGTAATTAACCTATAGTTGTAGGTTTTATAGAAATGAAAAATGATAAGACTGCACCCAGTAATCTGGGTGCATTATTTAATAAAAAAGACACAATCATTGCAATAGTAATGATTGCTATGATTGCTTTCCTGTGGTTTGAGACAACTAAATTTGAAAAAGTTCCTGATTTATTTTCTAACAATATACCCCCTGAAATGTTTCCTCAAATTCTACTTCTAATTATTTTAGGAATGATACTGATTATTCCTTTTGAACATATTTTCTTAAAAAAAAGTGGGAAAAATATAGATTCAGCTAGATCAAAACCTGTAGAAAAATCTACTATAGGCACAATGATTATTTTGACTGCCATCATTGCTTCATCTCAATTACTAGGAGCTGCACTAACTATCATTGCTGTGAGCATTTCTTTACCTCTATATTGGGGCGAGAGAAGATTGAAAGTATTAATTTCTTACATAATTGGATTTCCATTATTTGTAATAGTTTTATTTAATATAATTCTTGGCGTTCACTTTGAACCAGGATTATTAGATTTATTAAAAAATTAACAAGGTTTAAAAGTTGGAAGATGTAGCAAAAGGTTTAGGTTTATTATTAGAATTTGAAAATATAATTTTGATATTATCAGGTGTTTTAATAGGCGTTTTAGTAGGAGCATTGCCAGGTCTTAGTTCACCTATGGCTATTGCTTTGTTAATCCCTTTTACAATTTCTCTGGATCCAGTTGCGGCAATTTCTATGATGGCCGCTTTATATTGTGCAGGGACTTTTGGTGGATCCATAACAGCTATATTAATAAATGCTCCTGGAGCACCACCCGCCGTAGCAACAGCTTTAGATGGATATCCAATGGCTAAAAATGGCGAACCTGGGCGAGCACTAGGGCTTGCAGCAGTATCAAGTGTTTTTGGTGGTATTTTTAGTTTAATAATTTTTATTTTTGCTGCACCATTATTAGCAAAACTTGCTTTAGAATTTGGTCCAGCTGAGTATTTTGGGCTCGCAGTATTTGCTCTGTCAATGCTTGCATCAATGAGTGGAAAATCATCTCTAAGAAACCTAATTTCTGGTTTAGTGGGCGTATTAATCGGAACAATTGGTATCCACCTTACTACTGGAGTAGAAAGATTCACTTTTGATATCCCAGACCTTGAAGAAGGTATTCATTTTGTTCCAGTGCTTATTGGTTTATTTGCTGTCAGTGAGTTATTTAAGCAATCTGAAAAATTAAATGCCATTGTAGAACGGATTCAAGCTAAAGCCTTGAGACTCCCATCCCTTGCAGAATTAAAAAAATTAAAATACACAATTCTAAGATCTTCAGGAATTGGCACCTTTATAGGTATACTTCCAGCAGAAGGATCAACAGTTGCTGCTATAATTGGATATAATGAAGCAAGAAGATGGTCTAAAGATAAAGATAAATTTGGAAAAGGATCACCTGAAGGTATAGCAGGTCCTGAAGCTGCAAATAATGCAGCAGCAGGGGGAGCTATGGTTCCAACTTTAGCTTTGGGTATACCTGGAAGTGGATCTACTGCTTTAATACTTGCCGCTCTCATAATGCATGGTTTTAGACCGGGACCTTATTTAATTAGTGAGACACCAGAATTTGTCTATGCAATTTTTGGGGCAATGTTAATTGCTAATTTAGGTTTTTTATTTATTGGATTAATTGGAGCTAAATTCTTTTCGCTAGTTGCATTTATTCCAAAAAAATTACTTTGGCCTGCTGTCTTTATTTTTTCAATGATTGGCTCTTATTCTTTTGCATCATCTATGTTTGATGTATGGGTAATGCTTGCGGCTGGTCTTGTGGGATATTTTATGGATAGAAATGGATTTTCGGCTGCACCTTTAGTTATGGGATTAATTCTAGGTAAACTGGTTGAGGAGAGCTTTTCACAATCTATGATTATTCATGACAATAACTTTTTTGCACTCTTAGAAAGTCCCGTTGTCCTATTGTTTTTTGTACTTACTTTTTTAAGTCTATCATCACCATTTTGGACAAAGTTTTTCTCTAAGAAATAATTTTAAAAAGATAATAGTATGAATGAAAACAATAATATCTTTGTTGCAGAAAAATATGCTGAATGGACCAGTAATTTAGATGTTAATGATATTCCTGAAGAAGTAAAAAATAAATTACAAATTGTTGTAATGGATTCTTTAGGCTTAATGGCGTCTGCAAAAAATGAACCCTATGTTCAAAGTTTAATTGAAGCCCTTCAAGAAAATGGTAACTGTAGCTTAATTGGTCATAATAAAAAACTAACACCGTTTAATGCCACAATTATAAATGGAACAGCTATTCACGGTGAAGATTTTGACGATACATTTGAGGGAACCCCAGTTCATGTTGGGGCTGTAATGGTTCCAGCTATGTTAGCAACAATCCAAGAAAAAAAACTATCTGGAGTTGAGTTTTTAAAAGGGTTAGCTATCGGTTCTGAACTGATATGCAGGCTTGCTTTAGTTGCACCGACAGCTGTTCACCGACAAGGTTTTCATCCAACAGCTATTTTTGGAGCTTTTGGTTCTTCAGTAGGAATTTCATCTATAATAGGAAACAAACCTAATCAGATAAGTTCTGCCCTAGGAATTGTAGGTAGCATGGCATCAGGAATAATAGAATATTTAGCTGAGGGCACCTCTACAAAACGCCTTCATCCTGGATGGGCCGCAGGTTGTGGATGGCAATCTGCTAATTTTGCAAAATCAGGATTTATTGGCCCAAGGACAGTTTTTGAAGGAACTCACGGAGTTTTTAATAGTTTTGCAACAAAAAACATACAACCTGACTTTACACATATAACAGATAAATTGGGAGATAGATGGGAATGCAGTAATTTAGCTGTAAAGCCTTATGCCTGTGGAACAATGGCTCAACCCTTTATAGACTGTGCCATTAAACTCAAAGATAAAATTACTAATTTTAATGAAATAGAAAAAGTCGTAGCCCAAGTAGGCGAAGGAACAGTGCATAGATTATGGGAACCAATCAAGGAAAAACAAAGTCCATCTTCTCCATATGGAGCTAAATTCTCTGTTCCTTATTGTATTGCCGTCGGACTTATTGATGGAGTTGCTGGACTAAAACAATTTACAGAAAAACGTTTAAAAGACCCCGAAGTAAAAAAGCTATCTCAAAAAATTAATTATGAGATTAATCCTAACGATGAATATCCTAAAAATTATTCCGGTGATATTTCTGTTTTTATGAAAAATGGAGATGTTTTGTCAGCCAAACAAGATTGTTTAAGAGGGGGAAAAAAAGCTCCCTTAAGTTTTGAAGAAGTTGTTGACAAATTTCATGCTAATTTAGATTTCGCAAATATAAAAAGAAATGAAATTAAAAAACTTAAATTTTTAGTTGATAATATTTTCAGTTGTAAAGATCTAAGTGAGCTAGAAAATATTGATTTCAGTTAATCAATCTTTTCACAACCTTTCCCTAATATTAAGTCAAAAAATCTTTTCCACTTAGCTTTATAATTAGTTCTATTAACAACCCAATCTACATGCTCAGATTTGTCCTTCTTAGGATTTATTTGAATGCCCCATAAACCATCAACTTCATTTGGTACCGCAGAATATCTTACATCAGTTATAATATTTTTTTGATTTCCAAAACCTAAATAACCTTGAGAAAACCAATCGAACCTCTGAATATCCTTATATTGTTGACTATTCTGACTTAATTCCATGAAACTTATTGATGTATCAAGTTTTTTTATTCTGGTTCCCTTACAATATTCAGATTTTGAAAGCAATCTAACTGCATCTACATAGTAAAAACCATTATATTCATATATAACTTTCCACAAAAATAGATTTCCTAAACTTGGCTTAACTGTTAATCTTTTACTTTCATGCCCTCTTAAATTAGCAATAGATTGACCAATATTCTCTGCACGATTTTCTTGAAATAATCCTATTGAGAGATAAAGAAAAATATAAAACAGACCAAAAAAATTAATCAATTTATTTTTCTTTAAAATTGCAATAATTATTAAAAAAATTATGGGAATAGTTAAAAGTGGGTCAACAACAGATATGTTATTCCAAGAAATTCTTACATCAGTAAATGGCCATAAAAGTTGTGTTCCATAACTTGTACAAGCATCTAAAAATCCGTGAGTTGCATATCCAATAAAACAATAAAAGTACGTTTCCTTCCAACTTAAAAATTTACTTGAAAATAAACGTACAAATAAAGTAACAATCAATGCCCCTACAGGAATAAAAATTAATGAATGAGTGAATTGCCTATGATATTCCAATTTCAACAAAGGATCTGAGTTTGATCTAATTAATATATCTAAATCAGGAGCTAAACCGGCGAGACAACCAATTATTGAACCAACAAGAATTTTCTTTTTATTCGATATCGTCTGAGCAAAAATTGCTCCAAACGCACCTTGACTTACAGGATCCATTTAACAAACCAAAATAATTAAAATTATATTCTATACACTAAGATTTCTTGACTGTTCATATTTTTTTTTTAACATATTAATTATATCAAAGAGGAATTTTAAATGAACCATATCCATTCATCCACCAAAGAATATGATGCCATAATTGTAGGAGCAGGCTTTTCGGGTTTATATCAGTTGATATGTCTGAGAGATCAGCTTGGTCTTAAATGTGTAGTACTTGAGACAGGAGATGATGTTGGTGGAACTTGGTATTGGAACCGTTATCCGGGTGCGCGATGTGATACGGAGAGTCATGCATATTCTTATTATTTTTCAGATGAACTGTTAAAAGAATGGACGTGGTCAGAAAGATATCCAGGTCATGAAGAAATTAGAGAATATATGAATTTTGTAGCTAGTAAGTTTGATCTTAAAAAAGATATTTTATTCAAACAAAAAGTGACAAGTGCTAAATTTATAGAAGATAGTAATAATTGGAATGTAAAAACTGATAGTAATAATTTTAAATGTAAATTTCTAATTACGGCAGTGGGATGTTTGTCAAACACCAACATTCCTAAAATCAAAGGGTTAGAAAATTTTGAAGGTAGTTATTACCATACAGGAAACTGGCCTAAAAATGGTGTTTCATTTGTAAATAAAACAGTAGGACAAATTGGAACAGGTTCTACAGGTATACAAGCAGTGCCCGTAATTGCAGCTGAAGCTAAACATTTAACAGTTTTTCAAAGAACAGCTAATTATAGTATTCCTGCTAGAAACAAACCATTAACAGAAAAATTTAAAAAACAAGTTAAAGAAAATTTTCAATATTATAAAGATTTGATTAAAAGAACACCTAACGCACATCCTTTTGAAATTTCAGATCGTCTTGTTGCAGATGTTAATTCAGAAGAAATGAAGCATATATACGAAAAAGCATGGGAAAAAGGTGGCTTGCAATTCCGAGCTGCTTTTAATGACTTAGTTACTAACTTTGAGGCCAACAAAACAGCATCTGATTTTATTAAAAATAAAATTAATGAAACTGTTTTAAACAAAAAATTTGCTTCTATTCTGTCAGATATTGACCACCCTTACGCAGGCAAAAGGCCGCCTATTGATAGCAATTATTTTGAAACTTATAATAGAGATAACGTTAACCTTATAGATCTCAGACGTGATCCAATTAAATGTATAAATAAGACTGGAATTGAAACTGAAAAAAACCATTTTGATTTAGATATTATTGTTTTTGCTACAGGTTATGATGCCATGACTGGACCGCTTTTAAATATGAATATATTTGGAAAAAATAATTTAAAATTAAAAAATGTCTGGAAGGAAGGACCAAAAACATTTTTAGGACTTCAAATTCCTGGTTTTCCAAATTTATTCACTATAACTGGACCTGGTAGCCCGTCAGTTTTAACAAACATGCCAATGGCAATAGAACAACATGTAGAATGGATAAGAGATTGTATAAGCTTTATGATTAAAAAAGAATATACTACTATTGAAGCACGTCCAAATTTAGCAAAAAAATGGGGTCAAGAAGTAAACAGAGTTGCTAATAAAACATTATTACCTACCGTTAAACATTCTTGGTACTTGGGCGCCAATATTCCAGGTAAACCTCGTGTATTTATGCCCTACGCAGGTGGGCTTCCAAGATATAGTAAAATATGTGATGACGTTAAAAAAAATAATTTTGAAGATTTTATTTTAGCATAAATACTCAAGTCTCTGAAAGCTTCTGTATTTTATTTATATTAGTCCTAATTTTTTTAATTCTCTCTTCAATTAAATTTTTCTTTGGAGGTGACTTTGAGTCAAGTTGGTCTAGTAACATTGATATTTCATTTGCTAATTCATTACTCTGTTTATTCGAGTCTATCAATCTTATTTGTGTTTTCCTAATTAATGCACTGAGTATTACGTTAGATTTAATCATTTTGGTAAAATATGATTTTGGTATTTTTTTTGCCACTAACTTTTGGGCACATACCCTTGCAGTTACCGTTCTAGGCACGTCTAACAGTATAGAACTTTCTCCAAAGATTTCACCTATCCCTAACCTATTAAGTTTTAAACCATCTTTTGTTTCTAAATTGACATATCCCTCCAAAATCAAGTATGCCTCTTTTGGTAAGCTCCCAGCTTCATATATAACTTCACCTGGTTCCCATATGGCTGACTTTCCATTATCTAACATGTGAGGTTTCCTCTTCAAATCATCTTAAATTAATTACCCAGTAATTTTTAATGGCTCCATCCAAAAGATATAACCATAAAATAGTAAATAACAGTAAAACAGACCATAAGCCCACCATGGTTTGGGTTTAAATTTTTTACTTTCTTCTTCAATTATTTCTAATTCTTTTTTGTAATTCTTATAATGATTCATCATAAAATTAGATCTTGCCAATAATTTCTCCATCTTAATTCAAAATATCAAATATCTAAAAATATTGTTTCTTTATCACCCTGTAAAAATATATCAAATAAATAAATATCTTCATCAATTTTTTTAGCGACTAAACTACTTACATCATTTCTGCTATTCTTTACAGTGGATAGAAGAGGATCATTATTTAAATCATCCCCCTCAAAATATATCCGGGTGTTTAGTGTCATATTTAATCCTCTAGAAGATATTGATAATAAAATATGAGGACTTTGTGCTTTGCCATCAATGTTATTGATAAACCCAGGTTTTAAAGTATAAAGATTAAATTTCTTTGTTAAACTGTTTGGAACAAATCGAGCAAAACCGCTTTCAGGTGAATACACTCCATTTTCATCACTTTGCCAAGTTTCGAGCATGATATCGTCTAAAGCTTTACCATCACCGTCAAATACTGAACCAGTAATCGTTATAAACTTGTCATAATGTTTGTTAGCAAAAGGTTTCACACCCAAATCGTTATCAAATACTCCCTCAATATTTATTGAATTAGGTAAACACCCAATATGAAGAAAAGGACCAGCTGTTTGGAAAGGTGTTTCATCTAGAACTGTTTTGATATCACTCAATTTATAATCCCTCTTTCCTGTTTTCAAAAAAAGTTTGGTTTGTACCTCTTAGAATAATATCAAACTTATAGGATAATAATTTTTTTGTGTTATACCTTGATGTGTCAAGTGTACTTATCAAGCTTTGCTTAGCTTTTTCATCAGATATCGAATTTACCATAGGGCAAGAATTTATAAGAGGATCGCCCTCAAAATACATTTGAGTAATTAACCTCTGACCAAAACTCTTTCCAAATACAGAAAAATGAATATGCATTGGTCTCCATTCTATTCCACGATTTGGATATGGATATGGACCGGGTTGAATTGTAATAAATTCGTAATACCCTTTTGAGGAAGTTATATATCTACCGCAACCAGCAAAATTAGGATCAATAGGAGCAGTATTATTATCATTATGATGAAGATATTTACCAGCTGCATTGGCTTGCCAAATTTCAATGAGCGCTCCTTCAATTGGATTAGCAAATTGATCAGAAATTGTTCCAAAAACGATTATTTTGTGCCCTATAGGTAAAATATTATTCTTTGAAAAATTTAATGTTAAATCATTATCTAACTTACCTATAATATCTTTGTTGAAAACAGGTCCAGAAATCTCTGTTGATGTGGATGAAAAAGAAATCTTTTTATTTTTAGGAGCCCTTAAACGGCTAGACTTATAATCAGGAAAGTTCAATTGAGGGTGTGTTTTAAGATTTCTTTTTATAAGTGCTTCAACCATTTTTTTTCCTAGGATACTAACTTAACTACAAATTAATTTAGTAAGGTAAACCAACATAATTTTCGGCTAAAACAGTTTGGGATGCAACTGAATTTTCTAAATATTCTAATTCGGAATCTTGTATACGTTGATCAAATGATGTTTGATCAGGGAACTTATGAAAAGTTGTTGTCATCCACCAACTAAATCTGATTGCCTTCCAAACTCTTGATAAAGCTTTTGAAGAATAAATATCTAAATCATCATTTATGTCGAACTTGTAATATTGTTCAAAAGCTTTATATAAATAATATACATCTGAAAAAGCTAAATTTAAACCTTTTGCACCAGTAGGGGGTACGATATGAGCGGCATCTCCTACTAAAAATAACTTTTTCCAGCTCATTGGTTCGCAAACGAATGATCTTAGAGGTGCAATAGATTTTTCTATTGATTGTCCTGTTATAATTGTATCCGCAGCTTCTGTTGGAAGTCTTTTTTTTAATTCATCCCAAAACTTTATATCTGGCCAATCTTCAATTTTGTCATTCAAGGATGTCTGAATGTAATATCTACTTAAATTCTGGTTTCTCATAGAGGCTAAGGCAAAACCACTTCCATGATTTGCATAAATTAGTTCGCCACTTACTGGAGATGTTTCAGATAAAATACCTAGCCATCCAAATGGATAAATCCTTTCATGAGTTCTAATAATATTCTTTGGTATAGTTCTTCTACTTATTCCGTGGTATCCATCACAGCCTACTATATAATCACAATTGATTTTTGTCTCAATACCATTTTTTTTAAAAGTTACATGTGGGTTTTCTGTATCAATTTCCTTAGGAAGTACCTCTTCAGCATTATTTATTATAGTTCCATTTTCTTTTTGTATAATTTCATATAGATCTTTTGTTACTTCAGTTTGACCATAAACAGTTACATATTTATTAGTTAATTTTTTTAGATTTATTCTAAAACCATGGTTCTTAAAAGATAATTGTATTCCGTCATGTTTAAAGCCTTCTTTTTCTAATCTGCTAGAAATACCTGCCATTTTTAGCATTTCTATAGTCCCACTTTCTAAAACTCCTGCTCTAATTCTACCAATTACATGTTCTTGGGATTGTTTTTCAAGAACCACATTATCAATACCTTCTAAAGATAAAAGTCTTGACAACAACAAGCCTGAAGGACCTCCTCCTATTATGACTATATTTGTTTTCATTAAAAATATTCCTTGGAAGCTATTATTGTTACTTCAAATATATTACCAACAAAAAAAAAACTGCAATTATTTGAACAAAATTGATAAACACTGAAAACTTATGTAATTTGTCGAATTTATTATGATTGTTTTCATCTTTTGCCTTATTAATCATTGGCATTAAGATTTGTCTAGAAAAAATAAAGCCAAGCATAATAAAAGAAAAAACTAATAAAGAAATATTACTTTTTTCAAAAATGGATAAAATAATACCATATAAACTTAAAATAAATCCATAGAGATAATATTTAGGAAAAAAAATTCTTAAAAAACTAGATGACTGCTTTTCGTCTAAAACTTTAAATACTGAGGTGGCAACTACTAGTGGAAAAAAAATCATAAAGCTCAAAATAGCTCCAGCAACAAATATTAACAAATCTTTCTCCTCATAAATTAATTTCCTTCTAAAAATTAAATGTTTTAAAATTTAATAATATCATACAATATATTGTTTAAAAAAAAAATCTTGAGAAATAATAATGAATGAAAATGAAATATGTTACTCGGTTGATACTCTTATTTCTGAAGAACAAATTAAGGAAAGAATTACTGAACTGGGACGCGAAGTAAACCAATTTTATAAAAATACAAATAAACTTCTTGTTGTTGGTCTTTTAAGAGGATCCTTTGTATTTATTGCAGATTTGGTCCGTGAATTAAAAATACCAGTAGAAGTAGATTTTATGACAGCATCTAGTTATGGCAATTCCATGCAATCATCTAACAATATAAGAATCTTAACAGACTTAAACACAGACATAAAAAACTTAGATGTCTTGTTAGTTGAAGATATTATTGATACTGGTCATACACTTAATCAAGTTATTAAATTGCTAAATAACAGGAAGCCGAAAAGTCTTGAAGTTTGCTGTTTATTAAATAAATTTTCTAGGCGCGAAACAAATGTTGAAAGCAAGTGGGTAGGTTTTGATATACCTGACGAGTTTGTTGTAGGATATGGCATTGATTATGCTCAAGACAACAGACATTTACCTTTTATTGGAAAAGTTGTTCAGAAATAAGTTGGGAATAGCTTAATTTATTTACCGTTTAGGTAGGATAATCGTGGAGATTTACAAAAAGCTATTCCCATCGAAAAACTTTTGCAAATCCTGTGCCAAATTGAGATCTTGTTTTACTCTATTTTAGTAAAATCGTCCAAATTAATTTCAGGCGAGTATTCTACTTCACATTCTCCTTCTAAACCAGAAACTGTTCCTCCCATTTCTCGAATATCTTGCCAAAATTGATTAGTCCATGAAGATCTTGCTTTATTAACTACATCTTTATTTTTAAATACATGAAACATCTCGATCGAATTTTCAGTTACATTCATAAAGCATCTCAGTATCATACCTTCGACAAACATTGTCTTACTTTTACTTTTTAATGAATTAATTATAGCTTCTTTAGCAAGTTTATTTTGAAACTTGATTGACTTTGTTACTGCATACATGTTTTAAACTCCTCATCAATACTGTAATTAAAAATCTTTAATTGTTTTACTAAATTTTTTGTTAACACCATGGTTTAATAACAATTTTAATTGCATCATCTATTCTTTCTCTTGCATACTTCAATGCTTTGGGAAGCTCGATTAAGTTAAATGTGTGAGTATGTACTAATTTTGCATCAAACCTTTTCTCTTTCATCAACTCCATAGCTCTATGAGTAGCACTTTTACCCTCACCTCTAATACCAAACATATAAATGTTATTTATAACCATATGCGGTATGTTGATTTCAACAGCTTCATGAGGGAAAGCTGCCAAGCATATTTTTCCTCCCCTATTTGTCATCATAATAGCATCATTTAATGCCTGTTCAGTTCCTGCACATTCCACTACATAATCTGTACCCTTTTCACCAACTATTTTTTTAACAGCTTGAACAATATCTTTTTCATTTTTTATATTAAGTGTGAAGTCAGCACCAAGTTTTCTCCCAATTTCCAGGCGACTATCTCTTGTACCAATTAAAATTACCGGACCTGCACCTAAAGCCTTTCCAACTGCAACACCTAACAAGCCTATTGGACCAGGTCCAATAATTACCAAACTTTCACCAGCAATAAGACCTCCTAACTCTGTCAGCCCATACATAGTAGTACCAGCTGTAACAACCAAAGTTGCTTCTTCATCAGACATAGTGTCTGGCACTTTTATTAATGTGTTTATATTATTTACTGCATATTGTTTAAATCCACCATCTGTTGTAAAGCCATTTGCTCTGTGACCTTTATTTACATCTCCATAGTTCAGACCGTAATTGTGGCAGGAGGTATACATGCCCATGCGACACCTCTTACATTGCCCACATCCAGAATGAATTTCTACAGTAACCCTGTCTCCAATATTAAATTCATCAACTGAAGGTCCTAAAGCTACAACTGTTCCCATATATTCATGTCCTGGGGTAAAATTTTTATTAAAAGGTAATCCTCCCTCTATTAATGCAGGAGAACCACGACTTATAACATCAAGGTCGGTTGCACAAATAGCTACTGCGTCTATTTTAATCAGCACTTCTGATTTATCTGGCATTTCTACTATTTTATCTACCAAGGATAACTCACCTGGATTTCCTAGAACCCAAGCTTTCATTTTCTCAGGTATTGGGAAATTTTTTGATGTTTTTCCTTTAAATTTCATTGACATGACCAAAGTTTATCTAAGAATTTATGAATCCATTTAATAAGCAATTTGTCAAACAAGAATATTTCTTAGGCATTATATTTTTTTTTATACTCACGCCATGTAGTAAATAATCCAGACCCAATAACTATCACGACGCCTATAATAATCATCAAATTAATGCTTTCAGCAAAAATTGTTATGCCAATTATAGATCCAAAAACTAATTGAAGATAAGAAAAAGGTTGTATAACAGATGCTTCTGCAACTTGTAATGTTTTTACCATCATAAAATGTGAACTAGCACTCAACAAACACATGATAAAAAGCCACAAATAATCCTCTTCAGGAATATTATTCCAAATAAACAAACTGATTACACTCATAGTTACAGTCCCTCCTATACCCATCCAGAAAAAACTAGTAATGGCTGAATCTTGCTTGGAAACATATCTTGTTAAAATTAGATAAGCTGCAAACATTACAGCACCTATTAGTGCAAAGATTGATCCCTCAGAAATAATGTTTGATGTAGGCCTTAAAATAACTATTACACCAACAAAACCTACAAATATTGCCGTCCACCGTCTCCAACCAAATTTTTCACCCAGAAAAGGAACAGATAAACCTGCTACAATCAGAGGATAACAGGCGATAATTGCATGTGTTTCAACTAGACCTAAGAGGGTAAATGTATAAACTACCAGACAATTATTTAGTGATAAAATTAGACCTCTCGTAAATTGTATATATGGTTGTTTAGTATATAATATTTTTTTAAAACTATTTTTAATAAATAAACATAAGATGATCATAATTAGAGCAATAAACCAATAACGCATAGTAACTAATGTGAATACATTATTACGTTCGGCTAAGAACTTTGACACACCATCCATGGCTGAAAACATAAATGTAGTCACGACCATTAGGCATATTCCTAAAAGGACATTATTTTGCATAAAGAAACTCTAAATAAGAAATGGACTAAATTTATATATCGTTTGAAATGGTCTAACAACAATAAAAAAATAGAGACCCTATGGTCTCTATTTTAAATAAAGAGGAATATAATTCAATTACTTTCTAATCATAGTAACGACATTCTAAAAAAAAGTTTATCTTAAAGATAAACTATCTTGTAAAGCTTCAACTTGATTTATATGCATAAAAGCCTCTTCATGTTGGAAAGAATCAAAATTCTTGATAGGTGATCGACATGTACTATTTTTAAAAATTCCTTCTTGAACACGTAACAATTTTGAAAATTTAATAGCTATATCAATATGCTGGTGTGTAAAGGATAAAATGGGTAGTATTTGATAAAATAATTGTCTGGATGCTTCAATTTTATTTTCAGTAAATAACTTATAAATTTTATTATAAATAATCTCCATCGTTGAAGGAATAAACGCATGTACTCCTCTTTTTAATGCTTCTATCATTCCCATAATTGCCCATCCACCACTAAGATGTAATTGGTGATTTGTTGCTTCTAAGATCCTAGAATATTTAGGACCAGAATTTAATACTTCTATTTTTAAAGCTCTGAATTTATTAATGTTTCTAAATAGTAACATTATGTCTTCGTCACTAATCCCATTATCTGTCCAAGATAAATCCTGTATCATTAAATTGTGTGGACCTGCTTCAGCAATTTCATTAAAACATTTTAACAGTTCATTTCCAGAAACGTTTTCAGGGGTCTGGCATAATATCCAATCAGCACCTGCATTTTTTGCAACTTTTGATAAGGCAACTCTATCTTTTTGATTTTTTGCACTACAACTTATAATTATTGGTATTCTGTTGTTATTATAACTTAAACATTCATCGATAATCCTATTCTTTTCATCAAAGTTTAAACTAGAGTTTTCACCTGCAACTGCTCCAACAAGCATGCCTGAACATTCAGTGGCAATTGTGTGATCAATAAGTTTTTTTAAGCTGGGAATATCAATTTTATTCTGATCAGAAAAAGGAGTATGTAAACTAGGGATAATTCCTCTTAAACCAGTAATTAATTTTTTTTCTTTATCCAATTAAAGTACCATTTTCAAGTTCAATATCTGGACGTAACAAATGGACGTTTTTACCTGAAATAGCTCCTAATATAAGAACTTCAGACGTAAACCCCGCAACTTTTTTAGAAGGTAAATTACAAACAGCAACAACTTGTCTGCCTACTAATTCTGCTAAAGAATAATTAGTAATCTGAGCAGACGTATATTTGATACCGATGTTTTTACCAAAGTCAATTTTTAAAATATATGCAGGCTTTTTAGCCTTAACATTCTCAGATGCTTCTAAAATTGATCCTAATACAAGATTTAATTTAGTAAAGTCACTAATAGAAATCTCTTCTATATTTGAAAAATTCATTAATTTAATTTTTGTTAAATTTAATTAAATTGTTCATTTTAGAAATATTTTGAACCATCTGAGATTTTAACATTCCACCTGAATCAATAACTATATTGCGATACATGACATCCCCATCCACTACTCCAGACGATTTTAAATGTAGATTTTCAGTTTGAATATCTGCATTCATTTCACCTTCAACTATAATGTTCTTAGCAGATATATAGCCAATAAATATACCTGATTTCTTAACATATAAGTTCTTAACATTTAGGGAGCCCTCGAAACTTCCGTAAAGTTCTAAATCTCCAGAA
This sequence comes from uncultured SAR116 cluster alpha proteobacterium, assembly GCA_902622875.1. Taxonomy (GTDB): domain Bacteria; phylum Pseudomonadota; class Alphaproteobacteria; order Puniceispirillales; family Marisalimonadaceae; genus Marisalimonas. The sequence goes on from CACNRW010000010.1 coordinate 59,540, forward strand.
CCTGAATATGCGCCCTTAAAGAAAGAATTTTTTGTAATTTTAATTGAATATTTCAATTTTTTTCCAACTAACCAAGCAAATTCATCATGCAAAGTTTCTAAAATTAAATCAATAATAAATTAGAATTAAATCATTCATTACCAATACATTTTAAGGTCAAATCATTTGTATATATTTCATTGTAGCTATCTTTTATAGATCTTAAAATAGCGTTAAACGCTAAGGATTTGTCTTTAATAATAAATACATAATTAAGGATCGGATCAATATCTTTATTGCCTTTACTAATTGCCATTAATATTTTCTCAGAATTTTCCACTATTCTATAGGTTGCTGGCTCAGCCTTTTCGTCCTCATATTTTAATAATTGGTCTTCTATAAACATCTTTGAAAAACGACCATATTTTTTGTCTATACATGAATATTCCAACGCGTAAGAATTAAAAGAAAAAAATAAACAAAAAATTATTAAATAAAAGAATTTCATTAAAGTTCCTGTTACACACCCATTATAAAACTAACTAATTTAAAATTTTATTAAAATAATTTAGAATATCTTAAAATAAGTTGATCAAATTATAAAATGAAAAAAAAAAATACTTTATTGTTTATCTTTTGGGCTTTGGCTTTAATTGTTGTAGCTTGGCTGTTTCCTTTCATGGCGAGAGAAAATAATTTTTTGAATGATTTTTTATCATATTGTATAACATTTATAAAATGACAACATTATTATTAAAGAGTACAAAAGTACGTAAAATTATTTTTAACTTAATTCATGACCTTCAAAAATAGAAAAATAATATTATTAACTATAATTATAATTTCGTTTGTTAGCATTCTTATTGCAACATTTATCTTTGCAGAGCATTTATCACGCAAAAATACTCCCAAAAAAATATATGATGTAATTAAAAATTTAAGTTTAATTGACCATAAAGGAGATCAATTTAATAAAGCAAGACTAAATGGTAAGCCATCATTACTTTTTTTTGGTTTTACTCACTGTCCTGAGATTTGTCCAACAACACTAAGTCAGTTATCAGAGGTTACAGAAAATCTTAAAACTCCAATTAATTTAACTAACATTATATTCGTCACATTAGACCCTAAACGTGACACACAAAATCACTTAAAAGAGTATATTCAATATTTCAATAAAAATGTAATTGCTATTACAGGTCAAATTAATGAACTAAAAAAGTTTGCAAATAACTGGAATATTTTCTTTGAGACTATTGGCTCATCAAAAGAAAATTATAACTTGAACCATACTGCGACTGTTTTTATGCTTGATCGCATAGGAGGTTTTAGAGGAACCATTGCTTGGGGAGAGAATGAGGAATCTATAATAAAAAAGATTATTGATTTAAATAAGTATTAGTCGTAAGTATATCCAAATTTTTTTAATTTTTCTTGAGTATTTTTAGAAGAAAGAAATTTTAGAAAAAGTATAGCATTATTTTTTTTCTTTCCATTTTTAAGTAAAATAGCATCTTGTTTTATAGGAGAATATAAATTTTGTGGTATTTCCCATATTTTTCCCTTTTTATTATTACTTACAAAGTCTGCCAAAGAAATAAAACCTAAATCTAAATTACCAAAGTAGCTCATTAAGAAAACTTGGTTAACACTTTTACTAAAAACTAATTTTGAAGATATTTCTTTAAAAAGATTTAATGATTTTAAAACTTGTTTAGCGGCTCTTCCATATGGAACATATTCTGTTTTTCCAATTCCAATATAACTAATTTTGTTTGAAGTTAAGAATTGGGGGAAACTTTGTTTAAAAAGAAATTGTTTCGTACTATACACGACTAATTTACCCGTAGCGTAAGTAAAACGAGTTCCTAGTATTGCTTTTGAAGTTTTTTCGAGTTTTTGTGGTAAATCTTGATCTGCTGATAGAAAAATATCTAGTGGGGCTCCATTTATAATTTGTGTATATAAACTACCGCTAGATCCAATTGAAATAAATATTTCACAATTATTTATATTTTCAAAGTTCTCTTTTAATAATTTTATTGGTTTCAAAAAATTTGAGGCCACGCCTATATAAATATTTTCTGCTAACAAATACTTAAAAGATGTAGAGCAAAAAAATATTAATAAAACATATAATAAATAATTAATTTTAAATTTATTTTTTGTTAATAACATAAGTAATTAATTAAAGATATTGATTAAATAATTAAATAAAAAAATTATAATTACAATTATTATACTAAAAATAATTAAGAGAGTTTGCAGATAATCTTTAATTAAGACAACTATAAACTGTTTTGTTTGTTTAATTCCTAAAAAAATTAGACAAAGAATTAAAGATAAAGGAAAGGTCAAAAAGAATAAGGTAGAAAAAATCCAGAATTTAACAAAACCCATTTCTTTAAACCTGTTTTTTTCTTTAACAAAATTTATTTTATGACTCCAAAACGATGTAAGTCTATTTTAACTTCAATTTATATATAACTTATCCAAAATTGAAATAAGGCCGGTTTTTATGACTCTTGCGTAAACTCCTAAATCTAAGTGTCCATAACGAGTATTAATCTCATTGGGTATGTTAATGTCTCGAACAGCATTTTCAGGATTTACATTAGTGGCTGCACACCTTTGTGTTTTTTTAAAAACTTCTAGAACGCTGTCGCCCACAGAAATTTTTTTTCCAACCCAATTAAATTCTTCCCAAGGAATACCATTATCTATCAAGAGATTTCCACGAAACCTAGAGGGTAAAATTTTCTTTCCTAGTTTTTTTTCAAATTCACTTATTGTAGTTAGGCTGATTATGGACACAGCTTTGTCAGGTATATCTGAAAATGAATGAGTTAAGTTGTTATTGTTTTCAGACTTTATTCCTTCTAATAACTGTGGCTTCTGATCAATTCCTAAGTTTAAGAAATTTTGAAAAAACGTTTCAACTCTATTAATATTTTCTTCTTGAATAAGAATTTCATTTATAACAATTTCATTATCAAGTTTAATAACTAGTTCCCTTGTTTGGGGAAAAAATTTAGTATCTAATTTAGCTAATTTTTCATCTTTTACTAGCGCTAAAAAGTTTGTTTTTTTTAAATAAGTTGGATTATTTTTGTCATACTTAATATGCGGTCTAGAAAATGCAAATTGACGGTCCCCAGGTAAAACTTGGTTTTTTTCTAGTGTAATTTTATTTAGATTTTCCCCTGAAAGTCCCTTTATGGGATATCGAACGATTTTTTTTATTTCATGCATTTAAAAAAACCAATTTTTATATATAAGTTATATATATTTTAAAATAATAATTTATCTATGCAAATGTCTTTTAAAAAATTATGAAAATAATATTAATCGCGATAAACTTTTATTTTATAATTAGTAAACTAAGACGCAGTTTCAAATAATACTTCTGGATTAGACATAGTCTTAATTTCAAGCACGTTACCATTAGGGTCTTCAACGAAGAATGTCTCTTGCTCAAATTTTGAACCAATAAATCTACGGTATGGATTATCAAAATAATCAACTTCACTTGATTCTATTCTTTTTTTAACTTCTTCAAAATCATCAGCTTCAAGGTGAACTCCAAAGTGAGGAACACAAACGTCACCCATATCCACATCGTGTCTTTCCCTAACTTGTTTTGTTTTTGTCTCATGGAGTGTAAGTTCATTACCCCAAAAATTGATATCAATCCAACGACCTTCTTCTTGGTTTCCTGTTTTGCAACCAAGAATATCTCTGTAAAAACCTAATGCAGTTTTAATATCTCCCGCTGGAATTGCTAAATGAAAACAATTAGTCATAAATACTCCTAAAGAACTTAAAAAATATTTAAATATTATTATTAATTTATTAAAAAATGTCTATAACGATTTAAGAAACTTTTTAAGTAATTTTTTTGATTTACCATAAACTTTAACTTTTTTAATTTTATCTAAATTACTTTTATCTTTTGCTACTATAACTAAACCTATCATTCCCATAGCCTTATGAGGAGTACATTGATATAAATATATTCCAGGTTTTGTGAATTTATAACTAGCATCTTTACTAATTTTAGATTTATATTTTTTTGCTCCTTCTGGCATTCCAATCAGTTCAACATTGTGACCTTTGTCTTTAGATTTCCACAAAATCTCATCGTTAATATTAATTGATATAACTTTTTCAGAATAGACCATTCTTTCTTTTCCGAGCTTATTCAACATATCTATGGTAAAAGTTTCAGAAATTGCATTGCTTGATACAAAACAAAGTATGCCCATCATAAATACAAATAATTTTGAAAATGACATGTTATTTCCTTTTGAGTTTTTTTTTATATATAAGTATTTATATTCAAAATTTAAACCCTACAAATGTCATATTTGCATTTCTTTTTGTAATAATTTTAAACTCAGTATCTTAAAGTCGCTGATCAATTTTTAACAGGTTTAATAAGCTTAACTAGTAGCTCATCTCAGACAATAAAATACCCAATTGGGCCCCATGCATGTCTCTATCATAAATGTTTCCTTGAATTATATTTCTTGGAAAGGAAAATTTTATAACCTTTAAATTTTCAATTTCAAATCTCTTCAAATTTTTACTATCTATCATCAATAAATTAGCTACATCTAAATTATTTAAATTAATGCAAATATCGTCATAAACTTTTTTGTTTCCGCAAAAAATATCAATCGTTATCCAAAAAGGGCCTGCATTTTTTGACCTTATGTTCTTTACTTTTTCTCCAAGAGTAGACAAATCATACCTCCGATATTTGTATTTGAAATGCATCCATTGGATTATTTAATTGTAACAGATGATTTAAAGAGAATTCATAAACGCATCCTCTATCTGAATGAACAGGAGAATATGGAAAAGCAAAAGTAGGCAACTCTTCATTAACAGTCAAAGGGAAGTGTAACAAAAATGGGTTAATTAATTTTGCTATTTCGGTAGATATATTATTATTTTTTGACGTAACAATACATAAAACACCAATCTCGACAGGATTTCCTTCTTTTTTTTCTAAATCACCTAAAGTTGAATTCATACCAATATGCCTGAAATCAAGACAATAATCCGAAATATCTAACTTCATTCTGAGCTTGATTTCTTTTTTCATAAAATTTGAAAGTTTTTCTGTCCACTCAATAACATTTTTTACGTAGTAATGGTCTCTTAGTAATACTAATAAAGATGTTTGATAGCCAACAATGCGAGCTCCTTCTAACTTGACGTTATAATTTTTTGACGGATGCCAAGTTGCGCCCTCAACTCTAACCTTACTACTATTTATAGGGTAATAACATGCATTGGTCACATTCATATATCCACCTGGTTCTAACAGAATAAATGGATCTGCATTTTCATAAAGCATGTGAGCTGCCACTGTATCTGGAGTACAAAACGCATTTTTAGACATAGCCTCAACATTAAAACCAAACTCATCAAATTCTACCAACACTACTCCTGACGTTGGATTGCTAGAGCATAATGCCCCACATTCAGCAATTTTGGCACCATGCCAAGACGCTCCAGGGTCTGCACCTTTCATTAAAGGCAACGCCGAAATTATAGCTGTATCAGAAGTTCGACCTGCTAATATAATATCCGCCCCTGTTTTAAAACACTCATGAATTTGTTCAGCACCAGCAAGCGCAACTATATGAGTCATTTCATCAATTAAGCTTAGATTTAAGTGTGGAGCAGGATTAAGCGATGAAATTTTATTATTTTTATAATTTATCTTGATATAGTGTTTTTGTTGTTCACAATATAACTTAGCAATTTTAAGATTTTGATTAAGCTCTTTTGCTAACTCAATTGTAATCTCCTCCATCCAGTCAACCATACTGTCAGTTCCACAAGTTCCACAACTTCCAATAATTAGAGGAATCTTGGCCTGCTCTCTAGCCTTCATCAGACTTTTCCATTCTTCTTTTACTGCCGCTCGTGAATATTTCGAAGTTCCAGATCCCAAAGAAAAAGGACCGCTATCAGTAGAACCTCCATCAATAGCAATTATGTCGGGTTTATTTTTTATACCAGTATTTAAAGCCTTTAAATCAAAGCCTAATCCTAGAACACCCGATGGAACTAAAACTTTTGTAGATTTCATTTTTATTACTTATTTTTTTATTTAATTAAAATTTGAAATAATTATAAAAGAAAAAGTTTCGTGTGAGAAATTTTTTGTTTAATCAATACAATAAATCCAATTTTTGTTAGTTAGAACTTCTCCTATAAATAAGAATGGTTTTACTCCTGTTTTTTGAGCATATTCGATTAGATCAATTGTGTTGTTTGATTTTAAAATCAACACATTATTTTTTAGATTTCCTTTTGAACCAATTATTAAAACAAATTCTAAAGAAACTTCTGCAAGCCCCTTTTTAGGTTGAGTTGGTATTAAAATTTTATCATAATTAAAACCCCAAGATTTTAGGCAAATTATAGCAATATCAATATTTTTTGCTTTAACTTTAATTAAACATTGTTGAAAAATATTCTTATCTACATTTTCTAAACTTTTTATTGGATAATCATTATTGATATCTTCAATAGAACCAGATTGACCCCACTTATTTAATTGATCATTTGATGGAACAACAATAATTGTATTAAAAAATAACTTGGATTTAACTAAAACCTTTAACTTAATTTCTGAGTTAATTTTTTGTTCATTTAATTTTTCAACCTTAACATTTTCTTTTTTATTAATTTTGTTTTTATGTAATTTTAAAAATTTAATAATATCTTTTCTTTGAGAAGAAGAAGTTATTTTTTTACTTTCAAATAATTTCAAAAAGTTTTTACTACCCTTTTCTTTTCCAAAATATTTTTGATACTGATTATCTAGAGCACTTAATTGATATAAAGTATCAAAAGATGTAGGAGCCGATCGTTTTACAATAATTAAGCTATTACTTGAACCAATTGATAACCATTTGGAGAGCGTACCTTTGGACATTCCAAGTTTATTTGCTAATTCAGTCTGCCTGTTTTCTAATTGATTAACTGCATTTGTGATTGCCTCTGCCATTTCAAATATACTAATTTTAACTTTACTCTTAGCTAGATTAATTTTTGCTACATGGTCATCTAGTGACATTATATTTGAAATTTGTGAACTCATCTTTTTTACTTGATTTAATTATTTTATGTTGAAGGAATTAATATGACTAAAATTTCTTACCACCATCTTTAAGTCTATTTGTAATTTGGTGGTCAGCTCTCGATTTATTGTATTCTAATTTTTCGTAGATAGTTTCACCTAATTTGAAACCTTTTGATTCAGCCAGATCAAAAATTCTAATAATAGCATCTGCTAGTTCAACTTCCATCATAGACTTATGTTTTAAGTGGTTATCCATTAAACCTTTTCTTGCGCCTTCCATCGCTTCACTAATCTCAGAATGAATTAAACATAACAATTCCCCTACATTTCTATCTTTTTTAATACCTTTATCATCATGCCACCATCCACCTTTAACAGCTGCTTGGTGACAATCTTTTGCACACCCGTTTATTCCTGCAATATTTCTATCCATGACTTTCTCCGCGAGTTTTTAAATATTTATAAAATTAGACATGAATATATAACTTGCCATACCTATGGATATAGTCGCAAGAATATTGTTTGTAATGAATGCTACAATAATAGAAATTAAACCTGCATATATTTTATAATTTTTAAATAAAAAAAGCGTGTTATTTTCAAAAATTGATAAATCGTTAATAATAATTGGGGTTAAAACTGCTAAAGGGATGTATTTAAATGAATTTTTTGCTGAGGGGGATAATTCTTTAGAAATTATTCCTGACATTGGGATAAACCTTATTAAAAAAGTAATAACCCCACATATTATAATTCCAGACCATATCATCTTTATTTGTCCAATCTAGAAGAGGCTAAACCGATCACAACTCCGATTATTCCTGAGATTATAATCCAAAAATTAATGTCTAAACTTTTTAAAATTAATCCTGAAAAAGCTGAGGCAATAACCACAAGAAAAGTTGAAACTGATTTGATCATTGGCACAATTATGGCAATAAAAGTAAGGGGAATAATAAACTGTAAATCCAAAAATTGTGGTAAATCACCGCCTAAGAAAACACCCATCAAAGTAGAAGTTTGCCAAGACAAGAATAATGTCATTCCCGTTCCTAAAAGGTGAAAATGAAGAAAAGATATATTAGGTTCATTTATAAATTTTCTAATTGATATAGCGTAAGCTTCATCAGTTAATAAATAAGCTAGTACTATACGCCATTTTAAAGATAAGCTTTTCAAATATTCCATCATTGAAATACTATATAAAAAATGTCTCGAATTTATTGCGCCAACAGTTGTAACTATAACCCCAAAAGGAGTGTTACTAGATATTAGTTGAACAAATGCTACTTGACTTGCTCCCCCAAAAATAATTGACGACATTAAAAAAGCCTGCATGGGCGTTAAACCGCTTTCAATAGCCATTATCCCATAAATAATTCCAAAAGGAAAAACACCTAGTTGTAGCGGTAATTCTTCAAATATACCTTGTTTGAAAACTTCTATTTTTTTCATTATATGTTTATTATACTTAATTATAATATTATGATTATATATAATTTTGTGTTTTTAAATTATATTAATTAATACGATACCTCCATATTTTTAGGATATTATTTTGTTAAAATCTGAAAGAGCAAAATTTATAATGGAGTTTTTGGAGCGTACTTATCCAGAAACCCCAGTCCCTCTAACATTCAAAAATGTTTTTGAGTTATTAGTTGCCGTATTACTTAGTGCTCAATGCACAGATGAGAGAGTTAATAAAGTAACTCCTTTTTTATTTAAAATTGCTAACAATGCTTTTGAAATGGAAAAAGTTCCTGTAGACAAAATATACAATATTATAAGACCATGTGGATTGGCACCGCAAAAATCTAAATCCATTTCAAATCTATCAAAAATTCTTGTTACTAAATTTAATGGTATCGTTCCAAATGATATTAATGAATTAGAAAAATTACCAGGTGTAGGTCATAAAACTGCAAGTGTAGTTGTTTCACAAGGATTTGGCGTTCCAGCTTTTCCTGTTGACACTCATATACACAGACTAGCGCAAAGATGGGGTTTAACCAAAGGAAAAAATGTAAAGACTACTGAAAGCGACTTAAAAAAACTTTTTCCATCTGAAAAGTGGAATAAATTACATCTACAAATTATATTTTATGGAAGAGAATTTTGTTCCGCTTGGGGATGCAATGGAACAGTATGTGAAATTTGTAAAACATGTTATCCAAAAAGAAAAAAACCAATAATAACAAAAAAAAGTTAGGTACGAGCATTATATAAGATTTAGTTGATTATCTTTTTTTTTCTTATATTTTTTAATTCTTTTACTACCTAGCTTGCTTAAAACCATTTTAGATCCTTGTCTATAACCATCTTTATTTATAATAAGTGACATTTTTGATTTTGCTTGCTTGATAGCAAATGAATGATCAACAATTGGATTGGGATAATGTTTACCAATTAGACAGTTAATTTTTTTTTGAGTATTTAAGTCCATTTTCGAGGGCTCGTGTATCCAGATGTCAGGAACGTTGGCAAGTTCAGGAACCCATTTTTTTATGAATTTTCCTTTAGGATCGTGATCTGTTGATTGTTTCACTGGGTTGTAAATTCTTAAGGTATTAATTCCAGTTACACCAGACTGCATTTGCAATTGGCTATAATGAATACCTGGTTCATAATCTGTAAATGTCTGAGCTAAGTGATGTCCAGTTTTTCTCCAATCAAGCCACAGATCATAACTTGCAAAGCTAACAAGCATAGCCCTCATTCTAAACGTAATCCATCCTCTATGATTGAGACTTCTCATGCAAGCGTCAATAAATGGATAACCTGTTAGGCCTTTTTTCCATGCATTGTAATAATTTATATCTAAATTATTTTCCCTTAATCCTTCATAAAACTTGTGCATACAATTAAATTCTATTGACGGCTGTGTTTCTAGTTTTTGTATGAAATGGCATCTCCAAGACAAACGTGAAATAACTGATGTCAAATTTTTATTCCAAACTTTTTTTTCATGTTCTAATAAGGATTCTTTTTTTAATTTTATTAGTTTCAATATTTCTTTTGAAGATACTGTACCCCATGTCAAATGAGGTGAAAGGCGAGTACAAGTTTGTTCAGAGATACCTGGTTTTGAAATGTTATATGTATAATTCTTACCTCTATGAGCTAGAAAAGTTTCTATGATTTTTAGAGCTTCACTTCGCCCTCCTTTTTGAACAGTACCTGTATAATTATTTTGAAAAATAGTATCTTCCTTGGAAGGTATTTTGCCTTCTTCAATTTTCAAAAGAGGCACTATATTAGTCGGAGTAGGTATTAAATTTTCTTTCATTCGTGAATTTCTAATTTTTGACCAATCAGACCTACTTTTTAAACGTCTTATAATTCCATTTGATGGGAATACCTTTAAAAATATATTATTTTCAAAGCACCACTTTTCTATTTCCTTATCTCGATCATAAGTCCACTTGTTGCCTGTTTCCTCATGAGAAAATATATATTTAATGTTATATTGAAGTGATAGATCTTCAAATATTTTTCTAACTGATCCCACTCTTACTATTAGAGTTTGACCTATAATTTTTAAATCTTTTCGTAATTCTTTAAGACTATCATAAATAAAACTCCAATGTCTTTTACTTGAAAATGGTTGTTTCCAGTAATCTGTTTCAACTATGTAAATGGGTAATGTTGCAATTGAATTAAGTGAAGCTTCAAAAATTGGTCTATGATCAGTTATTCTTAAATCTCTTTTAAACCATACAACCTGAATACTATTTTTTAGCATGTTTAGCTTTTCGACCGTAAACTCTTTCTCTCCAAACTTTGAAACTTGTTTTTTTTAAATTAGAACGCATTATTCTAATAACGTCTTTTTCTGGAATACCTGTCTGTGCTTTTATTGAATCAAAGCTTGTTTTATCACACCAAGCCATCTCTATTATACTCTCAATGTCGTAATTTTGTTTATTTATTTGCAATTTTTTTACCTTAAATCTCTTACATTTTTCACTGCAATATTTCACTTCGTTCCACACTTTATGCCATTTTTTTCTCCATACAAATGGTCTTTCACAAATAATGCATGTTTTTATAGGAAGATTTTCCTTTTTAATCATATTTTATTCTATTTCAATTTTTTAATGTCTGAGGTTTTAGTTAAAACTGCAGTATGAAGACCCGAAGCAGCAGTTTTGCCTGTTGACGATAACAATCTACCTTCCAAAGATACAACTTGTTTGCCTAATTTTATTATTCTTGCAGTTCCTATAACTTTTCCTATAAATAGAGGTCTATGGAACGAAATGTGTATATCTGTTGAACTTGGTAAATATTCATCTTTAGTTAATATATTAACGCTGATTGAAGTGACTTCATCAATTGCACTAGCTATCATTCCGCCTTGTACTGTGTTAAATGGATTTAGACATTGTTTCGAAAACTCTAGTTCATATTTATATATTTCACCGTCTAAACCTAAAAACTTTGTGTTAAAAAAATGATGTGTTCCTCCAGATTGAGCTCTTTTCATTGATTTTTCCAAGTATTCATCTGCCATGTATTTTTCCTTTTAATGTAGAATTAATATAAGAAATGTTTAACTTAATAAAAGTATTTAACTTAGATTTATATAATAAAAGGAGTTTTTATGCCTAAAGGTTATTTTTTAAGTGCTCATCGATCACCAGCGAATCCTGAAAAAAGAGAAGCTTATTTGGAGTTAGCAGGTCCAGCAATGGTTAAAGCAGGTGGAAAAATGCTAGCTAGTACCAGCATTGTAGATGCTCATGAAAATGGAATTGCACAACAAACTGTTTTAGTTGAATTTGAAAGCCTTGAAAAGGCAAAGGCTGCTTACAATAGCAATGATTATCAAGCTGCGTTAAAAGCGCTCGACGGTGGAGCGGACAGGGATATCAGAATTTTTGAAGGTAAATAAGATTATAATTAACGTAGTGATTATTACTGGTTAGACATTCTATCATAAGTTTTAAATAGAGATTGATTTCCATTTTTGCCTTCGTTATGTGCTTTCGTTTCAAGAAACAACGCCAATACCAAGGATAACCCTGGAAGAGGGACTCCACTTTCGAATGCTGCTTCGCTAGCCAACTTTAGGTCTTTTAGTTGTAAATCTATTCTAAAACCAGGGTGTTCTTTTTTATCTATGACATCATCACCTAAATTTTCTATTATCCAAGAATTTGCAGACCCCCCCATTAAAGTTTCCCTCAAAAGTTTTAAATCTCCTCCCTTTGATTTACACAACGCGTACGCTTCACACATAGCCTGTATATGAGACCCAACCATTATTTGATTACACATTTTAAAAACTTGTCCCATGCCAAGTTTTCCAGCATATATAATATTTCTACCTAATGAGTTAAGAACATTTAATGATTTTTTATAAGTTTCTTTCTTGCCACCTACCATTATTGACAAGTTAGCATTTAAAGCGCCTTTTACACCACCGCTGACAGGGGCGTCAAGAAATTCTATTTGTTCCTTTTGTAATTTTTTACCTATTTCGATAGCTGATGAAGAGGAAATTGTACTCATGTCAACCACAACTGTTCCAGGTTTCAAATAAGAATTTATACCTGTATCAGCATTAAATACATTTTCTACATTTTGCGTGTCAGGTAAAATTGAAATTATAAAATTATTATTTGCAACTGCTCTTAAATTATTTACAGATATTATGTTATCTTTTTCTAATTTTTTTGTAATTTTGGGATTGATGTCATACACTTTCACTTGATAACCCTTTTTTATTAAATTTTTTACCATTGGCAGACCCATGTTGCCCGCACCTATAAATCCAATTGTTGGTTTCGTAGTTTTCAATTTCATCTTTCTATCAAAATTTAAAAATCTTATTTAGTTTTACTCTTCAATTTAATCTTTTATGATATGGTTTAAAAGAAAACTTTAGTTCTTGTGCATGAAATAAAAAATAATATATTTTTTTAGTTAACATAACAATAAATTTTATTTGAATTAATTGCCTAAAAATGTATCATAATAATAAGCGGGGGTACATTATGAAAGAGACAAAACAATCTTTATCTGAATTGTGGTCTTTGTTGAGGAATAAGGAAGAGCAATTCGGGTTAAATAAATTATCATTGACAGAACGTGACGTATTTCAAGCTATTATTCATATTCAAGGTAAAAATAAACAAACTAGTCTAGAAAATATATTGGAAAAGTGTCCCCATCCAAGAGCAACTTTTTTTCGTTGTCTTAAAAAACTTCGTATTAATAATTACATAAAAGTTCTAAAAGATAATGAAGATGCAAGAAAATCATTTATTTCAGTATCACCAAAATTTTCCCTTTAAAATTATTTTAATTTATTAGTTATATACAATTTTTGATGAATGTTGCAAAAATATCACGTGGAGTGATAAAAGTATCATATTGATAGTAATATTACTTTAAAACATTAATTGTATATAGTATTTAAATTAAACCAATTGTATTTGCGTATCCCCGTAATCGTATTGGGAGGCACTTTGTTTAACCAGCGAAGTGCCGATTAACATTCTAAACAATCTTTTAAGGAGATTATAAATGAGAAAATTACTTTTGGGTACAACTGCACTTGCTGCAGCTGCTACTCTTTCAACAAACGCTGCTTTAGCAGAGACAGATATTGATATCGCTGGTAGTTATGAGTTTACATATTTGTCAAGAAGTTCTCAAATAACTTCACTTGACGGAACTTCTATGGGTCATGGCGATACTGATATGGTTGTTACCTTTTCCAACAAGACTGATTCTGGCTTAGATCTTAGCTTCAGATATGATATTGGTGCAATTACATCAAGTGACCAAGCATTGGAGGGTGACGAAGCGTCTCTTACAATCTCAGGAGGTTTTGGTAGGATCGTTTTAGGTACAGATGACGATGCTTCTGACGCTTATGAACTTGATGAAATGGACTTAGTTGGTGAAGAACCAACATCTACACATGCTTCTGCTTCTA
>CACNRW010000011.1 GCA_902622875.1 uncultured SAR116 cluster alpha proteobacterium
ATGTTTTAAATTTAATTATAAATGATCTTATTATAAAAACAGTTTTTTATAATGAATATAAAAATTTTTTAGGTTCTACCTTAAACAAAGAAAAAGAATTAATTTTAGAAATCTCAAATAACTATAAACCTGATAAACTCCTAGACTTGAATTCACAAATATATAAAAACATGCATTTTGCTAATTTATTAAATTTAAACAAATCAGATGTTTTAATTGATTCATTTAAAGATTTTTGTGGTATATAGTTTTTTTTAAGGTTTTTATATGAGTTATAATTATTATATCACCACTCCAATTTATTATGTCAATGACATGCCTCATATTGGTCATGCTTATACAACATTAGCTTGCGATGTAATTGCTAGGTTTAAGAGATTAGATGGTTTTAATGTTTTTTTCTTAACTGGCACTGATGAGCACGGGCAAAAAGTTGAACTGGCAGCTAAAAAAAAAGGAGTGGCGCCTAAAGAGTTTGTAGACGAAGTATCTAAAAATTTTAGAAATCTTTTAAAATGTATGAATTTTTCCAATGATGATTTTATTAGGACCACTGAAAAACGACATTTAGATTCTTGTAAAAAAATTTGGAAAAAATTACTAGAAAATGGGTCTATATATTTAGATAAATATTCTGGATGGTACTCAGTAAGAGATGAGGCTTTTTATTCTGAAACAGAAATTGTTGATGGGACAGCTCCTTCAGGTGCGCCAGTTGAATGGGTTGAAGAATCATCTTATTTTTTCAATTTATCAAAATGGGAAGATAAACTTCTTAAATTTTATGAAGAAAACAATAATTTTATTTTGCCAAATTCTAGAAGAAACGAAGTTATAAGCTTTGTAAAAGGAGGTTTAAAAGATCTTTCAATTAGTAGGACTAGTTTTTCTTGGGGTGTAAAGGTTCCAAATAATGATGACCATATTATGTATGTATGGCTTGATGCTCTAACAAATTATTTATCAGCCTGTAATTATTCAAGTACTAAGAATGATGCTCTTTCTAAATTTTGGCCTGCAGATATTCATATGGTTGGCAAAGACATAATAAGATTTCATGCAGTTTATTGGCCTGCTTTTTTAATGGCTGCTGAATTACCATTGCCTAAAAAAATATTTGCACACGGATGGTGGACAAATGAAGGAAATAAAATATCTAAGTCTTTAGGTAATGTAATTGATCCATTTGACTTAGTTGATAAATATGGTGTTGATCAAATTAGATATTTTTTGATGAGGGAAGTTCCTTTTGGGAATGATGGTGATTTCTCTACTTCTCAACTTATTAATAGAATTAACAGTGATTTAGCGAACAGTTATGGTAACTTATTTCAAAGAGTTATCTCTATGATATTTAAAAATTGTAACGAAGTTATTCCAATTAGACCAAATGATTTTGAAGATGAAGATTTAAAATTAATTAATTCTATAAGAAATTCTTTACAAAATTATAAAAGTTTAATGGATGAACAAAAATTTGATCAATTCTTAAAAAATATTTGGTTAGTAATATCAGATGCAAACAAATATGTTGATAATCAAGCTCCATGGTCACTCAAGAAAAATAATTTTCAAAGAATGGAGGTTGTTTTGTACACATTAATAGAAACCATAAGACAAATTTCTATAATGCTTCAACCTTTTATTCCAAATACTTCAAAGTGTATTTTGGATCATATTCAAATCCCATTAGTTCAAAGAGACATAAAGTCTATTCTATTATTTTTTGATGGGGGAATAAAAATTTCTACACCTAAACCTTTATTTCCACGTGTTTAAGAGCTTTGTACAAAATGATGACTGATTATTTAATAGATACCCATGCACATTTAGATTTCTCAGAACTTTATTATAGAATTGAAGAGATTTTAGAAAATGCTAAGAATAACAATGTCAAAAGAATTATTTCAATTTCAACAAATTTAAACAAAATAGATAAAATAATAAATTTATCTTATAAAAATGAAGAGATTTTTTTTACTGTTGGAATACACCCAAATGAAGTTTTAAAAGATAAAAATAATTCAAATTATGATTTAATTAAAAATATATCAAAAAAAGGTAAATGTGTTGGAATAGGTGAGTGTGGTCTTGATTATCATTATGGACGAGATAGCATAAAGGAACAAAAAATATCCTTTATTACGCAAATTAATGTAGCAAGAGACACAGGCTTACCACTCATTATTCATTCGCGAGATGCTGACGAAGATATGATAGATATATTAACAAGTGAGTTTAAAAATGGACCATTTCAGGCAATTTTACATTGCTTTAGTTCTGGAAAGGAATTAGCTTTATGTGGGCTTAATTTAGGCTTTTATATTTCGTTTTCTGGAATTGTAACTTTTAATTCTGCTAAAGAAATTCAAGAAATAGCCGTGCTTGTTCCAAATGACAAAATTTTGGTTGAAACAGATTCACCTTATTTGTCACCAACGCCCCTGAGAGGTTCAATCAATGAACCTAAGAATTGTTACTTAACAGCTAAATTTTTGTCAGATATTAGAAAAAGTGATTTTAATGATTTTATCAGTCAATTATATATTAATTCAAACAAAATTTTTGATAAGTTGTATTAATGAAAAGCAATATTAAAATTACTGTTTTAGGTACAGGTACATCTGTAGGTATTCCTGCTTTAGGAAAACTAGGATGGGGGAACTGTGATCCATCTAATCCAAAAAATAAAAGACAAAGATGTTCAATACTAATCCAAGATGAAAATACCACTATTTTAGTTGATGCAGGTCCTGACATTAAAAATCAACTTATTGAGCATAACATAAGAAAGTTAGACGCTGTTTTTATTACTCATCAACATTCTGATCATATATCTGGGTTAGATGAATTAAGACCTTTTTATTTTTATAATAGAGAAAAAATAAAGATCTATACTAATGCAGAAACATCTAATTTTTTATTAACTAGATTTAACTATTTATTTGAAAAATCATTATCTTCTCAATCTTATTTTAATCCGCCACTAGAATTAAAACATATTGAATATTTTGAAGAACTTAAAATTAACGATATTAATATTAAATCAATTAAACAAAATCATGGTGCCATAGATACACTTGGTTTCATATTTAATGATAAATTTGCATATTGTACTGATGTTGTTGATTTTCCTGATGATAGTTTCAATCACTTATATAATCTTAAAGTTTTAATTATAACTGGGCTACGTGAAAGTCCACATTTAGCTCATGCACATTTTGATTTATCATTTAATTGGATTGCGAAATTAAAACCTGAAACAGCTTATTTAACACATTTGAGTCCTGAATCAGATCATGACGTTGTTACTAAATTATGCCCACCAAATGTTTATCCTGCTTATGATGGATTAACTATAGATATTTAAATTACATAATATATATTATGCGACAAATATATTTATAATTATATTTCTCCCCTATAAATAAAGATATAAAGATAAGGTAATCTAACAAAATTATAATAAAATTAATATATATGAGTAATTTATTGTAATATTATAAAGTTTAATCTTATTAAGAATTAAAAACTAATTTGATGAACCGATCTTTGCCCAGTCAGGTACATATGAATTGTACGTTGTACATCCTGATCCCATAAACATAAAAGCTGCAATTAATAAAATACTAAACTTTTTAATAATGTGTTTTACTTTTCTTAAACTTTAAATTTATCTAAGATACTAGATAATTAATTCAAATTTTTATATAATTTATTTGTAATGATTTTGGAGCTTATTATGAGTATAAAACCATATGGTAGTACTTCTGGTAGAATTCATGGTGAACCTGGTTATAAAGTTAGGCCTTCATCTAAAACTGTTGATGCACACTGTCATTTACACGTTCAGGAATCTGCTGACATTGTTCAGGGCCTTTTCGATCAATTTGACATTCCAGCTTTTAGACATTCCAATCCAATTACAACAAAGCAAAATGTTCAACAAATTAAAGATAGGTTTATGGACTTAACAAATGTTGAAACAAGACTTAAAAAAATGGACTCACAAGGAATTGATACTCAAGTCCTTATACCTGTTCCCTTTCAACATTATTGTAATATAAAAAGCAATGCAGCTTACAAAGCAATAGAAACTATTAATAATAAACTCTCTGAAACAGCAAATTCAAGAAAAGATAGATTTGTAGCATTAGGAACTCTTCCAATGCAAAATGGAGATCTGGCTGTAAAGGAGATGAACCGATGTATTAATGATCTTGATATAAGAGGATTTCAAATAATTACATTTCAAGATGGAAAAGAATTATCTCATCCTTCATATGATGGCATCTGGGAAACTGCTTGTAAGTTAGATGTACCTATTTTTTTACATCCTAATGGCTATCCAGAAGGTGAGAGATTAAAAAATCATTATTTTATTAATATTATAGGAAATCCAATGGATACAACTGTTGCACTTCATCATTTGATTTTTGATGGAACAATGGAAAAAAATCCTAATTTAAAAATTTTTGTAGCTCATGGTGGCGGTTATCTTCCTTCATACTCTGCTAGAATTGACCATGCTTGGGGAGCAAGGCCTGACTGCAGCGGCTATAACTTAAATTACAAACCTTCTGATTATTTAAAAAGAATGTATTTTGACACGGTTGTTTTTTCATGTGATCAACTAAAATACCTTATTGATCAATATGGTTCTGACCATATTGTTATGGGAACTGACTACCCGTATGATATGGCTGAAGATGACCCAATTGAACATGTATTAGGCACAGATGGTTTGAGTGAAAATGATATTTCACTAATTACTGGAGGAAATGCCTGTAAGTTATTCAAAATAAAATAAGTTTTATTTCTTTTAATTTAACTAATGATAAGTTGGCATAATTTTTTTTGCAAACTTCCTAAGGTGCTCTATTCCACCACCTGCGTCAACTAAAAGCAAATACCCTACTCCATTATCTCTTAACTTTTTCAAGCGTTCATGTATTTCTTCTTCAGTTCCAATTAAGGCACCTTTCAAAGCTTCATCAGGTCCCTTGAATGACATTATACTTGACTGATTTTTACCATCAGGTCTTTCTGACAATTGATCAACCTTTGATCTAGCCATCATTCTTTTTTCTATAACTTCCATTTTTTCTTTTTCATCTTTAGCTATATACAAAGCCCTAGCTAGGGCTATTCTATTATGTGTGTCGTCATTTAATTTGTTTTTATTTAATTCAGACTTATATACTTGAACTCTTTTTATGACTTCATCTAATGGTGAGAATTGATCAAGTAATAAATTTGCATTTTTTTTTGCAACATTTTTTATAGCGTCGTGATTTCCAGCAGCCATCCAAAGAGTTGGATAAGGTGATTGATGACATGAAGGCTCAACAATAATATCATCAAATGACCAAAATTTTCCTTTATAGCTCCATTTTTTTTTGTTTTCTCAAGATTTAACCATTATATCTACTGATTCATCAAACCTTTCATTAGCTTCGTTCATATCTATTTTAAAGCCTTTAAATTCATTGTATCTATACCCTTTTCCTACTCCTAATTGAATTCGTCCATTAGATAATAAATCCATGGTTGCAACTTGTTCAGCTAATAAAACTGGATTATGCCACGGTAAAGTAAGAACAGCAGTGCCTAGTTTAATTTTAGAAGTTTTAGCAGCTAGATAAGTTAATAAATTTAATGATGCCGATACTTGACCTAACCCCGTAAAATGATGCTCTACAGTAAATGTACTTTCAAAACCTAATTTTTCAGCTTCTATATTATAATCAACCCATTCATTATAACTAAGCGAACTGTCTATATCATTGTTAATTTTATTAAGCTTAGCACTACCAAAAAGACCAAATTTCATAAAACACCTCATGAGACTATTTACTTTAAACTTAATTGATAAAAACTAAAATCAAATTATCTGATGATATCTATATTTTTTTATAATTTAATGTTTTATAATAATTAACTTATTAATAAAGATGTTAACTATTGAGGAGTGTGTTTTGGAACTCAAACCATATGGTGCAACCGCTGCAAGAGAGCATTTTGAAAGAAAAGAAAGATATAATTCTAATATTACTATAGACGCTCATTGTCACTTGCATGTTCAAGAGGCAGCAGATTTGATTGAAGATTTATTTGACCCAAATTTTGTTCCAGCTTTCAGATATACTAACGAAAAATCATCCATACAAAATAAACAACAAGGTAAAGATAGATCAATTAATTTAACAAATATTGATCAAAGACTTAAAGATATGGACAGACAAGGTATTGATATGCAAATTTTAATACCAGTCCCCTTTCAAGCATATTATTCAGTTAGAAATAAACGTGGTCATAAATCTATTGAAGTTATTAACAACACTCTATCAAAGGTCGCAACAGACAGGCCAGATAGATTTTTATCTTTAGGTCATCTTCCATTACAGGATACCGAAGCTGCAGTTAAAGAAATGGAAAGAGGTGTTAAAGAACTAAATTTAAAAGGGTTTCAGGTATTAGGAACTGTTGATGGTCACGAGTTATCTGATCCTTCACTAGATGCAGTTTGGGAGACTGCTCAAAAATTAGATACACTTATTTTTATTCATCCAAATGGATATCCTCAAGGAGATCGTTTGAAAAATCATTATTTTAATAATGTAATTGGCAATCCCCTAGATACAACTGTTGCTCTCCATCATCTTATTTTTGATGGAACACTAGAAAAATTTCCAAACCTTAAAATTTTAGCATCACATGGAGGTGGTTACTTACCTTCTTATGCTGGAAGAATAGATCATGCATGGGGGGCTAGACCTGATTGTAGAGGTAATGATCTAAAGCATCCTCCTAGTTATTATTTAAAGAAAATGTATTTTGATACAATTGTCTTTACTTATGAGCAATTAAAATATTTGGTAGATGTATTTGGTGCTGACAAAATTGTTATGGGAACTGACTATCCTTATGATATGGCAGAAGATGATCCTATAGGTCATGTATTGGGCACTCCTGGCCTAAATGAAGAAGAGATAAAAAAGATAACAGGTATAAATGCTGCCAAATTATTAGGTGTTAGTTAACTATAGTAAATTCAGGGGATGATCATGATTAATCAAATTAATGTTGGTATTATCGGAACTGGATGGTGTGGTGGCATAAGAGCTAATGCGTGCGCTGATAATCCTCTTGTAGATAAGTTATATATTGCTGAAACAAACTCTAATCGATTAAAAGAATTAAAAAATTCTCTCAATATAGAAATGGCTACGGAAAATTGGCAAGAATTAGTAAATAATAAAAATATTGATACTATTATTATATCTGCAACTCCAGAGACCACACACTATCCTATTGCACTTGCTGCTCTTAAAGCGGGTAAAAACGTTTTTTTAGAAAAACCTATAGCTACAACATTAAAAGAAGCTGAAGAATTAATAGATGTATCAATTAAAAATAATGTAAAATTTACAATTGGTTATTCGCAAAGATTTAATGCAAAATATGCATATGTAAATAAAACATTAAAAGAAAATTTGATAGGTGAACCAGTCACTTGCCTTGTAAGCAGACATATTACTCGTGAGCTTGGTAAAAAAATTTCTGGTAGAACAGCTCTATCCCCTGCTGCTATGGAAGCAACACATGATTTAGATTTTTTATTATGGTGTTTACAACCAAGAAAGCCTATAAAAGTATATAGTCAAACTTCTGGAAAATTATTCTCAAAGAACAGTAACACACCTGATCATCAATGGATTATGGTTACATTAGATGATGGGATCACTATAACAATAGGTGCTGGATGGATACTTCCTTTAGGCTATCCAAATTTTTCTAATACCTGGATAGAAGTCATTGGCACTGATGGATCTTTATTTATTGATGATACACATAAGGATGTTCAGCTTAGTACGGTTAAAGATGGTATTAGATATCCTATGTCCTCTATGCCAGGTGAACCTGTAAACCATACACATGCTGGTCCCATGCATGAAGAAACAATGCATTTTATAAATGCAGTTGCATTAAATAAGCCTGTATTAGTAAAGCCAGAAGAAGCTAAAACAGTTATGGAACTTTATATGGCAGCAGACTTGTCAGCAGAAAATGGAGAACCTGTTCTTTTACCCAGGAATAATTAATGAAATCAATAAATATTACACCAAATCTTGTTACTAGTATTATAAGTATTATATTTGGAATTTTTATTTTTCTTAAAATACCTACAGAAGTGGAAAAGCCATTATTGCTTTTTGGTCAATCTTCTTCTGAAATAGATCCAAAGATTGTTCCTGCTATTATATCTTTCATGTTTTTTATATTTGGCTTGTATACTCTATTTTTTGAAAGAGAGGATAAAAGTATAAATGTTTGGCCTTTATTTTCAAAAGAAATGCTTTTAAATGTTTTAGTTACAATTATTTTTTTATTTGGTTATTCATTAACATTTGAGTCCTTAGGATTTGTTCTATCTAGTTTTCTTCTCATTTTCTTTTTGAGCAATTACATGGGAAATGTAAATTTAAAATTTGTGACTTTGATTGCAATTATTTTTCCTATCACTGTTTTTTTTATTTTCGTCAATATAATGCATGTTTTTTTACCGGCGTTTCCATTTTTAGAAATGCGGATTGGAAATTTTTTAATAATGTAAGGTGAATATATATGTTAGAAAGTTTTTTTAATTCTTTTCCTTTAATTTTAGGAAGTGGTAATTTTCTAACAATTATTTTTGTAATAGCTTTAGGTCTTTTAATTGGTTTGTTTGTTGGTGCATTACCTGGATTAACTACCTTAATGGCAATGGCTATTGTACTTCCTATATCATTTTTTATGGATCCCTTGGTTGGAATTCCTTTTTTGATTGGTGTTTACAAAGGAGGAATTTTTGGAGGTTCTATTCCAGCAATCCTAGTTTCATTACCTGGAACGGGTGCATCAGTGGCAACTACCTTCGATGGACCACCCTTAACAAAAATGGGAAAAGGCAGAAAAGCACTTGAAACTGCATTATTTTCCTCTGTAATAGCTGATTTTTCAAGTGATATTGTTACTATTCTTCTTATTGGACCTATAGCTTTAGTCGCTTTATTAATAGGACCTCCTGAGTTAGCAGCTATATTATTTTTAAGTATTTTAATTATTTCTTCTACATCAAATGGAAGTGTAGGAAAAAATATGATTATGTTAGCTGCAGGACTATTTATAGCTATGATTGGTCAAGACCCAATAGCAGCATTATCAAGATTCACGTTTGATGTTTTTGAACTTAGAGCTGGTGTTCCTTTATTACCAATGCTTATAGGATTATTTGCTATACCAGAGATTTTAATAAATATTGAAACTAAAGCCAAAGAATTTGTTAAAACAAAACTAAATTTAAAAAAAGAAGAAAAATTAACTTGGGAAGAATTTTTAAAGTTAAGAAAAACAATCCTCAGAAGTACCGTTATAGGAACAACCATTGGAATGATTCCTGGAGTTGGTCAGGTTGTTGCAGCTTTTGTAGGATACGCGGCAGCAAAAAATTCCTCAAAAACACCTGAAAAATTCGGAAAAGGAGAATTAGAGGGAATTGCAGCACCAGAAGCTGCAAATAATGCTGTAAACGGCCCCACTCTTGTTCCACTTTTAACACTAGGAATACCCGGAGATAATATCACTGCTATTTTACTTGGGGCCTTTATTGCACATGGCTTAAGACCTGGACCAGAACTAATGTCAGAGCAAGGAAGTATAGTGTTTGCAATTTTATTATGTATGTTAATTGCTAATATTCTATTTTTGATTTTAGGTTATTTTACAATGCCATTATTTTCAAAAGTAGTAACAATAAAAAAGTCTTATTTAATTCCTTTAACAATCATTTTTGCATTTGCGGGGTCATATGTATTTAGGCATAATCCTGCTGACTTATATTTTTTGTTATTTTTTGGAATTTTTGGTTATATATTGAAAAAACTTCAATTTGACGTAACACCTTTAGTCATGGCTTTTATTTTAGCCCCATCTTTAGAATATGCATTTGGCCAAACATTAAGTTTAGGCGATGACAATGTTTTAATGTATTTACTCTCTGAAAGACCAATAGCTGCTCTTATTATTGTGTCTACTCCAGTAATAACTTGGAAACTTTTTCAGAGAAGTAAAAAGTTGCGTGACGTCGCAACTTCACTTACCTCATCGCAGGTAAAATCAAGTTAATTTCTCATTTGAAAGGAGGAAAAAAATGAATAATTTATTAAAAACTTTTATAGCTATATTGGCTATTATTAACTTTTCGTGGATAGCAAAAGCTGACTATCCTGAAAAACCAATTACAATGGTTATACCTTTTGGCCCTGGGGGATCTCACGACTTAAATGCTAGAGTCTTTACAAGTATAATTCCACAATATCTAGGAAATGCGATTATAGTCAAATTAGTTCCAGGTGCTAGTGGTCAAACTGGAACTGCTATGGTAGCTCAAGCAAAACCAGATGGTTATACACTTTTGTTTACTCATAATTATGTGGATCAACTTCAGCATCATGTTAAAAAGTTACCTTATAAGCCTTTGAGTGACTTTGTTACTGTGGGAAGATTAAACTATGCCGCTGCTTGTATGATAGTTTTAAGTAAATCTAAATATCAATCAGTTCAGGATGTTTTTGATGCGGCTAAATCAAGCAATGGTAAGTTAAAACTTGGACATTCAGGTATGTGGGGCGCAACAATGGTTCCAATGGCTCAATTAATGTCTTGGGGTAAGGTAAATGCTAACTTAACGCCTTTTAAGGGCGGTGGTCCAATGGTTAAAGGGTTACTAGCGGGAGATGTAGAGGCAGTATTACACTTTCCATCAGTAATTAAAGGTCAAGGATCAAAAGTTAGAACTTTAGCATGTGGAGCAAAAGAAAAAAGTCTTGGGACACCTCCAACATTTGAAGAACTAGGTTTTACAGGACAAATTGGGTATATGGACAGGATTTTGATGGCACCTGCAAAAACACCGCCTGAACGAATTAAAATTCTTCAAGATGCTCTGTCAAAGCTAAAAGATGACAAAACATTCAAAAAATTTATGAAAAGATTAGGCGAAAACATGAAATTTATGAGTGGTCCAGATTACGAAAAGATTAGAGCAGAAAAATCAAATAATTATAAATCTTTAGTTAAGCAAATGACTAAAGGTTAAATTCAAAATGGTATGCCTACATTAAAAGGCATACCATCTTTTAATTATGTACCAAGAAATAATATCAATAACTGGACCTGTTTTTTTATTAATATTTTTAGGTTTTGCAGTATCTAAATTAAAGATAGAGATTCACGAAAAAACATTGGGTTTTTTACTTACGCATATTGGATCTCCATGTTTAATCTTTCATACTTTATCTACGACGAATATTGAATTAAATATTCTTCTTGAAATTTTCTTTGCAGCAATATGTGTAATTTTTATTTCATCCATTTTAGCTCTAATTGTTTTAAAATTATTTAAAGAGGAGTTTAGTCCTTATTTTAGCTGTTTAATACATCCTAATTCGGCTAATTTGGCATTACCCTTATCTATATTAACATACGGCGAAACGGGTCTTATGTATGCTATTCCATATTATGTTGTAGTAGCAATATCCCAAAATACATTTGGATATTTAACTATTCTAGGATCTTTTAGGTTTTTATATTTATTGTATCATCCAATTTTTGTATTAACTCTTTTAGGTTTGATAGTAATGACTCATAAAATATCTTTACCTCTAGTTATCATAAATACAACAAATTATCTTGGGCAAATAGTCATACCCATATCATTGATATTATTGGGTTATTCGCTTTCAAATTTAAAGGTTAAAAATTTTATCAAAGGATTTTTTTATACACTTGCTCGTTTTTTTATTGGTTTAGTAAGCGCTTTATTAGTCTTACTTTTAATGGATATTACTGGTGTAAAGGCCGGTGTTATTTTGATTATGTCAACAATGCCAGTCGCGTTATTAAATTATATATTTACTGTTCAAGTAAATAAAGACACAACAACAGTAGCTGGATTGGTTGTAATATCAACAATATCAACTTTGATAATTCTACCTTTTCTTATAAGTATCATTTTAATGTATTTTAATTAAAGCAATATATAATTTATTTTAATAACTAATTGTTTTTTATATTATTACTTAAGTATCAAATACAGCTATTGCCCTAATAGGGCTTCCAGTCCCTCCCCTGATTTTAAGTGGCAACCCAATAAATTTAAATCTACCTTTTCCAATAAGTTGATCTAAGTTTATTAAACCTTCTATATGTGTAAAGCCCATTTCTTTACAAACATTGTGAACTTCAAAATTATTTTTACCTGGAGTGCCTGGGCTTACAGCTTCAACCCCAAAGCTTGTTATACCTTGTTTTCCAAGCCATTCAGCAGATTTTCGTGTCAAACCAGGAAAATCAGTTAAAAATTTATTAGTGCCATAAGTCCTATCATAGTGAGCCATATATAATAATACTGTATCTTTTGGGTTAATGCTTAATTCATCTCTTTCTAAAGCTGCTTCTAAATCTTCTATTGTTATATTAGATTTAAGTGGTTTATGAGATAAATCTAAACAAATACCCTCTGTATAAAAATTCTCTAAGGGCATTTTATCGATAGATTTTGCATTAGGATCCGGGTCAAAATGTGAAAATGCATCTATATGAGTTCCAGTATGCTCTCCCATGGACATATACATAGATGCACACGAAAATTTTATTCCTTCTGCTTCTCTTATAGTTTTATGTGTCTGGTAATCAGATAGTACCATAGGGGGATGATTAGGAAGTGTGGGACATTTTTGATATATTTCAACAGAAAGATCAATTATTTTAATGTTCAATTTGTTCTCCAATTAGTTTTAATATAAAATTAAATTTAACATATTTTAGGGTCTATTAATGAAAAAAGTTA
The DNA here is from genome assembly GCA_902622875.1 of uncultured SAR116 cluster alpha proteobacterium. Lineage (GTDB taxonomy): Bacteria > Pseudomonadota > Alphaproteobacteria > Puniceispirillales > Marisalimonadaceae > Marisalimonas. The sequence continues at coordinate 12,893 of CACNRW010000011.1, forward strand.
TTAAAGTTGCAGGTTATCAAGGAGATGCTTCAGTCCATACAAGGTCAATGAATTTTTTTATTAAAAAATTGTCAAAAACTTTTGATTTTGAATATGAAAAAGACATAACATTATCAGGAAAAAAAGCTTCATCTCTAATTGAAATGACTAGAAACAACAATATACAAGTATCTTATTTATGGTCTAGTTATTATGAAAAATTATTACCAGAAATACAACTCTTAGACTTACCTTTTTATTTCCAAAATAAAAAAGAAGTAAAGGACTTAATTGAGATTAAGTTTAATAGATTTGTGTCAGAAAAGTTAGAAAATAATCTCAATTTAAAACTATTAGGCTTTTGGGATAACGGTGCTAGACATATTAGCACAAATCGATCATTTATAAATGATGAAAACTCCTGTACTGATCTTAAAATTAGAACAACTCCTAGCGAATTACATATAAATATTTTTAATAGATTAGGTTTTAAATCTTGTCCTTTAGATGTAAGAGACTTTAAAAAAGCATTATCAAATAGTGAAATAGATGCTCAAGAAAACCCTTTAACTAACTTTTGGAATTTTGGAGTTCAAAATTCTCAAAAATACCTTACTTTATCCTCTCATCTTTTTGGTTTTTGTTTATTTGTTATTAATCATTATTTTTTCAATAAATTAAACGAACTAGAGAAAAAGTTAATTTTAGAAGCATCAAAAGAAACTATAAATTATCAATTTAAGTTAGCAGAAGAGGATGATAAAAAACTTATAGATATGATAAAAAAAGAAAATGTAAAAATTTATGAAATGACAAATTTTGAAAAAAATAATCTATTGAGAAAGGTTAAAGATTTTCATAATAAGTTTTTTATAAAATTTCCTAATATGAATTTTAAATTATAAATTTAAAAGTATGCTTCACCAGGCTTAATTGTTGGGACCCATTCACAATCACCAAAAGGTCCATCACCTTTATTACTAACATAAGCAATTCTTTTATCATTCGTCTTATCTTCTAATAATGCTTTTTGTAGCCAATCCATTATATAATGATGACAATCTAACTTTCCTAAATTAGGAATACCCCACAATGGATGAAATTGATCTTCAATTACCCATAATTCTTTTTTACAAGTTAAATCTTCGTAAACCTCAACAGCGTCTTCTAATGGACATAGTGGATCAAATTCACCGGTTGCCAATAACGTTGGACATTTAACTTTATCAGCATATCCTTTGACAGTCATTTTTTCAGCCATTTTATCAAACTCTTCCTCATCATCCATGCCTGCCATATACATAAACATTTGTTTAAATCTAGGAGAAGAAACTGAAAATATAGTGTTATTTGGATTAAATGTAGCTACACCACTAGCTAATGCAGCTGGCCTATTATCATAACTTGCTAATCTCAGAGACCAATAACTGCCCATACTAACGCCATAAATACCAATTTTCTTAGAATCAATCTCTTCTCTGGTCTCTAAATAATCTATAACTGCTGCCCCTGCTCTTTCATAATTATCAGCAACAGCTCTAATTTTTTGAATATTTGAATTGCCTTGACCAGGACCGTCCATTGATATCACGTGCATTCCTCTACTAACCCCAAGACTATTCATTACTCTTGGAAAATATTCTTTCGTTTGATCCATTCCAGGTACATATATAACACAAGGTGCCTTCCTTCTGTCTGGTAATAGATGCAACAAACATGAAATGGTTTTACCATCGTCAAAAGGTACTTCAACTCTTTCAATTGGATAAGGTGCTAATGCAGATCTTTTGTCTACCATTTCTTTTAATTTATTACTCAAGTAGATTTTAACGGGGTTATCATCAAAATAAATTGGATGCTGTGCCATTCGGTAAGATTCTACAGCATGATCATAATGTTCAAGAGCTGTCGCTTTAAAACCGTTTTTTTCAGCAGTTTTTGCTAAAGCTTCATCATGTTCAGCTTTTTTTCTCCACATTTTAGGAAGCATTCTGTAATTATGAGCTCTTGCTGGAGTTTCAGGATCGTCCCTTTCAAAATTTTGAACTCTACCCCTCATGTTAAGGGCTAAATCTAACATCCACTGCTGATTATCTCTTTTAGTTCTCATGATAAGAAACTCCTTAATTAAAATTAATATTTATATTTGGTTCTAATGCTTTACTTAATGTTGCATGAAGATAACAAGTCTTCTCAGACATATCTATTAACTTTTCATTATGTTCGTCGCTAGCTGAACCATTCACGAATAAATGAGTGTCTAATGGTAGCATCTCAATTGATCCATTAGATTTTTCTTTAAATGTTGCATATTGTGACATTCTTAATCCTTCTATATTAAACTTTTGATGGTGAATATATCTATGTGTTTGTGTTAAAAAACAAAAAGAAATTGCAGCTCCCATTGTGTTTACTGGCGAAGGAGCAATTACACCATTAATATCCATACCAATTACAAAATGTGTCATACCCGGCAAGCCTAAAACTGTATCAACTTCTATAATGTTATCTGAAGGTTTTGTAATGCTTTGTCCAACTATAGTTCTAATAATTTTATTAAAATTACTATTGTTGGAAACATTTTTAGATGATTTTGAAATATTATATCCGTCTACAGGTTCCACTTTTCCACTTGAAACTTCACCAGTTTTTACAATCATTCTATCGCTAAAAAAATCATTTTTATTTGGTGAAGGTTGTTTATGATAATAATTGTATGGATCTTCAGGATTATTTAAGGAACTTTCGTTTAAATTTGAAAGATTTTTCCTTCTACCATTGGCAATCAATGAAAAAGTATTTTTAAGAGGTGTCCTTAAAGCTGTCAAAACTGGGGATAATTGAGAACATTTATTAACCAAGCTCTCAATTTTAGATTGATCTTCTGAAGTTTTAATGTCTAAATTTATTTCCGTTGGTTCAGCATGCCCTTCTCCATCGCCCTTAACAAAAGAACCAGTTAAATAGTAAGAATTTTTAACTTCGCATTTAACTTCATCTATTGATAAATTTTCTTTAGATGCAGTTTTTAAAATTCTACCAACAATATCCCCATGTATAGAAGCATTAAAAAATCCGAGTGGAAATGGTGCGAGGTCAGTTCCATTTAAATGTTTTCCTTCATCAGAGGTTAATCTCCAAGAATGGGAATTTAAATCACCTTCGTAACCTATAGTTTCTTTTTGTAAAAGAGCCATTTGACGGGTATGAGAAACGAAGGTTTTATTTAAATCATCAGAATTAGTTGTAGTACCTTTATTAATTAAGAAACCTAAAGGGTAACCATCTTTACTTATATCTTCGTATTTCATCATAACTCCTTGTTTATATTAAAAAATCAAAGTCTACACCCCTATCTGCTTGAGTGACGTGTTCCATATAAATTTTATTATAGCCTCTTCTGCGAATACTTAGTTCTTTTCGTTTAAGAAGTCTTTTTGCAATTTCTTCTTCTGAAATCATTAAATCAATTTTTCTTTTTGGCACATTGAGTTTTATTAGATCCCCGTTTTGCACAATAGCTAGAGGACCATTTTCATAAGACTCAGGAGTTACATGAAGAATAATGGTACCTGATGCAGTGCCACTCATTCTACCATCAGAAATCCTGACCATATCTTTTACACCTTGCTTTGCTAATTTTTTAGGTATTGGTATTAAGCCTGCCTCTGGCATACCTGGTCCACCTTTGGGCCCAATACTTTTTAGAACTAGAACATCATCTTTTGCAACATCTAAATCATCTCTGTCTATCCTATTAGCTAAATCTTCTAGTCCTTCAAATACAACAGCTCTACCCTCATGTATTAATAAACTTTCAGTCGCTGCAGATTGTTTTATTATAGCAGAGTTTGGCGCCAAGGTACCCTTTAAAACGGCTATACTTCCAGCATTAAATACTGGATTATTTTTGTCAGTTATTATATTTTGCGACCATTTTGCAGAATTTTTAATGTCTTCTCCAAGAGTAGTGCCATTAACACTTTTAGCGTCTAAATACAGGAAATCTCGTAATTCATAGAAGATTCTCTGAGATCCGCCTGCTTTGTAAAGATCTTCCATATAACCAGTTCCAGATGGCTTTAAATCTACAATCATGGGCAAATTTTTTGTTATATCATCAAATTTACTTAAATCTATTGTAATACCCAATCTTCCAGCCATAGCTGTTAAGTGAACTAAACCATTAGTGGAGCCACCAATAGAGGATAAAACAATTAAAGCATTTAAAAAATTTTTTTCAGATAGATAATCTGAGGGTTTTAAATTTTCAATTGCAATTTTAACAGCAGTTTTACCAGTACTTTCTGCTATTCTTTTTCTATCAGCTGAAACAGCTGGGGCACAAGCACTATTAGGCACCATTAATCCAAGCGCTTCAGTTGTTATAGCCATAGTACTTGCCGTACCCATGACACCACACGTCCCTACGGTAGGAACTAATTGGTTATTTACTTCTTCAATATCTTCATCATCTAATTCTTCTGCTCGATAGCTTGCCCAAAATCTTCTACAATCAGTACAAGCTCCAACTCGTTCACCTCTAAATGAGCCTGTTAGCATCGGACCTGTAACTAGCTGTATTAGTGGGATATTAGCACTTAATCCTCCCATTATTTGTGCCGGAACAGTTTTGTCACAACCTCCTATAAGTACACAAGCATCCATTGGTTGTGCCCTCAACATTTCCTCAGTATCTATTGACATTAAATTTCTTAAATACATTGAGGTTGGATTTGCGAAAGATTCATGAATAGTTATAGTTGGAAATTCTAAGGGAATAGCTCCGTTAGATAAAATTCCTGTTTTAACACTTTTAATTAAATCCGGAACGTTACCGTGGCAAGGATTATAATCACTAAAAGTATTTGTAATACCTATGATTTTTTTATCTAACATTTCGTCTGAGTAACCAAGGCCTTTTATAAATGCTTTTCTCAAAAAGATAGAAAATCCCTTATCACCATAATTGGTAAGGTTTTTTTTCATTCCATCTTCTTTATTTGTCATATTTAACCTCTTCCAACAAAAGGCATGTTAGTAGCCATAATAGTCATATTAAGTATATTAGTACCTAAAGGTAAAGATGCAATGTAAGCAACAGCTTTTCCACAATCTTCGGCTTCAAATACTGGTTCTATCATATTTTGACCATTTGCTTGTGGAACTCCTGTTTTAAACCGTGAGCCAATAGCAGTATCTGCATTACCAATATCTAATTGTGAACACGAAATATTAAAATTTCTACCATCAAGAGCAATTGATTTAGTCAAACCATTTATTGCATGTTTAGTTGCTGTATAAGCAACAGTGTCAGGTCGAGGCGAATGAGCAGAAACAGATCCATTATTAATAATTCTACCACCCTGAGGATTTTGTGTTTTCATTAGTTTTATAGCTTGTTGTGCACAAAGAAATGAACCTGTTAAATTAACATCAACTGTTTTTCTCCAATCATTTTCGCTAAGATCCTCTATAGGGACCCTGGGTGCACCCATGCCTGCATTATTGAATAACAAATCAATTCGACCATTTTTTTCTTTAATTTTTTCAAAGAGTGATTTAACCTCGTCGCTTTTAGTTATATCAACTGTAATTGGTACAATATCAAAGTTCTTATTTGTCTTAAGAGAAGATGTTTCTTTTAGTTCTTTTTCCCTCCTACCTATTACATATACCTTAAAATCGATTTTATTTAATTCGATAGCAGCAGCCCTACCTATACCAGTTCCTCCGCCTGTAACTAAAGCAATTTTCATATCAAAAACTTTCTAAAATGAATAAAATTTTTCAGGATTTGTTACTAATATTTTTTTTCTCATTTCTTCGTCAGCTATCCATTCACCAAAAGCATTAACTAAGTCTCCATCATTTGGATTCACTTCGTATTTGTTAGGGTGAGGCCAATCAGTTCCCCACATGATATTTTCAGGGTTTGCTTCAACAAGAGCTCGTGCCATAGGCATAACATCATCATAAGGTGGTAAGTCAGTTTTGCTAACTCTGTTAGCACCTGAAATTTTTATCCAAGTATTACCATCTTTAACAAGGTTCAACAAAGTTTTGAAACCCTCAGAGTTAATTCCATTGGCTGCAGATTGATAGGCAAAATGTGCTATTGATATAGGAATAGTTGATTTTTTAAATATTGGAGCCAAATCAACTATATCTTTACCAGGAAATAAGTACTCCATATGCCAACCAAGACCTTTAATTCTAGCTTCAAGTTCTGGAATTTGATCTAAGCCTATTGGCATTCCACCAATGTTATCCATATTTAGTCTTACACCAGTTATTCCTTGATCATTTAATTCTTCTAAGAATTTATCGGTAACTTCCATTGTTATGGCACATACCCCTTTTGCTCTTCCAGGCGTCTCTTCATTCATTACTTTTATGCCTTTTAGAATTGCAGAATTATCAACACCATATGGTGATGGTTGTGTGTAAACCACCCTACTAACACCTAATTGTTTATGAAGATGTTTCAAATCATTTAAAGTAGAATCGGGAGGATTATATCCACGTCCTTCAAATAAAGGATACTCTTTTTCAAAAATATGGACATGAGTATCTATAGATCCATTAGGGAGTACTATATCAGGAACATTTGGATTTCTATCTGGCGCTATACAATCTCGAATAGTCATTTTTACCTCTGAAAATAATGAATAATACTCTACGATAGATGATTAGAAATAAAACTTTAAATGATAAAAACAAATAATTTAAATCAAAAAAATTGATAAAAAAAGATCTAATATATTATGTAAATCATTTTTCTTGATTTAAATTATTGATTAAAATCATTTAAGTTTTTTAATTAAATATTTTAAATTTAGCATTATTTTTTGGGGATTTTTCAAGTGCTTAATGGTCTTTTATTAGAAGTATATAAATTACTACCTAATTTTACCATTATTCAATTTGTCCTTACTTTGATGGTAGCTTTTCTTGGTGGTTTAATAAGAGGATATACTGGTTTTGCAGGAGCCCTTTTGCTTTTACCTGGTTTTGTTTTAATTATGGGACCTTTGCCTGCATTAAATGTAGTTGTTATTTCTGGAATGATAGGACAATTACTTATACTTCCAAATGCAATTAAAAATGCCCAAAAAAAAATAGTATCACTTTATGGCTTAGGTATTTTCATAGGTGTATATGTTGGTTTATATTTTCTTTTTAAAAGAGAAATCCCCGACATTACTTTTTTTATGGGAATTTTTATAATTGTTGCAACTATTATTCTTATTGCTGGCTGGAAGTATAAAGGAAAAATTAATTCTTTAACGTCTGTTTCTTTTGGAAGTGGAATTGGTTTTTTTGCTGGATTTTTTGGTGTTCCAACAGGTCCATTGACAGGATTATTTTTTTTATCCCAAAACGAAAGTATCAAAATAATCCAAGCAAATATACAATGTACTGTAATTTTAACTGTGGCGGCATTTTTTTCTTATTTTTATTTTATAAATGGTTATGAAGAAAATTATTTGTTTTTGGGTTTGTTAATGTCTTTACCTTTAGCCGTTGGTTTAAAAACAGGACAGTTACTATTTAAAATTTTACCGGAAAAGATTTTTAGACCAGTTACATATAGTTGCTTAATAATTCTTGGAGCAACTTTGTCATTCAATGCTTATGAATAGCTTTATTTAGGGAGTATAAATTGAAACAAAAAATAGGTGTAGAAAATATAGATCATGTTGGAATAGTAGTTCCAAGCATAGAACAAGCTATTAAACATTATGAAAAAAATTTTAATATTAAACGTGGTGAAATTAAAATTTCAAAAAAACAAAAAGTAAAAATCAGTTTGTTAGAATTTAAGAATATTAAATTAGAATTAATAGAACCTTTGAATCAAGAAAGTCCTGTTAATAGTTTTTTGTCAAAAAATCCTCTTGGTGGACTTCACCATTTGGGAATTGAGGTTAATAATATTGATGAAACATATGACATTGCTCAAAATCTAGAATTAAACCCAATAGGAAAACCTTCAGAGGGATATCATGGAAAATTATTATTTTTTTTACATCCAAAAAAAATGATGAACACCTTAATAGAGATTATTTCAAAACATTAAAAAAGGAGAATAAAATGAAAACTGACTATAATGAAATAATAGTTGAAAGAAAAGAAAATGCTGTTTGGATAACTATCAATCGACCTGAGGTTAGAAATGCATTCAGAGAACAAACTTTAGACGAAATGCGTGAAGCAGTTCTTGAAACAAGAAATGATACTACAGTTACATGCATAGTATTTTCAGGTGCCGGAAAAGAAGCTTTTTCGGCTGGTGGTGATTTTTATGCAATGAAAAGGTTAAACTGGTCTAATGCAGCTCATTGGAATGACAGAATGCTTGGATTAGCAATGGCAATTAGAGGAGTTCCTATACCTGTTATAGCTATGGTTAATGGATTTTGTATGGGTGGAGGTCATGAACTAGCTTTATGGTGTGATTTAGTAATTTGTTCTGACACAGCGGTGTTAGGTCAAACTGGAGCTAGAGTTGGAGCTTGTCCTACTGTTGGAGCAACTCAGTATTTGCCAAGAATTGTAGGAGAAAGGATCGCTAGAGAGATGATTTTTCTATGTCGGACTTTTACAGGAAAAGAAGCTGTAGATGTTGGTTTGGCTAACAAATGTGTTAGTCAAGATCAATTACTAGATGAGACTATGAAATGGGTGAAACAAATAAACACTTATAGTGGTCAAACTATTAGGCAAACCAAAAAATCATTAAATTCAGAATCAGACGAGTTATATGCATCATGGCAACATGGTATGGAGTTGCTTGCTCATGTATGGGGATCTGATGAGTGCATGGAAGGAATGAATGCATTTATAGAAAAAAGAAAGCCAAACTTTTTCAAATTTAGAGAAAAAAATGCTCAAATTGTAAAGGATTATTTAACTGGATTAAATAATGACGACAACGTAAAACCAAGTTAGAAATGATATGAGTGTAAATCAAAGCTATCCATTAACTGGAGTAAAAGTACTTGACCTTACAAGAGTTCTTGCAGGTCCCCTATGCACACAATATTTAGGGGATCTGGGAGCTGAAATTATCAAAATTGAAAATCCACAAGGTGGAGATGATACAAGAGCTTGGGGCCCCCCTTTTTCTAAAGATATTTCTGCGTACTTCTTAGGTGTCAACAGAAATAAAAAAAGTTTGGCACTTGATTTTAAGTCAAAAGAAGGTTTTGAAATTCTTACAGAACTTATAAAAAAATCTGATGTTGTTATAGATAATTTTAAGCCTGGATTTTGGGATAAGGTTGGTTTAACTGACGAATGGTTTAATAAAAATACTAATAGTATAGTTAGAAACTCTATTTCAGGTTATGGAGATGTTGGTCCTCAAGGAGGTCTTCCTGGTTATGATTTTTTATTACAAGCAGAATCTGGTTTAATGAAAATTACAGGTGATGAAAGCGGCCAACCTATGAAATTAGGAGTTGCAATAGTTGATATAGTAACAGGTCTAAACGCAGTTATTTCTATATTAAGTGGTCTAATTATTAAGAATAAAAAATTAAATATAAACGAAAGTATTTTAACTGAAGTAAACTTATATAACACTGGTATTTTTTTATTAGCAAACGTTGCGTCAAATAATTTAATATCTAATAAAGAATCTGGAAGATTTGGAAATGGTCACCCTAATATAGTTCCTTATAATTTATTTAAGACCAAAGACGGACAAATTGCTCTAAGTGTTGGTAATGATAAACAGTTTAAAAAGTTTTCAGAATTAATTAAAAAACCAGAATTGTATTTGAATGATAAATTTAAAACAAATGAACATAGAGTAATTAACAGATTAGAACTTGAAAAATTAATAGAAGTTTCACTTAAGCAGAATAATTCGGAATATTGGTATGATTTATTTATTAATGCAAACATTCCTTCTGCAATTGTAAGAAGCGTTAGTGAGGCACTTAAACACCCACAAACAATAGAAAATCAAATGGTTCAAAATATTAAACACCCTAAAGGTGGAACTTTCAAAACATTAAATACACCAATGACAATAAATAAAAAAAGAGGATTGAGTTCTCCTTTATCACCTCCTTTACTAGGGGAGCATTCTTACGAAATTTTAAAAAATATAATGAAAATTGATAATGAAAAATTTCTAGAACTTTGTAATAGTGGAGTAACCAAAGATGGAAGAAATTAAAGATATAGTCTTAAAAAATAGTTTTGAGATTAAAGACATAGAAGTTTTTGCGTTAAATATCCCATTAAAAAAACCTATTAAAATGTCTGGAATTACCGTTCAAGATGCCCAAAATATTTTTATAAAAATAATCTCAAATAATAATGTATATGGATGGGGTGAAGCATCTTCTGCACCCACAATGACAGGAGAGTTTGTTGAGGGTATGAATGCTGCCGGTAAATTTATAAAAAATCAATTAATTGGTATAAAGATAAAAAACCTTTTTGATGTTAATGTTTTGAAAAAACTTCCAATTTATGAAAACAAAGGAACATTATCTGCCTTTGAGATGGCTTTAATAGATTTAATGTTAAAAGAAGAGAAGACATCATTTGAAAAATTTTTTAAGCTGAGAGAAAGAAATAATATTCCAATAATTCAAATGGTGGCTGGCTTTGATTTAGATGAAGAAATAACTAATGTTAAAAATGCGGTTTCTAATGGATTTACACGTTTTAAAATAAAAGTAGGATCTTCTAAAAGTTATAAATATGACCTTGAAAGATGTGCCAAAATAATCTCTTCAGTAGATGATACTTGTATATTTTCTGCCGATGCTAATGAAGGTTATACCCATGAAGATGCACTCAATTTTGCTTTAGAAGCCAAAAATTGTGGTCTTAAATTTTTTGAACAACCAATTCCATCAAAAGATTTAGACTTCATGAACACTATTACAACTCAAAGTTCTATTCCAATTTGCTCTGATGAGGGAGTCCATTCTAAGTCAGATATAAATAATATAATAAATAATCATATATCTAACGGAGTAAGTTTAAAAACTATCAAATTAGGAGGTGTAGTTGATGTTATGAATTGTGCAATTTTAGCAAATAAAAATAATATTTTTGTCAATCTAGCAGGTAAAGTGGCAGAAACTAGTATTTCAAGCTACGCTATAGCAAATATTGCAACCTCTATTCCTCAAATGGATTGGGACTTAAGTATTACTAATCAATATTTAGTTGAAGATCCAGTTTTGGAGCCATTGAAAATTAAAGACGGAAAAGTGCATATAAAAGAAACAATTGGACTAGGAACAGAAATAGACATAAGCAAGGCAAAAAAATATATTATTCAAAATTAATTTTTTTGAATTGATTTAGAGTTCAGATGTTATAGGGTATTTAAAACTTGATATAGTTTGAAGTTAAGTAAAGGGAAAGACTTATGGAAGAAAGATTAGTGGATATCAAAGACCTGGAGGTTCATTTCCCTTTGAAACATGAAACTGTTAGAGCTGTTGACGGAGTTTCTTGGCATGTAAATAAAGGAGAAACTCTTGCAATAGTAGGAGAGTCTGGCTCTGGAAAATCTGTTACAGCTATGTCACTTATGAGACTTACAGATTATTCAGGTGGTAAAATCAATTCTGGATCAATGAATTTTATAAAAAAAAGTGGAGAAAAATCAGACCTTTCTAAATTAGATCAAAACGATATGAGAAATATACGTGGCAATGATATTTCTATGATTTTTCAAGAGCCAATGACTTCTCTTAATCCTGTATTCACAATTGGAATGCAAATTTCGGAAGCTATTATTAAGCATCAAGGTAAAACTGAACAAGAAGCATATGACATATCATTAGATATGTTAAAATTAGTAAGGATTCCTGAACCAGAAAAGCAACTTGCACAATACCCTCATCAACTTTCTGGGGGCATGAGACAACGTGTGATGATTGCTATGGCTTTGAGTTGCAAACCTACACTATTAATAGCCGATGAGCCCACGACCGCTCTAGATGTTACTATACAAGCACAAATATTAGACTTAATAAAAAAACTTCAAATAGATATTGGTATGTCTGTAGTCTTTATAACACATGACATGGGTGTTGTTGCTGAAATGGCTGACAGAGTAGTTGTTATGTTAAAGGGTAAAAAAGTAGAAGAAGGTACTGCAAATGAAATTTTTCATAACCCTCAACATCCATATACAAAGGCTTTACTAGCTGCTGTGCCTAAATTAGGAAGTATGAAGGGAAGATCTCTTCCGGCCAAGTTTTCAAATATAGATATAAAAAGATCAGAAGGTGATAATGTTACTAATTCTAAAAAAAGTGAATTGATCGAAATTAAAGATAATGTGAAAATTTCAGATGTACCATTATTAGAAGTAAAGAATTTGACTACAAGATTCTTAATTAAATCAGGTATAGGAACAACTAAAGGTCAAGTTCATGCTGTAGAAGGCATAAACTTTTCTCTTCAACAAGGGGAAACCTTTGGTTTAGTCGGTGAAAGTGGTTGTGGAAAATCTACAACAGGAAGAAGTATTTTAAGGTTAGTTGAACCTCATAGAGGTAGTATTTTATATCAAGGTGAGGATTTAACTTCATTAAATTCTAATGAATTAAGACCTTTTCGTAGACAAATGCAGATGATTTTTCAAGATCCATTCGCTTCACTCAATCCAAGAATGACAGTAGGAGAAACTATCGCTGAGCCTATGGTAGTTCATGGAATAACTGATAAGACTGGTGCATCTGAAAAGTCAGTTGAAATTTTAAAAAAAGTTGGTTTAACTCCTGATTATGCATCTAGATATCCTCATGAACTATCAGGTGGGCAAAGACAAAGAATTGGTATAGCTCGTGCATTGGCACATGAACCTAATTTAATAATTGCAGATGAGGCTGTTTCTGCACTTGATGTATCAATTCAAGCTCAAGTTGTTAACTTAATGATGGAATTACAAGAAGAATTTGGGTTGTCATATTTATTCATTAGCCATGACATGGCAGTAATTGAGAGGGTTTGCCATAGAGTTGCTGTAATGTATTTAGGAGAGATTGTAGAGTTAGGGAGTAGAGGACAAGTTTTTGAAAACCCCAAACATCCATATACAAAAAAGTTAATGAAAGCTGTTCCAATTGCTGATCCTAAATTACGAAAAAAAGAATTAAATTTAATGACAGACGAAATACCTAGTTTAGTTAAACCAATAGGTTATGAGCCTGAAAAAATTGATTTGATTAAAGTAGAGGAAGGTCATTTTATAAAGCCATATAATTGATTATTAATTAGTAAATATTATTTAACATATCATTAATTATGATATTTAATATGCAATATTATAATTTAACTTTTTTCTAACTTATTTTACTATAAAAGAATGCTATAAATTATAGTAACTAATTGATTTATTAATGGGTTTTTTTTTAATAAATTTTTAATTTTAACTAGGAGGAAATAATGCTTAATTTTAAAAAAAGCATAGTTGGAGTTTTAACTCTAGCTGCTTTCACCTTTACGGGAAACGCTGTTTTAGCAGCATCGTGTCCTAAAACAGGTGGTATAATGAAGTTTGGCGTAAAAGCTGAACCGCCAACTTATGATATGCATGGAACAAATTCTTACGCAGTGATGCATTTTGTTGCACAACATTACTCAACACTTTTAACTTTTGATTGGAATAAATTTCCAAAATTGGAAGGTGATGTTGCAGACACTTGGAATCAATCTGCAGATGGTCTCAAATATACTTTTAAGCTTAAAAAAGGTATAAAGTTCCACGATGGAACAGCTTTAACTTCTGCTGACGTAAAGGCTACTTATGATAGACTTAGAAATCCACCAAAAGGTGTAATTTCTGTAAGAAAAGCTCTTTTTTCATCAATTTCTTCAATCGAAACACCTGACGATAATACTGTCGTGTTTAATTTAAGTAAACCAGACGCATTTATGATGGATGGTTTTGCATCACCTTTTAACGCTATTTATTCAGCTAAAGATATTGCTAAAGACCCAAAGTGGCATTTAAAAAATATTAATGGTACAGGTCCTTACAAGTTTACCAGTCACTCAAAAGGTGAAAGCTGGAAAGCTGCTAAATACGATGATTTTCATCATGGCGACAACTGTTTAGATGGTACTGAAGGTTACAGAATTAAAAAATTAGGTGAGCCTTTAATTGGTGGTCAAATCATGGCTGAATGGAGAGGAACCTCTCCTCCTGAAAGAGTTATGCTAAAAAAAGAAATGGGTGACGATGTTTCATTCCAAGCTAAAACACTTATGACACTTTGGGTAGTATCATTAAATAGTAAAACTGAAGCATTTAAGAATAAAAAAGTTAGACAAGCTATAAATATGTGTATTGATAGACATGCTGGTCTAAAAAAATTAGCTAAAATAACTTTTACTGCACCTAGACCTTCAGGTTATTTGTTATATAACTCTACATATGCACTACCAGATGAAGAATTATATAAAATCCCAGGTTTTACTAAAGACATAGATGCAAGTAGAAAAAAAGCTATGGCGATGCTTAAAGAAGCTGGAGCTGAAGGTTTAGAATTTACATATAGTAACAGAGCTGTTTCACACCCATATGACCATATTGCTATTTGGTTGATGTCAGAGTGGAAAAAGTGTGGTTTAAAACCAAAAATGATAACTAACCCAACTTCTAAATTCGTAAAAATTAGAAGAGAAGGTGGTTTTGATGCTACAATTGACTGGGCACCATCATTTTTACCTGATCCTACTCTAATGCATTTTAAATATATTTCTGCTGATAGAACTGCATCTAATTATTCTAAAAATATTGATAGAGACTTAGATAAGTTGTTTGATGCTCAAGCTGGCGAAACAGATGTAGAAAAAAGAAAATCTATTGTTCATCAGTTTGAAAAGAAAGCATTAGAAAATGCTTGGGTACTTCCAGTAACATATACTGACAGGGTTATAGCTTTAAATAGTAAAGTTAAAGGATATGTTATTGCAAACTCGCACATTTTAAATAATACTTGGCGTGGAGTTTATTTAGATTAATAATTATTTTAAGGGCAAAGATTAATTTCTTTGCCCTTAAATATTGATCTTTTTTCTTAAGGTTTCCTAAAATATGTTGAAATACGCCATCAAAAGAATTCTTTTAATGATACCCACTTTACTTGCAGTTGCTGTATTAGTTTTTCTTGTTTTAAGAGTGGTTCCTGGTGATATTGTGGAATTAAAACTTACTGCTGAAGGTGGAGAAGTTTCCCTAGAACAAATTGAGGCTGAAAAAACTAGATTAGGATTAAATGATCCTCTTCATATTCAATTTATAAAATATATGTCTGGTCTTCCAAGAGGTGACTTAGGTATATCTTTGTGGACAGAAGAACCTGTATCCGAAGAAATTTTTGCAAGAATAGGATTATCTTTTGAATTAGCTCTTCTATCTACATTTCTAGCTGTTATAATAGCCTTTCCTTTAGGTACTCTTTCGGCTTTATTTCGAGGGACATTTATTGATTATGTTATAAGAATTATTACAATTGGAGGAATTGCAGTTCCTTCATTTTGGTTAGGTATGCTTTTAATAATGTTAGTTCTTAGTTTTGGAAAACTTCCACCTCTAGGGACAGTAAGTCTGTTTGTAGACCCTCTTACAAACTTTAATCAGATGATTTGGCCAGCAATATCAGTTGGTTATAGATATACATCGGTTGTTTCTAGAATGTTAAGATCTTCAATTCTTGAAGTTTTATCAGAAGACTATATTAGAACTGCTAGAGCAAAAGGCCTATATGAAAAAATTGTTATTGTTAAACATGGTATGAGAAACGCCCTATTACCTACTATAACAGTTATCGGTTTAGAGTTTGCCTTTTTATTAGGTGGATTAGTTGTAACAGAATCTGTCTTTAATTTAAATGGCATCGGTAAATTATTTGTAGATAGTGTAGTTAGAAATGATTTAAATTTACTACAAGGACTAGTATTAACTGTTGCTACTTCGTTTGTTGTAATTAACTTAATTATTGATTTATTTTACGCTGCATTAGATCCAAGAATAAGGTATCAGTCATGAGTGAAGTACCATTAAATACTCAAAAAAGAAGAACTGTTTTAGATTTTATAATTCAACAACCCCTAGGGTTCATTGGATTAATTATGATTATTATAATGTTTACTGCTGCGATTTTTGCACCCCATGTTGCTCCATTTAATCCGGAAGATGTTGATTTTGAAGCATCACCTGCTTTAGGTGGCGGCCAACCTTCTTGGGAACATCTCTTAGGTGCTGACGCTTTTGGAAGAGATATACTATCTAGATTAATTTACGGTGCTAGAACTGCATTATCTATTGGATTTTTATCTGCAATGTTAGGATGTACGGTTGGTGCAATTATTGGTACAACCTCAGCTTTTTATGGTGGTAAGGTTGACCTTTTAATACAAAGATTTATAGATTTAATGTTGTCTTTTCCGATTGTTGTCTTAGCTATTGTTGTAATAGCAATTTTTCCTAAAACAGTTATAGTTGGTATAGATATAAACGTTATAATTGCAATAGCAATACCATTTACTCCTAAAGTAGCTAGAGTAATTAGAGCTCAAGCTTTAACTATAGTTACATTACCTTATATTGACGCAGCTAAAGCTAGTGGTTACAGCGCATCAAGAATAATTTTTCGACATATTTTACCCAATGTCACGGCTCCTTATCTAATTATGTTAACTGCTTTTATTGGCCAGGCTATTTTATTGGAGGCAAGTCTGTCATATTTAGGACTTGGTGTTGTAGAACCAACTCCTTCCTGGGGCTTAATGTTATCTGGAGTTAACAGTGATTATTATAGAACTGCTGCATGGATGATTATATATCCAGGGTTAGCTGTAAGCATCGCAGTGTTTTCATTTAATTTATTAGGCGACTCTTTAAGAGATTGGTTGGATCCTAAATTAAAACTTTAAAATTTTATAATAATGAATAATCCAATTATATCAGTAGTAGGCCTTGGTAAAATGGGCTTAGGTATTTATAAAAGATTATGTCATGAAAATATTATACTTTATGGTTATGACAATAACTTTAAAATTATAAAAAATAATACTTATATAAATTTTCTAGAAATTGAAAAACTTTTAGAATTATCTGACTTAGTTTTATTTGTAGTACCATCAAATGATGAAATTTTTGATATAGTTAAAAAATATAAACTTAAAAAAAATAGTGTTTTTTTAGATTTAACAACATCTATGCCTGATCAAACTATTAAAATTAAAAAATATCTTTGTAAAAAAAATGTTGAATATTTTGATGCTGCAATGTCTGGCGGTGCAAATGGTGCAAACAATGGAACATTAACTTTAATGGTTGGCGCTAAAGAAACCCAATTAAATAAATATAAATCTGTCCTCGATAAAATTTCACAAAATATATTTTTCTATGGCAAAGTTGGTTCTGGTCATTCAATGAAACTACTCCATAACTCAGTGTGTCATGGAATATTTCTAATGATGTGTGAAATAGGACATTTAGGCGAGGAAATGGGTATCAATTTAAATGATTTAATTGAAACGTTTAATGTTTCAAATGCAAGAAGTTTTATAAGCCAACATAGATTTCCAAATCATATTCTTAACAATAAATTCGATGGCAATTCATATTTGAAAAATTTAAAGAAAGACTTAGATATGATCGAATCAATCTCAAATGAAAGTAAAAACAGTAATAATTATATTCAATTAACAAATAAACTTTTAAAAAATTTCAATAAAAATTTTGATAACTACGATTTCACACAATTATATAAATTGTGGCAAAATAATATAAAAAATTAATTTAATCTCTTTTAATATTTGCGTTGTTCTCAATTGCTTTTAATACAGATGCAGCATCTTTATTAAAATATCCTTGAGCAACTGCAGCATAGTAATATTGAAGTGCCACTTGATAGATTGGTAATGGCATCATGTATTTTTTTGATAAATCAGTAATGAAAGCAGAATCTTTAATTGGAGTTGAAAAGTTCATGCCTTCTCTATTATAATCCTCTTCAACCATCAATTTACCTCTATTTTCAAAAACTCCAGATGATGAGAATGTGCCTGATATTGCATCGTGAATTATTTTAGGATCTAGACCAGATTTAATGCCCAATCCTATAACCTCTGCTGAAACTGCGTTATGTACTAAATTTAATATGTTACCAATCAACTTCATAATTGTCCCATTACCAAAATCACCAACATCAGTGACTTTTTGACAAAAAATTTCTAAAATTTTTTGAATTTCCTTTTTATTTTTATCACAGCCGCTCAAATATGCGGATAGCTTTCCCTCTAAAGCTGCTACCCTATTACCTGATAAAGGAGCATCAAAAATTGTTATTTTCTTTTCTAGCAAAATATTTTTTGCTTCTAACTTACAATCTAACGGCAAAGTAGAGGTTTCAATAATGATCAATTTATCATTTTCAGACAATGACTTAGCAACATTTAATAGACTGGTCTCAGAAGGTAAGGACGTAATTAAAATTTTACAGTTATCACTAATTTTATCGATTGAATCATAGGCTTTAATTTTATTACTTTTAAGTCCCTCAAATACTTTTTCATTTATATCATATCCGCTAATATATATATTTTTATCTATAAAGTTTTTGGCTATTGCAGAGCCTAATACTCCTAAACCTATAATACCAATATTTTTTTCAAAAGATGATTTTGTCATTTTTTATAATAATTTGTTAATCTACTAATCATAGGTGATATGATAATTTTTAACAATTCATATCTATGGAGAACATTAATGGTACAAAATAATCTTAAAAGTTACCAAAATAAAATGAATTCACTACTTAATCTTAATTTTTCTAACTTATGTGTATTGACTGTAGACATGCAGAACGAATACTTAGATAAAGACCATGGCACCTCTCCTCTGGCTTCAGATGATGTTAAAAATATTATTAAAAATACTACAGAATTTCTTGCTAACATGAGAAAAAATAATGTGCCAATTATCCATTGCTATGTTGTAAGAAGGAAAGAGGAAATAAAAAAAAATTTTTTTATAAGCCCATACATAGATGTAAGTCAGTCAAATAATTTATCTCAAAATGTTCAAGCACAAGCAAGAAAAAAGCCCGAAAGAGTAGAAGGAACTATATCTTCTATGTTACCAGAATGCCTTATAGGAGAGCGAGATATTCATGTAACAAGTAAGAGGAACTTTGATTCTTTTCATGAAACAGAACTTCATCAATTGATTAGCCGAATACTGGGCATAGAAAATATTTTAATATGTGGTGTTAATACTGATACTTGTGTATATGGAACAACTTTTGGTGCCAGTAATAGAGGCTACAAACCCATAATAGTAGAAGATTGTGTTGGCAGTATGAGAGGAAAAGATCAACATGCTTCAGCACTTAAAATTATTTCAAAATCTATTGGTTGGGTAATTAAAAAGAAAGAAATTTATGAAAAGCTTGGTATTAAAAAATAATTCCAGCTCTTCCAATTACGTTCCCTTTTTCTATTCTTTCGTGCAAATCATTAGCTTGATAAGGGCTAACCTTTTCTGTAACAAGTGGTGTTATTAAACCACGTGATACAAGATTTAAGCTATCTATTACCTCTTGTTTTGAGCAATACCTGCTTCCAATAATTTCAATTTCTTTTAACAACATATTCCCTGAATCAATATTAAAAAAATCTCCACTTCCTCCTAAAGTTACAAGACGACCTCCGCTTCCTAATAATTCAGTTCCTGTTTCTAATGAGCTTTTACTGGAAACAAAATCTATTACAACATCAAGGCCACTTTTGTTAGTAAAATCTTCGATGACTTCTTTTATAGAGTTTGAATTAGGATTTATGAATTCAGAAGCTCCTGAGTCACGACAAGATTTTTCTTTAATTTGTTTTGTCTCAATAGCAATAGTCTTAACATTATATAGATTTAACATTCTAAGCATATGGATACCTAATCCACCTCCTGCTCCAATTACTCCTACCTTATCAGTTATGACAATTCTTGCTTTTTTGATAACTTTAAGAGGTGTTGCAATTGCATCAGAAATTATCCCAGTTTCTATAGGATTTTCTTTATAATTAATAGATGTAGGAATAGGTATAAAGTTCTTAGCTGGAAGAGAAATATATTCTGCATAACCACCATTGATCTGCCTACCAATGTAACCTTTAAAATTATTACATAAAGTTTCTCTATTTATTTTACACCATTTACAATGACCACAAGTAAAATAAAAATAAGCAGTCACGGGCATACCAACTTTTAATTCACCACAATCTCCTCTTAATTCAATAATCTCAGCAGTAATTTCATGGCCTATAATGATTGGAAAATGTACTTTAGTTCTTCCTGCTTTGACATGTTGAATTGTTAAACCAGAACCACAGGCTAATATCTTTGCAACGGCCTCTCCATTTTGAGGAATTGGATCTGGAACATCCTCAAATATAAACGGTTCGTGGGGTCCTTTTAAAATAAGAGCTTTCAAGTTTATATACCTATAGATTAAATATCTTGAATTTTTAATATTTCTTTTTCTATATCGTCTGATATTTCAATTTTTTCTCCAATCTTACTTGAAGCATCCATTGCCATTGTCATAACTAGATTTTTGTGACCATCATTTGCTGTTGCGTGTGGGGTGTTGGAACCAATATAAAGTCTTTGAAACCATGAATTAGTTTCTTCTCTCATCGGTCCCCATAATTGATTATTATAAATATCGCCAGGAGGATATGATGTTAAAAAATCTACGTGCCTCGCTGCAGTAGGTTCAAAACCAGAAGGATTATATCCATGACCTTGTGGTTTGGTGCTCGCAAGTACTAAATCCCTATGCGTATCTTCAATATCAATAACTCCCTCAGTTCCAACTATTCCAATTTCTAGTCCGTATACTGATCCAGGCCAAACTGTAGGAAGAGCCCAACTAATGTTCATACTAAAAATTGTTCCATCGTCCATAGTGAAAATACCAAAAGTAGCATCTTTAGTTCCATGACTTTGTAGTTTTTTATCTACAGATTGAGCAAAAATAGTTTTTGGATTTTTTCCTTCTAATAACCACAAAGACATATCTAAGCTATGAGTACCAGAAACCACCATTGGTGTTAAATTCTTTCGCTCATTTGTTCGTCTGACAGTTGCAATTGGTACCATACTATTCATAAAAGCTCTTGTTACAACAGAAGTGACATCTCCTATATTTTTGTCATTTAATTTCTGTTTTACAGCTAGAAATCTTCTTCTAAATCTTTGAGTGTATCCTAAAACGGCATCAATTTTAGCAGCATTAATTGCATCTAAAACTTGTCTTGATTCAATTAAATCTGTTGCAAGAGGTTTTTCTATAAATAAAGATGCATTAGCCTCTATTGCGGCCATAGTAGGTCCAAAATGATGATTTTCGTCAGTAGCTATTATAACAGCATCAACCTCATCTCTTTTTATTAATTCGTTATAATCTTTAGTAAAAAAATCTGCTTTGCAATCATCAAATAATTTATTGCCTAGATCATTATTAATGTCACATAAACCTATCCAGCCTATTCCTGGATAGTCTCTAGCCATTATAGCTCTAATTCTTCCAATGGTACCACATCCAACAATAGCTAAACCTATTTGTCTTTTATTATTCATAGCAAGTACCCCCTAGTTTTCTAGTAGTTCTTTAGTAATGATTTCTTTTGTAAATGGCATGGTTTTAACTGTTTGTCCTAAAGCTTCAGCTATTGCATTTGAAATGGCTGCACCAGCAGGTCCTGCAACAACCTCCCCTACTCCTAAATAAGGAAATCCTTTTTGGTCTATAACACTAGTTTTTATATTTGGTATATTATCAAATTCAATAATTTTATAAGTATCCCAATCTTTTGAAATTATTTCTTTAGTGTCAAATTTAACTTCTTCGTACAAACTCCAACTTGCAGCTTGTATAAATCCACCTTCTACTTGGGCTTTAATGCCATCTTCGTAAGCCACTTCTCCAGCGTCGACAGAAATCCAAGCATTAATTAACTTAATTTTTAAATCATCATGTACTTTTAATTCCACACCAACAGCACAATAAGCTGCAGAATTTTTATATCTTGAAAAACCTATTCCTCTGTATGCACCACCGATTTGAATATCTATTATCATATGATCTTTTAAATTTTTTATAACATTAATAGCTCTTTCATCTCTTAAGTGGTTAATTCTAATTTCAAATGGATCAATATTTTTAGTTTTTGCTAACTCATTTAAAAAACACTCAAGTGCAATAACATTTGAAAATGCACCTAAAGTTCTAAGGGCTGAAGTACGAAGTGGTAAGTCATGAACTAAATTTTTAACTAATCTATTTTCTCCAAAATCATAGAGAGGATCTAAGTTTCTATGAATACCCATGTGTGCTTTAGTTTTGGGGGTAGATTTATGTTTAGTGAAATTATTATTAATGAAATTGTAACTAATAAAGTTATGAAGTTCTGTATTTGAAGGCCTGGTCATGTAAGTATCTGAAAAAGCCTCATTGGACCAATAAACTATTTTACCTTTATCATTTATTACTCCTGTTAACTTGTTCAAGGAAGCGCTTCCATAAGGCTCCCAACAATTTTCATCTTCACGTGTCCACTTAAGTAAAATATGTATATCCGGAAATTCTTTAGACAAGATTGCTGCCTCGAATGCGACATCATCAGCTCCATTATGTCCATAGCAACCTGAGCCAGGTCTAAATTTGAGTGTAATATTGTTTGGATCTATTTTAAAGTATTCACTACATGATAATTTTAGGTCATATAAGGCTTGACTGTGTGAGTAAATAGTAAACTTTTTATCAGTAAAAATTGCACAAGCGGCCGAAGGCCCGATAGGACCGTGCATAAGATAGCCTTTTTTGTATTCACTAGTAAGAGTTGTATATTTCTTATCTTTAAATTCTTTTAAAGAAGGAATATTTTCATAAAAAGCTTCACCACCTGATTTGACCAAAAGACTTTCTTTATCGTTATTTTTCAGAGAGTTGTAGACAGTATCTTCAGAAAGTTTTTTAACTTCCTCCCAAACTATATTTTGTTTAATAATATCTAAGTACTTAACAACTAAATATTCATCAGTTGATAAAATAGCTAAAAACGAATTTTTAACTATAATCTTAATATCCAATTTATTAATTTTTTGATCTATATTATTTGTAAATTTTATAAATTTTGAAAAGTAATTTGGTGGCCTTATAATTCTAGCATGAAGCATTTTGGGAAATATCATGTCGTGAACATATTCATATTTTCCAGTAACTATGTCATGTATCGTTTTGATTTCTACCTTATGATCATTTTTATAGTTAAATTCTCTAATTTCTTTTTCATCAAACTTTTCAGGAATAGTTAATTCATTAAATTCATTTGTTTTTGCATAATCCCAATAAGAAATACTTTTATTAGATTTAATATCTTTAATAATTCCATTATCAAAAACTATATCTTCAAAATTTACATTCAAAGTTTTTAAAGAGTATTTCATAAAAGCTTTTCTTAAACTAAATGATGCGGCTTTGATGGCAGAACCAGAATCTGGAACAGATAAACTACTTGCAGTCTTACCTTCATTTGGAGATATATCTGTGTCTAATTTTATTATCTCAACTTGATCATAATTGATGCCAGTTATTTTTGACGAAATTAATGCAAGTGTTGAACTAATATGCTGACCAATGTCAATTTTACCAGAATAGACTTGTAAAACATTGTTTTTATCGAAATTAAACCAATTTCTTAATTTTCCATATAATTTAATACTTGGGCCAGAATGAAAACTATTCATTTAAAATATTAACTCGCTTTCAATTCGTCTATAGCTTTCATAACAGAAGCATGAGATCCACAACGACATAATTGTCCTTCTAGACAAGAAAGAATTTCTTTTTTTGTAGGATCATTTTTCTTAAGAAAAACTGATGAGAGAGAGATAATAATCCCACTCGTACAATAACCACATTGGGCGGCATTGAAATGTTTAAAAGCTTCTTGAATAGTGTTTAAACCTTTATCAGTTTGTAAGCCTTCAATAGTAGTTATTTTACAATTTTGATAGTCTTTAGCTAAAATATTGCAGGAATTTTTTTTCTCACCATCTATTAAAACTGCACAACTTCCACATTGACCTAAACCACATCCTAACTTTGTTCCAATCAATCCCAATTCATCTCTAATAACAAATATTAAAGGTTTGTCTTCATGTATATATACAGTTTTATTCTTTCCATTTATATTTAAGTTACATTTAATTTTAGCCATGTTATTGTTTGCTTTTTATTAATCTGGTAATAATACTAATTTACCAAAGTGTTTGTTTTCATTCATTATATTTAATGCATCACTAGCTTCATTTAATCGAAATGTCTGAAAAATTACATGGCGAATTTTTCCATCAACAACGTAACCCCAAAGGTCCTTATTTGCAACTCTAGCTACATCTAAATTTTCTTCAACAGATCTGGTTCTACCTGTAGTCCCAACATAATGAAGTCGTCTTTTAGCATGCAAATCATAGTTAAAATTACCGTTCATACCGGCAAGTCTACCAATATTTATTAAATGACCATTAATTTTAGTAGCTTCCATGTTTTTATTTACAAAATCACCAGATAGCATATCTATTAAAACATCTACACCTTTTCCCTCAGTAACGTCTAGGACTTTGTCTAACCAATTTTCTTTAGATGTATCAATTGAAATATCTGCTCCATAGCTTGATAGTTTAGATAATTTATTCTGATTTGTAGATGATCCTAAAATTAAAGATGCTCCTAGTGCTTTTGCAATCTGCAACCCTATAATTCCAACCCCACTACTCGCTCCTTGAATAAAAACAGATTGACCAGGGATAAATTTGCCGTTGGTAACTATTGCATCATGCATAGTTTGAAGATTACCTTGGATTGAAGCAGCTTGTTCCCATGAAATTTGTTTTGGATTAAATTTTATAGCTCTTTTATGATTTGCAACAGCATATTCTGCCCAGCCAGAACCTCCTCTACACATAACTTTATCTCCAACTTTAAGGTCTTCGACACCCTCACCTAATTCTACAATTTCTCCAGCGAATTCTCCACCAATAATTTTAGTATCACCACCAGTATGCCCAAAGGATTGCCCTTGTGTTTCAAGAAGATCGGATCTATTTAAGCCACAAGATTTTACTTTGACTAACACCTGTTCACTAGTAGGTTCTGGATTAGGTAAATCTTTTATTTCAACTCCATCATCTCCAAGTGTTACTGCCTTCATTTTGTCCTCCAATAAGTGATAAATTTTATAGATAAATCTCTAATAAAATAACATGTAAAAATAAAGGTCAAGTTTAAAGTACCGATTAGTATTTAATATCCTATCTAGCAGTCCAACCACCATCTACTAACACACTTGATCCAGTCATCAACGAAGAAGCATCAGAAGCTAGAAAAACAAATGGACCCATTAGATCTTTCACTTCTCCAAGTCTTCCTAATGGTATCATTCCAATTGTTGTTTTTTTAAAATCATCATCTTTTAAAAAAGGTTCTGTCATTGGAGTTTGTATGAAGGTCGGACAAATGGTATTTACCCTTATTCCCTCTGGACCTAATTCAATCGCTAGAGACTTCGTAAATCCCTCAATAGCAAACTTACTTGTGCAGTATGTAGTTCTGCTAGGGCCGCCTACGTGTCCCATCTGAGAAGAAACGTTAATTATAGAACCTTTAATATTATTATCTAACATTTTTTTAACCACTAATCTTGTAAGGTTAATTACTGATCTAACATTTAAAGACATGACGTAAACGAAATCTTCAATTTTGGTATCAATTAACTTTGCAGGCCTATTAGTGCCAGCGTTATTAATGAGAATGTCAAAGGGAGCACTATTATTTATAAAATTTGATACTTCTTCTTCCTTGCTTACATCTAATACTTCATATGAGGCTTTATATCCTTGGTTATTAACATGTTTTGTTAAATCTTGTAATTCTGTTTCAGTTCTTGAAACCAAAGTAACATCTGCTCCAGATTCTGCCAAGGCAATGGAAGCGCCCATTCCAATTCCACGACCAGCTCCAGTAATTAAAGCTCTTTTACCATCAAGTCTAAAACTTGGTAACTTTGGATAATTCATCAATTCTCCTATTCAGCAGCAGCATATGGCTCAATGTTTTTTCTACCATATCTTCTAACTCTAACATTAGCTTGCTCACCGTGACCAGAAAAACCTTCGAGCGCACATAACCTAGAACAATATTCACCTACAAGAGCAGATGCTTCATCAGTTAATACTTTTTGATATGTACAAGTTTTTAAAAACTTCCCTACCCATAAACCACCAGTGTATCTTGCAGCTGTTTTAGTTGGTAAAGTATGATTTGTTCCTATTACCTTATCACCAAAAGCAACATTTGTTCTAGAACCCAAAAATAAGGCACCATAATTAGTCATATTTTTATGAAAATAATCAGGGTCTTCGGTCATTACTTGGACATGCTCAAAAGCTAAATCATCAGCAACTTCAACCATTTCTACAATATTATCACAAACAATAACTTGACCATATTCTTTCCATGATTCTTTTGCAATTTCAGCAGTTGGTAAAATATTCAACTGTCTTTCAACTTCCTTGATCGTATCGATAGCAAGCTCATTTGAGTCCGTTAATAATATAGCAGGACTGGTAGGACCGTGTTCTGCTTGTCCTAAAAGGTCAATTGCACAAATTTCCGGATCAGAAGTTTTGTCTGCAATTATTAGTGTTTCAGTGGGGCCAGCAAACAAATCAATGCCAACTCTTCCAAACAATTGTCTTTTAGCTTCTGCAACAAACATATTACCTGGTCCAACTAACATATCAACACCATTTATTGTTTCAGTACCTATAGCCATAGCTGCCACAGCTTGAATACCTCCAAGGCATAAAATTTTATCTGCTCCACCCATATGCATAGCTGCAACAATCGCTGGATGCGGCTCACCACCTTGTGGAGGGGCAGAAGCTATGATTTCTTTCACGCCTGCTACTTTAGCTGTTAATACTGACATATGAGCAGATGCTACCATAGGATATTTACCACCCGGCACATAACAGCCAACCCTGTTCATAGGTATATTTTTATGACCTAAAATTACACCTGGCATAGTTTCTACTTCTAAATCTTTTATACATTCTAATTGTTTTTTGGCAAAATTTCTGACTTGAGTTTGAGCAAATTTAATGTCCTCAATATCTCTATCTGAAACTTTGCTGATTGCAGTTTTAATTTCTTCTTTACTCAGAATAAAATTATCTGGAGAGTAATTATCAAATTTTTTTGACAATTCTCTAACTGCCTGATCACCTCTTGAGCTAACATCAGCTAAAATTGACTCTACTGTATTTCTTACTTTTGCGTCTGCTTCAATAATTTCAGTTTCAGACTTACCTTCTTTTATCCACTTTGCCATTTATTCCTCATATCTTTCTTAAATTAAGTTTTTTTGATAATATTAATATTTTTAAATATATCAATTAAGAAATCTTGCCATTCCAGTAAAGCAAAGGTTCATTTTTTTTGTGATAATGTGATTTAATTTCACCAACTAAGATTTGATGGTCTCCTCCATCATAATAATTCCATTTTACGCAATCAAACCACGCAAGAGTACCATCGATAATAGGATGTCCATTTTCACTAAAATTCCAATCTACATTATCAAATTTATTTTCAATAGGTGAAGAAAAATGTAAACATAAGTCTTTTTGATTTTTGGAGAGTATATTCACGGCATATCCATTAGCATTCAAAAATATATCATAACTTGGTTGTTTCTTATTAATACTCCATAATACTAAAGGTGGATTAAGTGATACCGATGCAAAACTATTGACAGTCATTCCAATTGGTTTTTGATTATTATCTAATGTACTAACAATCGTTATTCCAGTTGAAAACATTCCAAGAGATTTTTTTAAAAGTGCTTCATCATCAATATTTTTTATGTTTAGATTTACATTTGTATTATTCATATAATTTCTCGAAATTAAATAATTTACTTTTATTAACATAGATTTATGTATTATAAGTAATTATTTATTTATATGAATTACATCAATTTTATTGATACGTGGGAATAATGACAGTTTCTATAAAACAATTGAAAGCATTTGTAGCAGTAGTAGAAGAAAAATCTTTTAGCGTTGCAGCTCAAAGATTAAATGCCACCCAATCTGGTATGTCAATGTTAGTTCAAAACTTAGAAATAAGCATTGGTAAAAAACTTATAAATAGAATACCTGGAAAAATGATATTAACTGAAAGCGGTAAAAGTTTTTATAAATATTCTCTAGATATTTTGAAATTAATGGAAAAGGCACTTATAGATGTTAGAGCCGAAGAAAAAGAATTAACCGGAACATTTAATTGTGGTTTAATGCCTACATTCACAAGATCTGCATTACCTATAACGTTATCTCAATTTCTTAAAGAACACCCAAAAGTTGATATTAAAATTACTGAAGCTTATTCAGGAGTTTTAGAAGAAATGGTTCGATCAAATAAACTTGAGTTTGCAATTGTTCCATCAGTCAAAAATCCAACTGGATTGAATGTAGAATTTGTGTCAAGTGATATTAACTTGTTAGTAACCAGTAAAAAATCAGAGTTTAAACATCTTGAACCTGTAAACCTCTCAGTTATTAAAAATATTAAAATAATATTACCAGGTCCAGATAACTCTAGAAGAATTGCTCAAAACCAATATTTTGCAACACATAATATTGATATTGATAAAATGTTAGAAATGGATGGTATGATCGGTACATTAGAGTTAGTTGCTAATAGTGATTGGTGTGCTATTTTACCTGCTGCTTTATGTGATTTAGATCTTTCAGGAGATTTTAGAACTTTATCACCGCTCACCTCCCCACCTCTTACAACAGATTACGTTATAATTACTTCTGCTAGTAAAGAATTAAGTCCAGTTGCAGAAATTTTTAGTAAAAGAATACGAAAAGAAATCAAAAATATAAGTGAAAAATTAAATAAAAAAGTAAATTATAATTTAATTAATAATAATAGCTGATATTAATTATTACTATATATGATTTGATAAGAGTGATACTATTATTAATAGTATTTAATAACGAGGAATATATTGAATAATTTTTTTAAAAAAATACCAGAATATTTACAATCTATTGCAGCAATTTGGCTTATATTGGTAGCTTTAACAATATTTGCAGAAGTAACTTTTAGGAACTTTGGATTTTTTCTTGGTGCTGACCAAATTGTCCAAAACTCAGTTCCCGCGATTGTATTTCTTCAGGTTCCATTTGCAATTGCCTCAGGTACAATGTTGAGAACCACGTTGATTTTCGATTTTTTTAAAGCTAGAGGCAAAAAAATAATAAATATTATTTCATATATAATTGGAATAATGTTGTTTATTGGAATAGCAGTAGGTGGCTGGACAGATATGATAAAAGGTTGGGAAATTCGTGAGTATCAAGGTATTGGTGCTATTGAA
Organism: uncultured SAR116 cluster alpha proteobacterium; assembly: GCA_902622875.1. Classification (GTDB taxonomy): domain Bacteria; phylum Pseudomonadota; class Alphaproteobacteria; order Puniceispirillales; family Marisalimonadaceae; genus Marisalimonas. The sequence goes on from CACNRW010000011.1 coordinate 42,386, forward strand.
TTTCCAGTTTACCCTATTAGAACTGTTATCATATTTTCTTCAATTATAGTTGTTTTTATTTATATTTCACTCATCATGAATTCATTTACAAAAAAAAAATGAAGCTTTCAAAGGGATAATAAATTGGAAATAGATTTAGACATACTTATGATTTTAACTTTAATGGGTATGCTTTTAGCAATCTTTTCTGGTGTACATATAGCCCTAGCACTTGGTGCAACAGCTATGGTTGGCACATATTTTATATTTGAAGATGCATATATGGCAGCGAGTCAAGTTGGAGGCGCAGCTTATGAACTAATTAGAGATCATATTTTTATGACTATACCTCTATTTGTTCTTATGGGTGACTTTTTATCAAGAAGTGGTGCTGCAGCGGATCTTTACACACTTATTAATAAAGGTCTTAAAGGGGTACCTGGAAGATTAGGTGTAGCAACAGTTACTGGGAATGCTGCTTTTGCTGCTGTAACAGGTACATCAATTGCATCGGCGGCAGCATTTTCTAGAATTGCGTGGCCTCAAATGAAAAAAGCTGGCTATGATGAAAAACTTGCTGTTGGGTCCATTGCAGGCAGTGCTTGTCTTGGAATGTTAATTCCACCAAGTGTTCTTCTAATTGTTTGGGGAATAATAACTGAAGATTCTATTGGTAAATTATTCGTCGCTGGAGTAATTCCTGGTATTATTTTATCACTTATGTTTGCATTTTATAATTTTTACAAGGCAAAGTTAAATCCTAAATTAGCTCCTGAACCAGACAGTATAGGTGATACTGCATCAATAACCAGAGAACAGTTTTTTTCTGGAATGTCGATTTTAGGATTAATATTTGTAGTGCTAGGAGGTATTTGGGGTGGTATTTTTACACCAACTGAAGCTGCAGGCATGGGAGCTTTGGCAAGCTTTATTATAGCGTTATGTAAAGGTATGAAGTGGAACGGTATTGTTGATTCTGTTATTGATGCAGGTAAAACATCTGCACCAATTATGATACTTCTAATAACTGCAGGTATGTACTCTAGATTTCTTTCTTTATCAGACATTGACTCAGTCATCGTTGATGCAATGTCATCTGTTGGACTAAATGAATACATGATTTTGGTTATGATGGTAGTAATTTGGCTAATACTTGGCATGCTTTTGGACTCAGTGTCAATCATCTTATTAACTGTTCCTTTATTCATTTTGTTAGCTGGTGATATGAACCCATACGCTTTTGCTATTTTTGGAATATTAGCTATAGAAGCAGGTTTACTTACGCCACCATTTGGTCTTATAGTTTATACAGTCAAGGGGGTTTTGGCTGCAGGTGGGGATAATGTATCTCTCGGTTCAATTTTTAGAGGATCTATTCCTTATTGGATAATGATGTTAATAGTAATGCTTTTAGTAGCATTTATTCCTGAATTAGCTAGCTGGCCAACTCAATTTGTTTAGTAAAAACATGGGGTTATATACTAAACTTAACACTACCTAAGGAGGAAATTATGATTAGGTATTTTAAAAAAGCTATTCCACTTAGCATTTTAGCTACAGGTATAATAGCAACTGCTTCAATTGCAGATACATTTACATTAAGGGTTGGATCTGGTCATCCATCAAAGCCTACTGCTTATGTAACTAATATGGAAAAGGTTTTAGTTCCAAATATTAAAAAAAGAGTAAAAGCTGAAACAGATCATAAAGTTAGAATAATTGAAGCTTATGCTGGTAAAATTGCAAAGGTTCACGAAACATTAGAGGCCGTTGAAAAAGGGCTTTTAGACATAGGTTCATATTGTGTATGCTTTGAAACTGCAAAACTATTACCTTGGAACTTTGATTATTTTGTTCCTTTTACTACAACCAATTTAGAAACTAATTGGGCAGTTAAGCATAAAATTTTAAAACAGTTCCCTACTTTAACAAAAATGCTTGAAGATAAATACAATCAAAAATTCATTGCTATGCAAGGTTTTGATGATTATGGAATTGGTACTGTTAAGCAATGGCAAAAAGCAAATGAATTAAAAGGAGTTAAAGTTATTGCTGCTGGTCCAAATTTACCTTGGGTTTCTCTGTTTGGATCAATTCCCGTAACATCGACACTTCCAACTATGTATAATGATTTAGCTACTGGTGTTGCAAAAGGAGTTATAATTTTTCCTTCAGCACATGCAGGTGGGTTTAAATTTTATGAACAAGCACCGTATTGGAAAGTTATAGGTTTCGGTGCCATGGCTCAAACAATCACAACCATAAATTTAGACACCATGAAAAAACTACCTCCTGAAATAGTTAAAATTATTATGGAAGAGGCTGTAAATTATGAAAAGGCAGCAGTTAAAGATGGTCAGAGGAGATATCAAAAAGGTTTAACTGATTTAGTTAAATTAGGTAAGAAGAAAGGTATTAATGACGCTGTAACTTATTTACCAGTTGAGCAACAGAAGATTTGGGCTGAAACTATTAAAGATTGGCCAAATTCAAGAGCTAAAGATATAACTAAAGACTATGGAATGGACGGCGCCGCTTTAATGAATGCTTACATGGACGAGATGGAAAAAACTGGCCATAAATTCCCTGTTCGTTATAAAATTGGCGGCTAAATATATTATAATTTAAATTTCAAAGACGGCCTGATTATTAGGTCGTCTTTTTTATAAACCAACTTGAGATATAAACTTTACATTTAAATAAGGTTCAATCCCTTCAGCACCCATCTCAGAACCAACACCTGAGCCCTTTACACCGCCAAACGGATTTTCAACCAAACCCAAACCATGATGATTTATAGATATCTGACCACTTTCTATGTTAGACCCCAATTCTTGAGCTAATTTTAAATTATTTGTATAAACATAAGCAGCAAGTCCATATTCTAGACGATTAGCTTCATCCAAAGCATCATCCAAGTGGTCGAAAGATGAAATAGGAGCTAAAGGTCCAAATGGTTCTTCATTCATAAGCTTTGAATCTGTAGAAACTTCAGTTAAAACTGTTGGTTCAAAAAAATATCCTTTATTTCCAATCCTCTTTCCCCCAGTAACTATATTTGCTCCCCGATCAACGGCATCTTTAACTAGTTTCTCAATAGTTTGTAAACGTTTTTCATGAATTAATGGACCCATTTTAATATCATCTTCAAGACCGTTACCCACTTTTATTGATCGAACGTTTGCAACAAAAAGATTTAGAAACTTTTCATATACTTTTTTGTGAACTAAAAAACGTGAAGGAGAAATACAAATTTGGCCAGCATTTCTAAATTTAGTCCCTACTAAAGTATTAGCAGCAGTCTCTATATCTGCATCTTCCCAAATAATAGCAGGTGAATGTCCACCAAGCTCCATAGTAACTTTTTTCATGTAACGACCAGCTAAAGACATAAGCTGCTTTCCTACCTTTGTAGAACCAGTAAATGTTACTTTTTTAACAATTGGATGAGGAATAAGATATTCTGAAATTTCAGAAGGAATTCCAAAAACTAGGTTTAATGTTCCTTTAGGAATTCCAGCCTCATCAAAAGCTTTAACAAACTCTGCAGTACTTGTAGGAGTTTCTTCAGGGCCTTTAACTATAATACTACATCCAGAAGCTAGTGCAGGTGCAATTTTTCTTGCAGTCTGTTGAACTGGCCAATTCCATGGTGTAAATGCTGCAACAACACCAACTGGTTCTTTAAATACAAATTGATTTACTGTTTTTGATCTTGATGGAATTATCCTTCCATATGCCCTTCTCCCTTCTTCTGCAAACCACTCTATTTGGTCAATACCCATACCCAATTCAATTTCAGCGTCTGCAATTGGTTTCCCAGACTCAATAGTCATTAATTTTGCAATATCTTTAGTTCTTGATTTTAAAATATCAGCAGCTTTTCTCATTATTTTTGATCTTTCAAAAGCCGAAAATTTTTTCCAAGTTAAAAATCCTTTTTGGGCTGAATTCAGGGCTAAATCCAAATCTTCTTTTCTTGCATGAGAAACTACACCGATAAAATCTTCTGTGGCTGGATTAAGAATGTTTATTGTTTCATTCTTTACTGAGTCAACCCAAGATCCATTGATAAAAAGTTTAGTTGATATATACTTATCTTTCATTATTGAGCACCTCCAAATATCAGAATTATATTAATGAGTTTTTGAGAAACAATAATAACGATATAAATTTCTTGATTTAATTCAAATACCATTTAAGTTTAATTTTAACAAGATTATAATACCAATCAGTATCTTATTATGAATAATCAGAAAATTGTTAATAAAAAAGGTCGTCCAAAGACATTAGATTTGGAAAAACTTAAATATATTGCAATGTATAACTATTGGTCAAATGGACCAACAAATGTTTCATTAAATGAAATTTGTTATAAAGCTAAAATTTCAAAACCAGGTTTTTATCGTGAATTTGGAGGTGAAGATGGTCTAATGAAATCAGTATTACTTCTATATAAAAACTCACTAATACAACAAATATTAGATATATTAAAGTTAGAAAAAACTTTTGATGAAACATTAGATCTTTTAATGGCATATGTAATCGAAAACAGAGATAAAGAACAAAAAGAAAATGGTTGTCTTCTTGCTAAATTTCGTCAATCACGAAAAAAATTTGGCAAAAAAACACAAGAACAGATAGATATTATTTTGGAAGAACGATATTTAGTCTTTGAACTCTGGATTAAAAAGGCTAAATCAAAAGGAGAATTTTCTCTTCCATTAACTTCAAATTTTGTTGCGAATTACATTATTTCACAACTTGATTACGCTGTATCTGGACTTGCTAATGGAGAAAAAAACAATAATATCAAAAATGTCTTAACTCTTGCCTTATCTGTACTTAGAAAAAAAATATCTTAAATTTTATAAGAATTATTGTTTTAAAAAGTCATTTTAAAATTCTTGATTTTAAATAGATACTAGTTAGTATTTATTTTTTATTTCAAAAAAGGGGGAGATTTAATGATTAAAAATTTAAAAAACATTATACCTATAAGTATCCTAGCAAGTGGTTTAATGATATCAGCATCTTTTGCAGATACAATTCTTTTAAGAGTTGGTTCAGGTCATCCTGCAAAACCTACTGCTTATGTTACTAATATGGAAAAAATTTTAGTGCCAAACATAAAAAAAAGAGTTGCATCTGAAACAAATCATAAAATCAAGATCATAGAGGCTTATGCGGGTAAAATTGCGAAAGTTCATGAAACATTAGAAGCAGTAGAAAAAGGTTTATTAGATATAGGCTCATATTGCGTATGTTTTGAAGCATCAAAACTTTTACCATGGAATTTTGACTATTTTTTACCTTTTACAGCACAAAATTTAGAAACCACATGGGCAGTGAAACATAAAGTTATAAAAAAATTCCCTGCATTAACTGAAATGTTAGAAAAGAAATATAATCAAAAATTCCTTGGTATGACAGGTTGGGATGATTATGGCATTGGCACTGTTAAGCCATGGAGCAAAGCAAATGATTTAAAGGGAGTGAAGATAGTTGCTGCTGGTCCAAATTTACCATGGGTTTCATTATTTGGCGCAGTACCAGTCACATCAACACTACCTACTCTGTATAACGACTTAGCTACTGGAGTTGGTGAAGGAAATATTATTTTTCCATCTGCCCAAGCTGGTGGATTTAAATTTTATGAAGTTGCCCCTTACTGGAAAGTAATGGGTTTTGGGGCAATGGCAGCTAATATTACAACTATAAACCTTGATACTTTAAATAAATTACCACCTGTAGTTGCTAAAATTGTTATTGAGGAAGCAAAAGTTTATGAATTAGCAGCAGTTAAAGATGCTCAGGCAAGATATCAAAAAGGTTTACAAGATCTTGTAAAGTTTGGAAAGAAAAAAGGCATTAGTGATGCTGTTACTTATTTGCCGTTAGACCAACAAAAAATTTGGGCAAATGTTATTAAAGATTGGCCAAATACTAGAGCACAAGATATTACAAAAGAATATGGAATTGATGGAGCAGCTCTAATGAATGCATACATAGAAGAAATTGAAAAAACAGGACATAAATTTCCAGTACGTTATAAAATTGGTGGTTAATTAACTTAACATTTATATCATATAAAAGACGATCATTTAGATCGTCTTTTATGTTCTAAGGACGAATAATCATGAAAGAAAATTTTTATTTTATTTTTTAACTTTTATTTCTGGAATTTTAATTACTATTTTTATAAGTGCTTTAGTAAATTTTTAGCTATTTCTGATATTAAATTTTTTTAATGTTTGGCCAAAAAACTGGCTTTACGCTGCATTGGCGGCTTTTCCCGTTATTATATTAGTTAGACCAATATCACTGATAATTACTCAAAATTTAGCTAGTATTATTTTTTCTAATTACCATTATCAGTAATTCTTATCGAACCCATAAGAATTTATTGTTTAATTATTTAGTATTTATTTAATAGCATATTTAGCTATCTGTAATAAATAGGGAGGTTAACATGAAAATAAATAATAATAATATTTCTAGAAGAAGTGTTTTAAAAGGAGCCGGAGCTACTTTTGTTGCTTTGGAAATAGGTCTGTCATCGTCAATTGCTGCAGCATCAAATTGGCCTTCTAAACCAATTACTGTTGTAATTATGTATGGTGCCGGTGGTGGTACAGATACTATTACAAGGGTCTTGGTCGACGAAATGGCTAAAAACACTGGTTGGAATATTAAAGCTATTAATAAACCCGGAGCTGTTGGAGGAATTGCAACAAAATATGTTTCCGCTCAAAAATCTGACGGTTACACCATTTTAGGTGCAGCTAACTATAACAAGTTTGTTAGAGTTATGGGTCACATGCCTGCTGATCAATTGCCTTGGGAAAATTGGGTGTTTATGCAAGCAGCAAATTCATTAGCTAGTTGGTCAGTTAGACCAGATTCACCATATAAAACGTTTGACGATGTAGTTAAAGCAGCCAAGAAAAATCCTGGTAAAATATCTATTTCAACCTCAGGAACCGGTGGTTTATGGCATGAATTGGCTTTATTGGTAAGTGATGCTGCTGACATACGTTTAAAGTTTGTTCCGTATAAAGGGGGTAAAAAGGCTACCCTTGCAGGACTTCAAGGTGAGACTGACATTGCTGGCGGTGGTGTTCATGAACATATAAGCTTAGTGAGAGCTGGGAAGCTAAGAAACATTCAACAAACTGGAAGAAGTGACATAAAAGTTGATGGAATCAAATTACCATCTATTGGGTCGATTTTACCTTCAACAAAACCATTTTTACCATTTGGAGGTTGCTATAACTTAATTATGCAAAGAGATACACCTGCAGAAGTTATTAAAATGGTAGCTGCAGAATATAAGAAAGCTGTGGCATCTGATAAATTTATGTCGATTGCAAAGAAAAAGTTTTTTGACATAGATGTTAAGTTTGGAGAAGATGCTGATAAGAGAGCAGCACAACTTGAAACAATGACTGTACATACTTTTAACAAATATGCAGATCAAATGGGCAAAAAAGTTAAAAATAATAATGAGTTAGGGCTGCCAACACCTGATAATTTTGAAAAATGGTGGCCACCTAAAGGATATAAACCTATTGAAATTTAGTTTATGGAAGAAAATTTAAATAAAAGAAAATATATATCTGAAGATGAAGGAGCAGGTAAAGCTGCTCCTGTCATCGAAATTATTTCATCTCTATTTCTTGTTTTAGTCATAATTTGGTTTTTATTTGAATCTTTGAAAATTAATATTCCTGATAATAATTTTTTAACTGCTCCATCATTGTTACCTATTATTTTTTCAATTTCTATATTAGTAATGTTGTTACTAATTTTAAAAAATGGAGTAAAATCTTTAAACATAAAAAATAAAGTAAGTGCAATCAAATCAGTCACTTATATTAAAAAATTAATATCACCAATCATACTATTTATTTATATTTTTTTATTAACAAATTTTACATTTTCTTACGATTTAAATATTTATATTTTGTCCTTAAATATTGGTCCTTTCCTTTTTTTTACCTTCATTTTTACTACTTTGTTACTATTCATTTATTGGAAAGCTAAAATTATCAATTGTATAATAACTTCATTAGTTTGGTCTATATTGTTATCATTAAGTTTTACTAATTTTTTTAATATTCCATTACCAGGTAGTTAAATGATTTATGAGACTCTATTAAGTGTTTTTCAGCCATTTCTTTTATTAATAATAATTACAGGCGTTTCACTTGGAATTATCTGGGGTGCATTGCCTGGATTATCAACAACAATGGCTATGGCGCTATTAATAGGTTTTACATCTACCATGAGTCAAGATATTGCGATTTGTTTTATGTTAGGTGTTTATACAGGGTCTGTATTTGGAGGTGCTATATCAGCTATTCTAATTAATATTCCTGGGACACCCGACGCTGTTCCAACAATGATAGAAGGTCATGCTTTAGCAAAAAAAGGTGAAGCTGGCACTGCTCTTGGCACATCAATTTTTGGATCCTTTATAGGTAATTGGGTAGGTATACTACTTTTAATTTTTTTAATGCCCTTCCTCATTGCCATTGCATTAAAATTTAAGTCTTGGGAGATGTTCTTACTGGCAATTATAGGGATTTCAGTTTGTGGAACTATGTGTTCTGGTGAGCTCCCTATAAAAGGATGGATAGTAGGCTTTATTGGAATTTTGATTTCTATGGTAGGAATAGATCCAATTTATGGTGTTGAAAGATATACTTTTGACAATCCAAATCTCTACGACGGATTTAGTTACATTCCAATTTTAATTGGTTTATTTGGAATTTGTGAGATCATTAAGACATTACCTAATGATAATAAGTCACCTATTCCTAGATCTATCGGAAAACTATTTTTACCTTTCTCTAAGTTAAGAAAATACATTTTTACAGCATTTAGATCAGGTTTAATTGGTACTTTTATTGGAGCACTTCCTGGTGCAGGGGCAAATGTTGCATCATTTCTTTCATATGACATAGGAAGAAAACAAGCATCAAAAAAAGAAAAAGAAAAGTGGGGAAAAGGAAGTTATGAGGCAATAGTTTGTGCTGAAGTTGCCAACAATGCTAATATAGGTGGATCAATGTTGCCTACTTTAGCACTAGGTATACCTGGCAATGCAGCAGCTGCAGCTTTGCTTGCTGCTTTAACAATGAAAAATGTAGTGGTAGGCCCAACTATTGAAATTGATCATCCTGGCTTGGTATACTTTATCTATGCTGTTTTGTTAGTTGCTAATTTTTTTATGTATGCTATGGCAATAGCTTTAATAAAACCATGTATTAAATTATTCTCCCTAAGCAGAGGGCTTTTACTGCCACTAATTATACCAGTTTGTATTTTAGGGGCATATGCGGCCAGGCTTAATCTATCAGATTTATGGGTAATGTTTTATGCAGGAATATTTGGTTATTTTCTTACTATGTCAAAGTACCCTACTGCGCCAGCAGTTTTGGGGGTTATTTTAGGTCCAATGGCAGATGAAAATTTAAGAAGGTCTTTGATGATTTTTTCAGAAAAAAATATTAGTTATTTTTTTGAGCAATATATTGGATTAATTTTATTGTTAATATTAACTTATGTAATATATGACGGAATAAAAAGATTAAGATTAAATTAAACTTTAATTCAATATAGCTACTACTCTGACGAAACCTGCTGAACCATTCTTTATTTTAAATGGAAATGCAGATACAGTAAAACCAAAATCTGGTAATTTATCTAAATTGGCTAACTTTTCAATATGTGAGTAGCCCGTAACCATTCCAGCTCTGTGTCCTTCCCAAATAATTGAAGGATTTTTACTTATTTTATATTTTTCTGCAGTGTGAATAAACGGTGCATCCCAACTCCAAGCATCAGTCCCAGTAACTCTCACTCCTTGATCAAGTAAAAAAAGTGTTGCTTCTTTTCCGATGCCACACCCCTTCGATAAAAAATCATCTTGTCCGTATCTTTCACCAGCAGAAGTATTAATTAAAACAATATCAAGAGATTTTAGGGTATATTTAATTTTTTTTAATTCCGCACTTAAATCGTTTTTTGTTAAAACATAACCATCATCATAAGAGCGCAAATCTAACTTAACACCATCACTAAAACACCATTCTAATGGTATCTCATCTATTGTAAAGGCTCTGTCTCCATTATTCATGGTAGAATGATAATGGTATGGAGCATCCATATGTGTACCGTTATGAGTGCTAACGGTTATTGTTTCCATGGCCCAACCTTCACCACCTGGCAAATCTGATTGTTTTAATCCAGGAAAAAAGCTTGTCATTTCCTCAGCCGTTTCTTGATGATGATGATATTTAATCTTCGGTAACATAAAATCAGGATCAGATTTTATTCCCTCTTGCAAACTTACTGACAAATCTATGAATTTTTTTTTCATCACACCCTCAATTCAAACTATTAGACAAATTATCTACTCTCTTATTAAAAGGTGAAATTGTAATTTCATTCCACACGCCAGCTTTATATATTGGATCATTAATCTGAAATTCTTTTATTTCTTCAATAGTTTCAGCTTCTACCATAAAGAAAGAACCATTCATTATATCGCCTGCTTCATTAGTCAACGGACCAGATAAAAGTGTTTTAATTGGATTTGTTGATAAATACTTTCTATGTTCGTCAATTACATCCATTCTTTTTTTAAAAGAATTTGGCTTATCTTTACATAATATAACCCAGATCATTTCAAAACCTTAATGCTATTTAGTTATTAGTAGCTTCAAATTGTTTTATTCTTTCATATGCCAAATCTGTAAATTCAGCCTTGGGTGCATTTCCTGCGATAACAACAAGCAAGATATGATCCTTATCTTCTTCACCTTCTGTTACATTCATAAAACGCCTAGAACAACCAGGTGGAAATGATATGACATCACATGGGCCAAGATCTACGTGCTCAAGTTCATCACCCTCGTTCCACTCACATCTCCATTTGCCAGTTATTGGCATAAAAGTCTCATTAGTGTCATGATTATGCATCAAAGGACCCTTTCCAGGTTTACATCTACAAAAACCAAGATTAAAGCCTTCAGATATATTTATAGCAGGCATCTGTGCATTATCATTACCAAGCGGTGATACGTGCTTGCTATCACCCTTTGGTGGCTCAAATCCAATAATATTAATTAACTCTCTAGTACATTCTGGAAGTTTACTATCTGGCAAACCTAATTTAGAACCACTCTGATTGGAAAAAAATGCAATTCTTTTATCCATGTCTTCTCTTGATAATGTTTTTATCTCTGGAAGTTTTGTGTCTGTTTTCATAATAATCCCCTATTTATTATTAATTTTTAGTTGTTCAAAAATTGCAGCAGTATCATACGTTATTGGAATATTATCTTTAGATTGATTATACAAAGCAGCAGCAGCGTCAAAAGTTGGAGAAATCATGCTATTTTGTTTTAAAAAATTACTAATAATATCAATATCTTTTAAAAATATTCTCATGGAAGCAGTTGCAGGCTCATAATCTTCACTTATCATTAATGGCATTCGTTTATCTAGCATGATAGATGTTGCAGCTCCTTCATTAAGTACTTCATAAATCTTTTGGCTATCTAGCCCCACCTTTTGGCCTAATAATAAAGCTTCTGCAGTTACCGCATTATGAACTGTTACTAATAGATTAGCTAAAATCTTAAACTTAATCCCGTTACCAAATTCACCAACAAAGATATTTTTCCTAGCAAAGCTGTCAAAAATATCTTTACAATCATCAATTATCTTTTCACTTCCACTTGACATTACAACAAGATCTTTAGTTTTGGCTTGTGCTCCGGTACCACTAACAGGAGCATCTACAAAGGAAACATTTAGTTTCTCTAATTTATTTTTGGCGTCTAGTTTGTCTTCCAGAGATATTGTATTCATGTCGATAATGACTTTTGGATCTTTAAAATAACTACAGCTTTCTATTTCATTTATCACATTATGAAAAATAGGAACGGTTGGCAAACTTAGAATAATCACATTACTTTTTTTAAGTAAATTATTGATATTATTTAATAATACACCACCATATAATGTAAAAGAATTCGAGTTTTTTTTATCTGGATCAATACCAAAGACTTTGAAATTATTTTCAAGTAAATGCTTTGCATATTCACCGCCCATAGCACCAAGGCCTATTGAACCTATAATCTTTGACAAGTCATTCCCCCAATAATCTTAAATTAACTTTACCTAAATATATAAGATAATTAAATCATACTTTCTGATAGACTTCATAAAAAATAATCATTTAATATTTTTTGATCAATATTTTATGTTATAATTTTATTGGAGGTTTTAAAATGGATGTTGGATTTTTTACTATGCCGATACACCCAATCGATAAAGATTACAAAAAATCTTTATTAGAGGACAGGCATGCTTTTTTATTAGCAGATAGATTAGGTTTTTCAGAAGCATATTGTGGTGAACACGTCACAGATGCTGCGGAAAATATAACTTCAAGTGCACTATTCATAGCCTCTATTGCATCATGCACAAAGAATATAAGGCTAGGAACAGGCACTGTAAATATGCCTAACTCTCATCCTGCAGCTATTGCAGGACAAATTGCAATGTTAGACCATATGCTAGATGGTCGTTTGAATTTTGGTATTAGTCCTGGAGGCCTTGCTTCAGACGCGGAAGTCTTTGGAAATCTTGATAAAAATAGAAACGAAATGTTTGTTGAATGTATTGATATGGTTTTAGAAATCTGGAAAAGAGATGCACCATACAATATCAAGGGAAAATACTGGAATGTTTCAACGGAAAGAACCCAAATGACTGAAATTGGTCAGGGAATAATGCAAAAGCCTTTGCAAAAGCCCTACCCTCCAATAATTTGTACTGTTGTTGCACCCTTTTCAAAAGGCCTTGTGGCAGCTGCTGCACGTGGCTGGCAACCTATATCTGCTAACTTTTTATTACCAAAGTGGGCAAAAACTCATTGGCCTAGCTATGTTCAAGGCTGTGAAGAAAGTGGCTTAGAGGTAGATTCAAAAAAATGGAGAGTTGCTAAGTCTATTTTTGTTTGTGAAGATAGAAATAAAGCAAAGGAATATGCTTTAGGGAATGGTAGCCCTTATGTTTTTTATTATAAACAACTGCTTACGAAAATGTTGAAACATGGAAGAGCCAATTTATTTAAAGAAGATCAAAACATGGCTGATGGTGACTTAAAATTGGAAGATATCTGTAATAAATTGATTTTATATGGATCTGCTGACGAAGTTGCTGACAAAATACTAGAATTTAGAGAAGAAGTTGGAGATTTTGGAACTTTATTATACGCAGGTCACGATTGGGCAGATGTTGATTTAGCAAAAAAATCTATGGAGTTAATGGCAGAAAAAGTAATGCCCAAAATAAATGATAATATTAAGATTGCTGCTGAGTAGGATATATTATGCAGAATGTTTCAATAGAAAATGGTAATTTTTTAAATGTTAAAATAGATGGTGATAAAAATTTACCAAAAGTAATCCTATCGAATTCTTTAGGAGCTGATACTCGCATGTGGGATCTTCAGGTTGAGGAACTAAAAAATAAATTTTGTGTAATACGTTACGATAAAAGAGGTCATGGTAAAAGTAGCCCTGTTGAAGGACCATATTCTTTTGAAATGCTTGAAGGTGATGTAATTACAATTTTGGATGAACTTGAAATTGAGAAAGCTCATTTTGTAGGACTTTCAATTGGTGGAATGACATCGTTAGGCTTAGCTTTAAAACAACAAAATAGATTTAATAAAATTATTTGCTGTGCGGCAAGAGCTGACATGCCACCCCCAATGAAAGAAACTTGGGATCAAAGAATTAGCGTAGTTAATGACAAAGGTACTAGTGGAGTAGTTGATGGCTCCATTGAGAGATGGTACAGCGAAGATTTTAATAATAATTCTGCTAACGATGAGATGATCAATATGTCTAAAAATATGATAAGTAACACTTCTACAAATGGTTACGTTGGTTGTTGTGAGGCTATAAAAACACTTGATTATTTAAAAGACTTATCAACTATAAATAAAGAAATTTTATATATATCAGGTGAGAATGATATGGGAGCTCCAGCTATGGCTATGGAAGAAATGTCTCATCTAACTCCAAATAGTCAATATATTTGCATTCCTGGCGCAGCTCATATTCTCAATATAGAAGCACCAGATTTAGTAAATGAAGCTATTCTCAATTTTTTAAATTAATTAAGAAAGGAAATATAATGGCATTGAAGACATTTGAACATGTTTTGATACTTGCAGATGACGTTGACAAAACGAAAGATTTCTATGTAGATATTTTAGGTTTAGAAGTTGGATACAGACCTGACTTTCCTTTTAAAGGGTATTGGCTTTATCTAAAAGAAAATAAAAAAGCAGCTTGCATCCACTTAGCAATGAGAAAACAGGATACTGGTCAAGACTATTACATAGGTAAAAAAGATGATGTTAAGTCTGGTTCTGGTGCAATTGATCATGTAGCTTTTAATGCTGACGATATTGAAGGAATGAAGTCTAAATTAGACAAGATTTCTATGGAATATACACATAGAAAAGTTCCTGGGTTTCCACTTGAACAGTTGTTTATAGATGATCCTGATGGTGTTAAAGTTGAGTTAAATTACGCCACATCTGATTAAAAAATTATTTAAGGGAGAATTAAATGCCTCATAAGTATGATGAAAAAATGTTTGATATTAAACATTTAAGAAAAACAGCTGAAAAACTTAAGAATTGGGGACGCTGGGGGCCAGATGATGAAATTGGAACTTTAAACTTTATAACTCCTGAAAAAGTTGTAGACGCCAGCAAGCTTATAAAAAAGGGAAAGCGTTTTAGTTTAGGATTAAATTTTGACAGACATGGTCCTCAAAAAGGAAGCTGGGGTAACAGATTTAATCCAATTCACTTAATGCTTGCTACAGGTACAGATGCAGTTACAGGTAGATTTGATGACTTTGGATTGAGATATGCTGATGATATGGTCTCTTTACCACTTCAATGTGCAACTCAATGGGATGCGTTGGCTCATATTTTTTATGATGATTATATGTGGAATGGATATGATGCAAAATTAGTCGACAGTGATGGTGCCCAAAAGAATGGCATAGAAAAAGTTCGAGCTGAGATGGCTGGAAGAGGTGTATTGTTAGATGTTGCACGATGGGCAGGAGTAGATTTTTTTGAAGATGGGATTGCTATTACTTCAGACGATTTGGATGAGTGTGCCAAATCTCAAAATGTTGAAATAAAACAAGGTGACTTTGTTATTGTGAGAACTGGTCAGATGGAACAAAGATTAGATTGTGGTGAATGGGGAGGATATGCTGGAGGCGATGCTCCAGGATTAGCATTTGACACTGCAGAATGGATTTATGATAAAGAAATAGCAGCCATTTGTACTGACACATGGGGCTGTGAAGTTAGACCAAATGAGACTAAAGATGCCCAGCAACCATGGCATTGGGTTGTAATTCCTATGATTGGTATAACTATGGGTGAAATATTTTATTTAAGAGATTTAGCTGCAGATTGTAGTAATGATAAGGTCTTTGAATTCTTTTTCTGTGCGCCTCCACTGCCAATCACTAAAGCTGTTGGATCACCAATAAACCCTATGGCAATAAAATAAACCAAGCATGACCCATTCTGCTACAATAATTGGCGGCTCTATGGCTGGATTGTTTGCTGGTAATGCTTTACGTAAAAAAGGGTGGGATATTTCTATTCATGAAAAGGTCTCTGTTCCATTATCAGGGCGAGGAGCTGGAATAGCTACATATGACGAGTTAGCTGACTTAGTATTTAAATCTACTGGTAATAATAATGTTTTGGGTACTAGTGCAAAGTCAAGAATTTCATTGGACCAAAAAGGTAAAATTATAGCTAGTTACGACTACCCACAAGTCTATACAAGTTGGCAATATTTATTTTCTATACTCAGAGAAAAAATTGATAATAAAAATTATTTTATGGGTGACGACTGTACTGAGATTCATCATGGAAAAGAAAAAGTAACTGCAGTTTTTAATAATAAAAAAGAAAAACAGTCTGATTTAATAATAATTGCTAATGGGATTAAGTCAGAACTCAGACACTATGTTGATAGCACAGCTTCTCCTCAGTATGCGGGATATGTTGGATGGCGAGGCGTAGTATATGAAGATCAACTATCTAAAAAGTCTTTAGAAATGCTTTCCAACTATTTTATTGTAGTTTTACCTAATAACCAGCAAATTGCAGCTTACCCTATTGCAGGAGAAGGCAAAGATCCGTTCAAGATAGGGAATAGAAGAATTAATTGGATATGGTACAAACCTGCAAATACAAAAAAATTAGATACCTTATTGTTAGGTAAATCTGGTCAACAATTTGTAGATGGTATTCCTCCAAATGAAATACGTGATGAGATAGTCCAAGATTTGTTTAAGGAAGCCGAAAACAAACTTCCACCTCAATTAACCGAATTAGTATTAAAAACTTCAAAGCCCTTAATTCAGCCAATTTTTGATCTTGAAAGCGATAAAATGTTAAACAAAAGAGTAATTACTATTGGTGACGCAGCATTTACAGCAAGGCCACATATTGGTATGGGTGTAACAAAAGCAGCTTTAGACGCTTTTACTTTGTCTGATTATCTTCAAAATAATTTTTATTTAGATGAATTAATTAAATGGGAAACATCAAGGGTTGAAAGTGGGAAGTTTCTTGTAAATAGAAGTAGGTTGTTGGGCCGATATCTATCAGAACCAAAAAAAAATGAAATCTTAGTAATGCCTGATGTAACAGATGTACTAAAAGACACTGCAATAAGCTTAAATGATATAAAGACAAATTGAACCTGACAAATAATATAAGTATGAAATTATTAAATTAATAAATGCCTTTAAATATATGTTTTTATTATATTTTTCCTAAGGCTCTCAATATTTTTTCTGGGGTAATTGGCTGAGATAAAACCTCAGTTCCATGATGTTTTAAGGCATTGTTAACAGCGTTCATTATAACTGCGGGAGCACCTCCAGTACCTGCCTCTCCTGCACCCTTAGCTCCAATAATACTTCTTCCAGAATTAGTTGTTACATGATCAACGATGATATCAGGCATTTCGTATGCCATAGGGACTAAATAATCAGCCATAGTTGCATTTTGCATATTACCCTGGTCATCATAAACACACTCTTCAAAAAGAGCACCACCTATTCCTTGAATAACACCTCCTCTAATTTGTTCTTCAACTAACTTTGGATTAATTTGTGTACCACAGTCTTCAACAGCCCAAAATTTATCTATTTTTATAATGCCAGTGTCTTGATCAATAGAAACTTTACAACCCATGGCACTGTTAGTGAA
Organism: uncultured SAR116 cluster alpha proteobacterium; assembly: GCA_902622875.1. Lineage (GTDB taxonomy): Bacteria > Pseudomonadota > Alphaproteobacteria > Puniceispirillales > Marisalimonadaceae > Marisalimonas. Next base: position 59,718 of record CACNRW010000011.1, read on the forward strand.
AACAAAAGGAATTCCCTCTATAAGAAAACTGGCAGTAGCTAAAAGTTCAGGGTTAGTTCCTTTAGGAAGTTCATGCCCTCTATAATATACTGTCTCAGCTAATTGTTGAAGAGTTATGCCTTCACCACCATTTTTTCTAATCACAGTATTATTTTCAACGTCCAATGAATTTTTATCAGTTTGCATAATTGCAGCTGCAATATCTAATATATTGTCTTTAAGAATTCTTGCTGCCTTTAAAACTGCCTCACCGCCAATTCCTGCTCCTCTTGATGCCCATGTGCCACCACCATAGGGAGTTGCATCAGTATCACCTAAAGTAACCCTTACAGAGTCCATGGAAACGCCTAGTTGATCTGCAGCTATTTGTTTCATAATGGCCTCGGTGCCCTGCCCTTGCTCTGTAATAGATGAAGACAGATGAATTGCACCAGAACCTTCCAGTCTGATTGATGCCCCATCTTGAGAGGATATATGAGCACCTCCAACACCATAAAATAAAGGACTAGGGTTAGTAACTTCACACATACTAATTACACCGTAACCACAGAGTACATTTTTATCTAAGTTTGCTATCTTTTCTTTTTCTATGTCCTGGATATTCATCATAGTTAGTAATTTATCCATCGAAGCTTCATGCGATAAATCTTCTAAAGGTACTCCTGAAGGGGTTTTATTTGGATATGCATTATCAGGAATAAAATTTTTCTTTCTTATTTCAGAAAGACCAATATCAATTTTATTTGCAGCCTTGTCTATCAAAGCTTCTGTGATAGCGACTGCAATAGGGTGACCAACTGCTCTATATTGACACATTGGCGTTTTATTTTGAAAAACAACTGTCCCTACTGCTTTATAATTTGGGATAACATACGGAGCACCCGATAAATTCAAAACTTGATTTGTTTCAATAGCAGACGTTCTTGGATACATGCTAAATGGACCTATACCACTCAAGTCATTTATTTCCATCGCTAAGATTTTACCTTCTTTATCAACTCCTAACTTTCCACTTATTTTATGACAACGTGCATGAATGTCAGTTGTAAAACTCTCTAATCTATCGGCAATAAACTTTATCGGACGTCCTAGCTTCTTAGAAATTGCAGCAACAGCCATTTCATCAGGATAAACGTGCACTTTAATACCAAAAGATCCACCAACATCTCTACTAACTATTCTGACTAAACCTTCATTTACTTCTAAATGTTTAGCTATAATATGCTGCATCATATGGGGAGCTTGACCATTATGGTAGATAGTTATCTTTCCTTCTGATTTATTCCAGTCAGCTACAATTCCTCTGGATTCTAGTGTGACACCGGTATGCCTGGCAAAATCAAGTGTTGTTTGTACTACTGCATGAGATGTTTCAAAAGCCTGATTTACGTCACCTTGATTAACAGTCCTTGTCCAAAAAAGATTGCTGCCCAATTCAGGATGAATAACTACTGCATTATCATCTAAAGCAGTTTCCATATCTACTTGGGCATCTTTTTCTTCCCAATCAACTTCAATTAGTTCCAATGCGTCTTCTGCCTGTGCCCTATTATTTGCAATTACAACTGCAATAGGTTCGCCTTGCCACCTAGCAATTTTCTTCGCTAACGGTGTCTGTTCAGGAGATCTCATTTCACCTAAATGACCTAATGTACCTACCCAGGGTGTACAATATTCATCTATTTCTTTGGCTGTATAAACATCAAATACACCAGGTGATTTTTTTGCTTCTTCAACATTTATTGACTTAATTTCAGCGTGAGCAAACGGAGACCTTAAAAATGCAACATGTAGCATTCTAGGCAAAACTAAATCATCGACAAATTGTCCACCACCTTCCAAGTGTTTTTTGGCATTTTCTCTTGGTAAACTCCTTCCTATATAGGAATTTGGTCTATCCATAGATCCTAATTTTGGATTTTGATTTACTTTAATATCGTCCATAATTCACACCTTAATTAATTTCGTTAATAGTTTCTTCAATTGCATCTACAATTGACTGGTAACCAGTACATCTACAATAATTCCCAGAGATTTCTGATCTTATTTCATCTCTGCTTAATTTTTTCTTAGAAGAAATTATTTCTTTAGTTGTCATAAGCATTCCTGGAGAACAAAAACCACACTGGAAAGCATTGTGTTTCAAAAAATTATTTTTAACTTTTTGCATAACTTCGTCATCAAAACCCTCTACAGTAGTTATAGACGAGCCATTAGCTTGTGATGCAAGGACAAGACATGACCTGACTGCCACACCATCCATTTCAATCGTACATGCCCCACATGCACCTTGCTCACATCCTAAATGTGTTCCAGTTAAACCTTGGGACCTTAAATAATCAGCTAAATGTTGCCTTGTTGGAACGGTTACATCGTCAAAATTCTCTCCATTTACAGAAAAAGATATGTTTACTGAATTTTTAGCCGACATTTATCTCTCCAATTTATTTAAAATCTTATTAATAAGTATTGTTGCCAAATGTAACTTCATTTCTGAACTGCTATTCAAGTCACCTGCAAAATCTATTTCAGAAGCCAAAGATTTTTTTAATTTTTCATAGTCATATCCGTCATCTATCACTAACTTTGCTGTGTTTTGTCCAACATTTGGTTTATCACCTGTTGCAAAGTAAACGAGATCAAGATTATTGATTTTAGATTGATCAAGTTCAACTTTTGCCATTAAACCTGCCATAGCATAGTCACCATGACGTCGACAGACTTCATCAAAAATAAGATGTTGGTTAACGTCTAAAAGAGGATAACGAATAGCTATAAGAATTTCATCTGACTTTAAGTCAGTTTCAAAAAGTCCAAGGTAAAAGTCTTTTGCGTTGACAATTCTTTGACCTGACAATCCTGATAGTACTATTTCTGCATTCATTGCGACGGCAAATGCTGGCAGTTCAGCTGCAGGGTCTCCGTAAGCTATACTTCCTCCATGGGTGCCTTTGTTTCTTATAGCTGCATGAGCAACCATTTTTAAAATATCAACTAGACACGGAAGTTTTTCATGAACTAGATCATTGTTCATTACATCTGAATGTGTTGCTAAGGCTCCAATATTTATGAAATCACCTTCAATTTTAATTTCGTTTAGATTATTAATTTTAGAAATATCAATTAAACAACTTGGACTAGAAAGTCTCATATTTAAAGCTGGGAGAAGTGACTGTCCACCAGCAAGTATGACTGCCTCATCATCTTCAGACTTGTATTTTATGGCATCTTCAATATTTTGTGCTTCAAAATAAGAAAAATCTGGTGCCTTCATTTCTATTACCCCCATTAGAAAACAATATATAAATATTTAATCATTAATCATTAATGGTATCAATAATTATTAAATCATATTTAATGATTTTACATATTTTAATTTATCATTTCAAATTAACACTTAATGTTTTATTGTTTGACTGTTCAATGAATTTCCGGGGGTATAAAATGAGTGATAATGTAGTTCATATGAAATTAGATGGTTCTTCAAAAAGCCATTCCAGGGCTGATATAATTACAAGAGATGTTGAAAGTGTTATTGACGAACCCATTGCCAGAGGTGGCACTAACTTAGGCTTATCTCCAACTGAAACTCTTGTATCATCTTTACTTGGTTGTACAAACGTTATTACCCACAGAATAATGGACAAAATGGGTTTTACGATTAATAGCTTAGACATCAAATCTAAAACGCTTTTTAATAAAGACGGTGCTAGTTTAGTACAAGAAGTTGATATACCATTTCCTGAAATCACTTTAGATATAGACATTTCAACAGATGCTTCAGAAGATGATTTAATTGAAGTAAAAAAACAATTAGCTATGTACTGCCCTATTGGAAAAGTAATTAGAAATAGTGGTACAGTTATTAATGAAAATTGGAATAAAATTAACTAGAGTAAGTTAATGAACAGACGAGATAGATTACATCATCAACCTATAATAAACAGGCCTAAATTATTTTTAAAAAATAATAAAAAGATAATTTTGTGGGTTATTGTTAATCTTGAAGTTTGGGATCCAGACTTACCCCAACCTAGAAATATATTACCTCCTCCTATGAATGTCCCAATGTTACCCGACTTGCCTAATTGGTCATGGCATGAATATGGAATGAGAGTGGGGTTTTGGAGAATGTTTAAAGCTCTTAAGGATAGAGGTATCCCTTCAACTTTAGCCTTAAACGGAACTGTAGTAGATCATTATCCTGAAACAGTTGAAGCAGCAATGAAGGAAAATTGGGAACCTATGGGTCATGGATATATTCAGAGGCCAATGCACAAGGTAGAAAATCAATTTGTAGACATAAAGTCAGCTATTAAAAAAATTGAGGACTTTACTAAGCAAGTCGTTATTGGCTGGGAAAGTCCAGGACTAACTGAAACTAATGATACATTAGATATCTTATCTGATAATGGTATTAAATATACGGCAAATTGGCCTGTAGATGACTTGCCACAAGACTTAAAGGTTAAAAGTGGTAATAGGATGATAACACTACCCTATCCAATTGAAATTAATGATGTGGTTATGACTTCTGTCCAGGTTCATAAATCTGATGAGATTTTTACAAGAGGAAAATTACAATTTGATAGACTGTATAAGGAAACAGAAGAAAATATTAAGATTATGGCTATAAGTGTTCATCCTTATCTAACAGGAGTTCCTCATAGAATTGGTTTTTTTGAGAAGTTATTAGATTACGTCTTAGAACGTGATAATGTTGAAATAATGACAGGTAAAGATATTTACAATTGGTATACTGAGCAGGTTCCAGAGAATTCTTAAATTAATAAATAATTTTATAATATAACCTTCCTATATTTTCTCTTATAAACCTTGAAGTTTTGTTTAGTGATCCAATATTTGGAAGAAATGATAAAAGAGTAATATTTCTATTTTGATATTTAAAATCTACTGGATATGGAATTACATTTAATCCCTTCTTTTCAAACAAATACTTTGATCTATGCATATGAAATGCTGAAGTTACGAGTATAATAGAAGAATTGTTTGGAATAAGTTTTGTAACAGCAATACTTTCTTCATAAGTATTCTTTACTTTTTCAGTAACTAAAATCTCACCTGGAACACCTAAGGCTATTGCCTTATCCTTAAGAATAAAACCCTCAGGCTTCCAGTTCTCTGTCCATGGTAATTGACCCGCTGTAAATATTAACTTATTTGCTTTCTGTTGTTTAATTAAATCTATACCTGCAAAAAAACGATCTGGATCTGAAAATTCATAAGTTGAGTATTTTTGGTCACCTACTTGATGAAGCATTCCACTTAGCACAACAACAGCATCATTCTCTTTTAAGGAAGATATAGGTATTGCCTTGTATGGGGATTCCAACTTTTGAGCAAGATAATTACCTACAAAAGGATTAGTAGAAATTAATAGAATTAATAAAGATAAAAAAACATAAAATTTTCTTCGATTAAAGAAAAAAATAATTAATAAGATTAGCACAATACCCAAAGGAGACAAAAAGAAAGGTAATATTTTGTGCAAATAAATCAAATATAACAACTATTTAAGTTATAATATAAACCAACTATATCATATTAGGCTGGAATTTAAATGGTTTTATTTGTATATAGTCCGTAACCACCATCTCTTACTGTTCTTATAGGATCTAAACTTTTATCTGAGACAGTCTTTAGTGCTTTTCTTAATCTACTCATATGAACATCTACTGTTCTTTCTTCAACATAAACACCATGCCCCCAAACCAAATCTAATAATTTACCTCTAGAGAAAATATGTCCTGGTCTTTCCATTAATAATGTAAGTAATTTAAATTCTTTAGGTCCAAGTTTTACATTTTTGTCAAAATAAGCAACAGTCATTTCATTAAGGGAAATCTTTAGATTTTCATGTTCTAAAATATTATTAATTAAACCAGGCCTAGATCGTCTTAGAAGAGCATTTACTCTTGATATGAGTTCTTTTGGAGAAAAAGGTTTAGAAATATAATCGTCAGCTCCAGTGTCTAATCCTAAAGATTTGTCTGAGTCATCGCTTCTTGCACTAAGAATAATTATAGGTAATTGCTTAGTCTCAGATCTTGACCTTAAGGTTCTACATAAATCAATACCAGACATGGTAGGCATCATCCAGTCTAAAATAACTAAATCTGGGGAATGATCCTCAATCAGCTGTAATGCATTTTTACCGTCTCTTGCTTTGATTATTCCAAATCCTGAAGTTTCAAGATTGTATGCCATCAACTCTAACTGGTTGGGTTCATCATCAGCAATTAAAATATTAGTTTTCATTTTTTAACTCTTTTTCAGGAATGATAAGACTACTTTCATCGGCCTTTGGTCTGTGGTCAGATAAAACAGTTCCGTTCACTAAAAAATAAACTTGCTCCGCAATATCTGTAACATAATCAGCAACACGCTCAATATTTTTGGCAATAAAAAGAAGGTGAGCACCTGTAGGTGCTAATTTTTTGTTTCTTTGCATTGATGCAACAATTTCTAAATAATATTGTGTATGCATTTTATCAATTTTTACATCTGAATTTCTTACTTTAACAGCCAATTTGTCGTCTTCATTAACATATGAATCTATGACGTCTTCTATCATTGTAATTGTTTTCTGACCCATTTTTCCGATATTAACCCCTGGCAAATCAGAATAATTTAATTCAACTAACAATTTTGTTCGATTAGATATGTTTCTTGAATAGTCACCAATTCTCTCAAAAATCGTAGCAATTTTTAGCGCAACAATAATTCTTCTTAAATCAGCCGCTTGGGGGGCTCTTAAGGCAATTATTTCAAAACCTAATTTTTGCACTTTATCATCTAATTCGTCTAAAATTATATCCCCATTAATAACCTTGTCTATTTCACCAATATCTTGGGTCCCAAAATTATCAATACAACTATCGAAGTTAGTTAAGGCACCGTTACCAAGCTTGAGAAGATTGTCATTAAGTTTTTTTAAATCATCATCAAAAGATGATAAAATATGTTTATTTTCCATTTTTACTCCTAACCGATTTTCCCAGAAATATATGCCTCTGTTTGATTATGTCGAGGTCTTGTAAATATCTCTTTTGTTTTACCTACCTCAATTAATTTGCCTAAATGAAAATAAGCTGTTCTTTTAGAAACTCTTGCTGCCTGCTGCATAGAATGAGTAACAATAACTATAGAGTACTCATTACCAAGTTCATGTATTAGTTCTTCAATTTTAGCTGTTGCAATTGGATCAAGAGCAGAGCATGGTTCATCCATCAAAATGACCTCTGGACTTACAGCAATAGCTCTAGCAATACATAGTCGTTGTTGTTGTCCGCCTGAAAGCCCTGTTCCAGGACTTAATAGCCTATCATTTACTTCTTCCCATAATCCTGCCCTTTTCAAAGACTCTTCTACAATATTATCTAAATGTTCTTTATTTTCTGATAGCCCATGTATTCGAGGGCCATAAGCAACGTTATCATATATTGATTTAGGAAAAGGATTAGGTTTCTGAAAAACCATGCCGATACGAGCTCTTAAAGGAACAACATCAATTTTTTCATTATAGATATTTTCATTATCAAGTGTAATTTTACCCTCAATACGACAACTATCTATAGTGTCATTCATTCTATTAAAACAACGAAGAAATGTAGATTTACCACAACCAGAGGGACCGATAAGAGATATGACCTCCTTATTCCCTATATCAATAGTAACATTATCAATGGCTTTGTTACTTCCGTAAAAAACATTAACATTTCTAGCCTTCAGCCTAGCATCTTTTGAAAATACATCACCAACCGTTAAATCTAAATTCTTAAAATCTTCTTTAATATTTTCCATGCTTTTTAGCCCTTACCATCTTCTTTCTAGTTTTTTTCTTAGATAAACCGCAAAAGCATTCATAGAAATAAGAAATCCTAGCAAAACAATAATTGCAGCACTAGTTTTTTGTATAAACATTCTCTCAGCAAAGTCTGCCCACATAAAAATTTGAACTGGCAAAACTGTTCCTGGATCCATTACACTATTTGGAATGTCAACAATAAAAGCAACCATACCAATCATTAATAGAGGTGCTGTTTCACCTAATGCTTGTGCCATTCCTATTATGGTTCCCGTTAACATTCCTGGCATAGCTAATGGTATAACGTGATGGAAAATAACTTGTAATTTTGATGCTCCAATCCCATAAGCAGCATCTCTAACTGAAGGCGGGACTGCTCTAATGGCAGCCCTAGATGATATTATTATTGTTGGTAAAGTCATTAACGCTAGAACCATACCACCAACCAAAGGAATAGATCTGGGCATTCCAAATATACTTATAAAAATTGCTAATCCCATAATCCCAAAAACAACCGAAGGAACTGCTGCTAAATTATTTATGTTAACTTCTATGAATTCAGTTATTCTATTTTTCTTAGCTATCTCTTCCAAATAAACAGCCGTTGCTACACCTAAAGGAAATGAAATTAATAAACAGATTGATAAAGTTAACATTGATCCTATGAATGCTCCTTTTATACCAGCCATTTCAGGATTTCCAGATGCACTACCCTTTAGAATATAATCACTAAACTCATAAGTTATTCTACCATCTTGATTGAGTTTATCTACAAAACCTATAACTTTGTCACTTATTCTTCTCTCTGACTCTGGTGTTTCTCTTTTAATATAACCACGCAAAAAACTATCTATATCGTCATCTAGAGCAAACTTGACTTTAGTAATTGTACCAAATAGAGAAGGATTATTTTTAACCATTTTTGCAATTCTTACATCCTTTCCAGATGAAACAATTTTTTTTGCTTGTTTTTTAGCTTTTCTTCCTTTTGGTTCTATAATAGAAAACAGTGATTCATTAACAATTTTACTTGCTTCTCCGTCAAACAAAGAATTATCGGAAAGGTCTCCCTGTGGATCAATCCTGTCTCTGTCAAAATTTATATCAAGGGTAACGTAGTACTGAAAAAACCCTGGATAACCTTTTGTAAATATTGAGTAAAACAAAAACAATAAAAAGCATACAGCCAAGCCTATTGCAATTCTTCCATACAGTTTAAGTCTATTATCCTTTGACCTTCTTTTAACAATAGATTTTTTTACGGTATTTGTAGCTTCTAATGGAGTAATTCTTTTTTTATTCATACTGTTCTCTATATTTTTTTACAATATGCAAGGCATAAAAATTCATACCTAAAGTGATAATTATTAAAGTAAGTGCTAATGCGAATGCAGATAAGGTTTTAGCGGACTCAAATTCTTGGTCACCAACAAGAATTGTAACAATTTGAGAAGTTACTGTCGTAACTGCTTCTAGGGGATTAGCAGTTAGATTAGCAGCCAAACCAGCTGCCATTACAACTATCATTGTTTCTCCCACAGCTCTAGACACAGCTAAAATTATACTAGCAACAACTCCTGGCAAAGCGGCAGGCAGAACTATTTTCATTACAGTTTCATTCTTGGTAGATCCTAATCCATAGCCAGCATCTCTTAGAGATTGAGGCACAGCATTTATAACATCGTCAGATAATGAAGAAATAAAGGGAATAATCATTATTCCCATAACCAAACCAGCTGCAAGAGCTGACTCAGAAGCAACATCAAGTCCTAAAACAGAGCCTGATGACCTCAAGAAAGGAGCAACTGTTAATGCAGCAAAAAAACCGTAAACAACAGTGGGAATACCTGCTAAAATTTCGAGTAATGGTTTAAAAAAAGCCCTTTCTTTAGAAGTTGCATATTCAGATAAATAAATCGCACTAAATAAACCTATGGGAACTGATACACATAAAGCAATTATAGATATTAAAAAAGTACCTGCAAATAATGGAATAGCGCCATATTGAGATAATCCTTCCTGGCCAGATCCAGCTCTTTCAGCACCCTCAAACTGAGGATTCCAAACTGTACCAAATAAAAAATCGTCGTAAGGTATTAGTGCAAAAAATCTGATAGATTCAAAAACAACAGAGAAAATAATGGCTACAGTGGTTAAAATAGCTATAATCGAACTTACAGCGAGAATACTCATAACTATTTTTTCCACTGCATTTCTAGATCTAAATTTATGATTAATTTTTCTATAACCTAAAAAGCCAGAAATTATAGCTGTAAAAATACATGAAATAGATGTTAAAATTTGAGATTGATAAACCCAAGATTTCCACACTTCTGCTGCATCCGTTACCCATTGATCTGGGGTTCCAAAAATAAGGCCTTCTACAGAGTTTTTAATCTGAGCTAAAACAATCGTGAAATTGTAATCTTCTGAATTTACAACTTCAATAGGGACATAATTTTGGATTAAACTTGCAAATAATAAATCATCACCAATAGTAAATATAAAATACATACCTAGAGATGGTAATAACGATGCTAATAAAACAAAAATGCCATAATAATGGGATAATGAATGTAATTTAATATTATTAATTTTTTTAATATTTTTGGCTTCATTGTGACCAATAATAAAGAATAATAGGGAGATAAAAATAATACCAATAAGAAGGTAAAAGTTAAACAAAAAATATCTCCTAAAAAAGGGACTAACAATGTTAGTCCCTTGATAAATTATTTATTTTTTTAAATCAGCAGCACTTAAAACAGGTAAACTAGTCATTGCAGATTTATATTTCGCTCTTTCAGATTTAGGCATTGGGATCATTCCAGCATCAGATAGAACCCCATCATCACCCCAATGCTTTGTCCATTCTATCATATACTCTTTCATACCAGGAACCACTCCAATGTGTTGATGCTTTACATAGTAATATAAAGCTCTTGAAACTGAGTAATTATTACCAGCAATATTCTCAAAAGTGGGAGCAGTTTTACTAATCACAGCACCCTGAAGAGTATCTGAATTTTGATCTAAATATGAAAATCCAAAAATACCATAAGAGGATGTATCTTCGTTAAGCTTTTGAACAATTAAATTATCTTGTTCTCCTGCTTCAATAAATACACCATCTGTTCTCATAGCGCGGCATTTTTTTCCCTTTTTGTCACCTCTTGCTATAGATGCAGCTTTAGCTTCTTTATCTTTAGCACAATAGCCTTTTTGATTAACCATTTCAGCATAGCTTGCTCTGGTTCCTGAAGTAGTTGGTGGTCCATAAACTCTTATAGCAATATCAGGAAGTGCAGGATTAATTTCACTCCACTTTTTGTAAGGATTTTTAACCCACTTACCATCCATAGGAATTTCCGCTGTTAATGCTTTACCTAAGTCAGCTTTAGATATATTAAGTGGTACACCTTTTTTTGAATTTGCCACTACAATACCATCGTAACCTACTTTAATTTCAGTTAATTTAACACCATTCTTTTCACAATACGCAAGTTCTTTTGCTTTCATTCTTGAAGAAGCGTTTCCAATATCGATAAATTTAGTACCAACACCGTCACATACACCTTTTTTCCCAACAGAAGAACCGCCTGATTCGACAACTGGTGTTTTGAAATTTGGATTTTTTCCTAATTGCTCAGCAATGATTCTTGCAAATGGCAAAACAGTAGAAGATCCGGCTAAACTGAGAGTGTCTCTAGCTTGCGCTGTACTTGTAATAATTAG
>CACNRW010000012.1 GCA_902622875.1 uncultured SAR116 cluster alpha proteobacterium
AGATGGCTCTTAATAAGATTTGTATCAGATATGTGTGACGTTATGAATGATAAAAGCCATAAACCCAGTGGTTCAGACTGTATCCAAAAAAACCAAATTAAAAATGCTCCTATTATGGATCCAAAGTTATTGCCAGATCCACCAACAATTACCATGATCCAAATTAAAAAAGTATACCTTAAAGGTTGATAAGAAACAGGTGTAAACTGTCCGTCGAGTGTCGTTAACATTGCTCCTGCAATTCCAACTATAGCAGATCCAATTATAAAAACTTGCAAATGCCTTTTCTTAATATCTTTTCCCATAGCATTAGCTGAAACCTCATTATCCCTTATGGCCCTCATCATTCTACCCCATGGGGACTTAACAGCTATTTGAAGCAAGTATAAAATTACTAATAATACTAAAAGGAATAAAACAGAGTATGATAATTTAACTATAATTGAAGAAACTTCTGGAAGTGGAATCTTTAATATATTTGCAGTTTCTAACACCCATTCTCTTGATTGTAATTCAATTTCGTAAGGAACAGGTCTTGGTAATCCGTTAACATTTTTAACCCCTCTTGATAACCAATCTTCATTTTTTAAAATATAAATAATAATCTCTGAGATACCAAGAGTTGCTATTGCTAGATAGTCTGATCTCAACCCAAGAGATATTTTACCAATTATAAAAGCAGCAAAAGCTGCTAACAATCCTCCTACAGGCCAAGATATGATTACAGGAAGATTAAATCCACCTAAGTAACCTGTTTTTGCAGGTTCAATGGATTCTATTTGTTCTATTGGAGAGTCAACCATGAACCTCATTATAAAGTAACCTACAAATATTATTAAAAAAGAAATTAAGTATTTTATTCTTTTGTTAAAATTAACCCTTTTGAACATAAATACTGAAAAAATAATTGATAAAACAAATATCATCAAACCAATTACTATAAAGTTTCCTCCTGTTTCCCATGCATTGCTTGTTGGAGGCATTGAAATGATTATGTTAGCGAGGCCACCTAATGCAGCAAAGCCCATTACACCAAAGTTGACAATTCCAGCGTTGCCCCACTGAACATTAATGCCAAGGGTCATTATTGAAGATATAAGGCATAAATTAAATATCGTTAATGCTACGTTCCAGCTTTGAAATATTGCAACTGCAAATAAAATTATTGCCATTAAAAAATATAAAATTTTTATCCGTGATCTATTTTTCATATCTAAAATTTTAAATTATTTTACCTTTATAAATTCCTGTTGGTCTTATTAATAAAACTAAAACTAATATTATAAAAGAAATAGCTATTTTGTAATCGGTTGAGAGTATTTGTAACAATCCATCTGGAACTAAATAATTAGGAAGAAAATAAAAAAATATTTTTTTGTATGCAAATGTTACTATTAATTCAGAAAATGCTATCACGAACCCGCCTATAATTGCACCTACAGGATTACCAACTCCACCTACGATGGCTGCAGAAAAAATTGGCAGAACTAAATGTAGATATGTAAAAGGTTTATAGCTTTTATCAAGGCCATAAAGAGTGCCTGCCACACAAGCTAAGGTTCCAGTTATTATCCACGTGATTAAAACAACCTTTTCAGGATTAATTCCAGATAATAAAGCTAATTCCTTATTATCAGAATAAGCTCTCATAGATTTCCCAGTTTTTGTTTTATTTAAAAACCAAAAAAGTAAAACAACTAAAATAATGCTTAAAACTATTGTTATACCTTGTGTTGTTTTTAATGCTAATCCTTCGCTTAATCCCGTATAGTTTTTAAAGGTTTTTGCCTTTAAAACAAATCTTTCGCCATCAAAGAAATTTTTATCACCAGGTCCTATTATGAACCTAATTAATCCACCTGTAAAAAACATTACACCAATAGAAACAATTAAATTAATTACACTCTTTGAGTTTTGTCGTCGATAAAATTTAAAAATTATTTTATCCACCAATATGCAATAAAAAATTGTAATTATAATTGCAAATGGCAAAACTATAATCGCTGTTGGCAAGGGATTTAAGTTTATTTCAAGACTTAGAAATAACCAGCATAAAAGGATTGAAGTCATAGCGCCAAATGACATGAATTCACCATGTGCAAAATTAGAAAATCTGAGAACGCTATAAACTATTGTTATGCCTAAGGCACCGAGCGCTAGTTGACTACCATAAGTTAGACCAGGTATTAGTATATAATTTGATATTAATGTAATTCCATTTAGAAAATCCATCGAAATCTAACCTCCTAAAAAAGCTTGTCGAACTTCTTTGTTTTCTAAAAGTGAATTTCCAGTATCTGTAAAAAGGTTTTTTCCTTGATTTAAAACAAAACCCAAATCAGAAATTTTTAAGGCTTGCTTTGCATTTTGTTCAACCATTAAAACTGCAGTTCCTTGATTAGCTATTTCGGTAACTTTGTTAAATAATCCTTCCATAATAATTGGAGAAACCCCAGCTGAGGGTTCATCCAACATTAATACTTTAGGTTTGGTCATTAAAGCTCTTCCTACTGCAACTTGTTGTCTTTGACCACCAGATAATTCACCGGCTAACTGATATTGTTTTTCTTTTAAAACAGGAAAGAGTTCATAAATATATTCTAGCATTTTTTTACAATCATGTTGTTCAACAAATGCACCCATTTCCAAGTTTTCTTCAACTGTTAATGAAGGAAATATATTGTTAGTTTGTGGAACGAAACCCATTCCTTTTAGAACTCGTTGCTGAGGCGGTATATTAGTTATGTCTTCACCGTCTAAAATAATCTTTCCTTGTTTTATGGGTAATAGTCCAAATAATGCTTTCATAGCTGTTGATTTTCCTGCACCATTAGGACCGACTATTGACGATATCTCTCCTTCATTAACCCCGACATCGCAGTTAAAAAGAATATCAACCGATCCATACCCACAAGTTATATTTTCTCCAAATAGTAAGTACATAGCTTAAATATTATTCATTTAATTTTTACCTAGATAAACTTCTATAACTTCTTCATTTTTTCGTATTTTTGATATTTCATCTGTCATTAAGATGGATCCTTCAGCCATTACAATAACTGGGTTACATAATCTACTTATAAAATCTATATCATGTTCAATCATGCAAAAAGTATAATTTAACTCCTTGTTAAGTCTTAATATGGCGTCGCCAATTGTGTTTAACAAAGTACGATTTACGCCGGCGCCTACTTCATCAAGGAGAACTATTTTTGGTCTTACCATCATTGTTCTTCCTAACTCTAATAATTTTTTTTGTCCTCCAGAAAGATTGCCAGCATATTCATTTGCAATATGTTTTAATTGTAAAAAATCTAAAACATCATTTGTTTTTTCCAAAATCTTTTGTTCTTCTTGTTTTATTTTATTTTGTCTGAACCATGTATTTATTATTGATTCACCTATTTGATTAGGTGGTACCATCATCAAATTATCTCTAACTGTTAGAGATGCAAATTCATGAGCTATCTGAAAGGTTCTAAGTATACCAAGGTTAAAAAGTTGATGAGGTTCATAACTAGTTATATCTATATTTTCAAGTTTTATGCTTCCTGAATCAGGTTTAATAGAACCATTAATAATATTAAATAAAGTTGTTTTTCCAGCTCCATTAGGACCAATAAGTGCTGTAACTGTAGATTTTTCAATGCTTAATGAAACATTGTTTATGGCTTGTATACCACCAAAACTTTTGTAAAGATTATTTATCGAAAGCATATATATAACCAGAATAAAGGCTTAAGATTGTATCTTAAGCCTTTTTAACTTTATCTATAACTTACTTTGTTAGTTTTCTCATTATCAATAAGGATTTCAGCAAAGCTTCCAGATGACTCGCCTGATCCAACAAGCTCTAGTGCAGTTGCTCCAACATAGTCTATTTCCTTACCTGCTTTAATTAATTTTAATGCTTTTCCAAGCTCACCAGGATATATTTTTTCCCCAGGTGCATTAGCTACATCCATAACACTCTTTTTAAAAGTATTACTTAGTGTAGATTTAGACTTTTCCATTGCTAACATAATTAAAGCTGCAGAATCGTATGATTCTGGCCCATAAGGCCCAGATTCAAAACCTGCTTTTTTTGCCAGCTCAGAATATTTCGCAGCACCAGGACTGTCTGTTCCAGGAACTGATCCTATTGACCCATTAAGGTCTGGACCAATGGCTTTTGGTAATGAATCACCAATCATACCATCTGGTAAAAAGAATTTATCAAAAGCACCATTATCTAGAGATGTTTGAATTATTCCTTTTCCTCCTTGATCTAAATAACCTGCTACAATTAGGATGTCACCCCCTGCTTGTGCTAATGCAGCAACCTCTGCACTGTAGTCAGCTTTACCATCTTCATGAGCTGCTGTTACAGTAATTTTACCGCCTCTTGAGATAAAGTTTTTTTGAATACTTGCTGCCAAGCCTTTTCCATAATCATTGTTAGTATGTGACAAAGCAGCAGATTTAAAACCTTTTTCTATTAATAAATCAGCTATTACTTCGCCTTGTCTAGCATCGGATGGTGCGGTTCTAAAGAAAAGTCCGTTATCAGGTTCAGTTGATAAAGCAGGTGAAGTTGCTGAAGGAGATATCATAACTATACCATTAGGCATTGCTACATTTTTTAAAACTGCTGTAGTAACTCCAGAGCAATCCGCGCCCATTATGGCACTGACTTTATCAGAAGTTATTAATCTTTCTGCTGCAGCTTGAGCCGCTGCTGCGTCAACACATGTAGAGTCTGCTCTAACACCTTCAATTTTACCATGCATAAAATTACCTGAATTATTTACTTCTTCAATAGCTAATTCAGCACTTTTGGCCATCACAGGTGCTAAAGATTCAATAGGACCTGTAAATCCTAAAATAATTCCAATTTTCACATTTTTTGCAAATGCTGGAAAAATAAGGAAAATTGATAGTATTAACGAAATTAGAATTTTTTTCATAAACGTTTCCCCTTTTGTTTTATAAATACATTTAATTTTATAAAGAAATAATATTATTAAGCGAATCAAATTTTAAGTTGTTATGCAAAATAACCTTTAGTAGATTAATTATAGATTTACCAAAAAGAAAAGATATTTTCCATATGTATTACAATGTTTTTAAAATATTAAAAGAAGGTTTAAATGACAATAAAGGATGGAAAAAAACATGGAAAAACCCCGAGATAAAGAAAAAATATGATGTGATTATTATTGGTGGTGGTGGACACGGACTGGCAACAGCTTTTTACTTAGCTAAAGAATTCAAAATAAAAAATATAGCAGTGCTTGAAAAAAACTGGATTGGTGGAGGCAACGTTGGACGCAACACGACCATAATTCGATCAAACTATCTACTAAATGAAAATGAAGCCTTTTACGAATTTTCCTTAAAATTATGGGAAACACTTGAAAATCAAATTAACTATAATGCAATGGTTAGTCAAAGAGGAGTTTTGAATGTTTTTCATTCTGATGCGCAAAGGGATTCTTTTGTAAGACGAGGTAACTCTATGATAATTAATGGAGCAGATGCAGAGCTGTTTGATGTTGATAAAATAAAATCAATTTATCCTTTTTTAGATTATGACAATGCGAGGTTTCCAATTAAGGGAGGCCTTTTCCAAAAAAGAGGTGGTTCAGTCCGCCATGACGCTGTTGCATGGGGTTACGCTCATGCTGCAGACGAATTAGGTGTTGATATCATACAAAATTGTGAAGTTACAGGGTTCAAAATCAAATCTGGAACCTGCATTGGTGTAGAGACTAATAAGGGTGATATTTTAGCTAATAAAATTGGTTGTGCTGTAGCTGGATCGTCAAGTGTATTAATGTCTAAAGCTAATATGAACCTTCCATTAGAAAGTCATGTTTTACAAGCATTCGTAAGTGAAAGTTTAAAGCCTTTTATTCCAGGTGTCATTACTTTTGGAGCAGGGCACTTTTATATATCACAATCTGATAAAGGTGGCTTAGTTTTTGGGGGTGATATTGATGGATATAACTCTTATGCGCAAAGAGGAGGGATGGATATGTTAGAAGATGTTTGTGAGGGTGGTTTAGCATTAATGCCTACCATAGGTAAGGCTAGACTTTTAAGAATGTGGGGAGGTATTATGGATATGAGCATGGATGGTTCTCCAATTATAGATAAAACTCACATTAAAGGATTATATTTGAATGCGGGTTGGTGTTATGGGGGCTTTAAAGCAACCCCAGCTTCTGGCTGGTGTTTTGCTCATTTACTTGCAAAAGGTGATTCTCATTCATTATCTGAAAACTTTCAATTAGATAGATTTAAAAATGGCTATATGATTGACGAAAAAGGTCAAGGAGCCCAACCAAATTTACATTAAAGTAGAAACTAATGATTATTGATCACCCATTATTAGGTCCAAGGGATGCTAGTGAATTCATCTATTTGGGTGATGCGTCACTATTGAACAGACCTAAATGGGATGAAGAAAAATCAGAAAATAATTTTTACAAATACCTCTATCTCAGAGAAAATGTTGCCGGAATGCATAAAGAACTTTGGTTTCATCAACAAGGAGATAGAAGTTGGCTCGTTATTTCAAGAAATACTGTAACTCACGAAATTTTTAAAGTTGAATTAGCTACTGAATTTAAAAAAAATATGGGAAAGTCTAATGACTAGACCAACAAGAACTAAATCTAGTCTGATCAATACTAATAAAAAATTAAGTTTTGTATTTAATGGGAAAAAATACGAAGGTTGTCAGGGCGATACTCTGGCATCAGCTCTATTAGCTAATGATGTTAAATTAATTGCTAGATCATTTAAGTATCACAGACCAAGGGGAATTTTTACATCGGGTTCTCATGAGCCAAATGCCTTAGTTGAAATTATACATGATGATTATAATGAACCCAATAGTAAAGCTACTACAGTAGAATTATATGAAGGATTAGTGGCTAAAAGTCAAAATTGCTGGCCTTCCTTAAAATACGATCTTATGTCAATAAATGATAAATTTTCAAAATTTATTGGTGCTGGATTCTATTATAAAACTTTCATGTGGCCGTCTTTTTTTTGGGAAAAGGTCTACGAACCAGTCATTAGAAAAGCTGCTGGCTTAGGAAAGTTATCAAAAAATAGAAATAATAAAAATTCAGAAAAAGGTTTTTTATATTGCGATCTTCTCATTATTGGCTCAGGTCCCTCAGGATTAATTTGTGCTTATATTGCAGGTTTGTCGGGAATTAAAGTTATAATAGTTGAAGAAGATTATGTCTTTGGTGGTAGTCTCAACAATGAAATTTTCAAAATTTCTAATATGTCACCACAAGCGTGGGTTCAATCTATTTTAAAGGAAATTAGAAAACTATCAAACGTTAGATGTATAGAAAATACCTCTGTTATAGGGATGTTTGATCATGGTGCCTTTGGAGCAATCCAAAAATTAAAAGAAAGTAAAATAGAACAAATATTTTGGAAAATAGTGTCTAAGAAAGCTTTGCTGTGTTCAGGCTCACTTGAAAGACTAATTCCTTTTCAAAATAATGATTTACCAGGAATTATGTTATCAGGTTCTATTCGTAGTTATTTAAATAGATGGGGCGTAAATAATTTTGATAAAGTTTTATTATTTACAAATAATGACGATACTTATGTAACGGCTTTGGACTTAATTTCGAATGGAATAAATTTAATTGGTGTTGTTGATACAAGAGATAATCCTAGAATTTTTGATCCTAAAATAAAAGTTTTTAAAAGCTCTCAAATAGTCAGTGCTAAAGGTAAGTTATATCTTAAAGGTGTTGATATAGTTAATAAAGTAGGAGAACTTACACATTTAAAATGTGACTATCTTGGTATTTCAGGAGGTTGGAACCCAAATATTCATTTAAGTTGTCATACTGGGGTAAGACCTGAATGGAATGAAAAGATATATGCATTTGTTGCTGGTAAAAAGAATGTCTCAACACATTTAAAAGCTGTAGGTTCTGCAAATGGAAAGTTTTCATTAAATGAGTGTATCCTAGACGCTGAAAAACAAGTATTAGAAATACTTTCAGATTTAGAGACGAAACCCAAAAAATATAGCCTCCCAAAAATTAAAGAGCAATCTTTTGAAATAGATCCTTTTTGGTTTGTAAAGATTGGTTCTCAAAGAAAATGGGTAGATTTACAAAATGACGTGACTGTAAAAGATATTGAAATGGCTTATACTGAAAATTTTAGATCGGTAGAGCATTTAAAGAGATACACAACTTTAGGAATGGGGACGGATCAAGGTAAAACTTCTAATGTTACCGGGTTAGCTATATTAGCCTCCTTATCGAATAAGTCTATACCAGATGTAGGAACTACGTTATTTAGACCACCCTATGTTCCATTATCTATAGAGGCTTTAGTTGGTTCCTCAATTGGTAAAAATTTTAAGCCAACAAGATTAACTCCAACCCACAATTGGGCTAGAGATTATGGCGCTAGTTTTACAGAAACAGGATTGTGGCTAAGAGCTGAATGGTATTCTCAAAAAAATGAAAATCATTGGAGAATGAGTGTTGATCGAGAGGTGAATTCTGTCAGAAATTCAGTTGGATTTTGTGATGTTTCAACCTTAGGAAAAATTGATATTCAAGGAAAGGATGCCCTAGAATTTGTAAATAAAGTCTACTGTAATGGATTTGCAAAATTACCAGTTGGCAAAGTTAGATATGGTTTAATGCTCAGAGAAGACGGTATTGTCATGGATGATGGAACAACAGCTAGAATGAGTGAAAATCATTTCATCATGACAACTACAACTGTCAATGCAGAAAGTGTATATAGACACCTAGAATTTTGCCATCAATGTCTGTGGCCAGAGATGGACGTGCATCTAATTTCAACAACAGATGCTTGGGCACAAATAGCAATTGCAGGTCCAAAATCCAGAAAAATAATTTCTAAAATAGTTGATAAGCAATTTGATGTTTCTAACAAAAATTTCCCTTTTATGGCTTGTAAAGAAATAACAATTTGTGGAGGTGTTTTAGCAAGGCTATTTAGAATTTCATTTTCAGGTGAACTAGCATATGAGTTATCTATCCCAACACAATATGCATCATCATTAGTGTCGTATCTTATGGAAATAGGAAAAGATGAAAAAATAATTCCTTACGGTACAGAAGCACTTGGAGTTATGAGAATTGAAAAAGGACATGCTGCTGGAGCAGAATTAAATGGCACAATTTCTGCTCAAAATTTAAATATGGGCAAAATGGTATCCAATAAAAAGGATAGCATTGGCATGGTTCTATCAAAAAGAGAAGGCTTGAATACCTTAGATGGTTTGCGGTTAGTGGGCTTAAAACCCATAAAAGCTAACCATCAACTAGTATCTGGTTCTCATTTATTCAATTTAAGTGATAAAATTACTCCTAAAAATGACCTTGGTTATATAACCTCTTCTTGTTATTCACCAACTTTAAAAAGCTATATTGCGCTGGGATTTCTAAAGAATGGAAGTAACCGCCATGGAGATAAAATAAAAATTAGCAATCCGATTTTAGGAAAAGAAGATTTTGCTGAGGTATGTAACCCTATTTTTGTTGATCCCAATGGAGAAAAATTACGTGCATAAAGATTTAACGCTTTACTCAACAATATATTCTTCTGAAAATATAGTTGTTAAAAAGGATTTAAAATTAAAGTTAGATAACACAAAAAAAATATTTTCTTTAAGTCATAATTTTTATCAATCAAAAAAATTTAATTCGACTTTTAAAAATTATTTTTCATACGCGCCTCCTTCTATCTCTAATTTTAAGCAAAATAATAAAGTATTTGTTTTTTGGACAAGGAACAACAGTTACTTCATCTTGGGTGATGTTGAGGCTAAAAGCATAATCTCTTCTTTCAATTCAATTGCATCTATCACTGATCAAACAGGTGGGTGGGTATGCTTTAATTTAAGTGGTCAATATTCTAAATCATTGTTTGAAAAGCTTGTGGTTTTTGATATTGATTCTTTTAAAAAAGGAGAAGTAACTAGAACTTCTATCAATAAAATTAATTGTTTTGTTTTATGTAATGAAAAATTTTTAAAATATACAATAGTTTGTCCAATATCTTTTATGGAATCAATGAAAGTGAGGCTTGTAAATTTGATTAACTTAATTGCATAGCGTTAGGTAAAAATAAGACAATGCTTGGAAATGCAATTAAAACGCCTACTGTAATAACATCTGCAACAAAAAACGGCGCACAGCCTCTAAAAACATCTTGTACAGGAATGTCTGGGCGGACTCCACTCACAACAAAACAATTTAAACCAATTGGTGGAGTTATAAGGCAAAGCTCTGCCATTTTTACAACT
The DNA here is from genome assembly GCA_902622875.1 of uncultured SAR116 cluster alpha proteobacterium. GTDB lineage: Bacteria > Pseudomonadota > Alphaproteobacteria > Puniceispirillales > Marisalimonadaceae > Marisalimonas. The sequence continues at coordinate 10,313 of CACNRW010000012.1, forward strand.
ATAATACCAAACCAGATAGGATCATATCCTAGTGCAATTACTGCTGGTTGAACTACTGGTAAAGTGAGTAGCAACATTCCAATGGCATCCATAAACATACCTAAGATCGCATAAACTAATAAAATACAAAGTAAAATAGCTAAAGGTGGATAATCCAATGAAGTTATCCAATTACTGAAAGCATTTGGCAATCCAGCAAATCCTAAAAATCTGACATATACTAGAACACCCCAAATTATGGAAAAAATCATTACTGTTAGCTTAGCAGTTTCATAGAGTGCAGCCTTGAGTGCGCTAGCTTTCATTCCCTTTAGAATAGCGATGATAAAGACGACAAAGGCTCCTAGAGCCCCAGCTTCTGTAGGCGTGGCCCAACCAAAATACATGGAACCAAAAATAATAAAAATAACTGAAAATATTGGAATTGTTGAGGGTAATGAAACGATTTTTTCTTTAAATGAATATATTCTAGTTTTAGGACCCATATCAGGTTTAAACGAGACAATGCTAACAATTATCAATCCATAAATTATTGCTGAAACTATCCCAGGTAAGAAACCAGCAAGCAAAAGCTGTCCTACTGATTCCTCAACAATTATAGCATATATAACTAATATAGCACTAGGTGGTATCAAAGTTGCCAAAGTTCCGCCAGCGGCTACAACTCCAGCAGCAAGTTTTCTATTGTAGCCTTCACGCAACATCTCAGGGATTGCAACCCGAGCAAAAACTGCAGCTGTAGCTGTGCTTGCACCCGAAACAGCTGCAAAGCCAGCAGTTGCAAATACTGTAGCTACTGCTAATCCCCCAGGAAGTCTTCCTAACCATCTTTTGGCAGCTTCAAATAAGGATTTTGTTAATCCAGCGTGAAAGGCCAAAAAGCCAATTAAAATAAACATTGGCAAGATTGACAAAGCATAAGTAACAGCTTTTGAATGTGGAATAGTTCCTGCCATCCCAAGACCTGCAAACATTGCTTTTTCAAGACCAAGTTTTGTTGACAATATCCATACTAAACCAGCGGTGCCTGCTAATGCACTAGCAAAAGCTACGCGCATTCCAAAAAAAATCATAAACATCATTATTGATGTAACTGTTATGCCAATTTGAAGAGGATCCAATATTTAGTTCCTTACCTATTTTGAAGTTTCTATTTGAGATGCTTCTTGTTTTGCTTGGTTTTCTACATCTAATATTAAGGGCACTCCAATAGGTTGAAGCTTTGGATCTATAATCAATCTTATATACCCAGCAAATTGTACAATAAGCCGTAAAGTTAATGCTGCAAATGCAATTGGTATCATTAACTTTGATGGCCATGTTGGCAATTGTATATCAATCGTACTATCGCCAATGGTCCAAGCTCTTTGAAAATGTTTAAACGAGTAATAAGTCAAAATACTTATAATTAATATAGTTGCTGCAGTTTGTATGGCTTCTGCTATCCACTTTGAACGGCCATTTAACATAGATAGAAAAATTTCCATACGAACATGTCCACCTAGTCTTTGACAGTACGCTATTCCGATAAACGCAAATATTGCAATTGATTGTTCTGCAAAGTCAATATAACCAGGAATTGGCATATTTAAAATTTTTCTACTAACTATTTGCACCGTTGCTGTGATCATTAATATGAAAATTGCTAGCGCTGCAAAGCTAGTTAAAAAATCTTCTATTTTCTCAAGAAACTTGTCAAAAGTATTTATCATATCCAACCATTACTAAAGAAGGATGAAAACTTTCATCCTTCTTTAATTATTATTTACTTACTTGCTTCTTTTGCAGTTTTAAGAACAAGATCAAGCAGTTCTTGTGCTGGCAAACCTACAGCATTCGCTTCCTTAATCCACTGATCCCATACTGGCTGAGCAGCAGCTTTTCTAAAAGCATTTAAATCAGACTCAGAATATGTAATCTTTTTAATCCCTTGTTTTTCTGCAACAGGAGTATACTTATCAATTGAAGCTGAATAAGCTTTATCAAGTGCTGCATAACCTGCATCAACAGCATCTGTTAATATTTTCTTATTTTTATCAGACAAGCTATTATAAGCGTCAATGTTAACTACTAAAGGACAATTCACAGAACCAGGTGACAGATTTGTTGTTCTCCATGTAGAAACTTCGTTAATTTTATATGAAAAGTGTGAGTAAAATGCAAAAGCGGCAGCATCAACTGTTCCTGTTTCAATAGCTCTATATGTTTCAGGAGCTGTAACTGTTGTTGGAACTGCACCAATAACTTTCATTGCTTTACCTATTCCACCAAGAGCTCTAACTCTCATACCTTTAAAGTCTGCAATTGTTCTTGGCTCTTTACCTCTACCCATAAACTCATATTGAGGAAGAGCAGCTGACATAAGAAGTTTTGCATTCCATTTTTTCATTTCTTTTATAGTAGCAGGGTGACTGTAAACGGCTAAGTCAGCAGCTTTTTGCACGTCTCCATTAGTAATGGGTAAAAATGGTAATTCTAAAACTGTAACTGCTTTATTTTTATCAGCATGGTATGAAGCACAAAATGTTGCTGCCTCAAATGCTCCAAGAGATATACCATCAAGATTTTCTCTAGGTTTTGATAAAGTTCCGCCATAGTTAATTTTAATTGTAAAATGTCCACCTGACTTATCAGCCACATATTTAGACACAGCCTCAATTCCTTCGGTAAAAGCTCTTCTTTTACCCCATGTTGATAAGTTCCAATTCACATTTTTTCCATGACTGGCTGCTAAAGCTTGCTTGTTTACGCTGTCGACTGGTCCTCCAAAAATTAAACCTAACGACAACAGAGATAATAATGGTAGTGATTTCTTCATTCATTCCTCCGAAATAATATATTTAATGATAGTTTATAGATTATAGTTATAATATAAAAGTTTTATATCAAATTAAATTAAGAACATGTTAACTTTTTTAAATAAATTAAATATTAAAGTAAAATAAATGGAACCAGGTAAACCCGATTATAACTATTTACCTTTTAAGGTTCATAATGGTGTAGTATATCTAGCTGGTCAATTGGCAAAAGAAAGTGGTTCTGTGAGAAAAACAGGACAAGTTTTAAAAGAAATCAGTGAACTTGAGGCCTCAAGACAAATAAAGATTTGTTCTCAACATGCTTTTAGTTGGTTGCAAATTGCAGCTAAAAATAATGACAGTGAAATAGATTCTATTTTGGATCTTAAGGTTTATGTGTCATGCGATAAGAGTTTTGAAGGTATCTCAAAATTAGCCGATAAAGCTTCAGAGGTTTTTATAGAAAAATTAGGAGAAAAAGGAAAGCATCCGAGGTCAGTTTTTGCTGTTTTAAGATTACCACAAAATGCACCTGTAATGATTGATCTTAGGGCATCAATTAAATTAAAATAAGGAAGAATAATGAGTAATGTTGGTAAAATCGCATTAGAAGAAATTAAAATATTAGTAACTAATGTTTTTCTCAAACAAGGATGTAATAAAGAAAACGCTAGTGCTTTAGCAAACACAATTACAAAAGCAGAAGAGGATGGATCTAGTTCTCATGGTTTATTTAGAGTTCCGGGATATGTTGCTTCTTTGCAATCAGGTAAAGTTAATGGTCATGCTTCCCCAAAGATTAAACAAGTCTCCCCTGTAATATTAAAATGTGACGCTGATAATGGTTTTGCCTCTACGGCTCACGAAACGTCTTTACCACTCTTAGCGGATGCTGCAAAAAAAAATGGAATATCAGTTTTAAGTATAAAGGGGTGCTATCATTTTGCTGCTTTATGGCCAGAAACAGAATATTTGGCTAGACAAAATTTAGTTGGTTTTGCATGTACTGCCTTTAAGCCATCGGTTGCTCCTGCTGGAGCTAAAGAAGCTTTTTTTGGAACAAATCCTATTTCAATGGCTTGGCCAAGAAGTAATAATGAACCAGTTGTTTTTGATATGGCAACTGCCACAATGGCAAAAGGGGAGGTAATGATTGCAGCAAGGGACGGCCATAATTTACCTGACGGAGTAGGTCTTGGAGAGAATGGGGAACCCTCAAATGATCCTAAAGATATTTTAAAGGGTGTTTTACTTCCTTTTGGAGGTTATAAAGGCTCTGCAATTTCTATGATGGTTGAATTATTTGCAGCTGGTCTAACGGGGGATGTTTTTTCATATGAAGCCCAAGAAAAAGACAATAATGATGGAGGCCCTCCCAGTGGAGGAGAGTTTATAATGGCTTTAAATCCAGAAATTATTGCTGATTCTAATTGGGAAAAACATTGCGATGATTTTTTTCAAAAATTATTATCAATTGATGGTGTTAGGCTTCCTGGATCACGAAGGCATAAAAATAGATTAGGAGATCAATATCGTTCTATTAATGAAGAATTATTGTTGAAAGTTAAATCTTTTCTTTAACTTTCAATTATCTCAACCTTCATTCCTTTTAATTAAATTAAGATATTCTATTATTTCATTAAGCTTTTCATCAGTTGAATCTTTGTAACTTGATCCAAAATTATTTTTTACTTTCAATGCCACATGAGCATATCGATTCCTTCCACTTGGATGATGAGGGTGATCAGGTAATTTATTAATCAAATAATCCCCAGTTTACTGAATTATTTTCCACAAATATTTCTTATTTTGTTCATTCATTTCAAAAAACTTTCAAAAGAAATAAAGTAATTCCAGGGAATGAGAATAAAAGAATAACCCTAAAAATATCACTTACTAGAAATGGTAAAACACCCTTAAAGGTCTCTGAAATGCTTACGTCGCCAGCCATTTTATTTATTATAAAAACATTTAATCCAACAGGTGGTGTTATCAAACCAACTTCAACAACTATAAGGGTTAATATTCCAAACCATATTGCTGTTTCTTCAGGTGTCATTCCAAATTCAAGTGTCATGATTAACGGGAAAAAAACAGGAATAGTTAAAAGTATCATGGCTAAACTATCCATTAAACAGCCTAAAAATAGATATAGGACAAGAATACAGGCTACAATTAAAAAAGGAGAAAGATTATTTTCTAATGCTATTTCTCCAAGTTGGTTTGGTAGTTGAGTTAAAGCTATGAAAGAATTAAAAAACTCAGCACCTAACAACACTAAAAATATCATAGCTGATGTAATTGCTGTACTTTCAATTACTTCTACCAAGTCTTTAAGCTTAAAGTTTTTATTTAAAATGGCAATTAAACCTGCTCCACCTGCTCCTATTGCTCCTCCTTCTGTTGGGGTAAACCAGCCTAAATATATTCCTCCAATCATAGTCAAAAAAATTAAAATGATTTGCCAGATATTTTTAAATAATAAAAATCTTTCTTTCCAAACAACTCTATCTTTTGTAGGCCCGGAGTTTTCCACAAACCTTACGTATAATGCAATTGCTAAAATATATCCTAACGCAGCTAAAATACCCGGAATAAAAGCTGCTAAAAACATTTTAGCAATGTTTTGTTCAGTCAAAATAGAATAAATTATTAAAATCACTGATGGAGGTATCAATATACCTAAAGTTCCACCAGCGGCTAATGTGCCTGTGCTAAGAGCTCCAGAATATCCTAGTCTTCTTAGTTCAGGAAGAGCTACTTTACCCATTGTTGCAGCAGTAGCTAAAGAAGATCCACAAATTGCACCAAAACCTGCACATGCACCTATTGCAGCCATTGCAACACCGCCTTTTCGATGACCTAAGCAAGCACCTGTAAATTTAAATAGTGCTTCGCTCATACCAGCTTTTCCAGCAAAGTTTCCCATTAGTAAAAAAAGAGGTATGACAGATAAAGAGTAATTTGAAAATAAATGCCATGCACTCGTTTTAATCTGAGACAAAATTGGAAGCCAACCAGCAATTAAGATGGTTCCAGTACATCCAACTATTAACATAGATAGGCCAATAGGTATGCGTAGAGCTAGCATAGAAAATAATACTGGAAAAGCTAGTATACCAAGTGTAAATTTATCCATTAAAACTAATTTCCTAATATGTAGTAGACTTTTAAAATAAAAGTATAAAAGCAACAAATAGTTAGAAGAAAGAAAGATGCGATAACAGGTAAAAATGGTACCCATATAGGAAATGCTAAAAGCATAGTTTCTTCTTGGTAAACATACATATCTCTTGCTCCTAAAATCATCCTTAAGCTAAAGAAAAGGGCTACAAATCCGAACAATAGAGAGCTAAAAGCATCTAAGAAATAGACTTTATTTTTAGGTAATTTAGCTGTTATAAAGTCTACAATGACATTTCCGTTTTTAAGATGACATAAAGGTAGAAATGAACCAATAGCAACTGCACATGCAATTTCAACTAACTCAAAGTCACCCAAAATGGGTGATGAAAATACAACTCGACCAAAAATAGAGAATATACTGATTAGTACAGCAATTAAAAGAACAAAACCTCCAAATATTGCAAAGTATCTAGAGGTTTTATTTAAAATACGACCAAAATTATTATCTGGCCTTATTTTTAAATTTATTAATTTTTTTATAAAACTCATTAAAAAGTTTTATAATGTTTTTTCATATTTTGAAATTAAAGATTTAGCTGTATCATAAAGTTTTTGTCCATCAAGACCTTTACTATTAGCATTTTTAATCCAATCTTGAATTACTTCATCGGCAGCTTTCTTTATTTCTGCCAAAGGCGCTCCCTGTAGTGTATGAAATTCACCTCCAGCTTTAACAGCTAAGGCGCGCGCAGGACCTTCAAACCCGTCCCATAAAACACCAGCTTGTTTTGCTAAAGACATTCCAGAATTATTATCTATAACTTTTTTGTGTGCTGCAGATAATGAATCATACTTTGCTTTATTCATAACAAAGAGAAAAGGAGTAGTATAAAGCCCTCTCTTCCCAGCAACATTTGTATGGGATTTAGTTAGTTCCTGAAGCTTAAAAGATGGCATGATTTCCCAAGGAACAACCATTCCGGTAATAACACCTTTTGACAAGGATGGCGCAACTTTAGGAATAGGCATACCAACTGGTGTTGCACCTAATTTTTTTAACAAACTAGTTGCTGAACGTGTTGGTCCTCTTAACTTAAGGCCTTTAAAATCACTAACTGATTTAATTAATGTTTTTTTTGTATGTATCATACCTGGAGCATGAACATGCACTGCAAGAATTTTATAATCTTTAAGATCTTCTGCTCCTGCAGTTTCTACAAACTCTTGCACTGCTTGCGCTGTTATTTTTGCGCTCGCTGGCATAAATGGTAATTCAAAAACTGATAATCTTGGAAATCTTCCTGGAGTATATCCTGCTACTGTCCATACTATATCAACAACCCCTTCACGAGCTTGATCAACTAGTTGGGGTGGTTTTCCTCCAAGTTGCATTGAAGGATACATCTCAGTAATTATTTCTCCATTACTTTCTGCTTTGACTTTATCGGCCCAAGGTTTAACAAATTTAGCATTTGAGTTTGCTGGCATTGGAACCATTGTATGAAATTTCAAAGTAACTTTATCAGCTAATGCTGGTAATGATAAACCAGCACTGATTATTGTTGTAGCTAAAAAGCCAATAATTTTGTTCATTAATATTCCTCCATTTAAATAATTATAAAATAAGATAAATTTATTTATTACTAAATCATTAACTACATATTATAATAAATCAAATTTTATTTTGTAAATAATTCCATATTTTCTTGTATTTTGAGAATTTTAGTAATTATTTGTTGTTAAATTATTATAATAATGCATAATCAAGTATAATTTATGTAGGAGTTTATACATGTCCATAAATGCATTAAGTTATATAGGTGTTAACTCAGATAAGTTAGAAGACTGGCAAAATTTTGCTACTAAATATCTAGGAATGCAATCCATTAATCATGGTACTAAGTCTTTATGTTTTAGAATGGATGATCAAAAACAAAGATTTGCTATATCAGGAGAGCCTGGTGATAAACTTGCATTTCTTGGTTGGGAAGTTGAGAAAAAATCTGACCTACAAATGTACGCAAAACGATTAGACGTTATTGGTGTTCCTGTTCAATTGGGAAACAAAAATCTTACGGATATGAGGTTTGTAGAAGAATTATTATACTTTGATGATCCAGTGGGTAATCGAATAGAACTTGTTTATAAACCGCATCTTGATAAAAACGCTTTCGTTTCAGGCAGGCCAATCTCAGGTTTTAAAACAGATATATGTGGACTTGGGCATGCTGTATTACATGTATCTAATGTTAATGATTTAATTCCTTTTTACAGAGACACTCTTGATTTTAAAATAAGTGATTACAGTCACGACCCTATTTCATTATGCTTTTTTCATGTAAATGGAAGGCATCACAGTTTTGCTTTGATAGGTACTGGTCAACAAGGATTTCATCATTTTATGGTTGAATATCAAAATTTAGATGATGTTGGTCAAGGATATGACTTGCTTCAATATAAAGAAGGCTCAATTGCCTATACTTTAGGAAGACATACCAACGATTATATGACTTCATTTTATGCTCACACACCATCAGGATTTTTTATTGAAAATGGTTGGGGAGGCAGAATAATTGATCCAAACACATGGATACCTCACGAAACAAATATGGGACCAAGTTTTTGGGGGCACGAAAGATTGTACTTACCTGATAATGAAAGATTAAAATTTAGAGAAAAACGTATGGAAACTGCTCGGGAAGGTAAGCAATCGCCAATGATTATTGATTGTCCTTGGCTTTATCAAAATATTAAGAACAAATAAGGATAAAATATAGTGCAAATGGATTTTGATGTTGTGATAGTTGGACTAGGACCTACCGGTGGAACATTAGCTAATTTATTAGCTATAAATAATTTATCTATTCTTATTTTAGAAAAAGAAGCAAGCCTATATAATTTGCCACGAGCAGTCCACTTTGATGATGAAGTCATGAGAGTATTTCAAACTATAGGAATTTCTGACAGTTTATCAAAAAAATTAATTATCAACAAAGGTACAAAATTTTTAGATGAAAATGGTAAACTCCTTTTAGACTGGCCAAGGCCAAAAATAATTACTGAAAACGGGTGGTATCCGAGTTATCGTTTTCATCAACCCGACCTAGAACGTAGTCTTCGTTATAAATTAAAAAAGTTTGATAAGGTTATTTCTCTACAAAACTGTGAAGTTTTTAACACCGTGAATAAAAAAAACTTTACTGAAGTACATTATAAAAATACAAAAATTAATAAGATAAATTCAGTTAAGTCAAAATACATTATTGGTTGTGACGGTGCGAATTCATTCATTAGAAATGAAATGAAAACAGAATTAGAAAACTTAGGTTTTGAGCAGCGTTGGGCTGTCATTGACTTAATATTAAAAACAAAAAATGTAAATTTGCCTGATCGAACCATTCAATATTGTAACGCAAAAAGGCCTGCAACTTATTGCAGAAATGTTGGTAGGAGAAGAAGATGGGAAATAGCTTTAAAAGATAATGAGAGTTCTAAAACATTTTTTGATGAAAAAAGGCTTTGGAAATTCTTAAGTAAATGGGTCTCTCCTGATGAAGTAGAAATTGAAAGAAAAACTGTATATACATTTCAATCGGCTATTGCAAAAAGTTGGAGAGAAGGCCGCATGTTCTTAGTAGGCGATGCTGCTCATTTAACACCACCCTTCATGGGACAAGGCATGTGTGCTGGAATAAGGGACGCATCTAATCTAGCTTGGAAAATAAGCATATGTTGTAAAAAGGGTCATAGTGAAAATCTTTTAAATAGCTATCAATCAGAGAGATCCTCAAATGTCAGAGATTATATAAACACTGCAATGAGAATGGGAGAATTACTTAATTCGATAGGGGGATCAGAAGTATCAGATACAGTTTTTGTTCAACCAGACGGCACTATTAAAATGAATACAATTAAACCCCAACTTGGAAAAGGTTTAGGTAAATGTGAAGACATAAATAGGGGAAAAATATTCCCATCCTTCAAATCTGATTTTAGTAGAGATTTTGATAATATATTCGCATGTGACCCAATATTAATTACCAATAAAAAAATAAATAAAAAGGAACTTAGAATTAAATCTTATGATTGTTCTGATATACCTGAAATGGAGGTTATATTAAAAAAATTTAAAACAAACACTTTAATTATTCGTCCTGACAGATTTATTCTGGCTAGCACTCAAAAAAATGATTTATTAAAATTTACCAATACCTGTCTTAACCAAATTTATAGCTTATAAGGTTCTAGATGTCAGGTTTTACAAGATATAATAAAATCTTAAATCTTTTTTCAGAACAGAGAAGTTCTTGGACAGTTTTAGAAATTTCGGACGAATTGAAAACCCCTTCAAGTACTATTTATAGAATTGTTCGTGAATTAGTTCTGGCAGAATTTCTTGAAAGTGCGGCAGGGGCCTATTTTAGGCTAGGTCCTGCCTTTATCAAATTTAATAGAATTATTAATTTGTCAGATCCCCTAGTTAGAACAGGACAACCATTTTTAAAAAAACTAGCAAATGAAAATCCTATTGAAAGTGTAAACGTTTTAGCCAGGCTTTATGGAAACAAAGTAATGTGTGTGGCAGATTATAAAACTCCATTTTTTAAAAATAATACTAGTTATCAAAAAGGAAAATTAATGCCTTTAATTTATGGTGCAACGTCAAGGGCAATAATTATGAAGATTGTAGGAAAAAATTTAGAAGATCTTCTAAAGCAAGAAATATTTTATGATGATAATGATAAAGATACTTTTTTTAAAAATTTAAAAAATGATAATAAAAAAGGATATTGTAAAACTGAAGGTCAAGTTGATAAAGGTCTTATAGGTTTTGCAGTACCGATCAACAACAAAAAATTAGGGATAGAAGCATCATTGAGTTCGATATTTAATTCAATTGATTTTCTCCCTGAACATGAACCTATAATTTATGCTAATTTAACAAGCTATTCTCTATTGATAGAAAGGTACATAAATCAAATTTTTGATGATATTCAAAATTATCATCAGAAATCTAGTTAAATAAGGAGATTAAATGTCATTAACGGCAGTACAAGCGGACTTATCTTTGCATCATCTTGAAATACAGAGTAGTAATCCAGACAGTTTGGCCAATTTTTATTCCAAAATTATGGATATGAAAATAAATAAACTTTCACCAGAGAAGTTTTTATGTGACGGGCCAGCTCGCAAAATAATAATAACTTTAGGTGAAAATAAAACGCTAAGTAACGCAGGAATGGTTTGCAGAAGTGAAAATAACTTAAATAGATTTAGAGAGTTCTTAGATCAAAAAGAACTCAAACTAAAGGAGCATAATTCAGAATTTTACAAAGCAGGATCTTTTTCAGTTCAAGACCCTGATAACAATGTAATATGTTTTGGAGTTTTAAAAGACAGGAGTCCTTCTCATTTAAAGGGAATTCATGCACCATTACAACATTTAACATTTGCTTCAGAAGATGTTGTTTCATTTCAAAATTTTTATCAAAACAAACTTGGTTTTCAAGTTACAGATAGAGTTATAAAAAATAATGGAGAGCTTGCAACTTGCTTCACTACTTCTAACCATGAGCACCATACTATAGCTTGTTTTAAATCATCTAAATCTGGAATAGATCATCACTCCTACGAGGCGGGGGATTGGAACTTTGTAAAAAATTGGTGTGATCATTTTGCATTAAATAATATTCAATTGATGTGGGGGCCTGGTAGACATGGGCCAGGAAATAATTTATTTGTATTTATTGAAGACATTGATGGAAATTGGATTGAAATTTCTGCAGAATTAGAAAAGGTTCATGGTCGACCGGCAAAAAACTGGCCTCAAGAGGAAAGAACCCTGAATTTGTGGGGCAATGCAATAATGAGATCTTAAAAAAGGATATAAAATGAAATTATTAAGCTTTATTAGGTTGGGTAAAACTGGATTTGGTGCAGTGGTTAACAATGGAATAATAGATTTGACAGGAAAGATTGACCCAAATGTTAATACTATAAAAGAATTAATATATCTCAATATGGAAGATCGGGCTGAAGAGTATATTGTAGGAAAAACAAAAGATTTATCTTTTTCAGATATCAGTTTTTTACCTGTTATACCTGATCCAGAAAAAATAATGTGTATAGGTCTAAATTACTTGGAACATAAAAAAGAGACAGGTAGACCCGATGTTGACAATCCAACAATATTTACAAGATTCGCCGACTCTCAAGTAGCTCATTTACAACCAATGATAAAACCAGATAATTCTGATCGTTTTGATTATGAAGCTGAAATGGCAATTATAATTGGTAAAGGTGGTAGGTTCATCTCTGAAGATGAAGCGCTAAATCATATAGCTGGTTATGCTTGTTATAATGACGGTAGCATCCGAAATTATCAAAGACACACTTCTCAATTTACCCCAGGTAAAACTTTTCCAGGCACTGGTGGTTTTGGTCCATATATGGTTACCCCTAGTGAAGTAGGTGACTATACAAAATTACCAATTGAATTAAGACTGAATGGAAAAGTTATGCAAAAAGCTACTTTAGCAGATCTTATCTTTCCAATTCCGAGGTTGATAAGTTACATATCAGAATTTACTGCATTGTCTTCAGGTGATGTTATTGTGACAGGGACTCCAGGTGGTGTTGGAGACAAAAGAAATCCCCCAGTTTATATGGTGCCTGGAGATGTTGTAGAAGTAGAGATTGGATTATTGGGTATATTAAAAAATCCTATAGTTGCGGCTCCAAAATTATAAGTTTTATTCTTAGGTCTGGAATGATGATAAATAAATCTTTGATTACAAATTTAGTATCTATTTTTATAATATTTATTGGTTATTTCTATAAAGATGAACATTCATTCATTCTGATGACAGGAGTTTTTGCCCTATCTGGTAGCGTTACCAATTGGATTGCCGTACATATGTTGTTCGAAAAAATCCCATTTTTATATGGTTCTGGCGTTATTCAAGATAGATTTGAAGATATTAAGATGGGAATAAAGAACTTAATATTAAAAGAGCTATTTTCAGTTACTCAAATAAATAAATTTTTATTAGATAATAAAGAAGTTGCGTCAGAAAAGATTATAGAAAAGATTGATTTCGATAAAGTTTTTCTGGGACTTGTTGAAGCTATTGAGGGATCACAGTTGGGTGGAATGCTTTCAATGGTAGGAGGTAGAAAAGCACTTGAACCACTTAAAGAACCATTTAATAAAAAATTAAAAATCATTATCGAAGATTTTATAAACAGAAATAATTCTGATGATGACGGTAAAACTACATCAGAGGCATTGTTAGTTAAAATTAAAAATATATTAGATGCAAGATTGGCTGATTTATCTCCTGAAGATATAAAAATTATTATTCAAAAAATGATAAAAGAGCACTTAGGTTGGCTCGTAGTTTGGGGAGGTTTTTTTGGTGGGTTATTAGGACTATTATTAAGTCCCATTGGCCTGAACGTACTTTAATAAGCTAAGAAGAGTACGCAATATACTCTTCTTTGTAGTTTCTAAGATATTATGCAACCACCATCTACGTCTATTGTAGTACCAGTTATAAACTCGTTCTCGATTGCAAAAATTATTCCTTTGGCAACTTCATCTGGAGTGCCGGCCCTTGGAATTAAGTTATCACTAGTGGCTTTTTTATAATACTCCTCTCTAGCAGTTCCTTCAAGAGGGCTCATTGGAGTATCAATGATACCAGGAGAAACAATGTTGATCCTTTTAGGTAGTATTTCAGGTGCAATACCTCTCGCAAAAGCTTCTACTGCACCACCAACAGAAGAAATTGCAATTTGTCCTGGACGACATTTTCTTGCAGGAGTCCCGCTTACTAAAACTATATTTCCATTATCTTTTAAAAATTTGGTACCTAATCTTACTACGTTAGTGTATCCCCAAAGTTTATCAAATGATGCTTTATAGCCATCTAAATCCATAGAAAGAAAAGGACCAACAGCTCTTTTTCCACCAGTAGCAGCATTAACTAAAATATCAAATTCACCTTCATCCTGAAAAAATTTTTCAACAGCTTCTCTATCAAGAACGTTAATTTTCTTTGTTGTAACGTTTTTTGGAAGTTGAGTTAATTTCTCGGGATTACGACTTATTGCAATAACATGAGCTCCTTTTTCAGATAACATTTGAGTTGCAGATAGACCAATTCCGGAAGTTCCGCCAAATACGATAGCTTTTTTGCCATTAATATTCATTTTTATTTTACCCTTTAAAATTTAATAAGAATTTATTAATTACTTATAACATTTTGGATATATATTTGTTAAAAAAGTTTTAGGTATTTTATAGGTGTTAAATATGACTGTTGAGCTATTTAGAAATAATTCTTATTTGAAAGAACATAAAACGATTATATCTGAAGTTTTACCAGAAGGATTAGTACTAAGTGAAACTATTTTTTATCCAGAAGGAGGGGGGCAACCAGGAGATGAAGGTTTAATTACATTTAAAAATAACCGAATAAAAATAGTAGGAACTAAATATATAAATAATAAGCTAGTTCATTTAACTGAAACCACTGATGACTGTAAACAAAATGAGGAAGTTACAATAATTTTGGATTGGTCAAAAAGATATAGTTACATGCAAGTGCATACCTGTCTTCATCTCTTGTGTTCAATAATACCTTACCCTGTTACAGGTGGTTCTATAGGAGATGGTAGAGGAAGACTTGATTTTGATCTTGAAACAAAGCCAATGAAAGAAGATGTTTTGTATAAATTAAATGAATTAATTCATAAAGATTATTCAGTTCAAATATCAAGTATAACAGATCAAGAATTAGACGATAATCAAGATTTAGTAAGGACAATGTCCGTTAAACCCCCTAGAGGATCAGGTAAGATAAGAATGATAAGGATAGGGGATGATGTTGATTTTCAACCTTGTGGAGGAACACATGTAAATAAAACTTTAGAAATTAAGTCAGTCAAATCAGTTAAAATTGAAAACAAGGGTAAAATGAATAAAAGAATAATTTTAAATTTTTAAACAACAGTTATTTCTTACAAACTATCTCAAATGGCAATGTTCTATTTTCTTTAATAGATTGCATTGAGTTAGAAGATCTTTCATTCATACTTTCTCCACCAATTACATGAATACCTAAAATAGGTTTTTTATTTGCAGACTTTAACCCAATAAGTTTTTCATAACCTGAAATATATTTATCAGCTGTCTCAATTATTTTTATATCAGAAAAACCTATATCTTTTAGTATAGATATAGTTGTTTCAGGGGGTAATAAAAAGCTCATTTCTAAAGAATCAGCCCATGGCAGAGGAAAAATTGGATTACCCTCAGGGCCTAACCCGTGTTCAGTAAAAGCAAAAAAACTATCTTTTTTTAAAACTCTAAAAGCTTCAGAAAAGAATCTTTTTCTGTCTGATATATTCATTGTTACGTGTTGTGAATACGCACCATCAAAAGTTTCATTCTTAAAATCTAATATTTCTCCATTTCCAACTAAAAGCTGAATATTATCGGACATTGATGTAAGTCTATTGAATTCATTACCTATTTCAATGAAGCTTGGTGTTATGTCTATTCCAGTGATGAAGCATTTAAATTCTTTAGCGTAATATCTTGCTGGTCCACCAAGACCACAACCAATATCTATAATTTTTTGATTTTTTGATATTGGCATTCTTTTACCAAGGTCAACAGTGGCAGCAATCCCCCTTGCGTGATATTGATCAATAGGAAATAAATCTTCAATATTTAATTCTTTATTGATTAAACCTGCTTCTGACATTGCGTGGTGTACTCGTGAAAAAATATCACCTCTTGTCCAAAAATTCTCAATACTTTTTGAGTTCATCATTTATTTAAATTTTAGTTGTTAATAATAAAATCTGCACATCTTTCACCTATCATCATGCAAGCAGCATTTGTGTTCCCTGAAATCAGAGTAGGCATTATAGATGCATCTGCTATCCGGAGACCTTGTATTCCATGGACTTTTAGATTTTTATCAACAACTGCATTCTCATCAAAACCCATTTTACAGGTTCCAACTGGATGATAGACTGTTTCGGCTTTGTCTCTAATGAAATTCAAAATATCTTTATCGCTTGAATAATCCAACCCAGGCTGAATTTCTAAATCACAAAATTCTTTCATTGGAGCCGATTGCATTAATTTTCTTATTAACTTTACTCCATCAACGAGTGTGTCCTTATCTAGTTGATTAGACATGAAGTTAAACTTTATACTCGGGAATTCGTTTGGATCGTTAGACTTAATGTGGATACTCCCTTTACTTTCAGGTCTGTTTTGATTGACCGTGCAAGTTATGCCTGGTTCCTTTCCTAATGATCTTTTACCATCTTTTAAAACTACTCTATATGGTATAAAGTGTACCTGAATGTCGGGTGAAGCTAGTTCTTTTCTCGTTTTAAAAAATCCAACAACTGGTGCAGACGGAAGTGCTAAAAAACCGTCTCTTTTGAACATATATCTAAAAACTTGCTTTATTAGATTAATACCACCAGCCTTGTCGTTATAGGAAATTCCTTCCTTCTTAATCCTATAAATTATCCGCGGAGCAATATGATCACGTAGATTTTCTCCAACCCCAACTAAATGATGAATTGGCTCAATTCCTTTTTTTTTAAGTATCGAGCTATTTCCAATACCAGACAATTCCAAAATCTGAGGAGAATTAATTGCTCCACCTGATAGAATAACTTCTTTTGACGTCATAAATGTTGATAATTTATTTTTATTTTTTACCTCAACCCCAATACATTTTTTTTTCTCAAAGAGTAATTTTGTTACCAACGAGTTGGTTATAATTGTAAGATTTTTTCTTGACTTTATTGGTCTTAGATAAGCAACTTCTGCACTCATCCTTTCACCTTTGTAAATTGTAGTCTGAGTATAGCCTAAACCTTCTTGATCTTCGCCATTATAGTCTTTATTGAAAGGAATATTATTGACTTCTCCAGATTTAAAGATCGCATCATAAATGGGATTTCTGTCACTTACTTCAGAAACTTTAAGTGGACCTTCTTCACCTCGTAATTCAGAGGTGTTACCTTGATAATTTTCCATTTTCTTAAAGAAAGGAAGTACATCATCGTATGACCAACCTGTATTTCCCATTTGAGCCCATGTATCATAATCTAATTTGTTTCCTCTTACAAAAACTAAACCATTAATAGAACTGGAGCCGCCGAGTAATTTTCCTCTAGGTATTGGGATTTCTCTGTTTCCAGTATTTTCTTCAGGTTCGGATCTATACCTCCAATTTGCGAGTGGATTGTCAATTAAGAGAGCAAAACTAGCTGGAAGCCTTGAGATTGGATGAGAAGATCTTCCCGCTTCAATCAGTAAAACTTTATTGGTATCATTTTCTGACAACCTGTTTGCAACTGCACAGCCAGCAGAGCCTCCACCCACTACAATATAATCAAATTTGTTAGTCATTAACTTTCCTTCCAGAAAATAATTTTAGTCATATATATTTTGATATCAATGCCAAAATTATAATAATTGCAAATTCTTTTAGAAAATTCACTTGATTGAAATAATTTAAAAAGAATGATAATTAACCAAAATATGTTAGGAGTGTTATTTTGTTAGAATGGATCTTAGATGTATCTCAAATAATAATTGCAGATATTGTTTTGTCTGGGGATAATGCTTTAATAATTGGAATGGCTGCATCAGCAGTTCCAGAAGAAAGTCGAAAAAAAGTAATTTTTATAGGGCTGATGGCGGCAGCCATTTTAAGAGTTTTATTTGCTCTTGTTGCATCTTATCTCATAAGTATACCCGGACTGCTTCTATTAGGTGGATTGTTGCTTTTTTGGGTGTGTTGGAAATTTTATGGAGATATAAAAGAATTTTCCTCTAATAATGAGGAAAAAGAAAAACTTCAAAAAGATGTTTCAGGTAAAGGGATAAAAGCAGCACTTATAACTATCATAATAGCTGACGTATCCATGTCACTTGATAATGTTATTGCAATAACTGCAATAGCAAGAGATAACAAAACATTATTAATCTTAGGCATAGCATTTGCCATATTAATAATGGCGCTATTTGCAACGGCTATAGTTAAATTATTAACCAAATTTAAGTGGTTATCTTATCTAGGTTTAATATTTCTTGTTTACCTATCGTCAAAGATGACCTTTGATGGTTGGTTGCAACTTTATCCTTTGTTAAAAAGTTAAGCTACGATCCCAACCATTTTGGAAACCAAAGAGCTATGTCTGGTATAAACATGACCAGAAGCATTCCAGTTATTTGAAGAGCAATAAATGGTAACACTGATAGAAAAATTTCTTGCAGAGTTATATCAGCTGGTGCAACAGATTTTAGCCAAAAACATGCTGGGCCAAAAGGAGGCGATAAGAAATATATTTGAATGTTCATTACGAACAACACACCAAACCAAACTGCAGCCCATTCTGGCTCTAATCCTAATTCAGGGGCCATACCAACGACAACTGGAGCGAAAACTGGAACTGTAATAAATGCTATGGCTATCCATTCCATAAATGTACCAAGTATGACTAGAATACCCATCATAACAAAAACTATTCCAATTGCAGGAAGTCCTAATCCAGAAAACAATGACCTCATAAAATCTGCGCCACCGATTAAGTTATAAATACCAACAAAAGCAACAGCTCCCAAAATCAACCAAATAATTGTACCTACCGTCGACATTGTACCCGCCAGTGCTATTTGTAAAAGATTCCAGCTATAAGCGTTTCTAAACCAGGCAACGAAAATAGCGCCCAAAACACCTACTGCTGCAGCTTCAGTAACTGATGCTATACCTCCATATATTGACCCCATAACACAAAAAATTAAGAATATACTTAGAAAAACGGCATATAATTTATCCTTTGACATTTTCATGTCTTTTTGACGAGCTTTGGCAACTTCCTCAGCTGTTGGTGCCATAGCTGGATTTAAATTACATCTTGCTAGTACATATATTGCATAAAGACCTGCAAGCATTAAACCTGGAACCGCACCAGCCATAAACAAGTCTCCTATCGCAACTTGAGCAGATAAACCATAAATAATCATAATAATACTTGGCGGAATCAGTGTTGCTAATGCTCCTGACGCGCATATTAGTCCTATAGACATTTTTCGATCATATCCAAGTCTTAAAAGTTGAGGTAAAGCTACAAGTCCAAGCATGACAATTTCACCGCCCATGACACCAGACATTGCAGCTAACACAACAGCAACAGCAATTGTTTGTATTGCAACTCCTCCACGGAGTTTTCCTGCAAAAATTGACATTGCATCAAATAAATCTTCAGCTACTCCAGCTCTTTCTAGAATAGATGCCATTAACACAAAGAGTGGAACTGCAATTAAAGGATACTTTTCAAGTAAACCAAAAGCGTTTGTAGAAACTAAGTATAATCCTCCATATCCAAAATAACAAAGAGCACTAAGGACTGACACAAATAAAGTTACAACTCCCAACGGCATGCCTGTCATCATCAAAACGAGCATAAGGGCAACAATTAGTAAACTTGCAGTTCCTATATTCATGTCTTGCATATTTAGATAATCTTGCGGATTAATGTGAGTTCCAACAGCAGAATATATAGAATTTATGGAACCAAAAACACTTGTTTCTCCCATCAAGTGAACAGCAATAACACATACAATTCTTAAAATAACTATACCGCAAATAAACAAAACAATTTGTTTAGCAATTTTAGAGGAAAAGTGACGGTAAAGATTGATCATTAGTTGGGTTAAGTAAGTCATTGCTCCAATGGTAAGCATTGACTTCAAAATCATTGGTTGGGGAGAATTCCACGCACTCCCTGCCTTTTCCAGCATCATCACTGAATCGAGCGCTCTTATCACAGAGTCGTCAATTAATAGCCACAGAGCTATAACCCCAACTACATAAGCAATAAAGTCAAGCCACCACTTTCCTTTATCCGAAGCCATAATATAAAAAACTGTAATACCTATATGTCGCTTGTGAAGTGTTACATATGCTGCAGATAACATCCATGCTGTAGCAGCAAGAACCATTACAATTTCAAAAACCCACTGAGTTGGAGCATTAAATACATATCTAGAAATGACTTCAAAACCTGTAACAGCTGCACAAACTAGATATAGTTGGGCAACAGCAAGCCCAGAAAATTTACTAAAATGATCAAAGAAAGCAAAACTATCTTTACCTGATTCAAAATTTTCCATATTGTCTAGATCAGTCTCATTCCTTTGGATCATTTCCGACATTTACTTCCCCCAAGTTATTTTCAAAAATTTATATTTTTATCTTGCAATTGTTTGAGATTTATCAATTATAAATAATATCTATTAGAGACATAAATTTAACTATGTCAAGAACCAAGGGGGAAAAGATGGCGAAACCAGTAAGAAGTGATCATGTTGATACGTATGGTCCATGGGCTTGGGTAGCTGGAATGGCTTTTGCGGGTCTTGTAACATGGATCATGTTTTATATAGCTGACGGCTTCAGTTAATTTTCACAAGAGGAGGAGAAAAAGTGAAAAAATATCTAATAAGTGCTTTAGTAGTTGCAGGTTTAACCTTTACAGGTGCTGCAAGTGCAAAGAAGTTAAAATTTCAAATGAGTTCCAAGGCTGGTGACTGGGCGCATACCTACATGGCAAAACACGCTCCAGTATTATCAGATCTAACTAACGGAGAACTTCAGATTGAAGGATTGCCAACTAAGTCTGTTGTACCACACAGGGAAACTATTGATGCGGTAGCAAATGGAATTTTAGATGGTGACTTTAATGCAATAGCTTATTTTGCAGGAAGGGATCCAGCTTTTGCAATCATGGGTGATTTGATTGCGGGTTACGATACTCCAAAACAATATCAAGAATATTGTATGCATGGTGGTGGTAAAGAAATGCTACAAAAAATCTATGATAAAGTTTTACCAGGCAAAATTCATGTACTAGGTTGTGGCCCTTATGGAAAAGAAGCTCTTGTTTCTAAGGTTCCAATTAACGGTGTTGCAGATCTTAAAGGTGTGAAAATTAGATCACCTGAAGGTTTGGCTGCAGATGTTTTCAGAAGAGCAGGTGCTTCACCATCTTCACTTCCTTTCTCTGAAGTTTATACTTCACTAGAAAAAGGTATTGTTGATGCAGCTGATGCTTCTGTGTACATAAACAATCATGCTAGTGGTTTCCACAAAATTGCTAAATACCCACTTTACCCAGGTATTCACTCAATGGCTAACCTTCAAACTATTATTAACAAAAAAGTTTATAATAAGTTAAGTAAGCAAAACCAAACAGCTTTAACAGTCTGGACATACTGGACTTGGACAGCTAAATTAAGGGATGCTGGTTTAGAAGGAAGAGCGCAGGTTGCTAAGGATAAAGCTGCTGGTGATTTAACGATTATAGATTGGCCTGTAAGTGAAAGAGCGAAGTTCAGAAAAATTGCAGTAGATGCATGGAATTCCGCAGCTTCAAAAAGCCCACTTGCAAAAGAGGCTTTAGATTCTAATCTAGCTTATATGAAAAAGATAGGTTTACTCTAAAATTAAATGTTAAAAAAGCTTGTTGATTAGTAATCAGCAAGCTTTTTTATTTCTTGAAGAATATACTCGGCAATTTTTAATAATTTAAAGTCTTCATTCCAAGATGATATGATCTGTACCCCAATCGGAAGACTGTCTTCACCTTTTAAAAGTGGAAGACTAATTGCAGGAACTCCCATCATTGTCCAATAACCATTAAAAATTGCATTACCAGTATTCATTAGGTCTCTTGGAGCTTGACCTGTTGCCGCTGGAGTAATTATTACATCAAATTTGTTGAAGAACTTACTTAATGTCTGCTGCATTTTTTTTGCATTTTCAATGGCTTCTATATATTGTTTTGCTGAGACTGGAATTCCAGCTTCAATCCTAGATTTGGTGAATGGGTGAAGTTTTTCTTTTTCAGATTCGTAATAATGAGATAATGACTTTGCAATAGAACCATTCATAATTACTTCGTGGGAAAGAGCTGCTTCGTTGAAATCATTACCAAGATTGAGTTCTTCAATATCAAAAGGTGAGTTTTCAACAAATTTTATTATTTGTTCTTGCATGTCTCTATCACCAATATCCCATACCGGACCTTTGACGAATGCAAATTTAGGCGTCTTAATTACATAGTTTTGTTTATAATTATATTGTTTAATCATATCTAAATCTTTTTCATCATAAGATAAAATAACTGAAGCTACTAGATCAATGTCACAAATTGAATTCGCATAAATTCCTGGATGGTCTAATCGTTGTGATATTGGGGACATGCCGTGTCTTGAAATAGTCCCAAAAGTAGGTTTTAACCCTAAAATCCCAGTAAATGATGCTGGCCTTAAAATAGAACCACCTGTCTGAGAGCCAATTGCTAATGGTACCATATTGTCAGAAACCGCTGCTGCTGATCCAGAGGAGGATCCTCCTGGTGTACATTCTAAATCTTTTGGATTTTTTGTTTTGCCGGGCCCAGATAGTGCAAACTCAGTTGTTACACATTTACCCATAATGACTGCCCCAGATTCCTTTAATAATTTAACTAGATGTGCATCCTCTTTCGGCATTCTGTTTTTACATATTGATGATCCATTTTCAGTAGGCATGTCTTTAGTATCAATGATGTCTTTGATGCCAATAGGAAGACCATTAAGTTTACCAGGATTTTTATCTTTCCACCTTTTGTCAGCAAGTTTAGTTTGTTGGATTACTTGTTCATGATTTAAATAATTCCAAGCACCTACTAATGGCTCTCTAACTTTAATACGATCCAAAAAAGCTGTAACATATTTTTCAGAAGTGAGTTCACCTCTCTTCATCATATTCAAAGCATCCATAGCATTTAATTTGGTTAAATCCATTTATAATCCTCTATTTATTTTGTTATTACTGCTTCAGCTTCTATTTCAACTTTCATCCGCGGATCTACTAAAGCTGAAATTTCAAGTAAAGTAGATGCAGGCTTATGATCGCCGAAATATTCAATTCTTTTTGGATTTATAATAGCTCTGTCATCTATGTTAGTTAAAAAAACTCTTACTTTTACAACATCTTTCGATGAACCTCCAGCAGCTTCTATGCAAGTGTTTAAGTCTCTCATAGCTATATCAAACTGATCTTTAGTACTTTCTGGAATTGTTCCGTCAAAATACATGCCGACTAATCCTGAAACCCAGATTATACCATTAGCTTCAACAGCATGGCAATAATGACTTACAGGTTGGAGAATATCCGGTATTAGGACTCTCTTTATCATAATGTTCCTCATAAATATTTATTTCAAATTATTTTTATAAAATTATTCTAGATAAGTTTTTTTTTAAATATAGTTTAAAAAAAGAGTTTCATTTAATTTGCAACAATTATGAAAAGGCATATCATAAAAGAATAAATTTTTTATAGAGGATAGAATGCCAACAATAGCTTACCTTGATACTTTACCAGCACAAAATGGTCTAGATATGTTGTACTCTCAGACTAAAGTAAATATTCTTAAGGTTAATAGTTTTGATAGCGAAGAAAAATGTTTATCAATTTTAAAAAAAGCTGACGCTTATCAGGTAGGAGCAGCTAGGGATGAAGTACCAAAACATTTGCAAGTTGATAAAAAGTTTTTAAGAAAGGTGCCTAATTTACTTGTTATTTCATCTTCTGGTGCAGGATATGACACTATTGATGTAGATGCATGTTCGGATGCAGGTATTTTAGTAGTAAATCAAACGGGTGGAAATGCCGAAGGAGTTGCTGAGCATGCTGTTGGAATGATCTTAAGTTTGTTTAAGAGAATTGGTGAATGTGACCATGCTCTTAGAAGAGGTTGGAATGAACCCAGGGTCAGTCTTATGGGTAAAGATCTTTTAAATAAAACGGTTGGAATAATAGGCCTTGGCAACACTGGTGGTAGGGTAGCTGAAATATGTAAAATTGCATTTAATTGTAATATTCTAGCTTATGATCCATATTTGTCTGATGATAATTTTCATAAAAAAAATGCTAGCAAAGTGGAACTTGATACTTTGTTAGCTGAAAGCGATGTGGTTTCTGTGCATGTTCCATTAAATAAAGAGACAAGTAACATGCTTAATAAAGTTTCATTCAAAAAAATGAAAAAGGGTAGTTATTTTGTTACGACGTCAAGAGGATCAATTCATAATGAAAATGATTTGTATGATATTCTTAAGGAAGGACATTTAGCAGGTGCGGGACTTGATGTATGGGAATTTGAACCTCCTCCATCAACACATAAGCTTCTTGAACTTGAAAATGTAATAGCAAGCCCGCATACAGCGGGTATTACTAAAGATAGTCGTGATAAAATGTCTGAATATGTTGCAACGCAGCTTTTAGATTTATTTGATGGAAAGGATCCAGCAAGGCCAGTTAATCCTGAAGTATTAGACACTTATAGAGAAAAATTTAAAAAAATATTAATTAAATAATTACGTTAGTTTAAGAGGAAAATAATGAAAAACATTCTCATCACCGGCGCAAGTCAAGGTATTGGAAAAGCAACAGCTATTGAAGCGGCAAAAAACAAAATGTTTGTTGGAATAAAT
This sequence comes from uncultured SAR116 cluster alpha proteobacterium, assembly GCA_902622875.1. Taxonomy (GTDB): domain Bacteria; phylum Pseudomonadota; class Alphaproteobacteria; order Puniceispirillales; family Marisalimonadaceae; genus Marisalimonas. Next base: position 34,826 of record CACNRW010000012.1, read on the forward strand.
TATAACAAAAACTTGGAACCAGCCCAATCTTGCTTAGATGAAGTAAAGTTAGCGGGCGGTGACGGAATGATTTTACAATGTGACGTGGCTGACAGTAATGCTGTAAAAGAAATGTTTAATAAATTCCTTGCAAAAGTTAAGACAATTGATGGTGTGTTCAATAATGCAGGAATTACTGGGCCTATTTCACCAATACAGGATCTGGATCCTGCAGAATTAAAGATACTTATTGATACTAATGTTTCAGGTGCTTTCTATGTTGCTCAAGAATCTGCACGAGCAATGATAAATCAAAAAAACGGAGTAATCGTAAATATGTCTTCAATTGCGGCAGATATTGGTGGAGGTGGAGAATTTATTCATTACGCAATGTCAAAAGGAGCTATTCACTCTCTTACATACGGAATGGCAAAAGAGCTAGGAAAGCATGGAATTAGAGTAAATGCAGTTGCACCAGGATTAATAGATACAGAAATTCATGCAAAAGCTGGGGATGCCTCACGTGTAGATAGATTAATGCCTTCAGTCCCACTAGGAAGAGTAGGCGGTGCAGAAGAAGTTGCTCAAACTGTGATATGGTTATTGAGTGAAAAATCAAGTTATATTTCCGGCTCTATAGTTCCTGTATCTGGAGGAAGATAAATTAAATATTGATATTAGTGTTAGTATTTAATTCTTCTTTCTTTTTCTTAGCTTGTCTTATTCCAATATAAGTTGATGCACCTAAAATTAATGCAGCTCCCAACCAAAGACCTGGATGAGGTAGTTCATCAAAAAAGATAAATCCAAAAGATACTGCCCAGATTAGTCTTAAATAATCCAATGGCAGTAATGCAGAAATTTCAGCTCTTTTTAATGCCTCATTGAGGAACCAATGAACTAAAGTTCCTGCAACAGCGACCATTAAAAACAAAAATAATTGATATAAAGTTGGCCACTCCCATACTTGAATAGCAAGTAAAAATGTGGCGGGTATTAGTCCAGCTGCTTGCCAGAATGTTATACTTAAGGTGCTATCTGTTTTAGTCAAAACTTTTGCCATTAACATTGAGGATGACCACATCAAAGAGGCAAAAAGTATTAATAATGGCCCAAAACCAAGTTGAATATCTGGTCTTAAAACTATTATTGCGCCACAAAATCCAACAAACATAGCTATCCATCTTCTAATACCAACAATTTCTTTTAAAAAAATTATAGCTAAAATTGTTGCAAAAATAGGAACAGTAAACATTAAAGCTGTAGCTTTGGATAACTCAGTTATGCTTAATCCATAAAACATGCATAACATGGCTATACTTCCAACTATAGCCCTATGGGTTTGAAGTTTGGCATTATTTGATTTAAGTGAAACCAATCCTTTTTTTGCAACAAATGGAATAAAAATAACTAGTACAAAGATAGTTCGGAAGAATGCCACTTCAAAAGGATGATGATCTTCTGTAGCAAAACGAATAAGACAATGCATTGTAGTAGCAAAAAATCCAGAAAAAATCATAAGAAAAACTGCTAATACTCTTGGAGTAAAAATAGTTGCGGATTTATTTTTATTTTTCATGAAATTTATTTAATACTTTGGTGCTGAAGTCTGATTTATGTTTAAATATTATTATTACAAATAATTCAAAAATGACTAATAATAATATCAAATAATTAGCATATTAATTGATAGGTGGCAAAATGTTAGAAGTTAAAGCTCTTCTATTTGACGTTTTTGGAACTGTTGTAGATTGGAGAACAGGAATTGCAATTGAAGTTCAAATGATAGCAAAAAAATATAATATTGAGCTAAATGCAGACGATTTTGCTGACGCCTGGCGAGCTGAATATCAACCAGCTATGGAACAAATAAGAAGTGGAAAAAGAAGTTTTACAATATTAGATAATCTTCATTTAGAGAATTTAAAAAAAATAGCTCCTAGATTTAATTTAAACAATCTTTCCAATGAAGACTTAAATGTTCTTGTAACAGCTTGGCATAGGCTCCCAGGCTGGCCAGATAGTAGTCAAGGTTTAAATAAACTCAAGAAAAAATTTATATTAGCAACTCAATCAAATGGAAATATAGCTCTGATGGTTAATATGGCTAAATATTCTAATCTCAATTGGGATGTTATATTAGGCGCAGAGGTTCTAGGCCATTATAAACCTGAACCAGAAGCATATATTAAAGCTTGTAGAGCTCTTAATTTAAAACCTTCAGAATGTTTGATGGTTGCCGCTCATGATGACGATCTTAAAGCCGCAAGCCTTCAAGGAATGAAAACGGCTTATGTTCATAGACCTTTTGAATACGGTAAAGACAAGTTATTTGATATTGCCGAAGTAAATGATTATAAAGGTAATAGAAATTGGGATATTATGTCCAAAGATTTCAATGATTTGGCTTTTAAGTTAGGTTGTTAAATCAACATTATTACAAGTAAATAGAAAGTTTGTTATAGAATATGTCTTCAATCAAACCAATCATAGGCATTTCGACTAATGAAATAACTAACTTTGGTGGAAGACAGATTTCACATTCAACTGGTTTGAGGTACGTAAACGCTGTTGCAAAATTCGCGAACGGTATACCAATTTTAATACCATCTTATATAAAAGATGAAGATTTAGGTCAACTTCTAAAAAAATTAGATGGTCTTGTCTTGACTGGTGGAAGAGCCAACGTAGAACCACATCATTTTGGCGGAGATCCATTTCCTCCAGATGAACCAATAGATGTTGGAAGAGACGAAATTGTTTTAAAATTAATACCTAAATGTGTAAATTTAGGTGTTCCTATATTCGGTATCTGTAGAGGTATACAAGAGATGAATGTAGCTTATGGAGGAACCCTTCATTACCGAGTACACTTGATACCTGACAAAAATGATCATCGAATGCCAAGAGGTGACGATGTAACTGTAAAAGAAATATTCACATTAAGACACAGGATTGACTTTACTAAAAACGGATTTTTTTCCAAGCTTATAAAAAAAGATAGTTGTATGGTTAATTCTCTTCATGGCCAGGCGATTGATAATTTAGCTGAAAATTTAAAAATTGAAGCTTATTCAGATGATGGTGTTATTGAGGCTATAAGTATTCCAGAACACCCTTCATTTGCTGTTGGTGTTCAATGGCATGCTGAATATGAACCTGAAAAAAATGAACTAAATAAAAGTTTGTTTATGGAGTTTGGACAAGCATGTTTAAACTATATTAATAAAAAATAAACTACTTGTACAATGATAACTCAGGTCCAATAGGAATTATTCTGTAAGGATTTATATGCTCATGAGAAAAATAATAATGTCTTTTAATATGTTCAAAATTAGTTGTTGTATTTATTGCCTTTTTTTCAAATAAATTTTTAAGATATCTACTTATATTTTTGTAATCATTTATTTTTTTTAAATTACATTTAAAATGTAGATAATACACACAATCAAACCTTATTAAGGTTGGCACTAACCTAATATCAGCCTCGGTAAGTACGTTCCCAACCAAAAAATCTTGTTTATTTAATATTTTTTCAATCATTTCTAATGTGGAAAATAATTTATAAACGGCATCTTCGTATGAGGCCTGTGTTGTTGAAAAGCCAGATTTATAAACTCCATTATTCACATTTTCGTATATAATTTCATTAATATAGTCTATTTCCTTTCTCAGCTTATAAGGATAATAGTCGTTATAATTTTTGGTGATATTGTTAAATGCACTGTTCAAAATTCTGATGATTTCGGATGATTCATTATTTACAATTGAGTGGGTTTTTTTGTCCCATAATATTGGGACTGTAGCTTTAGTGGATACTTTTTCATCTGAAATTTGATAAATTTCATGTGCATATTTTTTATTATAAAGAGTATCGCCGGTCGCTTTTGGAAAGTCTTTTGCAAATGACCACCCCATCTCAAGCATATCTGGATGAGAAAAATCTACACTTATATGATCTTCTAAATTTTTTAACTTGCGAAAAATAAGAGTGCGATGTGCCCAAGGACAAGCATAGCTGACATATAGATGATACCTATTTGATTCTGCCAAATAAGTATCATGGCCTTCACTTATATTATTTCTAAAAATACTGTTTAACCTTTTAAAACCACCATCTTTAGAATTATTAGAAACTGATCCTTTAACCCATTCCCCATTAATAAGTTGACCCATTCATATATCCCACTGAGAATTTTTTTAAAATCATTATATCATGATTGTAAAAATTAAATTAAAAAATAATTTAAATAGTTTGTTTACTTAAACTATAAATAAATCGAGTTTACTATTTTTATTTAAGGAATTTAAGATGAAAAATATTGGCGTAATAGGTGGAGGTCTAATAGGGGCTAGTTGGGCAGCTATATTTTCCAAGAGCGGATTTAATGTATTTGTTTACGATCCATACCCAGATGTTTTTGATACATATAAAACAAGGGTTACATCTTTTTTAGAAGAGTTAAAAACTATTGATGAGACTATAAATGTTGAAGAAAGCTTAAATAGAATAAATGCAAACGTAACTATAGAAGATTTATGTAGTAATGTGGAATACATTCAAGAAAGCGCCCCAGAGATATTATCTGTTAAACAAGAGTTATTTGCAAAGTTAGATAATTTAGCACCTGAAGAAGTTGTTATTGGCTCATCTTCTTCAGCTATGCCAATCTCAAGCATTACGCAAAATTTGAAAGGACAACATAGGTGTATAATAACACACCCAGCTAATCCACCGCACTTAATTCCTTGTGTTGAAATTTGTCCTGGAAAAAATACTTCAAGTAAAACAATTGAAAAGACAAAAGAAATTTTCACTGCTTCTGGTGCGTCTATTGTAAATGTTAAAAAAGAAATAGACGGATTTATTTTAAATCGGCTTCAAGGAGCTCTCCTTAATGAAGCAATGAGACTTTATTCTGACGGATATGCTAGTTCAGATGAGATAGATGCAACGATAAGAGATGGTTTAGGTTTGAGATGGGCATTTATGGGACCTTTTGAAACTATAGATTTGAATGCACCAGGAGGTATAAAAGATTATATTTCAAGATACGGCCCCATTTTTGTTGAAATGGCGAAAAATCAAACAAAAATTCCTGATTGGTCTGAAGAAGCAGGAAAAAAACTTGAGTTAGAAAGAAGAAAAATGCTTAGTCACGACAAATTAGAAGATCGGGCTAAAAAAAGAAATCAACTGCTCAAATCATTAAGAAAAGTTAAAATAGATAATGGTGAAGCATAACTAAAAGAGGTATTAAGAATTTTGTTACCATTAGAAAATATTAGAATTTTAGATTTATCTAGATTAGCAGCGGGTAATATGGTTAGTCATATGTTTGCGGATTTTGGAGCAGACGTTATTAAAGTTGAAAAACCAGGAAAAGGTGATGATCTCAGGAATTGGCAAGTTAATGACGTCTCTCACTGGTGGGCAGTTTATTCAAGAAATAAAAGAAGTATAGCTTTAAATCTTAAAGAAGAAGAAGGATTAAAACTTTTAAAAGAATTATTAAAAACTGCAGATGTTTTTATAGAAAATTTTGTTCCAGGCACTCTCGAGAAATGGGGTATTGGCCCAGATAATTTATTGGACCTAAATAAAAATCTAATTATTTTAAGAATTTCAGGTTGGGGCCAAACAGGAATATATAAAGACGCACCTGGATTTGGTTCTTTAGTTGAGGGCATGAGTGGTTTTGCTTCCATGACAGGAGAAGAGTATCAAAAGCCATTACTTCCTCCATTAGCTCTTGCCGACATGGTAGCGGGTTTGACTGGCTTTGGTGCGATTTTGATGGCTCTGATTGCATCAAAGAAAAATCAAACCGGAGGGCAGGTTATTGATCTTTCCCTTTTTGAACCTTTTTTTTCGATATTAGGTCCTTGGGCAGCAAGTTATAAAATATCAGGAAAAATACCTCCTCGAATTGGAAATAGAAGTAATGTTGCTGCACCCAGAGGTATTTATAAAACTAAGGATAATAAATTTGTATCATTATCAGCATCAATGCAATCGATGTGGGAAAAACTTGCAATTACTATTGGAGCTCAAGAGTTAATCAATGACCCCAAATTTCTTACAAATAGTGATAGATTGAGCAATCAGGATGACTTAGATGATGTGATTTCCAATTTCATCAAAAAATTTGAAAGAGACACTCTTTTAAAATTATTTTCAGAAAAGGGAATTACAGTCGGACCCGTCTTAGACATATCAGAAATAATTGAACATCCATATGTCTTAGATAGAAAGATTTTAATAGAACACTATAATAATAATTATGGAAATATTTTAATGCATCAAGCTTTTCCAAGACTTAGTAAAACGCCTGGGAAAGTAAAATCTTCTGCACCCTCAATAGGTGAGAACACCAATGATATATTAAAAGAAATCGGTCTTACAAAAAGTCAAATTGAAAAACTTAGAGACAATAAGATTATAAATTAGTTAGATATGTCAATGAAATCAATTATTGACATCAAAAAATATAAAGAACAAAATATCAAAAATGGGAGGTATTTTTAATGGATGGTCTAAGTAGAGAAATAAATGATTATGATCTAATTATTAAAAATGGAACTATTGTTGATGGAACAGGTAAAAAATCTGAAACAGCTGATATAGCTATAAAAAATGGTCTAATAGCAGCAATAGGAACTATTAAAGGAAAAGCTAATCAAGAAATAGATGCAACTAATTTAATAGTTACCCCTGGATTTGTAGATATTCATACGCACTATGATGGGCAAGCAATATGGGATAGTCAGTTGAAACCATCATCAATTCATGGAGTAACAACAGTAGTTATGGGTAATTGTGGAGTAGGCTTTGCTCCGTGCAAACCAGAAGATAGGGTCAAACTAGTTGAGTTAATGGAAGGGGTAGAAGATATTCCTGCTCCAGTTATGCATGAGGGTTTAGATTGGCAATGGGAAACCTTTGAAGAATATATTCAAGCACTAGAAAAAAACAAATTAGACATTGATGTTTGTGCACTTTTACCACATGCGGCTTTGAGAGTTTATGTTATGGGTGAGAGGGCTATTAAGCATGATGTTGCTAACGCAAGTGATATGGAGGTAATGAGGAAGCTTGCTAAACAAGCAGTTGAAGCGGGTGCATTTGGCTTCTCTACATCTAGAACAATAAGTCACAAAAGTTTAAAAGGTGAATTTACACCAACTCTCAGAGCACATGAAAATGAATTAACAGCAATAGCAATGGGTTTGTCAGACGCTGGATCAGGTTTTATGGAGATAGTTTCGGATTGGAACGAACCTGACCCAGAAACAGAATTTGAAGTACTTAAACGTATTGTTAAGAAATCTGGAAGGCCAGTTGTGTTTAGCTGTACTCAGAGACATGATAGGCCGGATTTTTGGGAAGATTTAATGTCAATGGCGAGGCAGGCTCAAAAAGAAGGATTGCCAATTAGGCCTGTGGTAACACCTAGGCCAATAGGGCTACTATTAGGTTTAAACGGAAGTCAAAACCCCTTCTCAGGAACAGATACATATAAATCTATTGCCGAATTACCTCTTTCGCAAAGAGTTAATGAAATGAAGAAAGAAAATATTAAAAAGAAGATTTTATCAGAAGACCCTATCAAAGGAAGTACATTTCCTTTAATTAATAGAATTGGGTATTCTCAAATGTATAGGTTTGGTTCTCCACCAAACTATAATCCTAAACCAGAAGAATCTATAGAAGCATTGGCTAAGGTTAATGGTGTTTCTACAGCAGAATTGGCATATGAAATTCTTCTTGAGAATGAAGGTAATAATTTTATTTATGCACCTCTAGTCAATTATGCTGAACATACATTTGGTGTTTGTCAAAAAATGCTAGAAGACAAAAATGCTATAATGGGTCTTGGGGACGGTGGAGCTCATGTTGGATTTATCTTAGATGCAGGATATCCTACATGGCTTATATCTTATTGGTCTGTAAAAAAGAAAGTTTTTTCTATGGAAGAGACAATAAGACGATTAACGTCCGACACAGCAGAAGCTGCAGGTTTGTCTGATAGAGGAGTTTTAAAAATAGGTTTGAAAGCTGATGTAAATATAATTGATTGGGAAAATGTGGGGTCTTCTGATCCTTTTATGACCCAAGACTTACCAGCTGGTGGAAAAAGATTAATGCAACATACTCATGGTTATGTGGCAACAATAGTATCAGGAAAAATTACGTATCGAAATGGGGTGTCTACTAAAGAAAGACCGGGAGGTCTTGTAAGATCAGTAAAAGATAGTAAAAAAATATTCGCCTATTCAAGTTGATTTTGAGAAATAATAATTCAAGTGAATTGATAGAGTTACCTTTTACGAAAATTTTTTTTAAATTAGCTATACCTAACTTATATTCTACTTTGATAGCGGCAGTGACTGTTATTTTTGATCTTTGGTATGTAGGTCAAATTGGAGTTTCACAGTTAGCAGGAGTAGCTTATATATTTCCAATTTATATGCTTACCAGCATGCTTTCTAATGGTGCATTTGGAGGAGCAATAAGTGGTGCAGTTGCAAGAGCATTTGGTAGTAGAAATATTTTTCAAGCTGAATGTGTTTTCCGATCGGCAATTTTGATCGCTTGTCTAGGCTCTTTAATAATGATGTTAATTTTTTTCCTATTAGCAGAATCTTTCTTTATTTATTTTAATATAGACAAAGAAGTTGCTGTTTCAGCATTAAGTTATGGAAATATATTACTTGGTGGCATCTTTTTAATTTGGCTTTTTAATATAATTATTTCAGTTACACGTGGTTCTGGGAACACATTAGTTCCTGCGTATAGTTGGTCAATTGTATTAATTTTCCATATTATTATAGCATGTATGAACTTTAATTTTGAAAATGGAACAATAATTTTAGTTAAAAATGTAAAATTATTTAATGAGGTATTTATCTTTTCAGCACTTCAATGGTCAGTTATTTCATTATTATCAGGATATTTTGTAGGAATAATTTTTGTTATAGGTTTTTATTATTTTGGAAAACACTCTTTTTCCTTTAATTTAAGAGATGTTTTAAAGTTTGATGGAATCTTAAAACTTTTTAAATCAGGTTCATTAGCAAGTTGTCAATCTTTAATGACAATAGTTTTAGCTCTTTTTTGTACGACCGTAATTAGTATTTTTGGCCCAAACTGGACGGCAGGTTTAGGAATTGCCCTAAGACTTGAATTATTATTAATTCCTATAATATTTGGAATTGGTGGAGCACTTATCGCAATTGTTGGTGCAAATGTAGGAGCAAAAAAATTTTCAAGAGCAATTGCTATGACATGGAAAGGAACATTTTTTTCAGTATTTATTGTTGGCTTTATTGGATTATTTTTTTCTATTTATCCAGATTTATGGTCAGCTTTTTTTACTGATAATGCTGAAATAAAAGAAACATCAAAACTTTATTTAAAGGTAGTAGCACCATTTTACGCTTTTTTTGCTTTAGGCCTTGGCCTTTATTTTACTTGTCAGGCTTTCAACACTCTACTTTGGCCAGTTGTTGGAACTTTTATAAGAATGGTATTTGTTATTTTGGTAATAATGCTTCTCTTTAACTTTAAAGTAGAAAGTCCTTATTTGATATTTGTGACTATGTCTTCAGGATTAATTATATATGGATTATTTATAAGTTTAGGTCTTCAATTTGGTCCTTGGAAAAATTATAATAAAATTAATTGATTTTCAATTTTCAAGGAATAAACACACCTTTACCATCTGATTGATTGTCAAAAAGCTCATAGGCTTCTTCAGCTTGATCCAAAGACCATTGGTGCGTAAATAATTTATCTACATCAAGATCTTTTTCTGCAACATAATCAGCACATTCAGCTTGCCCGTATTTGGAAAAAGTCCAGCTACCTATTAATGTTACTTGTCTTCTTAACAAATCATTACTTACATCTAAAGTAACTTCTCCACCTTCTCCAACAAAGCAAGCTTTCCCCCACGTTTTGACGCATTTAACAGAGTTTGATCTAGCAGACGGTGAAGAAGAAGCGTCAATAGATGCGTTTACACCAAGTCCCTTGGTGTGATCTTTTATTTCGGTTAATAGATCTATACTTTCTGCAGGATTTATTACTATGTCAGCACCAAATTCAAATGATCTGTTTAATCTTTTTTTGTTAGTATCGAGGGCAATAATCTTAGCTCCCATGCTATGGGCTAACATTACAGCAGATAAACCAACAGGACCCATTCCAAATATTGCGATAGTTTGATTTGCTTTCAAATCTAATCTTTCTAATGCCCCCCATGCAGTTCCAGTTCCACAAGAAATTGCAGCGCCTGCTATAAAAGATATATCATCTCTAAGAGGAACTATTGTGCTTACCGGACACTTCATATATTTTGCATGCGCTCCATTACCTGTGACCCCATAAACTGCTTTTACACCACTGTCACACAGTTGTTGCCAGCCTGTTGAACAATGAGAACATGTGCCACAACCTTCATAATGGTGTTGCATAACCCTCATACCCTTAAAGACTATGTTTTTTGGAACATTTGAACCTATCTCAACAATAACTCCACAGGGCTCATGACCTGCTATGACAGGTTTATCATCGCCACCAAGACCTAAAGATGACGGTCCACTATTAGCTCTATAGAATTTAAGATCACTTCCGCACATTCCAGAAGCTTGAATTTTGATGATTACATCATCTGGACCTGGAGTAGGATCTGGAAAATTTTGAATTTCTAATTTTTTATCCCCTAAAAAAACTATACCCTTCACGCATTTATCCCCTGGAGTATTTCCTTAATTTCTAAATTTTTGATGACAACCTTTACAAGTTTTAGCTAGATTTCGAAAAGAATTTACGGTCATATCAAAATCTTTATTTTGTGATTGGGCTATTAACTCTAATGAGGCTGATTCAAAGTTATTGATTGCAATTTTAAATCCTTCAGGATCAAGCCAAATATCTGATGAAGCTTCAGATGGAGGTGTATCACTACCCTCAGGAAAATAATTTGACATTTCCTTGCTCCAGTTCAACAAAGTTTGAGCAGATTTTTCAATAATTACAAAATCATCATTTTGTAATCCTTGATTAATCTTTCTCATAAGGCTTTTACTCATTTTGAATTTATCCATTCTTTCTTTAATTATACCTGTAGCACCTTCGTGAGCATATAATTCACTAAATGAAAAAATATTCAAAAATATAATTAAATTTAAACAAATAAATAATTTTTTTATATTCATAATTTAAGACCTGTTTTTTATATTTTCAGTTTAGAACAAATATAATATTAATGTAATTAAATATTTTTATATATTTCAACTTGTAACAAAACTTTTAGGAAATTTTTGTGGAAACTAAAAAAAAGGAAAATGTTACTCATACAGATATTTTATTTTCCTTCTTTTTGCTTGGCTTGACATCATTTGGTGGCCCAATAGCTCACATTAGTTATTTTAGAAATGTTTTTGTTAAACAAAAAAAATGGTTGGATGAAAAAACTTATTTAGATTTTGTTTCTTTATGTAATTTTTTTCCTGGACCCTCATCTAGTCAAGTAGGGATGTCTATTGGTTATCATTTTAAGGGTGTCAGTGGATCTTTATTAGCTTGGTTTGGTTTTACTTTACCCTCTACCATAATTTTAATGATTTTTGGATATGCTATTTTTAATTTTGAAAACTCAATTTCTTATGGTGTTCTTCAAGGTTTAAAAGCAATAGTTGTTGTTATTGTCCTTCAAGCAATATTGGGAATGAGAAAAAATTTATTAAGAGACTCTTATGGCTATATGATAGTATTTGTAACAACGGTGATATTAATTATTTTTCCCTCGTCCCTAAACCAATTTTTATGTTTGGTGTTGAGTGGATTTCTTGGGCTAATAATATATAAAAATGAAAAACAAAGTAAAATTAAAAATAATATTCAAATAAAAATCAACTTGTTGAGTTGTTTACCGTTAATTTTCTTTTTTTCCTTACTTTTTTTATTACCTATTTTGAGTGAATTTTTTAACTCAAATATTCTAAATTTAGCTTCTAGTTTTTATAGAATAGGCTCTCTAGTGTTTGGTGGTGGGCATGTTGTTTTACCGTTATTACAGGAGGAGTTTGTTTCCTCTGGAATGATTGAAAAGGATATATTTCTTGCGGGATATGGAGCAGCTCAGGCAATACCAGGACCATTATTTACATTTTCTTCATATTTAGGCATTTTTTTCAAAAGTGAATTTAGCATTTTTTTGATAAGTTTGCTTTGTTTATTGTTTATTTTTTTACCTTCTTTTTTACTTGTTATTGGCATCATGCCTATATGGCAAGAATTGAAGAAAATGGATATAATTATTCGATCTTTTAAAGGGATTAATGCAAGCGTTATTGGCTTGTTAATAGCAGCTTTTTATGATCCTATTATTACATCGTCACTACATAGTTTTGAAGACATTATACTTATTACAATAGCGTTGGTTTTATTGTTCTTAACAAAAATTCCACAATGGCTTGCAGTTTTTATTTTATCAATGTGTGGTTGGGGTATATCCTTTTTATAGAATTAATCTTCGAGTTGAATAATTTTGTCGCCCTTTTTAATCCAGCCACCCTTTTCAATAGAACAATTCAAGCCTGATCTGTTGTATAGTGGTAAAACAAGTGGTTTTTTAAGAAGATCTGCTAAATACTTACATGGAAAGTTTAGTCGTCCACCTTTCAAAATTACTTCTCCTATTTTAAATTTTTTTCCAACTAGATAATTCAAAGGGACACCAGAAGATGTAAGGTTGCGCCTATGTTCAATAGGTTTTAAAATTATAGGTTTATCTTGAAGTGGGGGTTGATTTATTGCTAGTGCTTCTAAAACTTCATTTTCAATTAAAGTTATATCTCTTATGTCAGGCTTTGGAGAATAAGTACCTGTTTCATTATAATAACGGTCACCAACAATCCCTTTTCCTTCAATTAACTCTGCTTCATTTAATTCGATCATGTTAGCAGAAGCTTTTGGTGCTATATGTATGTATAATAAAGTACCGTTATTCCATTTCATATTTTAATATCCATTTTATTACAATAATTAATGTAATTTAATTTTGAGCATTGTGAAATATTTTTTGATAAATTTTTAGAAACGTAATACTAGCTCAATTTCATTATTTTTTAGGCGTGATCATGGAAGATAAAAATGTTACGGTAATTGCTGTTCAAGTGAGTGATACTAATTCTCAACTTGTAGGCAGTACTATGACCAAAGCAGGTAGGTTAGCCATGGAACTATCACATGAGAAAAAAAGACTTAAACAAGAATTGGAAGAACTACAAACAGAATATGACGAAATAAATCCAACAACACATACGGGAACAACGGATTGGTATGTAAAATGGATACCAATGTTATTGGCAGTCGTAGGTATTTTTTTAATTAGTGCATCATTAACTTTTTATGGTCAAATAGCTTATATAGTAAGTTGTTTAGGATGGATTTATGTTGGAATGCAGTGGGGTGATAGAGTAATTATGATTGGCTCTGTAGTGAGTTGTACTGCCATAGCTATGGACTTGGTGAATACTTTTACTTAAAGTATTTTTTTTGTTTGATTTTGAAGATAAAACTTTTCCATGAGTACTGATTTTTTTCATTATTTTTGACTAAATAACTTGCAACTAATATCCCAAATGTAATTATGATTATTAAAATATAGTACCACTCTAAATTTTTATTTTTAAATAAATATGCAAGAAAAAATGGTACTAAAAAACATAATATTAGGATAAAAAATTTCATTATTCAATTTTAATATCTATATCCAAATTAACAACTCTTAAATTAAATTTTTGATTTACACTTAAATATATCTGCTGTTACGCTAGACAAAAGATTTGTCTCTTTGATTAGTGTGTTAATCACATCATCACTATTTTTCTTAGCTGTTCTTTGATTTGTAAAAGTAACTTGTTTATTCTCACTTAAATCTTGTATTCCGATAGCATTGCCCCCCATTGTTTTGGCTCTTTTCTTTAGCTCATACATTAATTCATCATAGCTTAAGCTACCACCAACTTTTACTCTTATGATGTCAACACAATCAGCATTACCTTTTAAGAATTTAGTTGAAGAAAAATCAATATCTTTAAATTGATTTAAATAATTTTTCTTTTCCTTTGTAGGGGTAGTATTAGGCTTAACTAAACTAGTTAATTTTTGGTCTGAAATGGTTTCAATAGCACCCTCCGACATTTGCTTTTGATCTGGGTTCAAAACTATACTTTGACCATATCTTGATATATATGATGAACCTTGATGGCAACTAGACAAAAAAATTAGTAAGAATGTTAATAGAAATATTTTAACCATTATAAATCTCAAAATTTAATTACAATTAACATTACGTCACTTATAAAAATATTTTTAATATTGTTTTTTAAATGTACTTACAACTAAGATTGATTTTTACACGTGAAATTTTTTACAAAAAACTTTCCTATCACTTTATTTGCCTCAACACTCATAAACTGCGCATTATCAATAACAAAGTCAACAATAGATAACCGGATACTTTTTATAGAAATATTTTCTGGGACGCAGATCTTCGTTTGATCACTCTCTATGCTATAAATTACATCATTAATTGCTATTATATAGCCATCACAAATACCCTGTTCATATGAATTGCTACTTTTACAATAAGTGATAAATTGTGCTGTTGTGAAAAAAAGATTATTTGATGCCGCATATGGTTTATGGATGATGATTATACTCAGTAATATAAAAGTTAAAAATTTTACCATGACATACCTAAAGAAAACTTACCCATATTATAGTCTCCAGAAAAGGCACTACCTAATGAAAAGTCGACTGGTAGATGCAATCCATCATAAATTCCAACAAAATTTAATCCAAAAGCTATTTCATTATTTGTAGATGCGCTACTTAAGTTTAAAGAATGTTTGTTTCCATATAAGGGCAAACGTGTATCCAAAGTAGTTGCCATAAGACTTACTTTGTCAGCATATCGTCTTGTTGCAGCATGATTTGATTCAGTTGGTTCTTCAATTATCAGGTCTCCTACAATTGTAGTTGTATCATTAGCATTTTTTCCAATTTGAACGTTACCCGTTGAAGAAGCCATAATATCTTTTCCATAAGTAGAAGAATCATAAAATAGCATAGATTCACTACCAATATGAACTATATCATTTGAAGTGTCCTTATATAAAAATGTGTCTCCATTACTATCATTAATAGTATTTGCTTTTATTGAGTCTGCTGTAAAGGTACCAGTTACAGTTATATTTCTAAATCCAGAAATATCAGAATTACCATCTACAACTACAACTTTATTAGCTGAAACTGTTCCAGCAGTAACTTGATCAATAGTTTCCAATTCACTTTCAGATATATTTGCATTGCCAATATTTAATGTAGTACCACTGGTTATTGAACCTGTCGAAGTAATGCTGCCGGAGCCAATAGTTCCAAGATTAGTAACATTTCCGTGAGTATCAAAAGTGAAGTTACCGTCAGAAAAGGTACCTGTTATTACTAAATTATCATTTATAGTAACAATATTGCTGTCAAAATCTCCATATATTAAAGGACTATTTGTAGCACTATTATCTATATATAGCCTATCAGCAACGGTAGTTCCTGCATTCGATCCTGCCAAATTTCCTATAAAAATATTTCTAGAACCAGTTTGGTTAGAGTAACCTGCTCTATACCCAAGTGCAGTATTACTTTCTCCAGATGTTAGGGAAGACAAACTCTCAGAACCTATCGCAGTATTATAACTGCCAGTGTGAATTAGTTTCCCAGATTCGTAACCAACCACTGTATTTGCGTCGCCTGTAGTAATATCCATTCCAGCATTATGATATCCGTGAGCTGTGTTAAAATTTGCCTGTCCTGTTGTAATATCTGGGAAAACTGCTACTGAGCTATCAGCACCACAATTAGTTGTCTCTGTGCATGTAGCATATGCTGAGAAGTCACTAATTAAACTTATACTTAAGCATAGAATGATGAGTATTTTAAAAAAAATTAAAACCATATTATTTATACGGCATAATGAACTTTTTGTTAAAACTAAGCTACCATATGGACATCATAGCGTATAGTTTTGCCTAAAATCTGATGTGAACATTGCTTAATATCTTTTATAGGTTCCGCATATCTTGGCTGTTTAATGACAACTCTATTCGTCGCAAATTTTAAGGCCACCTCTATTAATTCAGTATGATCAGAATCTGATCCTACTATTTCTCTTACTAATCTCATTTCATTTTTTACAAGAGCTGTTTTTTTTCTATCTTTGTACATTGTATCTATTAAAATTACCTCTGGTGATAAATGGGGTAAAATATTTTTTGAGTCACCAAAAATTAAATTCATTCTGCCTACAATTTTACCTATCTCGCCCCCAAACAAAATACCTTCTCCAATACCATCTTGAAGTAGTTTATATATTGTTTCGGATCGTTCTATTAAAGTAACATTCGCTCCAAGTGAAGCTAGTATAAAAGCATCATACCCCAAGCCAGCGGTTGCATCTATAATGTTTCTGTTTTTATTAGATCTCATTCCAACGGCTTTGGCTAAACTTTGACCTCTACCTTTACTGTATTTTAATCTATGTAATATTGGACCTTTAATAAAAGAACATTTCAACATTTTTAATATAAAATTAAACTTTTTTATTTTTTCAAATATCTAAAAAATTTAATTATTCTCCATTGGTAATGTTTGATCAATTGCAGCCCACTCGTGTAATGAGTTATCATAAATAACTATATTTTCAAATCCTAATTGATATAGAACAAATGCTTCTAAAGACGCAGCAATTCCTCCACCACAATAGTTAATGATTTTCTTGTCTTTAGTAATTTTATTTGTCTCAAATATTTTAGCAAGTTCTTCAATTGGTTTGAATTTTCCGGTTTTATCTAATAATTCATGAAATGGTATATTTTTGCTGCTTGGTATTTTCCCTCGTCTTCCATATCTAGGGTTTTTACCTTCATGGATATCTGCAGTTAGAGAATTTAATATTATAGAATCTGGGTTACCAATGGCATTAATTACTACATCTTTATTTACAAAAATATTCTCTTTAGGTGTAAAATCAAAATTAGATGGTGCATATTTTAAACTTGTTTGCGAGGTTGGCAGATCATTCTGTTCCCATTCCTTAAAGCCTCCATCTAATATGCTTGCGTGATCAATTCCTACAGATCTTAGCATCCACCAAAGCCGAGCTGACCATTGTGCACCATTTCTAGAATATAGTATTATATGAAAATCACTGCCAACACCTAATTTTTTAAATTTTTTTGCCAGTTTTTCTAATTTTGGTAATGCAAATCTGTATGGACTTTTTTCATCGGATAAATCCAAATGAAGATCCATGAAGCTCGAGTTTTCTATATGTTTTATTTCATATTTTTTTCTTCCACTTTCAACAATATAAGGTAGGGATGGATCATTATCTCTGTAATGTAGATAAGTAGAACAATCATATATTCTTATTTCTGGACTGTTCAAATTATCATGAAGCCATTTGCAACTTACAATTGCGTTTGGGTTTTTCCATTCTAATTCTGTTGTCATAAGATACACCTATAGGTAAAATTTTAATTTATTAAAACTATTTTAGGGCGTTAAAAATACACTGCCTCCACCTCTTCTAGACTCTAACACATCGTGAGCTAAAGGGGCGTCTTTGAGTTTATAAGGTTCTAATTTTGGGATTTTTATTTGGTTATTTTGAAAAGCTCTAAAAACGGAATCAGCCATTTTTTCATATAAGTTGGAGTTAGATATGTAATCAAAAAGAATAGGTCTTGAAATTGTTAGGGATTTACCGGCTAGGGTTGACATAGATACTGGTTCAACTGGACCTGAGGATTGTCCAAAATTTATTAAATGTCCGCAAGCACTTATACTTTTTAACGAGTTTTCAAATGTATCCTTTCCTACTGAGTCAAAAACTTTGTTAACTCCATCACCCTCAGTTATATCCATAATTTGAGTCACAAAGTCTTTTTGGTTATAGGTAAATACATAGTCACATCCAAATGAATGAGCTAAAGAAATTTTTGCATCACTACCTACACTCCCAATTACACATGCACCTTTTGATTTTGCCCATTGAGAAAAAAGTCTTCCTACTCCTCCAGTAGCAGCTGTGATTAAAATAGTATCACTGGGTTTAACTTGAGTTACTTGCTCTATTAACATTTGAACCGTTATTGCTCTTGAAAAATTTGTGGCAATTACTTCATCAGAAATATAGTCAGGTATTTTTATAACAAGTTTACTATCTATTACTCTATGACTTGCATATGCTCCATAATACCTAGTTATATAGCCAATCCTGTCTCCAATATTAAAATTAATATTGTTTTTACCAACATCTTCAACAATTCCTGCGGCTTCTAATCCAGGTATACCAGGTAATTCAAGTGTTTTATATAGCCCAGATCTAACATAAATATCATGAAAGTGAACTCCAATTGCAGTTTGTTTAATGAGCAATTCGTTATCTTTAGGTTTTTCAACGATAACATCTTCTAATTTTAAAACATTTGATTTTCCGTGATTTCTTAAAACAATAGCTTTGGACATAAATTCCTCATAACAATTTCAATTTTAGGTAATGATATAAAATATTTGTAATTCTTCAAATCATTAATAAGATGTTTATATTGTATTTGGATATTATTCGTTAGGATTTTAAATTCTATGTCTATCATGAGAATAACAGTTCGCACATTTCAAAATGAACAACATGCAGAAATGTTTATCGCTATGTCCCAAAAAATTATGGAAGATACGCTTAAAAATAAATTTAAGATTGATTTTACTATGATACAGAATAAATCAACCAAAAATCAGGTTACGGCTATTTGGAAATATGATAACGAACAACACTTAAAAGAAGTCCGAAAATATTTGTCAAAGCATAACTCTATACCAAATTCTTTATCGCCAAAAGAAGTTGTTTTTTCGGGTGATGTAATATTAGACTCTAAATTATAAAATGTATTTTAAAAAAATTTAATACTCATCATAATTAGGCAAATTAGAGCAACAGCCCACACACCTGTTCTTAAATAATTAATTCCCAGAATATATAGAGGTATATAAATTGTTCTTGACACCAGCCATAATAACGCCAATGAAGAATTGTCGACCTCTTTGATAATTGATATTAAGACCAAACCAATAAAAATTGGTAATGTCTCAAAAAGATTCCTCAATGCTCTATTAGCTCTCCCAAAAAATTGAGATGTATCTTGATCATTGTCTCTTGAAGAAAAAAGATATATAAATTTTATTTTATTAGTTATCAAAAGGTCAATTATTACAGGAATAGATATTTGAACTATAACCAACAAAAAAGAAAGTATAAGAATCTTTTCTAAAGTCATTATAATCTCCGATTAATTATTTATTTTTATATAATTTTAATCTGTCGTGTAAAGAGTTTATATATTCTTCACATTCTAACAATTTTTTTTTTAAATTTTTATTTTGTTCCTCAAGAAAATAATTTTGTCTTTTTAACCACTCACTATGTTCAAGTTCAGGAGGATACTTTTTCTTAGACATTAAATTTCTCTTATTTAAATTTCTTTAGATAGATGTATTAATTAACTTTTAAGATATCAACCTAAATGCTAAAAATACTTTATATAAAAATATTAACTTTCTTCTTTTGTTAAATCTTTTGTAAGATATACCCCAAAACAAAAGCCACCAATTGCAAAAAAATTTAGAACAAAATTAGGCTCAACCAAATCAATAGTCCGTAAAACACCCCATAATAAGCACATACTAATTATTATCCATCCTGCTATTTGTCTATTCATAAATAATCCTTTTTAGAGACTTTAATAGTTTTAACTATCTACTCAAATAATAATTTATTAATATTAAAAATAATCGTTGAAATTGACTTAGAAGTTTATCTAGTTAGTTTAATATCTAAGTTAAATTAGTGTGTTTTTTTCATGAATATTTTAGGATCTATTTTAATTCTAATAATTGTGATGTCTGAATCTTTGGCTGATAGTGTTTTTAAAGATAGTTTTCAAAACTCAGAAAAGTGGAGTTTTTTAACAGATCAGGTTATGGGAGGTGTTTCTTCAGGAAATGTAGAGTTTATTTCTATTGAAAATAAACTTGTTGCACATATTACAGGTAAAGTATCAACTGAAAATAGGGGTGGTTTTATTCAAATTAGAAGAAAACTTAACAAAATAAATTTAGAAAATTCTAAATTTATTGATATAACTGCAAAGGGAAATAACCAAAAGTATTTTATTCATTTGAGAACTACTGGTACTATTCTGCCTTGGCAATATTACCAAATTGACTTTAAAGTGAAAAATGAATTCCAGATTTTTAGATTACCAATTGAGGCCTTTAAAAGATCAAGTTCATTTTTATCTAATAAAATTAACCCAAAAAAAATTACTTCAATTGGAATAGTAGCTTTCGGACGAAATCACTTTGCAGATATCTTCATTAAAGAGATAAATTTTGTTAACTAATTTAATAAAATCTTTAATTATTCCTTAAGTAAAGTAGCTCTTTTAAATTCTACGTTTTTTGGACGAATTGTAAAAAAACGTGATATTCTATGTTGCTCTAACGCTTTATCAATTATGGTTTGCAAATCACCTAATTTTCCTTCAATTGGTTGACTATTCCATTCCCTGCCATCTACTAAAAGTGTTATTATATATTTTTGCTTTTCATTTATCATTTGTTCACCTAATTCTTGATAATAATAACCAAATAAACCTCAGTGAAACAAAGTTCCTAACAACTCCAATAACATAAGTAAAGGCTGCAGCTCTAAGTATTGATTGGCAAGCATTGTGATATTCAGGTGGTACTTTATTTTTTATTATTGGTAAGGCCCTATTGAAACTTGCATCTAGCTCAACCTCTAAAGTTATTAAATGTACAACCACGCCTATTAATAAAGACAATAGAACTAAAAGTAGACATATTTTTATTAAGGGGTATGAGCCTGTGGCTAAAATCGTTGGAATACCAACCATTAATAATCCACTACCTAGTTGCGAAATCCATGCAGTACTTTTTACAAGAGTGGTTCTTTGTTCTAGAGGTCTATATTTTTCGTGATGTTGTATTGCGTGTCCTATTTCGTGGCAAACAATAGATATGGCTGTAAGACTTTTTTTTGCTAAACGGTCCTCAGAAACTTTAACTTTTTTTTCTTTAAGATCGTAATGATCTACGGTCAATGATTTTTCTATTTTTACTTCCTTTAAACCCATTTCTTTTAATATTATCTTGCCAAACTCAAGACCAGTAAATGGCATATTTACTAATACTTTATCATTTTTACTAAATACAATATTTAACCAGATTACAGGTGCGATAGAAAGAATTAGAAATAATATGAGATATATAATCATTTTAGTTTGTGTAACCTTTTATTTAGGTAATATCTACATAATTATATTTGGTATTTTTTAAACGTAATTCAACTGTTTTAATTAGAATTTAATACTGTCATTATCTTCCCCATAAGCATTTTATTACTTATGTTTTTAATTCTGTTAAGTCGTTATAATTATGTAAAAAAAGAGAAATTATTTTATACTATTGTTGATTCTAACCAATTTAAAAATTTTTTATTACCCTTTGAAATATCAAGTTTTAGAATACAAGGAGTTTCATAACTATGATTCTCAGTAATTAAATTTTCAAGTTTTTCAAATTTACTTTCAATAGTTTTCAGGATTAAAACCGTTTCTTTTTCTAAATTTATTTGTCCTTCCCATTCAAAAACTGAATGGATTTCAGGGAAAATATTTGTACAAGCACACAATTTATTTTTTATAGCTAGTTCTGAAATTATTTTAGCTTGTCTAAAATTTTCAACAGTGACATATACGAAGCAAAACTTAATATCTTTCATAAAATAAGTTTAATCAAAATATTTATGACGTAAATAGTTATAAATTTTAATAGATAAGAAAATCTGATGTTTTAACATTAAGAAAAATAAAATATTAAATCACATGAATTGAAAGTCGAGCAAAAAGCTAAGTCAAAAAAATAAATAATATGCTTATCACATCAAATACTCTAGCAATATTTAAGAAAAAATTGCTTTGATAAAGCAGAACAAATAGATGACAGTTTTGTCTTTTTTGAACTCTTAAATTTTAATGAAAGAAAAGAAAGGTTAAAAGAAAATAAGACTATTTTATTTATGTATATAAATACATATTATTAAAAAATATGTATAGGTAGTTAATTTTTTATCTTTTAAGAGTTTGCCCAAAAAACTATTCTTCCTTTGAACTGGCAATTTGGGTTACATATATCGAATAACAAAAACCAATAATGGCAACTATATCAACCCAATTGAAAGTTTTGTCTGATCCGCCAATGACTCTATAAATACCATAAACAAAACAAACAATACCTAATAACCAACTTTGCGCATATTTGAAATCCATTTAATCCCTCTTATATAAAATTTAAATACAATATTTGTAAATCCTTTAATGTTAATAAAAATTTAAAAAGTAATATTATTCTAATCATTTTATTCGATAGGGGGATACTTTTTCCATATTAAAAAAGTCCATCCTAAACAAAGACAATATAAAATTAAAAAAAATTCAGATGGAAAATCCCAATAAATTACTTCAGTTATCCACCTAGATAAAAATAACTGATTTTCATTAATGCCTCTTAAATTATTTTCTAAAATAGTTAGAGGACAAGACAATCCTAATATTGTTTCAAAAGTAACGAAAATCATCATTCCAAAATGAAGTAATCTTAATTTTTTATTTTTAATCCAAATCCAATTAAAATTGTAACCAATTGGTATTAACACAAAACCAAATGTAATAAATACAACAATACAAAAGTGAAAAAAAAGAATAATATCTGCTATTAATATCATTTTTAACTCTTAATTTTGTTGTAAAAAGTTCATTAATAAATTTTAATAAAAAAAAAATACTTTTGCATTCTAATTACAAAATATTTAAAAATTAAATATGAATAGATAATCTTAATATTATGTGTGGCCGATTTGTAATATCATCTAATAATGTTTTTGGTCTAGAATATAAGCCCTCGTTTAATATTGTACCATCACAATTGGTGCCTGTGAAAACTATTAATGATGCAAAGTTGATGAAATGGACTTATGCACCATTATGGAAAAAAGATATGAACCTCATTAATTGTCGTTCAGAGACTATGAATGAAAAACCATCCTTTAGAAATGCTAAAAGATGTGTGATATTTCATAATGGTTGGTACGAGTGGCTAAGAAAAGATAAAGAAAAAATTCCATTTTATCATTATTGTCAATCAAACAGTTTTGCAGGGCTTTATAACGATATTGGATGTCTTATTCTGACGCGAACTGCAACAGATCAAATCAATCATATTCACCATCGACAACCTGTTTTATTGAACAATTCTGAAATATCTTCTTACCTTGAAGGAGAAAATTTATTAAACAGTAAAGCAAATTATAACATAAATTTTTATCGTGTAAGTAAAGATGTAAATAGTCCCCAAAATAATAATTCAAATCTAATTACTATGGTTGACACAACTTAACCTTTTAAGGTTTATCAAATAAGGATTTATTAAATTACTAAGGATCAACACAAATTTACCCAAAATTTCTAAATAAAATATATTAATATAAATTTTTACTCTTTAACTTTGTTACAATCTTTATAAATAATAGAAATTTTATAATTAATTATTTTATAAGAACAATTGAGCTAATATTAATATTTTTAGACTAGTCATTAAGTTAACTTCTATATTCTTATTAGCACTAGCACGCTTAGTGGGGATTTGGAATTATTCTTAAATAAAGAACCACATTATTTAAAATCGTGCCTAAATATTTTTCCGACAAATATAATCTTTGGTAATTACTTATTAATCTGATTACTTTCTTCTTCTTTAAAAATATAATGTGAACCGATACAACCTATCATAATTGCAATTAATAATTCTGGTTGGCCCTTTTCAAGCGAGTTTTTAATAATTAGCCAAAGTATAATAATCAAAATACTAAGTGGGAAAACAATTAGAACTTTAACTTTCCAGAGAATATGTTGATAACATAATTTAACAAATTTTAAGATCCACTTTAAAAGACCTAAAATTAACACACCAAAAATAACGAACATACAAAAGATAAATATTTTAAAAATTGTATATTCCATAATTATAATTAGTTGGCTTCATATAAAGGAAGTACTATTTTAGCTGAATTTAATCGATACTTAATACATGCTTTAATATTTTGAAATTGAGATTTAAAATTTTTTCCATTAAGGTATTTATAATATCTAATGCAGTTACCGCAAAGATAGATCCAATCTTTGTCAGATAAATGTTTTTTGCAATTCCATATAATTTTGTGAGGATCAAAACATTCTTTACAAAAACTATTTAATTTAAACATATAATCAAATACTCCATTCATTAATCCAATATGATATAGTTGGGAAAAAAACAAAAAGCATAAATAATACTGATATAATTATTACCCATTTATTCATTTATATTCCATAATTTTAAAAACTGTTAAAAGCAAAAACTAATGTGCCATGATTAGTAAAATATTCAAAATAATTTAATACAAAAAATTAATTTTTAACTAAAATAATTTTTTCCAATAGTTTTCAAAACATATCAATAATATTATTAGTTAATTAAAATAATTTTAAAATTTATAAGGATTCATCAATTAAAAAAGTAACTAATCATATGGATCAATTTTAACTTCACCGCTGTAAACAATTTCTTTTGGAGATAATGAATTTGGCATTTTAACATGTTTAGCTAAATATGTTCTAACAGTTTTTAAATGTTTTTCATCTTCGTATTTCCAAATACTTGTAACTTGACTTTTGTTGGTCTCATTTTAAAGAACAGTCAAATTAATTTTAATATCATTACTAAAACATTCTTTTTTAATTTTTTGACAAAATAGAAGAAACAAATCCGCATGTTCTTCATTTTGAAAAGTCTGGACATATATCCTCATAATAGACATCTAAAATGATTCCTAAAATTAAAGTACTAATAATAACAATAATTCTTTGATTAATTATATGATGAAATTACTAATTTATATAGCCATAAGTCAATATTGGAAGATTTGTGTATGCAAACCGTCCTTCTTCCTCAGCCATACTTAACTGACTTTGCCATTCATCTACTTTGTCCGATGAAACTCCTTGCTGTATAGCAAATTTAGCCATAACGTCAGCTGCATACCTTGCTGGTGAATTATTATCTCTATTCGTTATAAATAGAGGTAATGGTTTGTGTTTAATGTGTTTAAACCCAAACTTTTTGAGTTTACCAGTGAGATCCATAGGTAGCATTTGATGGAAACAATGATTTTTGAATGTATCTTGGATAATGTTATTTAAGTTTTCATCGGCACCATAAAATTTATAATAATCCCATAGAATAGATATATTTACAAAAATAGATTCTGGTTTAAGCACTCTAATAACTTCTTCAATTGATTCATCAACATTTTTAATATATTCAAAGGTTTGTACAGAGACCACAGCGTCACAACTATCGTCATTCAAATTTATTGAATTTGCTAATCCATGTAGAGTAAAAACATTATCATGTGAATTACATCTTTCTTTAGCTTGTTTTAGTTGGTCTTCGCTAGTATCTAATCCATATACTTTACCATTTGGGCCGACGGCTTTTGCAAGTTCTTCTAAAAGATGCCCTCCTCCACAACCTATGTCGAGAACCTGTTGACCTGATTGCAAGTCTAAAGTATTTAAAATTTCTAGCCTTCTAGAAGTTCCCGCAATACTAGCAGCCATTTTTCTCTGTATAAGGCCAATTTCATTTTGAAATTCCATAACATCCCTATATTTAGTTTTAATATAAACATTATAATTATTAAGATATAAAAAGGTAAATATTTCAAATAAATTTAAATATTTTTATTTGTTAACAACTATTATTAAACTAAGGGCTATATCTTTAACTTAGTAAATTCATAAGCAACAATTTTAGATATTCTACTTAACTTTTTTTAATTTTTCATACCAACATTAAAGTATCAGAACGATATTTAAATGCACAAAATCTAAATATTGTTAAAATTAGGACAATAAAATAAAACTATGTTGCTATCCCACAGTAGATGATTTAGAAAAAATTCATATAAAAGTTTTACATATTAGATTGTATATTCTTTAATCTATATTAATAGGCATTAGTTTATACTGAAAATTAGGTAGTATAAAATATTGAAAAAAAAATTATGTATATTATTAATTTTATTGATGATTCCAACTATTAGCAATTCAACTACAAAAATAAATTTAGAAAGTTATATCAACTCATTATTGTGGGAAAAAAGGATAGTTCTTTTTATTTCAAAGGCAAAATATGTTCATTTTATTAATGAAACTGACGATTTTTTTAAAAATAATAGTTGTGAAAATGAAGCTAGAAATTTGAAGTACATTAGAATCGTTGGGGATGAAATTAATAGATATATTATGCCAGACAGATATATTAATAAATATGGTATCTGGTTAATTGGCTACGATGGACAAGATAAATCACATTCAACGGATATTTCATTATTAAAAGAAATTTATAATATTATCGACAAAATGCCTCTAAGAAGAAGAGAAATGACAGAACAAAACAAGAAATGTAATTAATAAGCAAGATTAATTGGATTAAAGTATTTGAATATTTTTTTATGAATACTAATTTTAGTTAAAATCAAATAATTTAACTTTAAAAACCTCTCCATTTGAAAAATATGTTACATTCTGGCTTTGATAAGAAGAAAGATTTTCATTGCATTTTTGCATTGATACATTTCTTATTAAGTATAAGGGGGATCCACCACTACCTTTTCTTGAATTTTTTTTGAAACTGTCAGGTATAAAGTCTTATTATTTTTTAAACGAATAGTGTTATCTTCACTAAAGATAAACTCTTGAAAGTTTATACATTTCGTAAGATTTAAACTTACCGGGTGCCAGTATGAAGCTGCTTGCAAACATACACCAAAATTAGGAAAAAATAATTGTCTTTGTTTAAGTTTTTTGCATCTAAACCTTGGTCAACAGCAATTTCCCATCATAAGAGTAACAAGTGTGTACTTGAGTCCCTGTTTTCATTTTAGCCTTAAATTTATATCCTTTAATATCAATACAAAATCCTCTTTTATCGTCTAAATTATCTAATTACTTAATCGCTACTAAACCAACATTTGAATTACTCCAAACTTTTGAAGAATTGATAAAAAGACAAAATAAAACTCCTAAAAATATTAAGATTTTTTTGAATACTGAAAACATTGCTGAATCTTAAAAGTTAGCATTAAAATTGATAAAGAATAATTAATATTCTTTAAAGACAACTCATTAATTGCGTGTTTGTTTGGATTGTTAGTTTTAAAATAATAATAAATATCATACTCACTCATCATATAATTTTATATCCAAACTTTTTTGAAATAAAATCTACAATAAATATAAAAAAAATTGTCATTACAATACTTAATATCACTGATATATAAAATCCAAACTTGTTTATTAAATATGGAAAAGTTAAAAACATAGGAAGTGTAGGCAGGACATACAAAAATGTAAACGACATATGGTTAGAAATTTTTTCTGTAGGTGTTTTTTCGTAATATAACCAAAATAGAATCATAATGGTCGTTATTGGAAGTGCAGCAACCAGTCCTCCCATACGTTCATTCGTTTTAGCAATTTCACTAATAATAACAATTAAAAATGCAGTGACTAAAACTTTGGAAATAAGATATAACATTTTTAAAATAACTTTTAACTTTTGATTTCACGGTTTTAAATAATAAAACTTATTTACTTCATAAAGGGAAGTTTTTATTTTTCTAATATGAATTTTGGATCAAATTTCACTATAAAGTTTTTAAATAATTTAATTTTATTATTTGGAATAGGCAGATATAAACAATTTAATGCAGCTTTATTAGCAATATCTGCAAGGATTTTATATTCAGAATCGTTTTCATACTTTTTTCGATCTACAATGCTTGTACTATTTATTAATCCGTCATTACTAATAAAAATTTGTAGAGAAACTACAGGGTAATTTTTTAAATAATTTATAGATGGAAAATTTAATTTAAAACACTTATTCATATGAACTTGTACAATATTTTTTAAATTTCTTAATTCAAAATTTGGTACATCTTTTAATTCATTAAAAATATTTTTTATATTTTTTATCGGTATGGAAGTAGTGTCAAAACTTTTGCAATCATAAGCATGTTTTGGACTTGACAGTGCACCTAGTTTTGTATTCTCAAAATTATAAAACCATCCATTACCAGAAGGATGAATTATTATTTGATAATTATTGTACTTTTCTCCTCCCCAATCCCAGTAATGTTGAACACCTTTACGAGAATACATAGCAAGTTTTTTTTCTTTTGTATCATTTAACAAAGACATACCAATCCTATTTTGGTCAATTTTTTGAAATTCCGGAAAATATCCAACTGTATAGACTAGTTGTTTATATTTGATCAACCAATGGGATTTGTAACATTTCCATTTAACAAATTTATATTCTATAACATTTTTATTTATTTTATTTTGAGATATACGTAACTTTGTCTCTATCTCAGGAAAATCATTATTTTTTTGATTTGTTATACAACTATTTAATCCAATAAATAATAAAAATATAATAATAAATTTATTCATTTTTAAATCTTAACGAAAAATGTATTAAAATAACAACAATGTTTAATAATTAAACATGTTAAATGCTTTTATTTAATGTAAACATATTCTAGTATTGACTTAGAGTAAGGAGATATTGTGCAAAAATTAATCTATGATATTTGGAACATTGTTATGAACCATAACAAAAATCCTTTAAAAAATATTCCAGATATAAATACAAGACATATGATAATGCAGGTTTTAGCATGGATGTGGTGCATTATTTTTTCAATGTACTTTACCAGTATGTGGATATTTGGAATAACAACAATTACACATATACTTTTATTGAGTGCAATCGCTATCACAGTAGCTACTTTTGAAACTGCTAAGAGAAAACCAAAATATTTTGGAAACTACTATACTCCTAGTCGAAGCCGTGCAATATATGTTGATGGAAAAAGAATAGAGTTAGATCCTAATGATAGAGGTGGAGAGCATGAATAAATATTTTCAACTTGCAATATTTCTCTCTTGATAATATTTCAGTTTATTAATTAAACTTGATAATTCTTAAAAAATAAAATATATTTAATTTATGTGTATTGCTTCATCATCTAGTTTCTTATCAACTTTTCTTTTAGCGCTAGCATGCTTTGTTGGTATTTGGAATTATACTAAAATTAAAAATTACGTATCCAATATCATCTTTAAGTTCATTCCGAAAAAGTCAAATATTCAATAATCTTAAATTAATTAAATGTTTAAAATTATTATTTTTTTAACTATTACGTTTACTGTTTGTTTTTTATTATTGAACGTAATAAAAATTAATAAAAAACATGAATCTTTAAAATATATAATCCCAATTTCTATAACATTAATAATATTTGGTATAATCTTTATTATATTACCGAGATTAGGAATAAATCCGTTTAATATAATTCAAACTTTAATTTCTAAGATAATTCCTTTATTTACTATGCTTAGAGGAATCACCATCAATTAGAGTAAAGAGATTAATTCTTGTTAGTTACTAGGAGGTGGGTGTCCTTAAATTATGCTTAAATTGGATGCCCTATTCACCTTTTGAATAAACGGCAATCTATATTATCTGAATAACAAGATCTGTAATGCCTAATTTATTTATTCTTCTCATAATTAGTTTATAAACAACTGAAGAATTTGAACGTGCCACTTCTTCAATTTTATCCATGTCTGTATGCGACTAATTTTCTTCTGTTTCCGTAATAATATTCCAAGGCATTCTATAATTGATCTTATAATCTTCTTTATCTTTAATTGTTATCGAAACACTATTGTAATTCTGGTATGTAAACGGAAACTTGACAGTATAAAGATAACCCGTTTCATCCTGAGAATTGATCACTTCATGATTTTTATAACTTTATTTTCCGAAGTGTTATGCGTAAAAGCTTCTTTAAGAATACTATCTTGATATTTTAATTATTAGGTTTTTCTACTGACTTTTTTATCATTTTTATATATTCCAGAATGTTCTTCAAGGATAGATCCTAATTCTGAATAATATTCCCAAAGACCATTCTTTTTTCCATTCTCAAAATTACTTTTGTAATTAACCTCACTATTTTCAAAAAAACATATCCAAGGACCTTCTTTTGGGTCATTTTTATATTTACCTTTTTCTATTAACATTCCTTCATTATTGTAGTTAATCCATGCACTCTCTTTTTTCCCATTTTAAATTAGACCTTTAATATCTCCATCAACTTTTCCATTAAAAGGGACATCATAGAATTTCTTATATTAGTTTCCATCTCTTCAAATTAACTCACCAATTGTTTCACTACAAACGATAAAAGCAGATAAGCTAAGTAAAATAGTAACTCCTTAACCATAAAAAAAACTTTTTATATACATCCATCATTTTTTAAGCCCTCTAAACTCACCTAATTTTTTCCTAACATAGTTCCATCATCAATATAAATTTTATCTCTTAATGAACCATCAATATTTACTCGTAAATGTAGATTACCTTCTGCATAATTTATTATTCCACCTAAGCCCATATCCTGCTTGATTAGTAACTATCAAAATAATGTGACCTTTTTCAATTTTACTCTTTAATTTATAGTAGAATTGTCCTTGTGAATAATCATCAGTTAACGCGAAACTCAATCCAACATCTCGCTCATATCTATAAAAAAATTCTTTATGTATATTTAGTCCATATTTCTGCAATAAAAACGTATAAACCGTAACTATATAGACAATACATACAAAATTTTAATATTTTATTCATAGAATCATCTGAGGTATATGCCCAATGATGATACTTTTTATCTTCTACTATATTCTCACTTTTTCTTTTATTCCATAATAATAGCCAGTATGGAATATTAAGAATTATATAAAAAGAAATTACAATGGTAAGTAGACCTAAACCTAATATTATACCGGTACTCATTTGTTAAATTTACTCCTATACAAGACTGCAAACTTTCTATGCATTAACCCAATATAATATTGTTGGTAAAAACATTATAAATAATCCAAATAAAATTAATTCTAACCTATTCAATTTACAACTATTTCCTTTTTAGTTTTAAGGGAACACTAAATTGACTAGTCTCACATTTACAACAGTCATCAACAACTCTCTTGCAAGTTAAACATTGGTAAAGCGATTGGACATATATGTAACCTTGAGAACTAGAACAGTATGGACATGAAAGATTTGTGTTCATAGAAATTAAATTTTTAACAAAGAATCTGGTAAATCTTTTTTAGTTGGTTCTTGTTTCTTATTCCAACCTTGTTTCAAAATTTGTCTCCACTTTAAAACAAATGGTAGAATTTTTGAGTATTGTTGTCTTTCAAAGTTAATTTTAAATTCTCTGTTAAATAAAGCATTACCCTTTTTTTCATTTAGAAATTCAACTAAAAACTTATCTATTGTTGGGGCGCATACAGATGCAATACCCTCAGCAATTGTCTTTGCATCACTGGATAAGTCATCGAGTTCTACAATATTTTGCCTTATGCATAAAGAAATATTAGACAAAGACTTTTTAACTATTGGTATTTCCATGATTGTTTCATTTTTAACTGTGCAAGTGAAGTTATTATAGTCACCATCAAATAACTTTACTTGTCCACCAATAAAGTGTGCCTTATCTCGCCCATTCTTTCTACAATAGTCATCTGCATTTTTTTGTGCTTCAGAAGTAAATGTATTATGCCCTGGTCCCCATGCCACTCTTGGTCCTTTTATAGTAATTATACCTTGATTATCTGAAACCACCTTAGGAGAACTGCAACCATAAAGAAAAATGATTGTTAATAAAAAAATTAAAATTTTCAAAATATTCTCCTTAAATATCAAGTTTTATTTTTGATATTAAGTTTTTATATGTCAATATACTTTATGCTACTTCACTTAAAAAGTTTCTTATTGTCTTAACTGCAATTTATAATATTTATAATTTTGATATTGATAGCGGATAAGGTTAAACTTTACTCAATATTCAATGGTGGGATGAATCTATGGGATATGTTGAAGAAACAATAGGAACTAATGAGAAGATTGTTTATACAGTTAAGTATCATTGGATATATACTTTCAGTGCTTTCCTTTATCTTCTTTTTTTTGGTGTGCTGATAATTGGGATCATTATATTTTTAAAAATGATGATTAATAAATGGACTACCGAAAGAGTATTAACAGATTCAAGATATATTCAAAAAACTGGTTGGATTGCAAGAGATACAGAAGAAATCAGTATTTACAAAATTGAAGAAGTGGATTTATCACAATCAATTTTAGGTCGTATTTTAGGTTATGGTTCTATAAGTGTTTCTGGAACTGGTTCTGGCAATATATTTTTAAAATCAATTGATGATCCTCTAATATTTCAAAAACATTTAAATGATTTGAGGTTTAACA
>CACNRW010000013.1 GCA_902622875.1 uncultured SAR116 cluster alpha proteobacterium
ATGTTAAATAATGTCAAATTTAATTCAAAAACATTTTAATCTAAATCTTTCTAATACAATTCTAGGTACACTATTACTTGTATTAACTTATTTGTTTTTTTCAATAATGGAACTAACAGCGAAAGAGTTAGGGCAAAGCTTTAACCCTTTTCAGGTAGTATTTGCAAGATACCTATCTCAATTAATAATTTTAATAATAATATTTAATAAAAATTCCAAAATACATCTTATGAGCGAGTATCCAGTATTACAAGTCTTAAGAGGAGCTTTACTCCTAATAACTACTTGTTTTATGTTTACAGGTTTAGCTTATCTGCCTTTTGCAGAAAATATTGCCATTTATATGATAGGACCAGTAATTACTACAATATTAGCAATTTTTATTTTAAAAGAGAAAATCTCGTTTCTTCAAATTATTGTCGTTATTATTGGATTAATTGGCGCAATCATAATAACAAATCCAAATAGCCAGTCATTTAATTACGCAGTTATATTTCCCTTTTTAGCAGCTTTATGTTTTTCTTTTTTTACAATATCAACAAAATTTCTTAATTCATCCGATACTAATCAGACCACCCTTTTATTTACTGCCATAACTGGTACATTTTTATCAGCCCCATTTATTATTTATTTTTGGAAATGGCCTGATTTTTATCAAACTATTCTTATGTTCTGCTTAGGTTTATTAGCAACAATTGGTCATTTTTTATTTATAGAAGCTTTAAAAGTAATTAGTGCCTCTTTTGCAGCACCATTTGTATATTTAACTGTACTATTAGCAGCTTTTTGGGGTTATCTTATTTATAGTGAAGTTCCAAATCATAACACTATAATTGGAGCTTTTCTCATTGTAATTGCAGGATTAATAATTACTCAATTAAAAAAAAGAATTAAAAAATAAAATTATAAAATCAATTATGTGAGAAAAATTTTTGATACAACTTCTTATAAATTCTTTTTTACCCGTAGCACTATTAATATTGCTGGGATATGTTTCTGCAAAAAAAATAATATTTAAATATGAAGACGCTCTATCAATTATTAAATATATAGGTGTTATAGCAGTACCAGCTCTAACTTTAAAGATGACAGTATCAATCAGTTTCTCAAATGTTAACTGGCTACTAATTTCAAGCTACATAATATCTGAATTAATTATTTATTTAGCAGCAATATTTATAGCAAAATGTTTTTTTAATCTTAAGTGGAATGAATCATTTTTAATTGGAATGGCATCTTCTTTTGCAAACCATTTATTATTTGTCTACCCAATTGCTTTAAACGAATATGGTCCTGAGTTAATTGATCCTATAATTGCTATAATTGGATTTGATGTGGTTTTTCTCGTTGTTAATTTAATAATCTTAGACTTCATAAAATATAAAAATTTAAAATTAAGCCATATAGTTTTCAAGCAATTATCAAATTTACCTTTATTAGCAGTTCTTACAGGCTTATTAATTATTTTTCTAGATTTTAATTTACCTCTAAGTATAGAAAGAGCTTTAAATTTTATTTCTGGTTCTGCTGCACCTTGTGCGCTTTTTGCAGCAGGAATTATCCTCTCACAAAAAATTGAAAAAACAGAATTAAAAATTTCTAATTTAATTATAGGATTTAAAATTTTATTACATCCATTAATTGCAATATTAATAATGCGGAATATAAATGAAATTGAATTTTCTATATCTGAAACTGCTATTATGGTAGCTGCAGCTCCTGTTGGTTTAATGGCCCTGGTTTTTTCAACTCAATATGATGTTAACCCAAATGCGATTACAAGAGCATTACTAATATCAACATTATTATCAATTATCTCAATACCACTCGTAAGTACCTTGAGCTAAATTAGCTAGACGCCAGCATTGAACTTAAATCCAATTTTCTCAAATTTTTTAGATAGATTTGGTTCTAATTTATTCATCTCTTGAGCCGCATAAGGAGTAAATGAAATATCATTCATATCATGAACTCCACCAGAAATAATTACCTGTAAAAGACCTTCTTCTTTTCCTACATTAGTAAAAGATCTACAAACGCCCGGCGGGATAGAAATAGTATCATATTTTTTAAGAGTCAGTTCTTCTGAACCGTCATCATTCCATTTTATTAGAAACTCTCCTTCTAGAACTGTAAAAGTTTCGTAAGTTGCAAGATGATTATGAAGACCTGGGCCTTGTCCAACAGGACATTTAGCTATAGTGATAGTTATTCCTCCAGCACCAGTAATGGGTGCACCTGAATTAATGGGCGTTTTACCTTCTGACGGATCTAAACCAATGACTGAAAGTAGTTTTCTTGCGTAAACAATGTCTTTACCAGCTTGAGGAATAGTTTCATCAATTTGAATAGGTAACGGCTCTAAATCCATAAATCTAGAAATTCTTTTTTCCATAGTTGATTGTGTTAATTTTAATGTTTTCATTTTGCTCACTCGCCTTAGACCATTAATAAGTAAAATAAAGTAACTTAAATTAATTTATCTTCAAAATAAAAAAAGGGCCTAAGGCCCTTTTAATTTGAAGATTTAAAATGTTCTATAGAGACTGAAGATTAACTGCGGCTACTTTACCATTCTTTCCAGTTTCTAATTCAAAGCTAATTTTAGCTCCGTCATTTAAAGTATTCATACCAGCTGCTTCAACAGCAGAAATATGAACAAAAACGTCCTGGGATCCACCTTCTGGCTCTATAAAGCCAAAACCTTTATTTGGATTAAACCATTTTACTGTACCGTTAGGCATACTTAACTCCTTGTTATTCGCTTAAATTTTAAGCTTTGTTGTTCAATCAAAACACGCTAGACTAGATTGAACATGAAATGAGCAAGTAAGTCGATCGTATTAGTCAGATTTACTGACTGCCTTCTTAGGCTAAGATAATTACAATGCTATATTCTAAATTCTATCATTTAGCAAATAAAAAAATCTTTAGAAAATTATTATTTCCTATTTTTGAGTAATTAAATTATCCAATGAATTTAAAAACTTACCTTTATCTGCCTTTGTGAAAACTTTGTTTTTACCTTTTAAAAATGGATCAAACGACCTAAGATCAGACATTAAATTTCTTGTAGCTAAAATGTTTCCTATATTTATATCTGTTAAGACCAACCCGTTATTTTTTAAGACAAATGCTCCTTTATCAATGCAATTAGCTGCTAATGGAATGTCCGAAGTAACAACAATATCGTTAACCTTAACATTATCATAAATCCATTTATCTGCTTCGTCAGCTCCTTCCGAAACGATAACTAATTTTACCAAATTATTTTTAAATGGCCTAAGACCGCCATTACAAACCATTAGTACAGAAATGTTATGCCGAATTGCAACCTTAATTATTTCATCTTTAACTGGACATGCATCTGCATCAACATAAATTTTTTTCATAACCTGACTATATTATCTTTAACGATTATTGAAGGAATTAGAGTTTTTAAACGATTTAAAGCTTCTTTTTCTGATAATGCTGGTACAATTGCAGAGCCCATCATATTTTCAATAGCAATTGCTATATCAGAATTATTATTTTCACGAAATATATAACAATTTTTTGGAAGATTAAAAATTATTTTCCATATTGGAACTTTCCTTGGATAACCTAGATATCTGCTAACTCTCGATGCATCTATGACAAGTCTTTCGACAGTATTAATTTTTTCTCCTGAAATCACTATGCTTTACCAAAATTTCAACAAGTTAATAATCTTTTACAATCTTATACAAAAAAGCTAATGTTTTTAACTAATTTAATAAATTTTGAGGAATTTTTAATGCTTTTAGACGTAAGAACATATACATGTAGGCCTGGTACTATTAACGCCCATCTAAAACTATACAGCAAAAAAGGTAAACCTGTACAATCTAAACACTTAGGCCTACCATTACTTTTTGCCACTACCGAGACTGGTAACCCAAACCAATACACTCATATTTGGGTATATGAAAATGCAGGAGATAGAGAAAATAAAAGGGCGGCGATGTGGGCAGATCCCGCGTGGGTTAGTTATACAGTGGAAAGTGCAAAACTTGGAGCGTTAGAAGCCCAGCAAAATAAACTTTTAAAACCTGTTGATTTTTATAAATTCGATTTTAAATAACGCTCAGTTAAGCAGGTTTTGCAGCTCTATCTAAATATTCGTCTCTTCTAGATAAATAAAAAGAATAACTATCTGGAATAAAATCTTTAGCATTTTCTAATTTAAAATGTGTTGCAGCTTTATAAACCCACTGTGTGTCAGCAAGTAACTCTCTGCCCATTGCAACTAAATCAGCTCTTTTGTTTGAAATAATTTCATTAGCTTGATCTGCGTTTATTATAGCTCCTACAGCCATCGAGTTTATCTGTGCATCCTTCTTAATTTTTTCAGAGTAAGGAACTTGAAAGCCAGGAATAATCTTAGATTTAGTTAGAACTGGGGATCCAGTAATGCCCCCTGAGGAACAGTCTATAACATCTACACCAACACTTTTAAGTGATTTTGCCAACATTATGTTATCTTCTAAGTTTGCACCTTGACCTGGGGTATCAATGGATGACAACCTATAAAATAAAGGTTTATCATCTGGCCATACAGACTTGATGTCAGCAATAATCTCTAGAGCAAATCTGATTCTATTTTCAAAACTTCCTCCATATTGATCATTTCTCTGATTTGATAGCGGAGAGAAAAAAGAATGTAATAAATAACCATGAGCTCCATGTATCTCAATAATATCGAAACCAGCTTTGTCAGCTCTTTGAGCGGCTTTTTTGAAATCTTCCTTTACTTTATTAATATCCTCAACTGTCATTTCTTTTGGTACAGGTGAACTGTTGTTTATGGGAATTGCACTTGGTCCTATGGTTTGCCAAGCCGGTTCTAATTTGTCATTTTCAGTAATAGGAGAAGCACCATCCCATGGTCTTAAATAGCTAGCTTTTCTTCCAGCGTGAGCTAATTGAATACCACTTAAACAATTGTACTCTCTAAATATTTTTGCAATTTTAGACAATCCTTCAACATGACTGTCATTCCATATACCTGTACATCCATGTCCAATTCTTCCTTCTGGTGATACTCCAGTAGCTTCAATGAAAGCAGCACCTAGTCCTGAAAATGCAAATCTTGAGTAATGTTGAAAATGCCAATCATTAACAACACCGTCTTTTGCTTTATATTGGCACATAGGAGACAAAACAATGCGATTTCTAAAGCTTTTGGATTTAATTTTAAGTGATGAAAAAAGAGGTACTTCGCTCATTTTTACTCTCCAGAAAATATTTAAATTGTTTATTTTTGAAAAGATCTTAATTTTTTTGATCTTATTAACGCAGAGTTCATCATAAAAGAAAGATCAGATCCTGACAATATAAATTTCATTCCGATACTAATATATTCTGACATAAGTTCTTCGTTATATACCCCACCCATTCCCGGAGTCTTACCATATTTTTTGCATGCATTAATAACTTTCTTATATGCATCTTTTATTTTTGGATTAGAATAATCTCCTGGAATTCCCATTTCCATACATAAATCGTTTGTACCTACTAAAATGACATCCACACCAGAAACTGCAGCAATACTATCTACATTTTCAATAGCTTCAGGGCTTTCTAACATTATGACGATTAACATGTTATCGTTAATGATAGTCGCGACATCTGAAATTGGAGATTGCTTGAAATCTAATTGTGGTAATAATCCTGTCATAGAACGGTGACCTTTAGGAGGGAAAAGACAAAAAGATACTAATTTTTCGGCTGTTTCAGCATTATCGACATGAGGAAAAACTATACCCATTGCCCCACAGTCAAGCACTCTTGTTGCATGATGATGTGCAAAATCTGGCACTCTTACTATAGGTGTTATGCCAGCATCTTGTGCAGCAACTGAAATTTGTGAGGCAATATCTATGTCCATACTATTATGTTCCATATCTATGAACAACCAATCATAATTACACGTAGCCATTATTTTAGCTATATCAACCGTTCTACTTTGTCTTAAACCAACGCCAAGGCACAATTCATTTTTTTTTAATTTTTCTTTTGCAATATTTTTCATTAGTTAATATCCATTTAATTCCATTAGTTTTTATATTTTTAAGTAATAAGTTTTATGAAATCATACTTCATGATAATTAAAATAAGAAATTATAATTTATATTTTGAATTTAAATCAACTAATGAGAATATATATCAAATAAGTTGATATGTATTTTAAATTTACATATTATTGTTAGATAATTTATTGGGGGATTTTATAATTAATAATACTGATACAACTAGTTTTCCACAAACTAGTAAATCTTTGCCAATTGCCATGTTAAGAGCTAGAGAAGCGATGATGTTGTCTTTTAGACCAATTTTAGCTAAGCATGGACTTACAGAACAGCAATGGAGAGTTCTTAGAGTATTGGGTGAAAATGGAACATCGGACGCCGGTCAAGTGGCATTCGATGCCTGTATATTAGCACCAAGTTTATCGAGAATCATTTGTAAACTTGAATCTGGAAAGTTTATTTCAAGATTTATTGATGAAAAAGATGGAAGACGAATAAACTTATCTTTAACCTCACTTGGTCGAGAAGTTATAAAAAAAATAGCTCCTGATATGGACATAATCTATAAAGCTATACAAAAACGTTATGGAGAAGAAAAATTGAGTGATCTTTTAGATTTACTTGGAGAAGTTAGTGAATGGCGTGGTAGATAAGTAAAATTTAGATAATTACATCGAATTTTTCAGAAATAATTTTTAAAGATTTTACAGTTTCTTTACTTAATTCAAAACCCTCCTTTAAAGAATTTTGTCTTCTTAACAACGCGTGTTGTCCAGGCATCCTAACTTTATTATTTTCATTTATTGGGGGGTTATTTATACATTGCTCATAAAGAAAAGTCATTTCATCTTTAAAAGCTTTCAAACCAGCAAATGCCTTAGGATCAATTACTTGAATAAATGTGGAAAGATTCATGGATTTTGGTTTTTTACTCCTACCAGAACCAGATAATCCTTGAGACAAGGCCTCAATTCCTAGGGCAAGTCCAAAGCCTTTGTGACCATATTCTAATCCACCAACAGGCATAATAGTGCCATTTTTTTCTGCAACTTCTTTAGGATCTTTAGAAGGAATTCCTTCTGATGTAAGCAAGCAGTCAAAATCAAATAATTTATTTTTAGCTATTTTATCTGCGATCATATTATTAGTTGTGATAGAAGCACTTATATCAATAATTACAGGTTCTTTATTAGTGGGGTAACCTAAAGCCATAGGATCAGGGGTTAAGAGAGCTTTTGTTCCTCCAAATGGAGCAACAGTAGCTGAAGAAGGCACAGAACTTTTGATTATAGACACCAAATTTTGATTAATTATTGGCAACATATACGCTGCAAGTGCACCATTGTGGTGACTATTCTTTATAAGAACTGTTGAAGTTCCGTATTTTTTGGCTCGTTTAGCTGAATGACGCAAAGCTCTTTTAGTTAACCATATTCCTGGAAGACTTTTCCCATCAACTGTTAAACAACTTCCAATATCCTTAAGAATTTTTTCTTCGCCTGATACATTCATTTTGCCAGATTCAATATCTTTTATATATAAAGGTAACAGTCTTACACCATGTGAAGAATGCCCCATCAAATCTGCTTCAATTAGTATGTCAGAGGTATCTATTGCTTTTTCTTCATCCATTTTTAATTTAATAAAAACAGATGTACAAAACTTCATTAGTCGAGGACGAGTAAACATTTCTATCCTATATTTATTTATATTTTTACTTAACAGGTGTTAACTTTTTTTTTGAGAACTTTCAAAATAATTATTTAATTTCATCACAAAGATATCTAGTTATAGATGCGTTAGCAGCTAAAATAAAAGATAAAACGTTATTATCTAAAAAAAAGATATCTTGTATGTGTGCCCACGGTTCATTTTTGTTAAAAGCATAGGCTTTTCCAGTTCCTAAATCTAAGATTTCATATTTTGATTTATTGACTATAAAAAAACCAGAGTCTGTACCTTGTCCATCTTTTATAGTAATTTCGACTGATTTTTCTTTTCCAGTAATTTTAAAAACTTGGATACCATCTGATCTTACAGCTGCTGCACTTTTAGGCTTACAACTGTATTTAGTTTCTTTTGCATAGCTATTCGCAGAAAAAAGAATAATTGATAATAAGACTGGTAAAAATTTTAAAATATTCATGTTTTTCCTTTTAAAAAATTATTAATCATTTTTTAGCATATTGTATCAAATCTTTTTTAGCATTTTTAGAAATATTAATTTTATTTTCTGAAATAAATGCTTCATGATTTTCTTCTACTTTTTCTAGGTCATAAAGGTAATTTACCATTAAACCACCAGATAAATTTAAACCATTTAATGAAGCATCACCTAAGTAATTAATTTGTTCTAAAGATGCTCCATTACCTAAATGA
This sequence comes from uncultured SAR116 cluster alpha proteobacterium, assembly GCA_902622875.1. Taxonomy (GTDB): domain Bacteria; phylum Pseudomonadota; class Alphaproteobacteria; order Puniceispirillales; family Marisalimonadaceae; genus Marisalimonas. The sequence goes on from CACNRW010000013.1 coordinate 8,430, forward strand.
AATCTTGCAACTGGATCATTAGGCATTCCGTCAGATCTATCAGAATTTAAAAAATAGTCTCCTGCATATCTCATTAAAGAAGGTTTGATGTTTAAAAATTGTTCGGATTTCTTAAATTTTTCCAAAGTTAATTCAAATTTAGGATTTTTATTTTTAATCCAATTTCTTAATCCTGGAACTGGGGACAAAGTTACAAACTTTTTTATATTATTAAACTCAAACTTTAGATCGTTAGCAACTTGCTTAATTAAAAAGTTACCAAATGATATTCCAGACAATCCTTTTTGACAGTTTGATATAGAATAAAAAACTGCGACATTTGCATCATGTGGTTCAATAAATTGTCTTTTTTCTTCTAAAACATCTTGAATTTTGGATGGAATATCATCCATAAGAGCAACCTCGACAAATATAATTGGTTCGTCTTGCATTGCTGGATGAAAAAAAGCAAAACATCTTCTGTCCTTAGGAGCTAATCGTAATCTGAGTTCATCCCAGGAGTTTATTTCGTGAACTGCTTCATAAGCTATTATTTTTTCTAGTATGTGTGCTGGTGTTTCCCAATTTATTGGCCTTAAAATAAGAAATCCTCTGTTAAACCAGTTTTTAAATAAGTAGACGAGATCATAGTCAACTGCGTTAAGTTCAGGGTTCTTTTTTAAAACACCTAATAATCTTTTTCTTAAATTAACTAATCTTATGGTTCCTTTTGATATTCCATTACATCTTCTAAAGATTTCACGCCTTTTAGGTTCTGAAAGTTTCATTAAAGTTATTAAATTTTCTGAATTACTTCCAAGTTTATATTGATCAATAGCTTCAGAGAGTTCAGAAGTAGAAATATCGAAATTATCCCTAATCAATTTAAAAAAATTAATTAAATCTTTATCATTTAATTGCTCACAGTGTTGCATTAATAATTCTGCATATTCAAGAGCTGAAACTTCACCTCTCGCAGAAGCAACGTTTTCAATAATGTCTTTAGAAGATAAAGGTTGTTTCTTTTCTGAAAAAAAGTTAAGAGATTTTCTTTTAATTGGTTTATCAAATAAAGAATTAATTAAATCATGAAAAAAATTTATTTTACTCATTTTACAATATTATTTGTTAGATATTCAGATGCTCTACTAGCGCCTCCTTTTTGATGAGGCACACCAGCTAAAGAAAGTCCCATTTCCACTCCATTTAATGTTCCCATTAACATTAAATCATTGAAATCTCCTAAATGACCAATTCTAAATACTTTGCCAGCTAGTTTTGACAAACCACTTCCAAGGGACATATTAAATTCTTCGAGTATGATTTTTCGCAAGCCGTCAGCATTATGACCCTCTGGTAATTTAACAGCCGTTAAAACACTGGAATAATCTTTTTCTTCCTTACAAAGAACTTCTAATCCCCATGCTTGAACAGCAATTCTTGTAGCTTGCGCGTGCCTATCATGTCGTTTAAAGACATTTTCTAACCCTTCTTCGTGAAGCATATTTATTGCCTCTTTAAGACCATATAAAAGATTAGTAGCTGGTGTGTAAGGGAAAGATCCTGATTTATTTGACTCAATTTGTTCTTTCCAATCCCAATAAGATCTTTTCATACTATTTTCTTTTGAGGCTAAAAAAGCCTTTTCAGATATTGCGTTAAAGGACAATCCTGGAGGTAACATCAACCCTTTTTGAGATCCTGAAACTGTAACATCAATACCCCATTCGTCATGCTTATATTGTAAAGAAGCTAAGCCAGATATTGTATCTACCATTAATAGGGCATTATGACTAGCAGAGTTAATAGCTTCTCTCACTTCTTTTATCCTAGAAATACTACCGGTAGATGTTTCGTTATGTACAACACAAACAGCTTTTATTTTTTTATCAATATCTTTTTTTAATCTATCAAACAGCTTTTCAGGTTCAACGCCTCTTCTCCAGTCAGTTTCTAAAAACTCAGTTTTAATTCCAAGTTTAAGGGCCATTTTATTCCATAAAGATGCAAAATGACCAGTTTCAACCATTAAAACCAAATCACCTTCATCAAGTACATTCACTAAAGCCGCTTCCCATGCACCAGTTCCTGACGCAGGAAAAATAATTACATCGGAAGTAGTTTTAAATATTGATTTCATTCCATCAAGACATTCTTGAGTTAGTTTACTAAAATCCGGTCCACGATGATCTATTGTTGGGTAATCCATAGCTCGTAAAATTCTATCTGGGACATTCGAAGGACCAGGTAATTGTAAAAAATGTTTTCCCGGCATATATTTTTTTTTCATAATTAAAAAATTCCTTCTTTATATACTAAGTTTTATTGAAAATATTAAGATTATGTCTTATTTTATCTATACACTTTAAATTTAAAACTTTCCATACAGAATTTAATATCAAAATTAAAGGTTATTTCAATGCCAGATGGCGATACGGACCAATTACTAAAAAAATTAAAAAATAATACCACAGCTGAGGTTTATTACGATAACTTTACGAAAGGAAGATATGCTACTGATGCTTCTATTTATCAAATGGTTCCCTATGGTGTGTTAATCCCAAAAACAAAAAAAGATTTAATAGAAACTATTAATTATGCAAGAGAAAGTAATATCCCATTATTAGCTAGGGGTGGAGGTACGTCACAATGTGGGCAAACAGTTAATAAAGCTATTGTAATTGATAATTCTAAATATTTAAACAAAATCATTGATTTTGATAAAGAGAACATGACTTGTATTGTTGAGCCTGGAATAGTTCTTGATGAGTTAAACCGTTTTTTAAAACCTTTTGGACTTTGGTTTCCAGTAGACGTTTCAACTTCAAGCAGAGCAACTATAGGTGGAATGGCTGGAAATAACAGTTGTGGTGGCAGATCGATTAGATATGGAATGATGCGAGACAATGTCCTTGAAATAGAAGCTATATTATTTGACGGTTCAATATATAATTTTGGAAAATTAGAAAATAACCACGTCAATATAAGTAATGGTGTTGCCACAGAAATTATTTTAAATCTCTTGAAATTAGCTAAAGATAACAAAAAGGAAATACTTTTAAAATTTCCAAATGTTCTTCGTAGGGTAGGTGGATACAATATTGACGCCTTGCTTCCTGATGCAATGGCAAATAGACCAAATGGTAAAGTGGGTGATGGTATAAATTTATCACATTTGTTAGTAGGGTCAGAAGGTACGCTTGCTTATTCAACTTTAATAAAATTAAAATTATCACCACTTCCATCAAAAAAAATTATGGGTGTATGCCACTTTCCTTCATTTTATGAAGCTATGAATGCCGCACAACATATTGTTCCACTAGATCCGGTAGCAGTCGAACTAGTTGATGATACTATGATACAGCTTGCAAGAAAAATTGATATGTTCAAGCCCACTGTAGAAGCTGTTGTTAAAGGAGATCCAAAATCATTACTTTTAGTTGAATTTGCTGAAGAGGATATGGATGAAAATCTAGTTCGATTAAAAAAGCTTCACGAATTGATTAATGATCTTGGATACTCATGGAAAAATACAAAGAAGCCTGGTGGAGTTATAGACGTAACTGAAACTTCTCTTCAGTCTAAAGTAAGTGAAATGAGAAAGTCTGGTTTAAACATTATGATGTCAATGAAGCAAGATGCAAAACCAGTCTCATTTATTGAGGATTGTGCCGTTGAGCTTAAAGACTTAGCTGAGTATACTGACGGTCTTAACAAAATATTTGATAAGTATAACACTAAAGGAACTTGGTATGCTCATGCATCCGTTGGATGCCTTCATGTAAGACCTGTTCTTAACATAAAACTTCAAGAAGATGTTTCCAAAATGAGAAATATTGCAAGTGAAACTAGTAATTTGGTTAAAAAATTTAATGGCTCCTATTCTGGTGAACATGGAGATGGCATAGCAAGATCTGAATTCAATGAAGTAATGTTTGGCAAGAAAATGAATAATCTTTTTAGAACCGTAAAAAAATCATTTGACCCTAGTAATATATTTAATCCTGGGAAAATTGTTGATGCTCCTAAAATGGATAGTAGAGATCTTTTTAGATACGCACCATCTTATAATGCTGAAAATATTAAAACACTTTTAGACTGGTCCTCGTGGACTGGTAAAGCTGGTGGTTTCCAGGGTGCAATTGAAATGTGTAATAATAATGGTTCATGTAGGAAATTGGACGGAGGAGTAATGTGTCCGTCGTTCAGGGTTACAAAGGATGAAAAAGATTCGACTAGAGGAAGAGCAAATTCTCTTAGATTGGCTCTTTCAGGACAACTCGGAAAGGATGCTTTAATCAGCAGTGAGATGTCAGATACAATGAAATTATGTGTATCCTGTAAAGCTTGCAAAAGAGAATGTCCAACAGGTGTAGATATGTCTAAAATGAAAATTGAGTTATCTTTTCTAAAAGCAAAAAAATATGGTTTAGATATTAACAGTAAACTTGTTGCTTACCTTCCAAAATATGCCCCATTAGCATCAAAAATGTCTAAAATTATGAATCTTAGAGATAAAGTGCCAGGTTTAGCTAAAATAAGTGAGCAATTATTAGGTTTCACAGCTAAAAGGCCACTTCCGAAATGGAGAAATGATTACTTCAAAGATAGTGAATTACCAAATATAATAGATAAGACACAAGACAAAACACCAATTATTTTATTTGTAGATACTTTTAATCGTTATCATGAACCAGAAAATGTAAGATCTGCAATAAAAGTTTTAAATGCTGCTGGATTTTTTCCGTTTATTCCAAAATCAAAAAATATTAAAAGAGTAATGTGTTGCGGAAGAACATATTTAAGCAACGGTTTAATTGATAATGCAAAAACGGAGGTAACTAACGTTTTAGATACTCTTTTACCTTATTTATCACAAGGTATTTGTGTAGTTGGATTAGAACCCTCATGTATCTTGTCATTTCGGGACGAGTTACCAGCTTTATTGAAAAATAAGAACACCGAACTTTTAAAGAATAATTCTTATACCTTTGAAGAATTATTAGCCAAACAATTCAAAAATCTTAACTTTAAAAAATTAAATGAAAAAGTGTTACTTCATGGACACTGCCATCAAAAAGCATTTGATGCTGTTAAGCCTATCCAAAAAATTTTAAGTTACATTAAAGGTTTAGACGTAGAAACAATAGAAACAAGTTGTTGTGGAATGGCTGGAGCATTTGGCTACTCTAAAGAGACTTATGATATTTCTATGAGAATGGCTCAGGAAAGGCTCTTTCCAGTTATAAAAAATCATTCAAAAGAAATTAAAATAATTGCTGATGGAACCTCTTGCAGATGTCAAATAAAGGATGGTTTAGATAGGCAAGCCATTCACGTTGCTAAATTTCTAGATGATAATATAATTTACTAAAATCAAATTAAGATCTATTCTATAGTTAAAAAGAGGTAAGAATGCCAAGCAAAATTAGAAAACCTACTTCTTTTCATTGGGGAAGCTATTACGCAGAAATAGAAAATAATAAACTTGTTGCAATGCGACCATATGAGAATGATAAAGACCCATCAAGCATCGCAAATGGAATTATTGACAGCATTGACGATGACTTAAGAATTAAAGTTCCACATGTTCGAAAAGGTTATCTTCGTGAGATAAGAAAAGAACTAGCTAATAGTAAAATGTCTTTGACAGGCAAACGTGCAAGAGAAAAACGTGGATCCGATAATTTTGTTCCCGTAAGTTGGGATGAAGCTATAGATATTGTTGCTTTTGAACTAAATAGGATTAAGAAAAAATATAAAAATAAAGCTTTCTTTGCTGGTTCTTATGGTTGGGGGTCAGCAGGAAGATTTCACCACGCCCAAAGCCAACTTCATAGATTTTTTAACAGTTATGGTGGTTATACAAAATCAGTTAACACTTATTCTTATGCTGCAAGCGAGACAATAATGCCACATGTTATTGGCTTGTCTTATAGAAAATTTCTTGATACTCACACTGATTGGAACAATATAAAAGATAATTCCAAGTTAATTGTAATGTTTGGGGGATTGCCACTTAAAAACTCCCAGGTAACTTCAGGTGGAGTTGGTAGACATACTACCAAAGACTACATTAAAAAATGTGTGAAAAAGGGTATTAAATTCATCAATGTTAGCCCTATGGAAATGGAAGCAGATGTAATTAGTAAAGCTGAATGGATTAAAATAAGACCTGGAACAGATACTGCTTTGATGTTAGGTATAGCTTTCATTTTGGAGACTGAAAGTTTAGTTGATAGAGAGTTTTTAAATAAATATTGTATTGGATACGATAAATTCTTAAAATATTTAAAAGGAGTATCTGACGGCAAGGCAAAAACTCCTTTTTGGGCATCTAAAATTACTGGAATACCCAGTAACACAATATATAATTTAGCAAAAAAGATGTCTACTAATAGAACTATGATTACTGGGTCATGGGCTTTACAACGACAACAATATGGAGAACAACCTCATTGGATGATTACTGTCTTAGCTTGTATGCTTGGACAAATCGGCATGCCTGGCGGCGGCTTTGGCCTTGGATACAGTGCTGAAAACGGTATTGGAAACCCAGTTCAATACCACAAATGGCCAGCATTAGATCAATTTAAAAATGCTGTTTCAGATTTTATACCAGTAGCAAGAATATCAGATATGCTTTTAAATCCAGGAGAAATATTCTCATATAACGGTAAAGAAATAAAATATCCTGATATTAAATTAGTATATTGGGCAGGCGGAAATCCTTTTCATCATCAGATGAACTTAAAAAAACTTGTTAAAGCATTTAAACAACCAGATACAATAATTGTGAATGAAATTTGGTGGAACAGCCTAGCAAGACACTCTGACATTGTTTTACCTGCTACTTCGTCACTTGAGAAAAATGATATTGGAATTCGACATTGGGATCAAACTATATCACCAATGCATAAAATCATCGAACCTATAGGAGAGTCAAAATCAGACTATGAGATTTTCTCATCAATTTCTTCAAAACTTAATTTTAAAGATAAATTCACTGAAAATCGAGATGAAGACCAGTGGCTAAGATATTTGTGGGAAGAAGCAAAAGTTGGTGCAAAAGAAGTGGGTTTTAATTTACCTGAGTTTGAGAAATTTTGGCAAAGTGGATTTCAAGAAGTATTGTCTCCAAAAAAACAGACTATTTTGTTGGAAGAATTTGTAAAGGATCCTATAAAAAATCCAGTCTCCACCCCTTCGGGAAAAATTGAAATATTTTCAGAAACTATAGAAAACTTTAATTATAAGGACTGCCCTGGTCATCCTACCTGGTTAGAACAGGAAGAATGGCTAGGTTCCCCTTTAACTAAACATTATCCTCTTCAACTTATATCAGGCCAACCGCATAATAGGTTACATAGCCAACTTGATAATGGATCTGAAAGTCAAAGATACAAAATATATGGAAGAGAACCAGTGAAAATTCATCCAAATGATGCTTTTACTAGAAAATTAAAGGATGGAGACGTTGTTGAAATATTTAATAAAAGAGGTAAATGTCTCGCAGGAGTTATTATTAGCGAGGAAGTTATGAAGGGTATCGTTTTTCTACCAGTTGGTGCCTGGTACGACCCTATTGATGATGATGGATTTTGTGTGCATGGGAACCCAAATGTATTAACTGCTGATATGGGAACCTCTTCTCTTGCACAAGGCCCATCAGCTCACTCTACGTTAGTAGAGGTAAAAAAATTTGTAAAAGAATTACCAGCGTTAAGTATTTTAGAGAAACCCAACATTGTTAATAAATAGGCTGGTATGTTTTGAGCATTGAAATTTGTATTATAAATCCATACGGGACTTCTAAATCAAATGAAAAGCTAATAAAATGTGCTTCAAAAATTATTGATGAAAATTCAAATATTTATATAAATGAAAAAGATTTAGTAGATGATTATTTCAGTCATCATTTAGAAATAAATAATATCTCAAGTTTGGTCAAACAAATTGAGAATAATAATTCATCAGATGCTTTTATAATTGCATCTTTTGAAGATATTGGAGTTGATACAATTAGAAAAGTTACTTCAAAACCAGTTATAGGTATTGGAGAAGCTTCATTTTACACTGCCAATATAATAGCTAATAAGTTTTCAATTATTACAAATGTATCTCAATCTCATGAGGCCTTAAAAAACAATTTAATTAAATATGATATGGATCACAAATGTGTTTCATTAACTTCGATTGAAGTCCCAATTTTAGATATGGAGACAATGTCAAAGTTAAATCTGACAAAATTAGAAAATGAAATTCAAAGAACTATCTCAGAGGATAATCCAGAAGCAATCATAATTACTAGTGCTGGAATATTAAATCTTTCAAAAGATTTAAGTACTAAATTCAATCTACCTTTTATAGAAGGTATTTCTGCAGCTACTGCTCTTATTCAAAATTTAACTAAGCTTCAATTAAGTATAAAAAGATTTGTTCCCAAACCTTTAAAAAATTTTGGAATTCCTATTTAAAATATTTAATCTCATAACAATTCATTTTCTATATCAGTATCCATCAATACCTTATCTCTATCAGAGTAATCTCCAAGTCCTCCACCACCAGGTGTGAATATTTCTAATATTTCACCAGCTTTAATAACTTGAGTTCCCTTACCATTAAGCTTTCTTTTATTTTTGATAGATACCTTACCTGCATTACCATTCTCCCCATTTAACCTTCCTCTAGCTGGAAATTTTATTCTATCAAAGGAAGCTAACAAATCCATATCTTCGTCAATTGCTGATTTAATTTCAATAACTTGACCCATACCACCATTATATTTTCCTTTACCCCCACTTCCAGGATTATATTCTTTTTTAAGAAACAATAATGGCGCAACCGCTTCATTAATTTCAACTGGAGTTCCCCTTACACCAGAAGGATAGGCAGTAGCTGATAAACCATCCTTATTTGGCCTTGCTCCTGTGCCACCATTAACTACGGCAGTAACTGCAAATAAAGAGTTATTGTTGGCACCCCTGTCAGTCTTGCCACGAAATGTAATATTCCATAAACAAGAAGCACCTTCTGCAGGGACCTTTTCAGGTATAGCTTTTTCTAAGCAACCAAAAACTACATCTGGAAGCATTTGTCCAATAATATGTCTTGCGCATACTGCAGCAGGATATGGGGCATTTAAAATTGAACCTATTGGTGCATCAATTTCAAAAGGTTTTAGGGAACCAGCATTGTTTGGTATTTCTGCACTAACGAGACAACTCAAGCCAAAACAAGTATAAGCCTTGGTATATGATAGCGGAACATTTATACCAAATTTTGATTTATCAGAAGTACCTGTATAATCAACTGATATAAAATTATCTGAAACTTTTAGTTTAGCCTCTAATTTAATATCCTTTTCAAATCCATCTATCATCATAGAATTTTTATATATACCATTTGGGATTTTCTTAATTTCATTCTCTACAGCTATTAAAGACTTATCATATATAAAATCAGATAATTTTTTTAAATCATCAATTTTAAATTCTTTCATCATTTCAACTAATCTTTTGCAACCTATATCATTACATGCAGCCAATGAATAAACATCACCTTCTGTTTCTACTGGTTGTCTTGTGTTTTGGCTAATTAGTTTTAATAATGTTTTATTCATTAAACCTTTGTCAGCTAATTTCAACATAGGTATATAAAGACCTTCCATATGTATATCAGTAGCATCAGGACCAACTCCTAATCCTCCGATATCTGTCAAATGAGATGTACAAGAAAAAAGACCAACTATTTTGTTATTTTTGAAACAAGGTGTTGTTAGTACAAAATCGTTCAAATGTCCTGTTCCCATCCATGGATCATTTGTGATAAATATGTCTCCTTCACTCATAGTGTTTAACGGAAAATGATTTATAAAATGCTTAACTGATTCTGCCATAGAATTTACATGACCAGGGGTACCTGTAACAGCTTGAGCCATCATTCTACCTTCTAAATCAAACACTCCAGCAGATATATCTCCACATTCACGAACAATTGGACTAAATGCAGTTCTAATTAATGTTTGGCCTTGCTCTTCAACAACAGAAAGAAGTCTATTCCACATCACTTGATTTTGAATATTATTTTTATCATCAATTAAATTATTCTCATTCATTATCTATATGTTCCATTTGCAAAAAGTTGTTACTTAAAACTTTTGTGTTAAAGTTATTTGAAACAACTATTGTAGTTTGATCCTCTGTTATTATACATTGACCATGTATAAAATCTCCAGGCTTTAAATTTGTCCTTTCGTAATTAGGTATTTTAATTTTTTCTCCACTTTCATAATCGCAAAAATCAATTAAAGAATTTTCTTTAATGTTTTTGTAAGCCTCAAGTTCTATATATTTAGTGTATTTCTTATCTATGATAGATAATGACAAAGACCAGGTTAAAATTTCTATGTCAGCATTTGGCAGTGTTCTAGAATATAATTTTTCGTAATTAGTTTCAAAAGACTCTTTAATTTTGTTTGCGTCTTTAGTATACAACGCTTCATTTTCTATAGGCACTTTTATTTCGTGTCCTTGTCCAGCATAACGCATAAATGCAAAACGTTCTTCAATATATTCTGTATTTTCAGACTTGATTTGTATAATTTTTTTGGCTTCATCCTTCATAGATGTTAGTAAATTATTAACTTTTTCAAAGTTAAACTTATTTAATAACATTCTTAGACTTTTAACTACTTCGTATCCAACAGGTGCTTTCAAAAAACCGACTGCTGATCCTACACTTGCGTTTGTAGGGATGATGATTTTTTTTACTTTTAATTTTTCTGCAACTCTAGAGATATGAAGAGGGGCAGCTCCTCCAAATCCAATTAATGTTCTGTTTGATGTTTCGTGACCTTGTTCAACAGTATGAACTCTAGCAGCATTTGACATGGTTTCATCTACAATTTCAGATATTGCTAATGCGGCTGTTTCGGTCTTAATGTTAAGCTTGTCACTAATATTTTTTGTAATTGCATTTTTAGCAAATTCTTTAGATAAGTCTATTTTACCCCCAGCAAATTTATCAGCATCAATCTTCCCTATTATTAAATCTGCATCTGTAATTGTAGGATTATCTCCCCCATTAGAGTAACATGCTGGGCCTGGGTTTGAGCCAGCACTGTCTGGCCCGGTAATTATTTGATCTAACTTATTTACCCGTGCTATTGATCCACCTCCTGCACCAATCTCAACCATTTCAATTACAGGAATTCTTAAAGGTAGACCACTTCCTTTTTTAAACCTAGCTTTTCTGTCAACTTCAAATTCTCGAGCTTTAATTGCTTTCTGGTTTTCAATTATGGTTATCTTAGCGGTTGTTCCTCCCATATCAAATGATATTACTTTATCTAATTTCAAATCTTCAGCAATAGATGTAGCTAAAATAGCACCACCTGCAGGACCAGACTCAACTAACCTAACTGGATTATTAAACGCATTTATTACATTAGTTAAAGTTCCACCAGAGGTCATTAATAAAAGGGGGCAATTAAAACCTTTTTGCCTTAATTCTGTATCTAATTTTTTCAAATACGTAGATATTAGAGGTTTTATGTATGAGTTAACTACAGTAGTAGTAAAACGTTCATATTCTCTTATTTCTGGACATACGTCAGAAGATATACTGACTTCTACATCTGGTAAATATTTTAATAAAAATTCTTTTAATTCATTTTCATTTTTAGCATTCGCATAGGAATGTAGAAACCCAATTCCAATACTTTCAAATTTTTCATTTTTGATTATATCTACTAAATTTTGAAATTTTTTCGTATTTATAGGATTTATTATATTTCCATTAATATCAGTTCTTTCTTCTATTACATATCTATACTTTCTTGGGACAAGTGACTTTGTTTTTTCAATAAGTATATCATACTGATCAAACCTACTTTCATAACCAATATCTAAAACATCCCTGAAACCCTGAGTTGTTATGAAACAAGTTTTGGCCCCCTTTCTTTCAATTACTGCATTTGTAGCCAAAGTCGTACCATGAATAATCATCTTTATATCTGAAGAATTGATTTTATTTTCTTGTAATAGTTCTATAACGCCATGAATTACTGCAACTTCAGGTTGAGAGGAAGAAGTAAGCACTTTTTTAGTGTAAAGATCAGTTTTGTGCTCTAGAACTATGTCAGTAAAAGTTCCACCAATATCAATAGCAAGTCTCATTAATTGAAATCCTCTAAAAAATTATCATTGGATCATAAAATTGACAGGTGCGGTAACAATTTGAGGAAAAATAACAATTATAACTATACTTAATAACATTAAAAAGAAAAAGGGTAAGGCAGCTTTAGTAACTTTCAATATATCTCTACCTGTCATTCCTTGAAGAACAAATAAATTAAACCCTACTGGAGGAGTAATTTGTGCCATTTCAACAACTATTACAGTAAAAATACCAAACCATATTAAATCTATACCAGCTGTCTGAACCATTGGCAAAACTACAGATGCAGTCAATACCATCATGGATGTTCCCTCAAGAAAACAACCAAGGAAAATGTATAATATTGTTAAAATTGCTAAAAGTGAAAGTTGTGATAATTCAAAGTCATTTACTATTTGTCCTAATTGTTTTGGGATTCCAGTGTAGCCCATTGCAACAGAAAGAAAGGCAGCTCCCACAATAATAAAATTAATCATACAAGATGTTTTGACTGCACCTAGTAAGCTATCCATAAAACTTTTAAAATTAAGAGATTTTGAGGACCATGCAAGTATTAGTGCTCCAATCACACCAATAGTTGCAGCCTCTGTAGGAGTAGCATAACCACCATAAATTGATCCAAGAACAAAAAATATTAGTGCAACCACTGGAATCAAGTTTCTTGCTGCTTTTATTTTTTCTAAAAAAGTGTAACTAACATTTTGTTTTGGTGCTAAGGAAGGATTAAGTTTAGATCTAATCGCTATATATGACATAAAAATAAAAATAATCATTATACCTGGCAAAACACCAGCTATGAAAAGTCTTGAAATTGAGACTTGAGCTAAAACACCATAAACAATTAGCATGATTGAAGGTGGAATTAACAAACCTAATGTTCCGGAACCCGCTAAAGAACCTATGCTAAGGGTCTCATCATAATTTCTTTTCTTTAATTCCGGTATACTCATTCTACCTATTGTGGCGCAAGTTACTGCACTAGAGCCCGCAACAGCAGCCATTATACCACAACCAACCACATTTACATGTAATAAACCTCCAGGTAAATTAGATAACATTGGAGAAAGACCTTTAAACATTTCTGAAGAAAGTCTTGTTCTAAAAAGTATCTCACCCATCCATATAAATAAAGGCAAAGCTGTTAGTGCCCAATTCCAACTTGCATCCCATAATGTACTTGCGAGCAAAGATCCTACAGGTGCAGGAGTAAAAAATTCTAGTAATATATATCCTAAGGTAATTAATGCTGGAGCTACCCAGATACCCAAAGATAAAAGAAATAGTAACAAGATAAATAAAATTAATGATAATCCAGTGGCCATATATTTCTCTTTTAAGTATTATCTTTTAAGATTGGATCAGCATTTTTTACGTAAGATGGCTGATCCTTTTTCCAAACTGTAAAAAAATCATCAATAAGAGCAATTAGGAATATAGTTACTCCTATAGACATACTTATCCTTGGAATCCAAAAAGGAATAGCCAATAGACCTGGGCTAATATCCTCGAAAATGAATGAAAAGTAGACGAAGTCCCAACTCCAATATGTTAAATAACTAGAAATTATAATACAAAATAACAAAGAGAAGAGCTCTTGATATCTTCTAACTTTTGTTCCTAATAATCTTGTAAATAAAGTTACCCTTATGTGCTCACCACTGTGAAAAGTATATGAAAGCCCAAAAAAAGTTAAAGCAGCCAGACTAAAACCAGCAGTTTCAGTAGAATCTACTGTGATATTTACAAATCTACCTAAAATTTGAGCAACAATGGTCAAAGCAATCAAGACCATAAAAAAAGCAGAGAGATAGCCACTGAATAGATATAATTTATTTAATTTATTTCTCATGACTATCTCGCTAAAATTTTAACGCAAAGATAAATATCTATCTAAGACAGCATTAGCCTCTGGACTAGCTTTTGATCTCCAGTTTTTCATCATCTCTAGACCAATACTTTTCATTTTGCTAATTACCTCATCAGGAGCATTTTTAGAAGACATTCCATTTGTCTTGAGAATATCTATTTGCTTCTTAGTAGTTTCAGCACTCATTTCCCAGCCCCTAAGCTCAGCTTTCTTTGCGGCAGCTAAAATATTACTTTGATCACCTTTTGATAGAGCATTAAAGGCTTTTTTGGTAACGACGACTGCATTTTTACTGAAAATAGCTCCAGCATATGTAAAATGTTTCGTATTATCCCACGCTTGAATATCTATGCCTGTTTGCGGACTAGTAAATAAAGCCTCAATAAGACCTGTAGAAAATGCTTGAGGAATCTCAGCAAAAGGAAGAATTGTTGCATTAAATCCTAACATAGATCCCATTTGCTGTGTGGCAGTAGAGTATATTCTTAGCTTTTTACCTTTAAAGTCAGAAACACTACTTACAGGAAACTTAGTGTAAAAGCCTTGTCCTGGCCACGGAGCAGTATATAAAATCATAAGCCCTTTTTTATCGAATTTTTCCTGAAGATATTCCATCTGTACATCTTTCAACATCCAAGCACTTGAATAGTCTGGTGCAATAAACGGTAATCCTGCTAAGATATACATTGGGTCTTCATTACCATAAATACCTAACCTAATTTCACCAATTGGAATTTGTCCTCTTTGAAGAGATGTCTTTATAGCATCTAATTTAATTAGAGTATCATTAGGGTTTAAGTTGATATTAACCGAAGTGGTAGACTTAACATCCTCTATAAATTTAATTATATTTTGAGTATGAAAATTACTTTTTGGGTATCCAGAGGCCATTGTCCAATCTGCTGCATGCAAATTAAAACTGAAAAAAGATACGGTTACAAAAAGAAACATTCTTTTAAAAATTTTTGTAATCATTTTTAATTCCTTTCGTTTTATATGTTTAATAATTAAGCATTCATAATAAAACAGAGTCAAATTGAATTGAACATGAGCAAAATTTTATTAAATCACTTTAAAATATGTGTCATAAATTTAATCAGAAAAAATTGAATGAATCTTTTTCTAAGCAAAAGTTTGCTATGTCTATCCTCTTAGGTATCCATACATTTTGATATGTTTTTATATGTTTGATAAAATCTTTAAGTCCCTTAATTCTTCCTGGTCTTCCAATAATTCTGGGATGTAGTCCAATAGACATCATTCTTAAAGAACCATCATCTGTTTCTGAAAGGAGTTGATTAAATGATTCTTTACAATAAATATTAAAATCGTCACCTTGTACAAAACCATTATTCCCATCAAACCTCATGTCATTGGTATCAAATGAATATGGAATAATTACAAATTTCTTATCATTTTGTCTTATTACATAAGGTATGTCATCATTATAAGCATTAGAATCATAAATAAAACCTCCATGTTCGATTAATAGATCCCTAGTAAATGTTGACGTACTTGATTTTGTATGCCAACCCTGTGGGGGACGACCAGAAAGTTTTAGAATTGACGAGTAACAATCATTAATGATTTGTTTTTCTTCCTCTCTACTGAAATAAGCATGAGATATCCACTTTACACCATGAGCAGATATTTCATGTTTTCTATTCAGTATTTCTGTAATGAGCCATGGAGAATTTTCCAATGCACGTGAGCAACAACTAAACGTTGCTTTTACGTTATATTTATCAAAAACGTCAAAAATACGCCAAATACCTGATCTTAAACCGTATTCAAAATGAGATTCCATACAAAGATCAGGGATATCTAATATTTTAATTTTATTATTTTCGTATACATGCTCATTTTGACTATCGCCTGACGAAATCGAGAGCTCTGCACCCTCTTCAATGTTTACAACAAATGATACTGCAATTTTACTTTTTTGAGGCCAAAGAATTTTTGGCTTTTCTTTTCCATAACCAATAAAATTTCTTTTCATTTATGAACCATTATCAACTTTGTGAGCAATCAATTCCGATAAATTTTTATCAACCCCAATAGATAATTTTGGAGGTAATTTATGTTTGTTTATTGTATATTGATTCATAATGACAGCTAATTCTGCTTGCTTTACAGCTGCTTCAGCACAATCAATCACAGGAATACTAATTTCTTTTTGAACAACTTTTTTAAATCCAGACAATGGAGCCCCTGCAAATATAATAACCTCACCACCATCAAGGTTGATAGCATTTTTGGCAGATTCAATTAGAGATTTCTTCTGAAGCGTTTGGATTTTATCAATAGTTAAATTAACACCATCTATAGCTCTAAATCCTGCATATCTAGATTGTAATCCTAGTAATTCAACACTTTCTTCATACCAAGACGCCATTGCATTAGTAAATGAGATAATTGAGAATTTTTTACCAAATAAGCAAGCACTCAACATAGCTGCCTCCCCTAACCCAATTATAGGCAAGTTAAACAAACTTTTTGCTGGTATCAGACCTGGATCACCAAAGGCAGCTATAATTATGGCATCATATTGTGGATGTATTTCTGCTAATTTTTCTAAAACTAAAGTGCCAGTAATTTGGGCTTCAACTTTAGTTGATATATATGGGAAACCCTTTTCTGCTGTTTTAGGAATTAAGGTTGTTTCACTACTTACAACCAACTTGGCAGTTTCATAAAGTATTTCAGTTATAGATTCAGAAGTGTTTGGGTTATACAATAATATTTTCATGCCACTAATTAATTCCTTTTGGAATTGTAAGACCTTTTTCAGTTAATTTTAAGTGTAATCTTTTTAACAAATAATTCATTTCCTTAATATCGTCTTCTGTAAGAACAGGTCCAGGAGATCTCACATTTAACGATTTAATAATACCTCTCTGTTGTAAGACAAATTTTCTTAAGGCTAAACCTATTCCAAATTGCTGTTCATGCCTTATAAGTGGTAAATATATATCAAATAAGTCTTCTGCTTTTTCTTTATCATGATTAGAAAATAAATTATGTAAATTCACCAACATTTCAGTGAATGCAAAACCCGTCATAATTCCGTCAGCACCTCTCTCGAGTTCTTGGGGAACATATAAGCCTCCATTCCCTACAAAGATGCTATATTTTCTGTTTAAATGATTGTCTCTATATCTAAGAAGTCTTGATAATTTATTATGTCCTGGGCAGTCTTCATGCTTAAACATTTCAATTGAAGGATGGTTTTCCATTATAGTATTTATAAAACTTTCAGAAAAGTAAACATTAGTTGTGGGTGGATAATCCTGCAAACAAATTGGAATATCTTGAGTGCGATCTACAACTTGATTGAAATATGATTTGATTTGATCGTCATTTTTTAGACCATTATTACCAGATACCATAACTCCAGAGGCCCCAGAATCCATTGAAAATTTTGATAGTAATTCTAAGTTGTCAAGACCAGCATTAGAAACCCCTACAATTACTGGAACACTATTAATTAAGTTATTTACGTATCTTTTTATTAATGTTTTTTGTTCTTCAATATTCAGCTTGTGAGCCTCTCCCATAACCCCAAGGATTGTAACCCCTGAAACTTTACTTTCTATGTAATAATCTGAAAGTCTATCAACTGATTCAAAATCAATTAAGTTTTCATTGTTAAAAGGTGTTGTTGCAATGGCAATAACACCTTTCATATCTCTAAATTTTTTTGTCATTTACCTTCCTAAAATTTATCTGGAATAAAAATTAAATTAGCTACTTAATAAGTCAAATCTCTAATTCTTAGTTCAGCAATTTTGTGAATTTCACTAATAGCAGTTTCAAATTCTTTAGTTTTACTGTTCTTAACCCTCTTTTGCATATTATCTATGATCTGATTTTTATTTAAACCTTTCACTGCAATTATAAATGGAAATTTAAATTTTAATCTATATTCATTGTTGAGATTAGTTAAAATTTTAAATTCTTCATCAGAGCATTGATCTAAACCAGCAGACTTTTGTTCATCTTCCGAAAACTTTGTTAATTTTTCTTTTTTTTGAAGTTTTTTTCCAAGTTCAGGATGAGCATTAATCAAAGTTAATTTCTCTGTTCCTGAAGAATCATCAACTATTTTTTTCATCATCAATTGTAATTCTTCTTTTGTTTGAAACTCACTAATATTCTCATTTAACAATCTTTCTGGTACCCATTTAGAATGCTCATAAACACTTTTTAGTAGATCTATTATTTCTTCTCTTTCCATTTTTTTAGAAAGAAATTTGAAAGTTTTATTGTACATTATTTTACCTGACATTATTATGTCAGTGAATTTAAGCATACTTTATACAAATTTAAATAGAGAAAAATATGGCGGGTCTTTCAACTCATGTTTTAGATACTAGCAAGGGTAAACCGGCAGTAGAATTAAAAATTGAATTGTACAAAATATTGGATATTGAGAAAATTTTGATCAAAACTGTTTTGACTAATGAGGATGGTAGAATCGACGAACCATTGTTATCTGCTGAAAGCTTAGAGGAAAGTCATTACGAATTATTATTTTTTGCTGGTGATTATCTGAAAAAACAAAATAGTGACCTTAAACATGTTTTTCTTGACAAAATACCCATTAGATTTTTTGTAAATAATAAATCTGAGCATTACCATGTACCACTATTACTATCTCCTTTTGGCTATAGTACTTATAGAGGGAGCTAATTTTTGATATTTTTATTGGAAGAATGGACTGAACTAATTTTGAGATGGTTCCATGTCATTGCAGGTATTGCATGGATTGGCTCAAGCTTTTATTTTATTGCTTTAGATTTAAGTTTAAAACAAAATAGGAACCTTCCAGATAAATCTCATGGAGAAGCTTGGCAAGTTCATGGAGGTGGATTTTATCACTTAGTTAAATATCTTGTTGCACCGTTAAAAATGCCTTCAGAATTAACCTGGTTTAAATGGGAAGCCTATGCAACTTGGGTTTCAGGTTTTGCTTTGTTAGCTCTTATATATTACGCAGGTGCTGAATTATACATGATTGATATTGTCAAATATGATTTAGAAAAATATGAAGCTGTCATAATTTCATTACTAGGCGTCGTCTTTGGTTGGGTAATTTATGATTTTGTGTGCAGATTATCATTAAAAACAAATGTCTATGTATTAATCAGCTCTATATTTATTTTAATCACTGTCATGTCGTGGGCTTATTCTGAAATATTTAGTTATAGAGGAGCATTTATGCAGATAGGTACAGTTTTAGGTACTATAATGGTTGCTAATGTTCTTATGATCATAATTCCTGGTCAAAAAAAAGTTGTAGCTAGTTTACTAGCAAATGAGACCCCTAACCCAATTCATGGTGCTATTGCTAAACAACGATCTCTTCATAACAATTACTTAACATTGCCAGTGATTTTTATAATGATTTCAAATCATTATCCTTTAATTTATGCTACAAAATATTCTTGGATAATCATTTCAATTATTTTAATAATTGGAGCACTCATTAGACATTTTTTCAATATTAAACATACTGGAGCCAAACCACCTTATTGGGTATGTGTTCCAATAATTATTCTAGGATCAATAATTTTTTATATTTCAGACTTGGGTAAACCAAAACTAAATAACGTAAAAAACACAGCTACTTTGATCGAACTAATCCCAGAAAAAACTTTGGTAAGTGCTCAAGATATAATTGTATCAAAATGTTCAATGTGTCATGCAAAAGAGCCTTTATGGGAAAACATGGAAAATGCTCCAAAATTAGTCAATTTAGAGACACCTACAGATATAATAAACAATATTGATAATATATATAAACAGTCTGTGCTATCATATGCCATGCCACCTGGGAATATTTCTTTTCTTGAAGAAAATGAAAGAAGTTTAATTAATGAACTTTATATGAGTGTTCATAATCTGAAAAATAAATAGTCATTGGAGTATAGTTCATGAAAAACTTTGACATAATTTTTAAAAATGGAAAAACAGTAACTGAAAATGGTGTAGAAGACTGCGACATTGCCGTTGTTGACGGAAAAATTTGTGAAATAGGCGAGATTAATGCTGACGCAAAAATTGTAGAGGATGTTTCTAACCTATTAGTTCTGCCTGGCGGTATAGATGCCCATGTCCACATAGATCAACCATCAGGACCAGACGTTGAAATGGCTGACAACTTTCAAAGCGCTACAAAATCTGCCGCGGCTGGAGGTAATACCACAGTTTTACCTTTTGCTATGCAAGAAAAAGGACAATCCCTCAGAGAATGTGTAGAAAGTTATCATAAAAAGGCTAATGGCAATTTGTTTGTAGATACTTCATTTCACTTAATTATAAGTGACCCCTCACCACAAGTTTTAGGACAAGAACTCCCTGCACTAGCTAGAGATGGTTATACCTCTTTCAAAGTATTTATGACATATGACGATCTGGTTTTAAATGATGAAGAACTCTTGAAAGTTTTTGAAGTTGCTAAAAATGAGAAAACGTTAGTTATGGTCCATGCTGAAGGATATGATGCTATTAGATTTTTAACAAAAAAATTAGAAGATGAAGGAAAATTAGCCCCTTATTATCATGGTTTGTCTAGGCCTCAGATCGTGGAAAGAGAAGCAACGCACAGAGCCATAAGTCATGCCCAAATAGTTGATATTCCAATTGTAATTGTTCATGTTTCAGGAGAGGAGGCACTATCTCAAATTAAATGGGCAAAAGATAAAGGAATTAAAATTTTTTCTGAAACTTGCCCTCAGTATATTTGTTTAACTGAAGATGATATGAAGGGATTAAATATGGATTTTGAGGGAGCAAAATACGTATGCTCACCTCCACCAAGAGATTTGGAAAGTCAACAGGCTATTTGGGATGGATTAATCGATGGAACTTTTGATATCTTTTCATCAGATCACTGCCCTTTCCGTTTTAAAGATAGTAAGGGTAAAGACAGGCCTGGAGCAAGAACATCATTTAAATGGGTCCCAAATGGTATCCCAGGAGTGGAAACAAGATTACCAATTTTGTTTTCTGAAGGAGTAAGCAAAAATAGAATCAGCTTGGAAAGGTTTGTAGAGCTAACTTCTACTAATCCTGCCAAAATGTATGGACTTTATCCTCAAAAAGGATCAATTAAAGTTGGATCTGATGCTGATATAACAATTTGGGATCCTAATAAAAAAGATAAAATTCAACAAATTAATCTAAGCCATGGCTCTGATTATACGCCTTATGAAGGTTTAGATATTACTGGATGGCCAATACAAACTTGGTTAAGAGGTAATAAAATTTACGATCAGAATGAATTCATAGTTAACAAAAATTTAGGAAAATATATTTCTAGAGATTTTTGTATGCTTTAAATAAATAGGAAAAAAATGAGCACTAACGATATAAAACAAAATTTAACTAATCTAGCTTCTCCAAAAATTGGTACAAAAATAATTGAAGTTTCTGATGATTTTTTCGGTGAAGTTTCCCGTATGCTAGATGACAAAGAGCCAGTCTTCATTGAAGATAAATATGATGAGCATGGAAAGTGGATGGATGGATGGGAGAGTAAAAGAAGAAGAGATGGTGGCAATGATTGGGCTATAATAGAATTAGGATCTCCAGGAATTATTACTGAGATAGATATTGATACAAGTTTTTTTACCGGAAATTTTCCTCCTTTTGCTTCAATTGAAGGTCTATATAGTGATCAAAAACCTAGCAAAGACTCAGACTGGATTGAAATACTCTCTAAAACATCTTTAAAAGGTGATTCCGGTAATAAATTTAAAATTGAATCAAAAACAAAAGTTAATTTCATAAAATTACAAATTTTTCCTGACGGAGGAGTTGCAAGATTAAGATTATTTGGTGAAGTAAAACTTAATTGGGAGAATTATGATAATAAAAATGATCTAATTGAATTATCATCTTTAAAATTAGGTGGTTCTATTGTTGCTTATAATAATGCTCATTATGGTGACGTATCTGCTCTTCTATCTCATGGAAGAGGAAAAACAATGGGTGATGGATGGGAAACTAGAAGGAGAAGAGAACCTGGTAATGACTGGATTATAATTAAATTAGCAACCAAGGGTCTGATAAAAAAAATCGAAATAGATACTGCTCATTTTAAAGGAAATTATCCAGATCAAGCATCAGTGCAAGTCTCAAACTTTGACGAAAACAAAGGTTTAGAAGAAGTGATTAATGACTCACATAACTGGAAATACATCTTGGATAAATCAAAACTTCAAGCAGACAATATACATAATTACGAAGTTAATGATACGTCAATTAAAGGTGTAACTCATGTCAGATTAAATATTTATCCTGACGGAGGAGTATCAAGATTAAGAATTTTTGGTATAAAATTATAAAATGAATAATATTCCAATTGAAAAATTAGACTCTAATATTTTTTCTAGATTTGGGAATATTTTAGAAAAGAAAAATGCATCAGAATTGCGTTCTATCAATCAAGGAACTACTACTAGATATCATAACATTTCAAAGTTAGATTTAGAAAGTAAAGATGGAAATTCAGGTATTTCCATCTTTTCTGGTTTACCAAGAGAACTTCCTATAGAAATAAAGATTATGGAAAAACATCCTGTTGCCTCACAAAGTTTTCTTCCAATTCAAGATTATGATTGGTTAATAGTTGTTAGTGAGGAAATAAATGAATTACCAAATTTAGATACTTTAAGATGTTTCCATGTTAACGGGGATTCTGGTGTTACATACAACAAAAATGTTTGGCACCACCCTCTTTTAGTTAAAAAGAAACAAGATTTTTGGGTGATTGATAGAATAAATGATCAAGAAGATTCTTCTATTAATTTAAAAGAATATCATTTCACAGATAATGAAACTAGATACATAACTCTATAAATCCAGCAATCTTTTTGACGCAACCTTATGTTTTTCTAAAGATAAATTAAGATCAAAATTATTTAAATGACCTTTTTGAGAAATTATATTTCCATTACAAATTGTGTACGCTGTTTCCAAAGGGGTACATAATACCAACGCTGCCAGTGGATCACTCCAAGCTCCAGACATAGCAATTTTATTCAAATCATATATTGCAAAATCTGCAGCTTTACCAATAGAAATCTGACCAATATCATTTCTATTTAATACTTCTGCACCACCCCTTGTTGCAGTAAATAATGCTTCTCTTGGTGAAAATTTATTAGCACCTAAGTTTACTCTCTGTAACAACATTGCTTGGCGAGCTTCATTTAAAAGATATCCACTATCATTTGAACTTGAACCGTCTACACCTAACCCTACTTTCACACCTTTATCTATCCACGTTCTCAAAGGAGCTATCCCACTTGCTAACCTCATGTTTGAACAAGGACAATGAGCAATACCAGTACCTGTTCTAGAAAATAATTCAATTTCATCTTCATTTAATTTTACACAATGAGCATGCCAAACATCAT
The DNA here is from genome assembly GCA_902622875.1 of uncultured SAR116 cluster alpha proteobacterium. Taxonomy (GTDB): domain Bacteria; phylum Pseudomonadota; class Alphaproteobacteria; order Puniceispirillales; family Marisalimonadaceae; genus Marisalimonas. The sequence continues at coordinate 31,881 of CACNRW010000013.1, forward strand.
CTCCAACCCACCCTAAGTCTTCAATATACTCACCTGGGGTCATACCAAAATTTTGTTTGGTATAAACAATATCTTCGTTATTTTCTGCTAAATGAGTATGCATACTAACTGAGTAATTTCTAGCTAACTTAGCAGTTTCCTTCATCAAATCTTTACTAACGCTAAATGGAGAACATGGTGCTAAAGCAATTTTTAACATTGAAAATTCAGAAGAATTATGAAAATTTTCAATAACCCTTTGGCAATCTTTTATAATTGAGTTTTCGTTTTCAGTAAGTGTGTCTGGCGGAAGTCCTCCCTTACTAACACCTATGCTCATTGAGCCTCTAGTGGCGTGAAATCTACAACCAACCTCACTTGCTGCTTCAATCTGATTTTCAAGCTTTGATCCATTTGGAAAGAGGTATAAATGATCACTAGAAGTAGTACACCCACTAATAACCATTTCAGATAATCCAATTAAAGTTGAAATATAAATATCAGAGGGTAAAATTTTACTCCAAATAGGATATAAATTTGTAAGCCATCCAAATAATGACTCATTTTGGGAGCCAGGATAACAGCGTGTCAAATTTTGAAATAAATGATGATGAGTATTTACCAAACCAGGTATAACAACCATTTCATGTGCATCAATTATTAATCCAGGGTTATAATTAAAATTTTCAAGATCCCCGATGTCAATAATTTTGCCATTTTCACAATAAATAGATTTGTTAGATATTTCTTTTCTTTCATCATCCATTGTTGCAATTATTTGAGCATTTTTAATTAATAAATTTGCTATTTTCATACTAAAGCTCGAAAATTTTTTGTGTTGTAATGTAACAATATTTATCAAACTTTTAAATGTATAATTATAGTAGAGGTGAAGAGTAAAATTTTCACGAATTCCAAAAGAAGCATTTGTTAGAGAAGATGTTGTTGATAACTAAACTTTTAAGACTTTCAAAATTTCAGATGGAGTAGCTGGAGAATTAAGAAGCTCAGGTCTTGAATTTGTTGAAGAAGCCCTGATTGCTTCTTTCAGCGCCAGAAAATGAGAAATTGCAAGTAGTAGAGGCGGCTCACCGACAGCTTTTGATCTAAAGATGGTTTTTTCTTCATTATCTGCTTTTTCTAGTAATTTAACATTGAAGATTTGAGGAATATCTCTACTCCCAGGTAATTTATATGTAGACGGCCCAGTTGTAAGTAACTTTCCTTCTTTGGAAAAACATAATTCTTCACATGTCAACCACCCCAAACCTTGAATAAAACCTCCTTCAATTTGACCGATATCAATATTTTCATTAAGAGAATTTCCACAATCTTGAACAATATCAGCTCTTAGTATTCTACTCTCTCCGGTATTTATATCTAATAAGGCCTCAGAAATTGCAGCTCCCCATGTAAAATAAAAATAAGGATGACCCCTCAACTTACCTTGATCCCATGAAATTTTGGGAGTTTTATAGTAACCTGTAGAAGATAAAGAAATTCGATTTTCCCAACAGGAAAAGGCTAACTCAGAAAAAGACAAACTTCTGTTACCACAAATAATTCTACCTTCACCAAGAACAATATCTTTTTTATTTTTTTTAAATAATTTTGCAGCATGGTCGATCATTCTGTTTTTTATAACATTTGATGCGTTCCATGCAGCCATTCCATTTAAATCTGAACCAGAAGAAGCTGCTGTAGCTGAGGTGTTTGGTACTTCTGCAGTATTTGTTGAAGTAATGTGAATTTGTTCAAGAGGAACCTTAAAACATTCAGCAACTACTTGGGCAACTTTAATGAATAACCCTTGGCCCATCTCAGTCCCACCGTGATTTAATCTAATTGATCCATCAGAGTATACATGGACTAACGCTCCTCCTTGATTTAATGATGGTTTATTAAATGAAATACCAAATTTTGCAGGCATTAAGGCTATACCCTTTCTGAAGGGTAAATTATTATTTTTTTGATTTAAGTTAAATTCTTTAATATTTCTTATTCTGTTCTTATAGTCACTTATCTTGTATATTTCTTTTAAAACCCTTTCAATTCTAGGATTTTTAACAATTTGACCATATGGTGTTTTAAGACCATTTAATCTTGAATAATAATTGATTTTACGAATTTCATCTATTGGCTTTTGTAAATATTGACTAACTGAATAAAGTATATTTTCAATAGTCAACATTCCTTGTGGACCGCCAAAACCTCTAAAGGCTGTATTTGAAACTGTATTGGTTTTACACACATACCCAATAGCTTTTAGTGATTTTATAAAGTAACAATTATCAAGATGAGTTAAAGCTCTCGTCATTACAGGTCCCGAAAGGTCTAAAACATTACCACCATTACTTAAAAGTTTTATATCCAAAGCCAGAACCTTGCCAGTAACTGTAAATCCTACGGTGTAATATATTTTAAAGTCATGTCTTTTTCCTGAAGCTGTCATATCAATATGTCTGTTAAGACGTATCTTTACAGGTTTTTGTGTTAAATAGGCTCCCAAAGCAGACATTGCTGCAAAAATAGTTGCTTGGCTCTCTTTTCCGCCGAATCCACCTCCTAACCTTCTAACTTTACTATCAATTTTAGCTGATGCAATATTTAACACCTTTGCAACACCGTGTTGAACCTCAGTAGGATGCTGAGTACTTGACCAGACAACGTATTCGTCATTCTCTCCAGGAAAAGCTATGGCAACATGTGTTTCTAAATAAAAGTGATCTTGTCCACCAATTTCAAAATTACCAGATAACGTATAATTTGATTTAGACATATCTTTTTTTATGTTGCCTTTTTCTAAAATCATTGGATCTTCTAAAAAAGATTTTTGTTCATAAGCATCATCTAAATTAAGAATAGGTTTAGTTGTAAACTCCAGTTCAATTTCAACTAAGCTGCTCGCATAAATGGCTTCTTGATGTGTTTTTGCCAAAACAATCGCGACTGGTTGGCCTAAATATGAAAAAAAATCGTCTGCTAGAATAGGCTCACCATTTTTGATAGGACCAATCTCATTTTCGCCAGGGATGTCTTTTGCTGTTATTATTTTTGTAAAAAATGGTAGATCTTTTAGTTTATCAGAATTAATTTTTTTTATTTTTCCACATGCAACTTTTGATAGAACGGGAGTCCCATGCAATAAATTTTCTTGCTCAGGCATATCGTCTATATAAATAGCCTGACCAGTGGAATGCCTTAAAGAAGAATCGTGAATTGGAATTTTATTTAAATTATTCATTCTTAAACTTCCATTATTGATAAACTTTCTTTATCTTGCCTTAAACAAATTTGTAATCTTCTAAACAGTCCCTTCATTGCCTCTAATCTATAATGACTTGAACCCCTTAAATCTGAGATTGGTTGGATAAATTTATCTAAATTTTCAGTTGCAAAATCTATTGCATCATCTAATTTTTTTTCAAGCATTGATTTACATAATTTGTCAAGACTCTTTGGTGTTGCTGCCACGCCTCCTGCAGCCATTTGTATTTCTTTTATTATATTCTTTTGAGTTTGTATATTTATGGCAAGAGAAATAGTTGATATATCCTGATCATATCGTTTAGAGAGCTTCCAGGAAAACATTTTATTTTTTTTGTTTGGATAAGGTATTTCAATAGATAAAATTATCTCATCCTTTTTCAAAATATTTTTTCGGTAACCCTTAAAAAAGTTTTTTATGTTTGTTTTTTTAACACCATTTTTTCCAAACACATTTATATCAGAATTTAAAACCATTAATAATGGGGCTAAATCTCCAATTGGACTTGACGTGCATAAATTTCCTCCAATTGTTCCTTGATTTCTAATTTGTGGTGATCCAAACCTTTGAAGAATCTCTATTAATTCAGGCATTTTTGATCGAACTGAATCAAGAAAATTTTCAATTGTGACCGCTCCTCCAAGAACTATTTTTTCCTTAAATTTTTTGATGAAGTTCAACTCTTTAATGAAACTTAAACATATAATATTACTTTCTTTTTCGTTTATGATAGGTCTTTGAAGATTTAAATCTGTACCCCCTGCAATAAATTGAAAACTCTTTACTTCTAAATAATCTTTGAGCTCTTTTAAATTATTTGGCTTTAAATAAGTAATGTTTCCGAAACGAACTTTTTTTTCTTTATTAATAATTTCAATTTTTTTTAATTTTGTTTTTCTATTTGATACAGATTTAATTGCCTTTATTATTGGAGAGTAACCAGTGCATCTACATAAATTTCCTGAAATTGCATCATTTATAGTATCATTATTAACTACTTTACCAGAATTTATTAAACTAACACCTGATATAATAAATCCTGGAGTACAATATCCACATTGAGAAGCATACTCATTTGAAAAAGCCATTTGCAATGGATGAGGATTTTTATCACAACCTAAACCTTCTATGGTTGTAATGTTACTACCTATTACTTGACCTAATCTTACTAAGCACGAGTTTATGGGTTTTGAATCCTCTTTATTTTTTTTATTTATTATAACTGAACATGCCCCACAATCTCCTTCAGCACAACCTTCTTTTGTTCCAGTTATTTTATGATAATTTCTCAACCAATCTAATAGAGTAATATCGTGATAGACATTTGTAACCTCTACTTTTTTATTATTTATATAGATAATATTTTTTGAATCAGTCAAAGACCATTACCTCAGATGAATTAATTATTTTAAGATTATAACTTCTAATTTTTAAAAAAATCAATAAAGATAAATAATATTAAACCAATGAATTTTCTTTTGTTTTATCCCAACTTAAAAAAATTTCATCGTCAATATCAAATTTATTTTTTAAAAAAATCTCATCACCTATGGATACACTTAATCGTCCAAAATCTTTAGTTAAACCTGTAACTTTGACAATTTGACCTTGATATTCAATTTCACTCACAGTCATTGGATATGAATCTTTTGATTTTATATTATTGATTATTCGTATGTGGTCCATTCTGATTGAATAAGATTTGTTATTTTTTGAAATTACGTTGTGACCTCCAACAAAATTTGCAATAAACTCGTTTTTGGGCTTATTAAAAACTTCATAAGGGTCACCAACTTGTTCAATTTTTCCATTATTCATTACAACAATCATGTCAGCTAAAGCCATTGCTTCATCTTGTGAATGAGTTACATGAATGAATGATATACCAAGCTTTTTTTGTAATGTTTTTAATTCACTTCTCATTTTTATTCTTAAGAAAGGGTCTAAGGCTGATAAAGGTTCATCTAAAAGCAATATAGAAGGATTTGTAATCAAGGCTCTCGCAAGTGCTACTCGTTGTTGTTGACCACCTGAAAGCTGGTTAGGATATCGATCAGAGTAATCTTCCATTTGAACTAATTTTAACATTTCTAGAGATTTCTCATATCTTATATTTTTTTTTATGCCACGCATCTTTAAAGCAAACGCAACATTATCTAGACATGATAAATGTGGAAAAAGAGCATAATTTTGAAACATCATTGCGGTTCCACGTTTTGCTGGGGGCAAATCATTTATGATATTTGAACCTAAAAGAATGTCACCTCCTGAAATTTCTTCGTGTCCAGCTATCATTCTTAGAGTTGAGGTTTTACCACAACCTGAAGGACCCAGAAAACAACAATATGTTCCTGCTGGTATTTTAAGATTTATACTATCAACAGCAATGGTTTCACCGTATTTTTTTGTTAGAATCGCAAATTCGAGATTTTCCGGATTATTCAATTTATTTACCAAATTTATACTTTCGAGTAAGTTTATAGATTAAAATTGTCTAGACTTTAATCAATTTTGAAAAAAAATGGTGCATTGCTTAAAATGTATGCAGCATATATTTCCACACTACAAGATATTTATTATAATTAAACAGATTATACAACTTTAACATTAACATTTTTGGAGGTTAATATGAAAAAAAGTTTAACTAGGCGTAATATGCTTAAAACTTCAACTGCAGCGATAGGTGCAGTTGCAGGCGCGGGATTGCTAAAAGGTTTTCCAGCAATACATGCCGCAGACGCTCCAGTAATCAGATACCTTGGAACAGCTGTGAACATGGGTGATGCAGTTCAAAAAAAATTATTTGATGACACTGGAATTAAAGTCAAATTCATTGTTAAGACAACTGACGAAGTTGTAAAAACGATTTTCACGCAACCAAACAGTTTTGATATCGTTGACTCTGAGTATTTTAGTATGCCTAAGTTGGTACCATCTGGAAACTTACTAGGTATGGATACCAAAAGAATAAAAGAATGGGACAATGTAACTTCTGCATTTACTAAAGGTGAGGTTGCAGGAAAGAAAATAGGAGATCAAGGAACAGCACCTAAAAAAGTGATGTATCTTAAGGGTTCACAATCTAAGGAATTTGCCTCTGAGCCAACGCAATACGTAACATTGATTCCTACTGTTTACAACGCAGATACTTTAGGTATAAGACCTGATCTTATTAAAAGACCAATTAGTACTTGGGCGGAATTGTTAAATCCAGAATTCAAAGGAAAAGCTTCAATTTTAAATATACCATCAATTGGTATAATGGACGCTGCTATGGTTGTGGAAGCTATGGGTGAGTATAAATATCCAGATAAAGGTAACATGACCAAAGAAGAAATTGATTTAACAATGAAAATTTTTACAGAAGCTAAGAAAGCGGGTCAGTTTAGAGCTTTCTGGAGTGATTTTAACGAAAGTGTAAATCTAATGGCATCTGGTGAAGTTGTAATACAGTCAATGTGGTCACCAGCGATTACTGCAGTCAGAACTAAGGGTATTCCATGTGTCTATCAGCCGCTTAAAGAAGGTTATAGAGCTTGGGCAGCAGGTTTTGGTTTACCATCTACTACTAAAGGAAGACAAGCTGATATTTGCTACGAGTTTATAAATTGGTATTTATCTGGTTGGGTAGGTGCTTATTTAAATCGTCAAGGTTACTATTCAGCTGTTATTCCAACAGCAAAGAAGTACATGGAGGCTTATGAGTGGGATTATTGGATGATGGGTAAACCTGCTACTGCTGATATTATGAGTCCAGAAGGCAAAAAATTAGCTTCTAAAGGAGAAATCAGAGATGGTGGATCATATGAGGCAAGAATGGGCGGTGTCGCATGCTGGAATGCTACCATGGATGAGAACAAATACATGGTTAGAAAGTGGAATGAAATGATTGCGTCCTAAAAAATATTTCAAAATAGGGTAACTAATGTTACCCTATTCTTTTAAAATTTTAATTGAATATAAATATGATTAAATTCTGGAAGATTAAGCCATCAGTCGGTTTATTATCAATACCATATAGTTTTGTATTTATATTTTTTTTCTTTATTCCATTAGTATTAACGCTCATTATCAGTTTTTGGGATTATAATGAATACTCAATAATACCTGATTTTATTCTTGAAAATTACATATATATTTTTAAAGATTGCTTTAACTATGAAAAAGATATGTGTGTTACTTTTAAAACGTATTTATCAACTTTTATTTTTTGTTTTATAACTTGGTTTTTTACATTAATCATTGGATTTTTTGTAGCTTATTTCCTTGCTTTTTACGTAAATTCAATTACTTGGCAGATTGTATTATTTTTGCTTTGTACAATTCCATTTTGGACTTCAAATGTCATTAGAATGATATCATGGATACCTCTTCTAGGAAGGAATGGTCTTGTAAATGATTTTTTACTTTATATAGGTCTAACTGATACACCCCAAGAATGGCTTTTGTATTCCGGCTTTTCTATTGTTTTAGCTTTTGTGCATTTATACACACTGTTTATGATAGTTCCGATTTTTAATTCTATGATGAGAATTGATAAATCAATCATTGAAGCTGCTTATGATAACGGAGCGAATGGACTTCAAATATTGTGGAATGTCATTATACCATTATGCAAACCTGGAATTGTAATTGGATCTATTTTTGTCATTACTGTCGTTATGGGCGATTTTATTACCATCGGGATTATGGGCGGGCAACAAATTCCATCAATTGGTAAAATTATCTACGTTGAAATGAGTTATCTTCAATTACCCGCTGCTGCAGCAAATGCTGTGATACTATTGGCATTAACTCTTTTGATTATATGGATAATGACTAAAATGATAGATATTCGAAAAGAGCTTTAAAATGTTAAATAAAAAAAATAAAACTTATTATATATGCGTTTTCTTTTTTTGTTTATTTGTATTATTTCTATATGGCCCAACATTTACGATTGTTCTTTTAAGTTTTCAGGGGCCTGATGGAGGGTTAACTTTCCCTCTTAATGGCGTTTCAATATATTGGTTCGAGGAATTATGGCGAGGCGGTTCTGTTGTAGATATTGGATCAGCTTTTAAACGATCTATAATCTTGGGTTTAATAGTTATGGTCTTAACAGTTCTTTTATCTGTAAGTGCAGGTCTTGCATTTAGAAAAAAATTTTGGGGCTCCGATATGCTTTTCTTTGCAACAGTAGCAAGCTTAATTGTACCATCGATAGTATTGTCACTTGGGGTTGCTCTTCAATTTAGGTTACTTGATGATTTCACTAAATGGCTTGGATCCACTTTTAATATAAATTATATTAATGAATTTTTTCAAACTTCTTTAGGAATGTTTACAAGTGGATTAGGAGCACAATTGACATGGACGCTTCCTTTTGGATTACTAATTATGTTTGCGGTTTTTAACAGATTTGACAAATCTTACGAAGAAGCAGCTAGAGACCTTGGAGCAAGCCCTTGGAAAACTTTTAAAGAAATTGTTTTTCCGCTAATTGCTCCTAGCATAATTGGAATTGCTTTGTTTGGATTTACATTGTCATATGATGAGTTAGCAAGATCATCTCAAGTTATGGGAGCTGGAAATACACTTCCATTAGAGTTGAAAGGTTTGACTACAACAGTCACAACTCCTGTTATATATGCATTAGGTACTGTAACTACCTTTGTCTCATTTAGTGTAATTGGTATTTCAATAGTATGTTACATTTGGCTTAAAAGAAATAAAGGATAATTATTTTGAAAAGAAAAATTTGTATAATTAATCCTAATACTACTAAAGCAATGACGCATAAAATAGATTTAACTGCAAAGAACTTTGCAAATGTAGATACTGAAATTATTTCAGTTGAACCAAATATTGGTCCTGAGAGCATTGAAGGTTATTATGACGAAGCTTTTTGTATTCCTGGATTAATCGAAGAAATCAATAATAATATAAATGCTGATGGTTATATAATTGCGTGTTTTGACGACACAGGTCTAGATGCAGTAAGATCAATTACCGACAAACCCGTAATTGGAATTGGAGAAGCAGCTTATCATGTGGCTAGTATTGTATCTGGAAACTTCTCAGTTATAACCACATTGTCAAGATCGATAAACCCCTTAAAGCATAATCTAAAAAAATATGGACTATTTGAAAAATGCGTTAGTATATCAGCTATTGAAGTACCTGTATTAGATCTAGAAGAAATTTCTAATGATAATCTTGATAAACTAAATAAGGGCATAGAAAAAACTATTTTAGAAGATAATTCTGAAGCTATTATTCTTGGATGTGCAGGAATGTCTAACTTAGCAAAAGACCTTGAGCTAAATCACGGTCTGCCAGTAATAGAAGGAGTTTCTTCAGCAGTTGTGTTAATTGAAGGTTTGATTAATCTTCAAATTAAAACAAGTAAAATTGGTTCTTATGCTTTGCCAAGAGAAAAGCAATATACAGGTTTTTTGAGTAAATTTAGACCACAAAGATAAAATTATGACAGTTAAAGTGCTAAATCACCCGTTAATAAATGTACTTATGACAAACCTACGTTCTCAAGAGACAGATAGTTTTGAATTTAGATATACAGCCAAAAAAATTTCTTCATTAATGTCTTTTGAAATATTTAAAGATCTTAAGGTTAAAAGAAAAAAGATAGATACTCCACTTGAAAGTTTCTTAGGTGTCGAAAATCAAGATCCAAAACCGTGTGTTATATCAATTCTTAGAGCGGGTTTGATAATTTCTGAGGGTATTACCGACATTTTCAAAGATGTATCAATTGGACATATAGGTATGTATAGGGATGAAAAGACGCTTAGCCCCGTAAATTATTTAATAAAACTTCCTTCAAACCTGCAAAATAGACAATGTTTTCTTTGTGATCCAATGCTCGCAACGGGGGGAAGTGCAATATCTTCCCTAGAAACCCTAAAACAAAATAAAGCGTCTGACATAACTTTAGTTTGCTTACTCGCATCTGAAGAAGGTATAAAAAAAGTTAAAGAAAAATTTTCAGATGTACCTATAATATGTGCCCAAAAAGACGATCATCTCAATGAAAAAGGGTTTATAGTTCCAGGTCTTGGAGATGCTGGAGACAGAATTTTTGATACATAATATTAATTTATAGCTTCTTGAAATCTCTGTAGGTTCGGAACATTTAATTTTTCAGCAGTTTGCCTGATATTTTCCCAAACCAAAGGGGCAACAGGTAAACCATTTTTCATTCTATCTTCATTTGTTAATATTTCTTTGTCACCAGGTATCATTACTTTTTCGTTTTGATTTGCAGGTGGAGATGCCCTAACAAAATCTGCATAAGATTTAACTTCTTTTGTAAAACAATCTAAATCAACCATCTTTTCTACAGATATATAAATTGATAGCATTCCATTTTGAACATTTTGTTTATCTTTATGAATGCCACCATTAACGCCTGAGCCAGTTAAGGCTCCTCCCAAAATTTCCATCATAAAATTAATGCCTGAACCTTTGTGTAGTCCAAAAGCCGTTATTGCTCCAGTACCATTATTAGGATCAGGAACTTCTTTATCTGATATTTTGCCATACATTACTTCTGGATTAATCGTCAGATTGCCTGCATGGTCTATTAGAGCACCGTGAGGTAATATTTTTCCACCTTTTTGAGCGACCATCACTTTTCCTTCTGCGACTGTAGAGGTGGCCATATCTAAAATTATGTGATTATTGTCGGTATTAGGCACACCAATAGCTAAAGGTGAAGTACTACCCCTTCTATCAGTTCCTCCAAAGGGAGCAACAAGCAAACTTCCCCTAACATTTACAAAATGAAAAGAGACTAATCCTGCATCAGCTGCTCTTTCTGCCCAATCTCCAATACGACCAAGATGACCTGAATTTCTTAAACCTACTACAGAAATTCCATGCTCATGAGCACGAGAAATACCCTCATCTACTGCATATTCACCAGCTACTTGACCAAAACCTTGTTTAGCATCTAAACAAGCCATAGCTCCTGCATCAACAATAAGTTCTGGTTTTAAATTTGGAAAAACCCAACCTTTTTCAATCCATTCTACGTATCTAGGAACTCTTGCAATACCATGACTGTCATGACCCTTAAGATTTGACCCACTTAACCTCTCAGCAATTGTTTTAGCCTCATAAATACTACATGACTTGGCTTGAAATATTTCTGTTATAAGCTCAATCGCATAGCTTACTTTTATACGAATCTCTGAATTTTTACTTTTCACCAACAAATTACTCCCCCGTTAGCATTTATTCATATACTGAAATTTAGATATAATTTATTTAATATATTAAGTAAAATAAAATACATACCAATATTTTCTAAAAATATTTTTTTTTGAGATAGATGTTTTATGAGTAAAATTCAAATTATTTTAATAACAATTTCTATTGGTATTTTAGGAGGCGTTACTTTTAATTTATTACTATTCCCTTTGCCTTGGGTTTTAGGACCTGCTTTTTCAATAGCAATTTTTACACTTTTTGGAAACGAAGTAAATGTTCCACAAAAACTTAGAGATCCTTTTGTAGGCATTATAGGTATTTGGTTAGGTCAGTCATTTTCATCTTCAATTTTTCATGAATTAAATGATTGGTTAATTTCTATAATGTTCTTATTTTTATATGTACCAATTGCATTTATTATTACTTACGTGTTCCTTTACAAAATTTTAAAAGTACCAAGGGTAGAGGCTTTTTTTATTTCTTCTCCAGGTGGTCTATTAGAAATGGCGTTAGGAGCTGAAGAATGTGGTGCAAACTCAAAGAAGGTAGGACTTATACATATCATAAGAATTTTTATAACTGTATTTACTATCCCCGCTTTAATATTGTTAGTATTTCCGGAATCATTTGAAAGACAACCAATGTGGCCATCTTTTTATGGAAATATAGTTGATTGTTTTATAATTCTCATATTAATCCCCAGTGGTATATTCTTTGGAACAATTATAAAACTGCCAGGAAAAAGACTATTTGGACCGTTAATCCTAAGTGCCGTTCTTCATATGACTGATGTTATTGATTTAGATGCTCCTATTGTTATTTTCATTTTAGCACAACTTATGGTTGGCAGCTTTTTTGGAAGCAACATGCATGGACTAAATTGGAAAATCGCTAGAAACTATGTTGGGCTTGCATTTGGAATAGTCGTGTCCCTCATAGTTTGTATGATACCGTTTATAGTGTTTATATCTTTTTTTACAGATGCGAAACCCGAAGCAATAATATTAGCCTTTGCTCCTGGTGGAATTCAAGAAATGGGTTTAGTAGCTTCATCATTAGATATTAAACCAGCATTTGTTGTCACTCATCATTTTTTTAGGTTGTTAATTGTACTCATAATCTTAGCTATAGCCCAAAAATATATTTACCCTAAACTGAAATTATTAATACAGAATTCAAATTGAAATTTATTTCTTACAAAAATTAAAGTAATGTATAAATCTAGTTGAATTCATGGAGACAAAATTGATTAAAGGACTAATTGCACCAATCTTAACACCTTTTGATAATGAACTTAAAGTTGATCAAATAATGTATAATGATCTAGCACAAAATCTAATGGAAAATGGGTGCTCTGGTCTTGCCCCTTTTGGAACTACTGGAGAAGCATTATCAGTTGGAAATAAAGAAAGGATGAAAGCAATTGAAGGTTTAGTTAAATCTGGTATTAACCCCAAAACATTAATTCCTGGGACTGGTTTATGTAATTTACCTGATACAATTGAAATCACTAAACATGCTATTGATTTAGGCTGCCTTGGTGCAATGACTTTACCACCATTTTACTTCAAGGGTATGAGCGATAATGGACTGTATGAATATTTTGAAAAATTAATTGATGGTGTAAATGACCAAAGACTTAAAATATATTTGTATCATATACCTCAGGTAAGTGGCGTAGGTTTATCAATCGATCTGGTTCAAAAGCTAAAATCTTCATACCCTGACTTTATAATAGGTATAAAAGATAGTTCAGGTGTTTGGGAGAATACAGAAGCACTTCTAAAAATAAATGGACTTGTAGTTTATCCAGGGGCAGAACTTCCCGTTATTGAAGCAATCAAACTAGGTGCACCAGGGTGTATATCAGCAACTGCCAACTTGAATAGTAAAGATATATCTAAGGTTATAGATCTTTGTAATGCTGGAGAATGGGAAGAAGCAGAAGAACTCCAAAAAAAAGTTAAATCAGTTAGACTGTTATTTCAGGATTATGCTCCAATACCAGCACAAAAAGCTTTATTGGCATTACAAACTAAAAATACTATGTGGAATAATTTAAGACCACCATTCATACCTATATCCGAACATAAGACAAACGAATTGGCCAGTAAATTAAAAAGTGATTATGGGTTCATTTTTTAAAAAATATAAGAGTTGATATGAAAATTGACGATTTATCTTTACCCCTTAGAGGAAAATGTCATTGTGGTTCAGTCAGATTTGAAGTGAGCACAAACATAAAAAATCTACGTAGGTGCAACTGTTCTATTTGTTCTAGAAAAGGCTTTGTTATGGGAACAGCTTTAATAGAGGAATTAAATATCACTGAAGGTAGAGAATTTTTAACCTCTTATAAGTGGAACACCAAAGTAGCTGAACATTATTTTTGTAAGATATGTGGTATAAATACCCATCACAAAAGACGATCTGATCCTAATCAGTATGGATATAATATTGGTTGTATTGAAGGCTTTGAAATGTCTTGGATAAATAATGCACCTTTTGTCGATAATAAAGGCACGAGCTTGATTAATTCAAAAAATAAGTCTTAGTAAAAGGATTTAAAATAATCTTTTTATGATTTTATGTAAAATTCCTGCAAAAATAATCACAAGAATCACTCTTAACATATGGTGAGGGCTTATGAAGGACATATCTGCACCAACAGACAATGCTAAAATATTCATCTCAGACTGACCTCCTGGAGAAAAAGCTAACAAAATTGATAAAGGATCATAACCAATATTACTTAAAAAATAATAAATTATAATTAAAGGTATTACCGCAATTAAAGTCGTTATTAAACCAGCTAATATTGGACCAGACATTTCTTTAAGGGTAATGTTTTTAAATAAACATCCAAGTGCAGAACCAAGTAAAATTTGAATAGAAATTACTATTATATACATTGGCATTGCATCTATAATCTGAAAAATATGGGCAACCGCTGATAAAATCATCGGGCCTATAATTGTGGGTCCAGGTATTTTTAGTTTGACTGCTAAAAACCATCCGATTAGCGAAACTAGAATGACAATTGGGGTTTGTTCCCAATTATAAAATAAATCTGGTTCAGGTAAATCTTCAACACCTAAATTCGGAACAAATAATATTACCAAAGAGGCTAAAAATACAACAACTACTATTCTTGTTGCGTGAATTAAAACAAGCGTCCTTGGATCGGCTCCAATTTCTTGACCCAAAATAACCATTTCATTTAAACCACCTGGAATTGATCCATAAATTGATGTTGATCGATCCATTTTCATAATTTTTGATAAATATAAAAAAGTTGTGATTCCCATAATTAAAACAAAACCAGGTATAAATAACAAAGACACTCCGATTTCACTAAATCTATTTAAAATCTCTGGCCCAAAATTAGCCCCAATAGTACAGCCTAAAAGTGCCCTACAAATTGGTCTAGGCTTTTTACCAATTATGACCGGTTTACCTATTGCTGCAAAAAAGCCACAGCCCATCAATGGTCCTAACATCCAAGGTAGAGGCAACCCTAAATAATAGGCAATCAAACTACTAATTACAGCTAACAATAAACTGAAAATATACCCCCACTTTTGAGGCCACCAATCAAAAAAGTTTTTAAAGAATAAGTTAGTAGATTTAATCATTATCTATATTTTCTGGAATATAGACATTACCATCCATTATTTTTCTTGAGGTACGATACACACCACAAGATTTGATAAAATCTTTATCAAAACTATTTACTGTAGTTGAGGTTTCAACTAAACAATCTATCAGACCTAATGGGTGTTCTATCGTTATTTTATCGTTACCAGTTGCTTCAATATTGGTAATTTTAGAGGCAACTGTATTAGAAATTAAACATGCTGATGCAATACAATTAGAACCAGTTGCAGCGTGAGTCTCATGGCAAGTTTTTGGAGTAAAATACCTTGAAGTAATAGTTCCACCATTTAGTGGTTTTGATAAAAGAGCAAACTTAGGAATAACTATCCCATTTACATCTCCCATACCCATTTTTAAAGCAGCTCTAAGTCGAATTTCTTCTATTTTTTTTAATAAAGTTTTGTTTTCATTTAAATCATTACTAGTTTCATTTCCAACAATCCCAAAATCTTTTGCATTGGCCATAACTATTGGCATTGAAACATCTAAACATGTAACCTCAATACCATTTATAATTGTGGTTGGATGATCAGTTGGTAAAAGTTTACCAGTAATACCCCCAACTAAGTTTTTGAACTTTAATAATATTGGTGATCCTTCACCAGGAACTCCTGCAATTTTATAGTCACCAGAATATTTAACCTTCTTATTGGGAGTTAATATAGATGCTTCTACAATTGAACCAGTATTGACTGATCTAATTACTATATTAGTTTTAGTCTCTTTTGCATCTATCATACCCTTTTCAATAGCAAAAGGGCCAACGGCCGAGAGCATATTACCACAAGTTGGGCCATAATCTACTCTAGCCTCATCAACTAAAACTTGAGCAAAAAAATAATCTATATCAATATTTTCAAGCTCACTTTTTGAAATTATACAAACTTTACTAGTTACTGAAGTAGCTCCGCCCATCCCATCTATCTGACGTATATCTGGTGAACCCATCGCAGCTAGTAAATATTTACTTATTTTTTTTTCTTCCGAAGGCAAATCTCTTTTGTCGAAAAGTAATCCTTTGGATGTTCCCCCTCGCATAAAAACTGTAGGTATAGATATTTGATCAGTCATGACTTATTAAGTTAAATGATTTAAGATATTAATTAGATTTTCGGTTGTTTTTTCTGTTGAAGCCTTTCCACCAAGATCTTTAGTTAAATTATTTTTGTTTTCGAATAGATTTGTAACAGATTTATCAATTAAACTCGATGCTAAAATCAGGTCCTTTATCTTTCTTCTTTCTCCAAGCCAATTGAGTAACATACCTGTAGACAAAATTAGAGAAATTGGATTTGCCGTATTTTGACCCGCAATATCTGGAGCAGAGCCATGTTGAGCTTGAGCCATTGCATAATCCTCACCGGCATTTAGCGATCCTGCCAAACCTAAAGAACCTGAAAATTCAGTTGCTAAATCAGATAAAATATCTCCAAACATATTAGTAGTTACAATAATATCAAATTGACTTGGATCTCTTATTATGTGAGCAGCACAAGCATCTACAAGCATTTCTTTATAAATAATATCTTTGTGTTTTTTAGACATTTCCCTACAAGCATCTAGAAAGATACCATCCGTTAATTTCATTACATTTGCTTTATGAATTGCGTGAACAACTGGTGTTTTGATTTGTTTATTCTTTAATCTAGCTA